>NZ_CP012369.1:750000-1350000 GCF_001267405.1 Moorella thermoacetica
GCAAGACTGAGGTAGCCAAGGTCTTGAGCCGGGTTCTGGACACCGAATTGATCCGCCTGCAGTGTTATGAAGGTTTGGATGAAAACAAGGCCTTGTATGAATGGAACTACCAAAAACAGCTATTGATGATCGAGCTTTCACGCCAGGGTTGTACCCGTGGAGAAGATCAGCCGGACCTCTTTTCCGAGGAATACCTGCTGGAGCGGCCCCTTCTCAAGGCCCTGCGCCACCCCCGCCGGCCGGTCCTCCTTATCGATGAAATCGATAAAAGCGACCAGGAGTTTGAGGCCTTCCTCTTCGAAGTCCTCTCTGATTTTCAGGTCTCTATCCCGGAACTGGGCACTATCAAAGCTCGCCAGGTTCCGGTGGTGGTGTTGACCAGTAACGGCGACCGGGAGCTTTCCGACGGTTTGAAAAGACGCTGCCTTTTTCTCTATATTGACTATCCCGACGTGGACAAGGAAACCCGGATTATTCGCAGCAAGGTACCGGAGGCCGGGGAGGTCCTAGCCCGGCAGGTAGCGGCAGCCGTCAATCGCATCCGGGCCGGCCTGGACCTGCGCAAAAAGCCGGCCATTGCTGAGACCATCGACTGGGCCAGGGCCCTGGTGCTTATGGAAGCCCGGGCTCTGGAACCAAACCTGGTACGCCGCACCTTGAACCTCCTTTTCAAGGATCAGGAGGATGTGGAGACCTTCAACCGGGAGCTGGGGGTGGAAGAGCTGTGCCGGCAGGTTATCAACGGGGGGTAACCCTGGAAGCCAACCTGGTATATTTTATCCAGCTATTACGACGCCTTGGTCTCCGTATCAGCACGGCGGAGACCCTGACGGCCCTTGAGGCCCTTAAGGAGATACCCCTGGACCGGGAGGGCATGGTCCGGGCAGCCCTCCAGGCGGCCCTGGTCAAGGATGGCGCCCGGGTAGCCCTCTTTCACCAGGCCTGGGCCCATTTTTTTCACCCTGATGGGGAACAGGAAGCCGAGCCCGGGCCGCAACTATCACCAGCTGGTAACAGCCTTCCCGAAACACCTGAACCGGAACAGGACCTCCTTTTCCGGGGCCGGCCCCTGGAATTGCCGGCATCTGCCAGGGAGATTTACCGGCAGCTGACCCCGGAAATCCGGGAGCGCCTGCAGCAATTCGTCCGTGCCAGCGAAGCCGGCGCCCCCGATGATGAACGCTTCCGCCCCCTGCTGGCGAGCCTAGTCAGCGGCCATTTAAACTACTGGGGGCGCCAGCTGGCCGAAGAGCAGCCCCTGGTGGATCCATGGGAAGGTACAGAAATGGACGCCTCCCTGGCGCAGATTGTAGCGGCAGCGGACCAGGACACGGGCCTTCTGTGGGCCGACCTCAAAGAATTGAGCCGGGCTGACCCGGAACTGGTGATCAGGGTCATTCGCCGCCTGGTCCGGCGCCTGGCCGGCGTTTTAGCGCGGCGCTATCACCCGACCAGGAAAAAGCGGGTCATTAGCTGGCGGCCCAGCATCCGCCGCAACCTCCAGTACGGCGGCCTGCCCCTGCGACTGATCTACCGCGCCCGCCGGGTTAAGAAACCCCGCCTCCTCCTGTTGGCCGACGTCTCCGGTTCCATGGCCCGTTACGCCGCTTTTGTCATGGAGTTTATCTATGGCCTGGGCCAGGTGGTCGGCGGGGTGGAGGCCTTTGTTTTTGCTGAGGACTTTCAACGGGTAACGCCCCTGCTGGACAAGAAGTTGGGGCCGGTGGAATTACAGGACCGCCTCATGAGCGCCACCCCCACCTGGGGGGCAGGGACGCGCCTGGACCTGGCCCTGGCCGGTATATTGAAGGATTATCCTGCCTTATTCCAGAAAAATACCGTGATCGTGATTATCAGCGACACCAAGACCCTCCAGGTGCCGGCGGCCGCCGCGGGTTTAAAGGCCTGGCGGCGGCGGGTCAAGGACATCATCTGGCTGAATACCCTGCGCCGGGAGGAATGGGGCCGCTGGCAGTCGGTAGCAGCCTTGAGGCCCTATTGCCGTATGTTCTCCTGCCGCTCCCTGGGTCAACTGGAAATAATACTGCGGGAGTATTTGTAGCTGGAGCCCCTCAAGGGGGCTGACACTGCAATGGGGTGAGGGGGTTCCAGGAGGGCGCCTTTGCGCGTGAGTATCAGAAGAACGAGGCCGGCTGAGGATAAGCGCGGTCACCCTGTTTGAAGCCCGAAGGGCCGAGTTGTGGCCGCACCCGGTAACATACATTGTAGGACCCCATTTTCGGAGGCGCGATGGACTTTCCTGGCCGGGTCATACCGTTGATCTTCCCCGGCACAGGGTTTATCTTTATTATAGATACATCAAGGGGGTATCCAGAAGTGGAACCGGTACGGGTGCTGGTGGCCGACGACGAAGCCGGGTTGCGCCAGCTAGTGCGCCTTTATTTAGAAAAGGAAGGCATGATAGTTGGCGAGGCCGCCACGGGTCGCCAGACCCTGGAGAGGTTGCATCAGGATAAATACGATCTCCTCATCCTGGACCTGATGATGCCCGACGGTGACGGCTGGACGGTCTGCCGGGAAGTGCGCCGTGAAATGGACCTGCCTATCATTATGCTCACCGCAAGGGGCGAGGAAATGGATCGCCTGCTGGGGTTCGAGCTGGGGGCAGACGACTACGTTACCAAGCCCTTCAGCCCCCGGGAACTGGTGGCCAGGGTCAAGGCCTTATTACGGCGGGCCCGGAACGAGCGGGCACGGGGGGAACGGTTACAGTTTCCCGGCCTAGTAATCGACATTCCCGCCCGGGAGGTTAAGGTCGACGGCCGCACCATAGGCAACCTGACGCCCAAGGAGTTCGATCTCCTCCTTTTCCTGGCCCGCCACCCCGGGCAGGTCATGAGCCGGGAAAAGATTCTGGAAAAGGTCTGGGGCTACGATTTTTACGGTGACCTGCGGACGGTAGATACCCATATCAAAAACTTGCGGGAAAAGCTGGGCCGGGAACACGCCTGGATCGCCACCGTCTGGGGCGTAGGATACAAGTTTGAGGTGGGGTCATGATCAGCAGGAGTATTACCGCCAAGCTCTGGTTGCTCCTGGTTTCCCTGGTTGTCGTCAGCCTCCTGGTCATTGGCATATCCCTGCACGGCCTTCTGGGGAATTACTACTACCGGCAGCAAGCCCAGACCATGCTGGATAAAGGGGAACTGCTGGCCCGGAGCCTGGCGACCGGTAGCGGCGGTGACCTGGCCGGCCAGGCCGACCTCCTGGGCCGGATGGCCGGTACCGGAGTGATGATCATCGACCGCCAGGGCCTGGTCCTTTCCTGCAGCAGCGAAGCCGGGCCGGGTGACGGGTCCGGTATGGGGATGATGGGCCGGGGCCGCGGTTACGGCCGCATGATGCACGGTAACTTTCCAGTAACCGGTATGCACCTGGAGGGTGCCGAGGTCCAGCAGGTCCTGGCCGGGAATACCGTCGTGAAACGGGGTTACCAGCAGGCCTTTAATACCAGTATGCTGACGGTGGCGGTCCCTATCAAGACCGGCAATGAAGTTAACGGGGCAGTTATCCTTTTTGCCCCGGAGGCTTCGTTAAGCGCCGCCATGGGCGCCATGAGTCGACTGATCCTTTATGCCGGCCTTGTGGCCGTACTCCTGGCGACCATCCTGGCCCTCTTTGCCGCCCGCAGGGTGACCAGGCCTCTGAAAAGCTTAAGCCTGGCGGCCCGGCAAATGGCCAGGGGTGATTTCAGCGTCCGGGTGCCGGTAGCTTCAGCGGACGAACTGGGCCAGCTGGCCGGGAGCTTTAATTTTCTGGCCGGGGAATTGTCCCGGACGGTGGCCGCCCTCTCCCGGGAGAAGGAAAAGCTGAATAGGGTGGTCCGGGATATGACTGACAGGGTTCTCGCCTTTACAGCCAGTGGCCGGGTCCTCTTTGCCAACCCTCGGGCGGAAAAGCTCCTGGGTTTACCCTTGTCACCGGGGGCGGAACTGCCGGTCGAACTCCTGGACCCCTTACGGGCGGCAGTGGCCGGGGAGGGAACTACCGGCGAAATAAACTGGCAGGAGCGGGTGCTGGCAGTCCGGGCCGCTCCCCTGCAGGAAGAGGACCCCTGCGGGGAGGCAGCGGTGGCCATACTCCAGGATATAACCACCCAGAAAAAGATGGAGCAGATGCGCCGGGAGTTCCTGGCCAGCGTCTCCCATGAATTGCGCACGCCCCTGAGTTTTATCCAGGGTTACGGCGAAGCCCTGGCCGACGGCCTGGCGACGGGTGAGAAGGAACGCCAGGAGTATACCGGCATTATCCTGGCCGAGGCCAACCGCCTGCGCCGCCTGGTAGATGACCTTTTTGACCTCAACAAGATGGCTGCCGGGCACCTGCCCCTGGAACTGGCCGAGGTAGACCCCGGGGAACTGGTAACTGGAGTGGCCAGGAAGTACCAGCCCTTGCTGGCGGAACACGGTTTAGTCCTGGAGGTGGAGCTCGAGCCCTACCTGCCGCCGGTATGGGCTGACGCCGGGCGTCTGGAGCAGGTCCTGGTCAACCTCCTGGATAACGCCCGGCGACATACGTCTCCCGGGGGTCGGATTACCATCAGCGCCGGCCTGGCCGGTAGGGAGTTAAAGATAAGCGTAGCCGACACCGGCAAGGGCATCCCGGCAGGGGAACTGCCCTATATCTGGGAGCGATTTTACAAGGTGGACAAATCCCGATCCCGGGGCGATAGTGGCAGCGGCCTGGGCCTGGCCATCGTTAAGGGCCTGGTAGAAGCCCATGGCGGCCGGGTCGAAGTAGTAAGTGAACCGGGTCGGGGCAGCATCTTTAGCTTTTATCTGCCGTTGCATATTGACAGCGAAAATGGATAATACTAAAATAATAACGGTTAAACCAATGGGGGTGAAAGTGATGCCGACGTATGATTTCCGTTGCCAGGAGTGTGGCGAACGTTTTACAGTTAAAATGTCCTGGAAGGATAAAGACAAGGCTACCTGCCCTGCCTGTGGCAGCAAGAAACTGCAGCAACTATTTACGGGGATTACCATCCTGGGTGGCAACAGCGGCGGTGGCGGTTGCGCGGCCCCGGCAGGCAGCAGCTTCAGTTGAGGAGGTTAAAAAAAGGGGCCGGGAGCCCCTGGTATAGAAAAAAGTTAGAACCCCGGCGAAACGGGGTTATATTTTTTGTCCGTTGACACCTGCTCTCCCTTAAGTTATGATGGGGCAGAGAGGGGTGGAGAAATGGGAATGATGTCTTCCCTGCGCCGGCTCGGTAAAAGGCGGCCGGTCCTGGGAATTCTTTTTGTAGTTGTATTGAGTATCGGTTTAGTGGGCAGCTATGCAATATTTTCAACCCCCAAGGCCCCGGTGGCTCCATCGGAGAGCCAGGCCCAAGCTCCGGACGCCAACCAGCAGGCAGAAGCCATGCAGAAGGCGGCCCAGGAACAAATAAGCAAGCTGGAAACTGATATCGCCAACCTGCAAAAGGATTTGCAGGCTAAACCCGGTGATATTGCTACAGCTGTAAAGCTGGGGGATAGCCAGTATAACCTGGGTACCCTTTACCTTTTTGTTAATGGCGACCAGGAAAAAGCTACCCAGACCTTTAAAGCAGCGGTAGCCACCTACCAGCAAGTGTTGAAGCTCAACCCCGCTGAAAAGGGCATCAACCTGCGGCTGGCCGGGGCCGCCCTCTACGCTGGCGATAGCAAACTGGCGGAGGATAACTTCCAGGCGGCCATTAAGGCCGACCCCAACGATAATAACGCTCGTATGACTTATGGCATGTACCTGGCCTCCATGAAGGGCGACTACCAGGGAGCCATTGACCAGTGGCAGGAAATTTTAAAGCATAACCCGGATAAGGACCTGGCTACCCAGGTTCAGGAGATGATCAAGCAGGCCGAGATGGCCAAACAGGATGCCAATAAATCGGCTGCCAACCAGCCGCCCGCTAATCAGCCCCAGGCAAATGGCGGGCAGGGGAGCGGGAAGTAACAGAAAAAGAGAAACTAACCCCCGGGTAGTATTTTGCCCGGAGGTTTTTGTGCGCCCGGCAGGGGCGTGACGTGATTGGGAAAGTATACGGACAGGCAAGACGGCCTTAGCCTGCTATCCGGGAGAGAGGGTACCCAGCCCTTGTTTTTCATTGCCTGGCCAGGGAGGGCTGGGGTAGGCCGAGGTTCCCCGCCCGGAGTCTTTCCATAAAATGGTTAAACCGCTTGCGGATGTTCAGATTCAGGGCCCAGAGGATGGCGGCGTGCTTCTTGGCCAACCCCAGGCGACGGGAGATGGAACCCAGGGAGTAGAATTCCTGCCAGGCCCAGTTAAAGCCTTCCTGGAGGGTCCGGGCGCTCATGTTTTTCGGTTCAAAGACTACCTTGCTGATGGTATACTCGCTCCAGTCATTATTGGTGATGCGCCCCTCACGTTCCAGGGCCTCCCTTAAGGGGGTTCCCGGGAAGGGGGTCAGGATGCCGAATTGGGCGGCTTCCAGGCGATTTTCCTGGGCGAATTTGACGGTGCGTTCAAAGACGCTTTCGTCATCCTCGTCAAGGCCGAAGACAAAGGCGCCTTCAATGGCAATGCCGTGGTCATGAAGCTTCTTAATGGCCTGCCGGTAATCATCCACCAGGTTTACCCTTTTGCCGACGGCCTTGAGGTTGGCAGGGGAAAGGGATTCAAAGCCGATAAAAAGACCGATGCAGCCGCTCGCGGCGGCGAGCCGCAATAATTCCTCGTCCCGGGCGATATTTAAGGACCCCTGGCTAAACCATTTTACTTTGCGCGGTAAGCGGGCCAGCTCGGTGAAGAGGCGGCGGGCGTAGGCGGGATTACCGACAATATTGTCGTCAATAAAGGCAATTACCTCGCCCTCCAGGTCCCGGACTTCGCTGATGACTTCTTCTACCGGACGAAAACGGTAGCTGTGGCCGAAGAACTGGCTGACGGAGCAGAAGGAGCAGGCGAAGGGACAGCCACGGGTAGTCTGGACGGTGTCGGGAACCAGGTAGCGACTCCTTTGTAAGAGGTCCCGGCGGGGGATAACCATATGTTCCAGGGAAGGGCGCTTTTCCTGGCGGTAAAAGGCTTGCAACTGGCCGTTTTCCAGGTCGGTCAGGAGCCGTTGCCATGAACCCTCGGCTTCGCCGACCACGACGGCATCGGCGTGGGCGATGGCTTCCTCCGGCAGGGCGGAGGGGTGCATACCACCCAGGACCACCATGGTACCCCTTTCCCGGAAGGCATCGGCGATCTCGTAGGCGCGAGGTGCCAGGGCTGTCATGGCCGAGATGCCGACCAGGTCGTACTTCTCATTGAAGTCGAGATCGGTTAAACTCTCATCCAGGATAGTCACCTCATGCTGGGGTGGCGTCATGGCTGCCAGGGTGATGAGATTCAGGGGCGGGAAGATAGACTTTTCCTTTTCACTTTCCCAGAGGGGGTCGTGCCAGGCCGGAGCAATCAAGGCGATTTTCATAATTTATTACCTCCAGCAAAAGGTTTTGGCAATAATATGGCCATGACGGTAAGAAATCATGTATATTGTTCTTGTTAAGAACCCAAAATCCTGCATTTTTCGGAAGGGATGGTTAAAGTTGTGCCTTTTGGGTATCGATCTCGGCGGTACATCAATTAAGGCCGGGCTGGTGGATATAAACGGAAAGATTCTGAAAAAAGGACAGGTGCCTACGGGGGCCGGTGAAGGTACAACCGCAGTTTTAAAGCGCATCAAGAACCTGGCCCGGGACCTGGCCGGTGAACAGGGTCTGGCTCTGGGTGAACTCGAAGGGATCGGTATCGGTATTCCCGGATCGGTTGATGTGGCCAGGGGGTTGGTCCACCTGGCTCCCAATCTCTTCTGGCGCGATTTCTCCCTCCGGGATGAACTGGCAGCCTTACTGGATCTACCTGTGGCTATTGAAAATGACGCCCACGTTGCCGCCCTGGGGGAGATGTGGCAGGGAGCCGGCCGGGGATATACCTCCCTCCTCATGGTAACCATTGGCACGGGTATCGGCTCAGGACTGATTATTGACGGTCGCGTCCATCACGGCCTTTTCGGTTATGGAGCGGAGATGGGGCATATAAAAATGGTCTGTGACGGCCGGCAGTGTCACTGTGGCGGCCATGGCTGCCTGGAGACCCTGGCTTCGGCCACAGCTATGGTAAAGTCTTTCCGGGAGTACCTGGCAGCGGGTTACCCATCCATGTTATCGGATAGGCCCGAACTTGGGGCGAAGGAGATCCTGGCAGCCGCCGCCGGGGGCGACGAACTGGCTGGCCGCGTCATCGACGAGGCCGCCTGCTATTTGGGAACAGCCCTGGCCAATGCCGTCCTCCTGGTGGGGCCGGAAGCAATAATTATCGGGGGGGGACCGGCCCAGGCCGGGGAGGTAATCTTAGATCCTATCCGCAAACACCTGGCTGCAGCCATGGGAACCTGGCAGCTTAAGCAAGTACCGGTCCTACAGGCTGCCCTGGGTAATGATGCAGGTATTATCGGCGCCGCTTATCTGGCTATGAAGACGAGCTCACAATATTGAACCAAACCCCGGCTAGTTGCAGGCATTTCAGGAGTTGCCCCTCAGTGGTGCTAACGCCTCCGCCGCGATCTTCGGAAATATAGCTAAGGCTCAAGGAGGAAAAGGCCGCCTGGTAGCGAATTATGACCAGAGCACCTGAAGTGCAAAATAATAGAGGCTAAAAAGCTGGCCCTAAAGGAGAATCTCCATGTTTTTACCCGGCAACTTCCAGGCGGCAGGCATCGGCAGCCTGCCCTACCTCGAGCCTGGACCGGCCCTGGACCTTATCTTTAAAACCACCCCTGTCATCCCCCACTGGCCTCAACTACCCAAACGGGGCCACCAGGAACACTTTGTTTACCAGAGCCTGGCCCCCCTGGTGCGCCTTGGCTTGATTAAAGAAAATCCCGGTGGGATGCCAGCCTTTACCGATGCTGACGCCGGGTGGACCGACAGGTTAACGGATTTCTATAGCCTATACCTGGAGGCCGAGGCCGGCGATGGGGAGGCCCTGGCAGCCTTTGCCATTCCGCGGGAAGCCGGGATTGGTTTTTATGCCCTGCTGGAATACCTGGAGCAAAAGGGCCCCGGCGAAGCCCGCTTCTTAAAGGGGCAGGTTGCCGGACCTATTACCGCCGGCCTATATTTGACCGATAGTGCTGGCAGGAGTTCCTTTTACGACCCCCAGCTGCGGGACCTCATTGTCAAAACGACGGCCATGCAGGCCTGCTGGCAGGCCCGTGAATTGGGTCGCTTTAACCTTCCAGTCCTGGTGTTTGTCGACGACCCTGCCCTGGCGGCCTATGGTACCTCCACCCATGTAGCCCTAAAACGGGATGACCTCCTGGCGGCCCTGGCGGGTGTCGTAGCCGGTATTGAAGCCGGGGGCGGACTGCCCGGGGCCCATTCCTGCAGCGGGGTGGAGTGGCCCGTCTTTTTTGAAGCAGGTTACCGGATCTTAAGTTTTGACGCCTATAATTATTTTACTTCCCTCCAGGTTTTCGCCTCTGATGTGGCTGCCTTCATAGCGCAGGGCGGGGTCCTGGCCTGGGGGATTGTGCCCACCTATGAACAGGCCTGGCAGGAGACTCCTGCCACCCTGGCTGCGAAACTCCAGGAGCAGGTCGGAGAACTGGCCCGGCGGGGTGTGGACCGGGAGCGCCTCTGCCGCCAGGCCCTGGTCACCCCCTCCTGCGGCACCGGCGTCCTGGAAGAAGACCTGGCAGAACATATCTACGGCTTGATGGCAGCTGTCGCCGAAATAATGGGCAGGTGATGCTGGCATCTGTTTATAGCGAGCGGGTTTTCACCGAGGGGTAAGCAGCCGCAGGCTGTAGCAGGGACGGCAAGCGGCGCAGAGGACAGGGAGGCCCAAGGCCGGCCTTTGAGCAAGAAGGCCAAATAGGCCGGAACCACGCCCGGGCCCGAGCTGGGCCGTAGGTAACAATATGTTCGAATAGTGAGGACCGGGTGTTTTGGCGAAGATTGGGTGAGCGAGCAAAATAATGCCGCCTTGAAATAGTAAACTCTTCCATATAAGGGAGAGTTTATTTTTTTGTCTCCGGCAGGAATCTTTATCCTGACGGCGAATAATATGTCGTGGTATAAAGTGGGGCAAAGTGGTTTAAAGTAGGGCAAAAGTGGGTGCCAGGCCCATGTTCATGGGGGAGTACCACCATACCATTGATGATAAAGGCCGCTTAATCATCCCGGCCCGCTTCCGCGAAGAGCTGGGAGTTAAGTTTGTCATTACCAAGGGCCTGGACAACTGCCTTTTTGTTTATCCCATGCAGGGCTGGGCGGAAATGGAGCAGAAACTGAGGAGCCTGCCCTTTACCCGAGCCGACGCCCGGGCCTTTGTGCGTTTTTTCTTTTCCGGCGCCACCGAATGCGAGCTCGACCGCCAGGGGAGAATACTGCTGCCAGGAAATTTACGGGAATACGCCCGCCTGGATAAGGAAGTTGTAGTCGTGGGCGTATCTACCCGGGTGGAGATCTGGAGCCGTTCCCGGTGGGAGGAATACTGCCGGGAGACGTCCGACCAGTACGAGGCCCTGGCGGAGAAGATGGTTGATTTTGATATTTAGGGGTGGCGGCTTTGCCCTTTACCCACCAGCCGGTGCTGCTGACCGAAGTTCTACATCTCCTGGATCCCCAACCGGGGGAGTTTTTTGTCGATGCCACGGTAGGCGGTGGCGGTCACAGCAGGGCCATTTTACCGCGGTTGCTGCCGGGTGGGCACCTTCTCGGCCTGGATCGTGACGCCGAGGCCGTTGCCGCCGCCAGGGAGCGCCTGGCCGCCTTTGGGGCAAACGTAGAAATCGTCCAGGCCAATTTTCGCGACCTGGCGGCGATTTTAGAGGCCCGGGGCATCCCCGGAGTCGACGGCCTGCTTTTTGACCTGGGGGTATCCTCTTACCAGCTGGATAACCCGGAGCGGGGTTTCAGCTATCAGGTAGATGCGCCCCTGGATATGCGGATGGGACAGGACCAGGAACTGACGGCGGCGGAAGTAGTAAATAACTGGCCGGAAGAAAAATTGACCAGGGTTATCTGGCAATACGGTGAAGAACGCTGGGCGCCGCGGATAGCCGCCTTTATCGTAGCCTCCAGGCGACAGAGGCCTATAACTACTACCGGGCAGCTGGTGGCGATCATTAAAGAAGCAATTCCGGCCGGGGCCAGGAGGTCCGGACATCATCCCGCCAAGCGGACCTTCCAGGCCCTCCGGATTGCCATAAATGGTGAACTAGATGCCCTGCGGGCGGCTTTGGAGCAGTTGGACTCAATTTTAAAACCGGGCGGTCGCGTGGGGGTCATCTCCTTTCACTCCCTGGAAGACAGGATCGTCAAAGAGGCCTTCCGGAGCTTGAGTGGCCGTTGTACTTGTCCGCCGGGCCTGCCGGTATGTACCTGCGGCAGGCGGGAGGTCCTTGTGCCGGTTACCCGCAAACCCGTTATCCCTACGGCGGCAGAAATCGTCGCTAATCCCAGGGCCCGCAGCGCCAAATTGCGGGTGGCCAGGCGAGTTCTAAAGGACAAGGATGGTGAATAAGTATGTTAGCAGCGCCAAGGGAATTGTCCTATATCCCGCAACCAGTAGTTAGCAGTAAACAATCCCCGCGATCCGGGCTTTCCAACCGGCGCCGGGAATCCAGGGCCAGGCAAAAGATCCTCCTTTTAGGTCTGGTATTGATGGGCTTTGTAATCGGGTTAAGCCTGACTTTTCTGACAATGCAGGTGCTTATAAAAGGCTACAAGATTGATAGCCTGAAACGAGAGTTAAGTACTTTGCAAAGGGAAAACGAACAGCTACAATTAGAAGTGGCCCGCTTGAAGGCACCGGAACGGGTGGCCCGGGTGGCTACTACCAAGCTGGGAATGGTGGAGCCAAAAACAGAGCAAATCTACTACGTGCCGGAGCAGGCCGGGAACGGCAAGCAGGTCCAGGTGGCGACTACGGAACCCTCCAGGCCGGCGGTAACTGGGGCTGCACCTGGAAGGCAAGCCTGGTGGGTAGCTCTGGCAGAGGCCCTGCACCAGTGGCTGGAGCCGGCGCGCCAGGCCGGGGCCGGGGTTTAACCCATCTTTAACCGGGAAACAAGCGGGCGCCGGCAAGGGGCGACGTCATGCAGGGGAATATCAATGTTCATAAACGCCTTGTCCTTGTTTTTTTGGTTTTGACATCATGCCTGGCGATAATCTTGTTGAGGCTGGCCTGGTTACAATTCGTGCGGGGCGGCGAATTACAACAAAAAGCCCTCAATAACCGGCTTAATGAAATGCCGGTGGCAGCCCAGCGCGGGGTTATCTATGACCGCAACCGGCACGAACTGGCCGTTAGCATCGAGAGTGACTATATCGGCGCCTTTCCGCCGGAGATCAAAGATTCCGGTAAAGCCCAGGAAATAGCCAACACCCTGGGTTCCATCCTTGGCCTTCCCGCGCAAAAGATCCTGGAGAAAATAACTAGCAACACCGGCTTTGAGTTTGTCGAACGCCAGGTTGACTATACAAAAGCCCAGCAAATCAAGAATCTGGTTAAGGAAAAGAAATTACCGGGGATCGAAGTGGTACCGGAGAGTCGGCGGTATTACCCCAATGGCCCCCTGGCTGCTCAGGTCCTGGGTTTTTCCGGTATTGATAACCAGGGCCTGGAAGGCATTGAGGCCATGTATGATAAGGAACTGGCCGGGGAGCCGGGTAAAATCGTCATGGAGTTTGATGCCCTGGGACACGAGATCCCCCGGGCGACCCACCGTTATATACCACCGCAGAACGGCCACAGCCTGGTGCTGACCATTGATCAAACCATCCAGTATATTGCTGAACGTGAACTGGATAAGCTCATGGCCAGCCCTACCAATCCCAAAAAAGCCAATATTATTGTCATGGACCCCAAAACAGGGGAAATTCTGGCTATGGCCAGTCGTCCGGCCTTTGATCCGAATAACTTTAATAAATACCCCAACAGCGTCTGGGGCAACCCCCTGGTGCGGGATGCCTACGAGCCCGGTTCGGCCTTTAAGATCATCACCGCGGCGGCGGCCCTGGAAGAAGGGGTAGTCAAGCCGGGAGACCGTTTTTATGATCCCGGTTACATTAAGGTTGGGCCGGACACCATTAACTGCTGGTTGCCCGGGGGGCACGGCAGCGAGACCTTTGTGGATGGGGTCAAGAATTCTTGTAACCCGGTCTTTGTCCAAACGGCCCTGCGGTTGGAAGAAAAGAAAGCCGGTCTTTTTTATAATTACATCAGGGCCTTTGGTTTCGGGCAGCCTACGGGTATCGATTTAACAGGTGAAGGTACCGGTTTACTGATTCCCGAGCAGGAATTAAAGCCCATCAACATCGCCACCATTGGCATCGGGCAGGGTATCGCGGTTACTCCATTGCAACTGGTAACTGCAGTTTCAGCGGTGGCCAACGGGGGCAAACTCATCCGGCCCCACCTGGTGAAGGAAATCCTGGATGATAAAGGCAATGTCCTGAAAAAGATTGAACCAGAGGTGGAACGGCAGGTCATCTCTCCCGAGACGGCCAAGCAGCTGCGGGAGATGTTAGAAACCGTTGTCAGCGAAGGTACAGGGCGTAACGCCTATATCCCCGGCTACCGGGTAGGCGGGAAAACGGGTACGGCCCAGAAGGCCGGTCCCGGCGGGTACATGGAAGGAAAATATGTTGCTTCATTTATCGGTATGGCCCCGGTCAACGACCCCCGCCTGGTGGCCCTGGTAACAATCGACGAGCCAAAAGGATATCCTTATTATGGTGGTACCCTGGCGGCTCCCATTTTCCAGCGGGTGGTAGCCGATGCCCTCCACTACCTGAAGGTACCGCCCCAGTACGACAGCAAGCAGGGAAGTGAGGAAAAACCAGCGGCCCCGGTCACCGTACCGAATGTTACCGGAAAGGACCTGGCTGCGGCCAGGGCGGAACTGGAAAAAGCCGGCCTGGCAGCGCGGGTCGAGGGTGACAGCGGCAAAGTCATTGCCCAGGTGCCCAAGGCAGGCGCCGTAGTACCTGCGGGTACAAAGGTAATCCTCTACCTCCAGGGCGATCCCAACCGGCCCCGGGTGCCGGACGTCAATAGCCTGAGGGTTACCGAGGCGGCAGAAGTACTGGCAGCCTATGGGCTGCAACTGGTTCCCGAGGGAACGGGTCAGGCCGGGGAACAAAACCCCATTCCCGGGACCATAGTCACGCCGGGAAGCAGCGTGCGCGTCAAATTCCACGAACCGGCCCAGGAGGTTCTGGGGCCTTAGACTCCGGGCCCGGCGCCAGCAGGGTGCCGGGCTCTCTCCTTTCGAGGCTTAATTTGCCATTAAGTGGTAAAAATATACCAGGAGTATTTTCAAGGAGGCCGTTTAAACAGTGACCCTGGCTGAACTGGTAGCGCCGTTAAAGATCATTGCCCGGGGCGGCAACCAGCAGGTTCCCCTGACCGGGCTCCACTATGACTCCCGCCGGATACAATCCGGTTTTCTTTTCGTGGCCATAAAAGGCTTTAAAACCGACGGCCACCTTTACATCGACGCCGCCCTGGAGCGGGGAGCGGTGGCTGTCGTCCTGGCACAGGAGCGAACCCTGCCCCCGGGGGTGGCCTGGGTTCGGGTGGATGATACCCGCCTGGCCCTGGGCCAGCTGGCGGCCCGTTTCTATGATTACCCCAGTCGCAAACTGCGTTTAATCGGGGTAACCGGCACCAACGGCAAGACCACCACTACCCACCTGATCCAGGCTATTTTAGAGGCCGGCGGCCGGCCTGCTGGCCTGGTAGGGACCATCGGCAACCGCCTGGGGGACAGGGTACTGCCGGCCGAACACACGACGCCGGAATCCCTGGACCTGCAGCACCTCCTTTACCAGATGGTGTCTTTGCAGGCCCGGGCCGTAGTCATGGAGGTATCATCCCACGCCCTGGCCCTGCATCGGGTGGCCGGGACCGAGTTTGACGTGGCCGTTTTCACTAACCTGACTCAGGATCACCTGGACTTCCACCACAATATGGAGGATTATTTCAACTGCAAAGCCCGGCTCTTCCAGGGCCTGGACCAGGGGGTGAAAGCTGGGCCGAAATATGCCGTTATTAACGGCGACGACCCCTATGGCAGCCGCCTGGCCGCCCTTACGCCGGTGCCGGTGGTCACCTACGGCTGTACTCCCGGGTGCCAGGTCCGGGCCAGGGATATCCATTTAGAAACCGGGGGCTCCACCAGCCTGGTAACCTGGCCGGGGGGTGAGGCGGCAATGGAACTCAGGCTTACCGGGCGATACAATATCTATAATGCCCTGGCCGCCTTGGCGGTAGCCCTTCAGGAAGGGATAGACCCCCAGGTCGCCATCCGGGCTCTGGGCCGGTTCAAGGGGGTGCCAGGGCGTCTGGAGCGGGTAGACCAGGGCCAGCCCTTCACTGTGGTGGTCGATTACGCCCATACTCCCGATGGCCTGGAGAATGTCCTCCGGGCCGCTCGCCAGGTTACCAGGGGAAGGCTGCTGGTGGTCTTCGGCTGCGGTGGTGACCGGGACCGGGGCAAGCGACCGTTAATGGGCCGGGCCGCCGCTCGGCTGAGCGATTACAGTATTATTACGTCCGATAACCCTCGCAGCGAGGATCCGGAAGCCATTATCGCCGATATCCTTCCCGGCGTCCGGGAGGTCCCCGGCGCCAGCTACCAGGTGCTGGTTGACCGGCGCCGGGCTATAGCTGCCGCCCTGGCCCTGGCCCGGCCTGGGGACATGGTGGTTATCGCCGGTAAAGGCCATGAAACCTACCAGATAGTTAAGGATAAAACCCTGCCCTTTGATGACCGGCAAGTAGCCAGGGAAGAACTGGCGGCCCTGGGCTACACGGGGGAGGGACCGGCATGTTGACAGCTACGGTCAGGGAGATCTGTGACGCCATCGGCGGCTACCTGGTAGCCGGGGATCCGGCAGTTGTGGTAAAGGGCCTCAGTACCGACAGCCGGGAGATCCAGCCGGGTATGGCCTTTGTTGCCTTGAAGGGAGAACGCTTTGACGGCCATGATTTTATTGGTGCGGCCCTATCCGGCGGCGCGGCGGCGGCCATAGGAACCAGTTTCCCCGGCCATCAGGTTGTCGGGCTGCGCCCCGGCCAGGCTTTGATCCAGGTTGACGATACCCTTCTGGCCCTGCAAAAACTGGCAGCCTACCACCGGCAGAAAGTTTTAAAGGGTCCCCTGATCGGGGTAACCGGTTCCAGCGGCAAAACAACGACCAAAAACCTCATTGCCGCCGTTTTGAGCCCGGTCCTGAAGGTCCTAAAAACGCCGGGGAATTTTAATAACGAGATCGGCCTGCCCATGACCCTTTTACGCCTGGCCCCCTGGCACCAGGCAGCCGTGGTGGAGATGGCCATGCGGGGCAAAGGAGAGATAGCCTCCCTGGCGGCCATAGCCCGACCGACCATTGGCGTCATTACCAACATCGGTACCACCCACCTGGGACTCCTCGGTTCGATAGCCAATATTGCCGCTGCCAAAGGGGAGTTGCTGGCAGCTTTGCCCGCAGAAGGACTGGCGGTTTTGAATGGCGATAATGAGTGGTGCCGCCGGCTGGCGGCCACCTGTCCTTGCCGGGTGGTCTTCTTCAGTACCCGGGGCCAGGGGGAGATTTACGCCCGGGATATTGGCGATAGAGGCCTGGAGGGGACTTTTTTTACGGCCGTTTTTCCCGGTAAGGAAGTCCGGGTGCAGCTACCGGTCCCGGGGCGGCACAATGTGGAAGATGCCCTGGCAGCCCTGGCTGTAGGCTTTTCCCTGGGCGTGGAACCGGAAACTATGGCCCGGAGCCTGGCTGACTGGCCGGCCGAGGATTTGCGCCAGGACCTGCGTCCGGGCCCGGGCGGTTCCCTGGTTTTTAACGACGCATATAACGCCAACCCTGAATCCATGGAGGCCGCCCTCCAGGCCCTGGGCGCTTTACCCGGCCGCCGGGTGGCCGTCCTGGGGGCCATGCTAGAACTTGGACCGGCAGAAGTAGAACTGCACCGGCGGGTGGGACGATTCGCCGCTGCCCGGGGCCTTTATCGCCTGATAACTGTGGGCGAACTGGCCGGGGAGATAGCCGCCGGCGCTCTGGAAGCCGGGATGCCGGCGGATCAGGTCTTTGCCTGCCTTACCCACGAGGAGGCGGCCGGGCACCTACGGGGACTGGGCCATGGAGATGTAGTCCTTTTTAAAGGATCGCGTCTTACCGGCATGGAAAAGGTGCTGGCCATCTGGGAGGGCTCCGAACATGATTGAAGCCTTGAAACCCCTAGTCCTGGCGGCGGTGGTTACCCTTATCCTGGGCCCGCCGGTCCTCGCCTTTCTCAGGCGCCTGAAGGCCGGCCAGACCGTCCGCAGCGACGGCCCCCGGAGCCACTTGGCCAAAGCGGGTACCCCGACCATGGGTGGGGTCCTGTTTCTCATTGGCCTGACTGTGTCTACCCTGGTCCTGGCCCCACCCTCCCCCTTAACCCTGTCTACCTTGATCCTTACTTGGGGTTATGCCCTGATTGGGCTGGTCGACGACGGTTTAAAGGTAATTCTACACCGCCCCTTAGGCCTCATGGCCCGGCAAAAGCTCGGTGGCCAGGTTCTCCTGGGCCTGGTGGCCGGAGTGGCGGCCATGCTCTGGCTGGGGCGGGGGAGCGTCATTCAGGTGCCCGTAACCGGTTGGCACTGGGACCTGGGCTGGTATTACCCCCTCCTGGCGGCCCTGCTCCTGGTGGCGACGACCAATGCCGTCAACCTTACCGACGGCCTGGATGGCCTGGCAGCGGGGATCACCCTGTGGGTTGCCCTGGCCTACGGGATTCTAGCCCTGACCCTGGGTCAGGGGGAACTGGTTACATTTGCCATGGCTCTGGCAGGAGGATGTCTGGGATTTTTAGTGTATAATTTTCATCCGGCGAGGGTTTTTATGGGAGATACCGGCTCTCTGGCCCTGGGGGCGGCCATTGGCTTCCTGGCTATCATGACCAGGACCGAACTGGTCCTGCCAGTCCTGGGGGGCGTCTATGTCCTGGAGACCCTTTCGGTAATCCTGCAGGTGGTCTCCTTTCGCCTCACAGGCCGGCGCCTCTTTCGCATGAGCCCCCTGCACCACCATTTCGAGCTGGGGGGGTGGCCGGAGAGCAGGGTAGTGCTTTTTTTCTGGGCCCTGGCTATAATCATGGCCCTGGCCGGTCTTTATCTTTTAACTATTTAATGCAACGGGAAGAAGGTAGAAAGAGATGTCCTGGCAGGGAAAGAGCGTTCTTGTAGTCGGCCTGGGCCGGAGCGGCCGGGCGGCGGCTACTGAACTTGCCCGCCTGGGGGCAAAGGTGACAGCCTGTGACCGCCAGGCTCTGGCGGAGGAAGAACTGGAAAACCTGCGTAAGGAAGGTGTCCACCTAATCCTGGGTGGCTATCCTGAGGTAAACGAATTACAACCCGATCTAGTTATCACCAGCCCGGGGGTTCCGTCCGGGGAGCCCCCCCTGGCCCGGGCCAGGGCCCGGGGAATCCCCGTCTGGAGTGAACTGGAACTGGCTTACCGATTGTTGCCTCCGGGGGTAAAGGTGGTGGCTATCACCGGAACCAACGGCAAGACCACAACAACTTCCCTGTGTGGCCGGATCCTCCAGGAAGCTGGTTGGCCGGCAGTAGTCGGGGGCAATATTGGTATCCCCCTGGTGAAGGAACTGCAGGAGATAGCCCCCGGGAGCTATGTTGTCTGCGAAGTGAGCAGCTTCCAGCTGGAAGCCATAACCTCCTTCCATCCGCAGGTGGCGGCCATCTTAAATATTACTCCGGACCACCTGGACCGTCATGGCAGCCTGGAGAACTACATTGCTGCCAAGGCGCGGGTTATGGCATACCAGGAGGCCAGGGACTTCGCAATCTTAAACTACGACGATCCCCATACCAGGAGCCTGGCGGGCGGGGCCCGGTCCCGGGTGTTGTTCTTCAGTCGCCGGGAACGGCCACCCCTGGGTGCCTGGCTGGAGGACGGGGTGATTTGCTGCGACCTGGGTGCCGGCGGGACTGTTAAACTCTGCCACTGTGAAGAGCTTTCCCTGAAGGGAAGCCATAACCTGGAGAATTCCATGGCCGCAGCCCTGGTAGCCCTGGCCCTGGGGGTGGACCCGGAGCAGCTGACCCGGACCCTGAAAACCTTTCCTGCCGTCCCCCATCGCTTAGAACCGGTGGCGGAAATCAACGGGGTATGCTATATCAATGATTCCAAGGGAACCAATCCCGAAGCGACCATGAAGGCTATTAATGCCTACTCCAATCCCCTGGTACTTATTGCCGGGGGTAGGAATAAGGGCAGCGACTTTACCCTGCTGGCCCAACAGATGGCCGGCCGGGTGAAGCACCTGGTGCTGGTGGGGGAGGCAGCCCGGGAACTGGAGCAGGCCGCCAGGAAGGCGGGAATCGACTCCATTTACCTGGCGCCGGACTTTGCCAGTGCCGTCCGGGAAGCCGCCGGCGCCGCCCATCCCGGGGATATCGTCATGCTCTCTCCGGCCTGTGCTAGCTGGGATATGTTTAAAAACTACGAAGAACGGGGCGATGTTTTTAAGTCTTTAGTTCTGCAGATGAAGGATGACGGTTAGTATCTCCAGGAGGAGGAATTGCCGATGCGCCGACGGGCGGGACCCTTTGACTTCGTGTTGTTCCTGGCTGTTATGCTCCTGCTGGGTATGGGAGTGATCATGGTCTTTAGCGCCAGCGCCCTCACCTCTTCCTATAACTACGGCGATGCCCTCTACTTTTTAAAACGCCAGTTGCTATGGGCGCTCCTGGGGTTGATGGGACTCTTCCTGGTCGTCCAGTTTGATTATTCCCGGTTGAAAAAGCTGGCGGCACCCTTTCTGGTTCTGGCCATACTCCTCCTTATCCTGGTGCTGGTCATCGGCATCACCACCCGGGGTTCGTCCCGCTGGCTGGGAATTGGCTCCCTGGCCTTCCAGCCTTCAGAGACCATCAAACTAGCCATGGTCATCTTTCTGGCCGCCAGCCTGGCAGACAACCGCCAGCGCCTGGGTGACCTGGCCCAGGGCCTGGGACCTTACCTGGCCCTGCTGGCTGTAGTCTGCCTGTTAATCCTGGCCCAGCCTGACCTGGGAACAGCCGTGGCTGTCGCCGGTACTACTTTCCTGATGCTGGCGATAGCTGGAGCCGACAAACGGCACCTGGCTTTCCTGGCCGCCCTGGGGTTGGGGGCGGTGGCCCTGGCGATTATTATTGCTCCTTACCGGATGGCCCGGTTTACCGCCTTTATCGATCCCTGGGCCGATCCCCGGGGGAACGGCTACCAGACTATCCAATCCCTGCTGGCCGTTGGCTCCGGCGGCCTCTTCGGTACCGGGTTGGGTCAGGGCCGCCAGAAGCTCTATTACGTCCCGGAAAACCATACCGACTTTATTTTTGCCATCCTCAGTGAAGAGCTGGGCTTTATTGGTGCCGCCCTGGTGATAATCCTCTTTCTGATCCTGGTCTGGCGGGGTTTCCAAACCGCCTTCAAGGCGCCAGATACCTTTGGCACCCTGCTGGCCGCCGGTCTCACCTCTATGCTGGCTCTCCAGGCGATTATAAATATGGGTGTAGTCACCGGCCTGCTGCCGGTAACGGGAATTACTCTACCCCTGGTGAGCTACGGCGGTTCCTCCCTTATCTTCTCTTTGCTGGGTATAGGTATTTTGCTCAATATATCCCGTTATGCCGGCAGTTAGGGGGGATAGGTTTTGCGGGTGATAATTACCGGCGGCGGTACCGGGGGCCATGTTTACCCGGCCCTGGCCATTGCTCGCGGCCTTAAAGAGGCCAGGCCGGGGGTAGAGTTACTGTATATCGGGACGGCCAGGGGTCTGGAAGCTGACGTGGTACCCCGGGCTGGCCTGACCCTGGCCACCATTACCGTCCAGGGGCTGGTGCGACGGCAAGTATGGAAGAACATTCCCGCCCTGGTGAAGACCGGCCGGGGGCTTGGCGAGGCCTGGCAGCAGGTGCGCCGTTTTCGACCAGACGTAGTAGTCGGCACCGGTGGCTATGTCAGCGGCCCGGTGTGCCTGGCTGCCGCCCTCCAGGGCGTACCGGTAATCCTCCATGAACAGAATGCCTTTCCGGGTGTTACCAATCGGCTGCTGGCGATCCTGGCTCGCTGCGTCTGCCTGACCTTTCCCGAGGCAGCCTCCCGTTTCCCTCGCCGGGCAAAACTGGTTACCACCGGGCTACCGGTACGGCCGGAGATAATCCAGGCGGACCGGGATTCATGCCGGCAGCATTTCGGCCTGCGGCCGGAGCAACTCTTCCTGGTAACTGTTGGTGGCAGCCAGGGGGCCAGGAGTATTAACGGGGCCATGTTACCTATTTTGAAGGAACTGGCCGGGTGCCAGGATGTCAGCCTTCTCCAGGTAACAGGACGCCGGGACTATGAGGCTTATTTACAGCAGGTGCGCACCCAGGGAATAGATCTGGCTAAATATGGCAACATTACCATTGAACCCTATGTCTATAACCTGGAGCAGGCCCTGGCTGCAGCCGACCTGGTCATCGGCCGGGCCGGGGCCTCCTTTTTAGCCGAAGTACTGGCCCGGGGTCTGCCGTCCGTCCTGGTTCCCTATCCCCATGCGGCAGCCAATCATCAGGAGTATAATGCCCGGGCCGTGGCCCGGCAGGGGGCGGCCGTGGTGGTCCTGGACCGGGAACTAAAAGGAGGGCGGCTTTACCAGGTTGTATTCGAACTCCTGAGATCAAGGGAAAAGCTAAAGGCCATGGCGGCTGCCGCCGCTTCATTAGGTCGTCCCGGAGCCCTGGAGGCTATTATCCAGGTTATCTTGAAAACGGTCGAATCAGGTTAGCATAAAGGTTTTAAGGGGGACAGGCCCCTGTCACCTGTGGCGTTACCTCTGCATATGATACAGGTGTAGCAGCCCGGTCAGGGGTTTACCCCAGGGAAGGAGATGGCAGATTTGGAAACAGGGGGTTGGACCCATTTTGTCGGCATCGGTGGTGTGGGTATGAGCGCCCTGGCACGCATCTTGTTGGCCCAGGGTTACCGGGTCTCAGGATCGGACCCGAAGGAGAACCAGTTTACCCGGAGCCTGGAGGCAGCCGGGGCCATCATTTACCACCAGCATGATGCCGCCAATCTGGCCCCTGGAGTCCAGGAAGTAGTAATTTCTTCGGCAGTACCGTCGTCCAATCCCGAAGTGGTGGCTGCCCGGCAGCGTTCGCTGCCGGTGGTTAAACGTGGGGAGCTGCTGGCCCGGCTCTTTAACGCCCGCCGGGGTATTGCCGTAGCCGGCGCCCACGGTAAAACGACAACCTCGGCCCTGGTTGCCCTGGTAATGAAGGAAGGCGGTTTAGAACCGGCGGCGGTCATCGGCGGTTATGTCCGGGAGTTTGCCAGTAATGCCTACCCCGGCCGGGGGGATTTTCTGGTGGCGGAGGCTGATGAAAGCGACGGTTCTTTCCTCTGGTTAAAGCCGGAGATAGCCCTCATAACCAATATTGAAGCCGACCATCTGGAACATTACGGGAGCCTGGACCGGATTGTCGCTGCCTTTAAAGACTTTATCGATCAGATCCGGCCCGGCGGCAAGGCCATCCTGTGTGCTGAAGATCCCCGAGTTGCCGGGCTGGTTGCCTGTAGTCCCAGACAGGTAATTACTTACGGCCTCAATGGCAGGCCGGATTACAGGGCGACGGGGGTGCAAATGGCCGGAATGGGCGGGCGGGCCGCTATTTATTACCGGGAACAGTATCTGGGGCAACTCACTATGGCGGTACCCGGACGCCACAATATCTTGAATGCCCTGGGGGCCATTGCCGCAGGTCACCAGCTGGGGATACCCTTTGCCGTTATGGCCCGCGCCCTGGGTCAGTTCCGGGGAGTGGGGCGGCGTTTCGAAATCCTCTGGGATGACGGTACTACCAGGGTGGTGGATGACTATGCCCATCACCCGACGGAAATCAGGGCGACCCTGGCGGCCGCCAGCCAGGTGGGAGCGAAACGGGTGGTGGCTGTTTTTCAACCCCATCGCTATACCAGGACCCACCACCTGTACCGCGAGTTCGGGCAGGCCTTCAGGCAGGCTGATGTAGTAATCGTTAATGATATTTACCCGGCCGGCGAAGCCCCCCTGCCGGGGGTTAATTCCCAATTAATAACCGGAGAAATCAAAGGTAGTGGCCATCAGCAGGTGTACTACCTGCCCACCCTGGAAGAAACCCTGGCTTTTTTAAAGAAATCCTGCCGTCCCGGGGATCTGGTTTTAACCCTGGGAGCGGGGGACGTCTGGCGGGTGGGGATGGGCCTGGCGCAGTACCTGGAGGCCAAGCAAATTTTGCCCGGAGTAGGAGCGTAGAGATGGATTTAACGGCCCTGGCCGGGGAGTTGCAAACCGGCCTAAAGTTACAGGTCTTAACCAATGAACCCTTAAGCCGCCATACTACCTGGCGCCTGGGCGGCCCGGCCGATCTCCTGGCCCGACCCCGGAGCCGGGAAGAGCTGGACTACTGCCTGTCCTTTGCCAGGAGGAAGGGCTTGCCCCTGCATATTCTGGGCAATGGTTCCAATCTTTTAGTTCTCGATGGCGGGGTGCGGGGTCTGGTGGTGCAAACCCGGGAATGGCGCCAGGTGATAATTGAAGGGAGAAAAATTCTGGCTACGGCCGGCACCTTGCTCCCCGGGCTCCTCCAGGTTGCCAGCAAGAAGGGCCTGGGAGGTCTGGAGTTTGCCGCTGGCATCCCGGCCACCGTTGGCGGGGCCGTGGTCATGAATGCCGGGACACCGGCCGGGTGCCTGGGGGATCTGGTGGTAGGGGTGGAAGTCCTGGACTATGATGGTCGCAGGCATATCCTGGAAAATAGGGAGATCACCTTTACCTACCGCCACAGCTCCCTGCACCGGGCGGGAACGGTGGTAACTGTAACCCTGGAATTAGTTCCCGACGAGGTGCCGGCCATTCGGGAACGGATCGAGGCCAACCTGCACCGCCGGCGGTCCCGCCAGCCCCTGGAATGGCCTAATGCCGGCAGCGTTTTTAAAAATCCACCGGGTTATTATGCCGGCCGGCTGATCGAGGCGGTAGGAGCCAAGGGCTGGCGGGTCGGCGGGGCCGAGGTCGCGGAGAAACACGCCAATTTTATTATTAACCGGGGCCAGGCGACTGCCGCCGACGTTATGGAGCTTATCGACAGGGTAAGGGAGGCTGTAGCTCGCCAGCTGGGGATTGACCTGGAGTTGGAGATTGAGGTTTGGGGTGAAGGCCTATAGTTTGGGGAGGGGTAGGCCTTGGAGGTTCTAGTCATCAATGGGGGCCAGCGCCTGGAGGGGGTAGTGGTTGTCCAGGGGGCAAAGAATGCCGCATTGCCCATCATGGCAGCCACCCTCCTGGCCACCGGGGAATGCCGCCTCCAGCGGGTACCCCGCCTGCAGGATGTCAGTGTCATGGCAGCTGTTATTCGTTCCCTGGGGATGAAGGTGGAGCACCGGGGCGAGGAACTGCTGGTGGCTCCGGAGTCCACGGTAACGCCGGAAGTACCGGCAGAATTGATGCGGCAACTGCGGGCTTCCAATCTGGTTATGGGCCCCCTGCTGGGGCGGTGGCACTACTTCCGGGTACCCTATCCAGGGGGCTGCGCTATTGGCTCCCGGCCCATGGACCTGCACATCAAGGGTTTGATGGCCATGGGGGCTGAAGTGATGGAAAAGCTGGGCTATATCGAGGCCCGGACCACCGGGCTCCGGGGAACCAGCTTCTACCTGGATTTTCCCAGCGTCGGGGCGACGGAAAACCTGATGATGGCCGCCGCCCTGGCGGAAGGGGTGACAACCCTGTATAATGCGGCCCGGGAACCGGAGATTGTCGACCTGCAAAATTTCCTGAACGCTATGGGAGCCAGGATTCGCGGCGCCGGCCGGGATACCATCCGCATCGAAGGGGTGAGGGAACTCAAGGGATGCGATTATAAGATAATTCCCGACCGGATCGAAGCCGGTACCTTCCTGGCCGCAGCAGCGGCCACCGGAGGCGATGTCCTGGTCCAGGATTGCCAGCCCGAGCATCTCATGGCCGTCCTGGCAAAACTGCGGGAAATGGGGGCCAGGATAATTATAAAAAAAGAGGCCATCCATATCCAGGGCCCGGGGAGGCCAAGGGCCGTCGATTGTAAGACCCTCCCTTACCCCGGTTTTCCCACCGATATGCAACCCCAGTTTATGGCCCTTATGAGTGTAGCCGACGGTACGAGTATTATGGTTGAAAGCATTTTTGAAAACAGATTTAAACATGCGGCTGAATTAAGGCGCCTGGGAGCCGATATAAAAATAGAAGGACGGGTAGCAGTGATCAACGGCGTTCCAGGCTTAAGCGGGAGTATGGTGGAAGCCTCCGACCTGAGGGCCGGGGCGGCCCTGGTGATCGCCGGCCTCCTGGCCGAAGGGCAGACCCTGGTGGAGGGCGTCCACCACCTGGATCGCGGTTACGAACAATTGGAGAAACGCCTGGGCGACCTGGGAGCCGATATTCAGCGCCTGAATAAGAAGTGAGATAACTTCTCACTTCTTCCAGTGGACAGGCCTAATCTTTCTGGTATAATGGCAGTAAACGAGGTGGGAAGATGGCTGTCCCAGCCCACTCGCCCCGGGTTTACCGGCGGCGCCGGCAGCGGGTTCGTCGTGCCCTGTTTTTTTTCTTGCTGGTTACGGCTTTATTTTATTTTATTCATTCCGGCTTTTTCTCCCTGGAAAAAATCGTTATTACCGGTAATGAGCACATAGCTGCCTCCGAGCTGGAAACCTTAATGGGGGTAACCATGGGCACCAACCTCTGGCAGATAGATACCGGCACCCTGGCCCGGCGGCTAGCAACCAACCCCCTGGTAGCCTCGGCCCACGTCTCCCGGCGCTGGCCCCATACCCTCCTGGTAAGGATCCAGGAAAGGGTACCGGTAGCCCTCCTTGTGGACCAGGGCAGCTTCCTCCTGGTCGACGCCACAGGTGTGGTCATGGAAAGGGTCCAGCAAATTGGCTCCCTGAACCTGCCCCTTATTTCCGGCATAGGCCAACTGGGAAAGGTAGGCCCCGGTTCACGGATTGAGGATCAGGGACTCCAGGCCGCCCTGGCAGTGTTACAACAGGTGCCACCCACCACTTTAAACCAGCTCCAGGAAATAATCGCCCCCTCGCCTGTTAACCTGCAGCTAATCTGGGCCGGCCAGATCAGGGTAAAATTCGGCGACAGCAGGGATGTGCCCGCCAAGCTGGAAAGGTTGCAGGAAGCCCTGCAGGGCCTGCCCGGTGACAGCGTAGTGGAATATATTGATGTTAGCTTTGCCGGACCGCCGGTTATTAAGTTCACCCAGTCAACCAGCCAGGCACAAGCCGGGAAAGGAGTGAAGCGGTGATGTGGATCCCATTAATAGGTCTTATCGTGGGTGTAGTGGCCGGGCTCCTGCTGCCGGTAAAGATACCGGTTGTCTATAGCAAGTATATGTCGGTAGCCGTACTGGCAGCCCTGGATTCGGTATTCGGGGGCCTGCGGGCGAGTATGGAAGATAATTTCGATAATGCCATATTCCTGACCGGTTTTTTCTCTAATACTTTACTGGCGGCCTTCCTGGCTTATATCGGTGACCAGCTGGGAGTAGAGCTTTACCTGGCAGCAGTTCTGGTCTTCGGCGTGCGTTTGTTCCAGAACCTGGCGATTATCCGGCGGCACCTGTTAAAAAGATAAGAAAAACCCCTTGTAAAAAAAGGGAAATAGAAAGTTATGTTGAATTCTCCTTCGTAAGAAATGGGGGGAACCTGGAGGTGCCGGAGTTTGCCCAAAGACAATATAGTTGCCGGTATCGATATTGGCACCACCAAGGTGGTCGCGGTAGTAGCGGAAGTTATGCCGGAAGGCCGCCTGAATATCATCGGCCTGGGGGAAACTCCGTCCGGGGGCCTGCGCAAAGGGATTATTGTTGACATTGAAAATACGTCCCGGGCCATAGCCGGAGCCATAGAGCAGGCCGAACGCATGAGCGGTTGCCAGGTCCATTCGGCCTTCGTCGGTTTGACGGGACCCCATATCGACTCCCTCAACAACCGGGGAGTGGTGGCTGTTACCGGTGAAGACGGTGAGATAAGCCTTGAGGACGTAGAGAGGGTCCTCCAGGCCGCCCGGGTGATACCCCTGGCGGCGGAACGGCGCATTATTCACGTCCTGCCTCGCCAGTACATAGTTGATGGCTATGATGGCGTTATGGACCCTGTAGGTATGTGCGGTTCCCGCCTGGAGGTCGAAACCCAAATAGTCACCGCCGCCGGGGCCGCGGTCCAGAATATAATGAAAAGCGTCCAGCGAGCCGGGCTGGCAGTGGACGAGCTGGTTTTAAATCCCCTGGCCTCGGCCGGGGCCGTCCTCCAACAGGCGGAAAGGGAACTGGGGTCCGTGGTGGTGGATATTGGCGGTGGCACTACGGAAATCGCCCTTATCTCCCAGGGCAGCCTGTGGTTTGCGTCGGTCCTGCCCATCGGCAGTGAACATATAACCAGTGACCTGGCTGTGGGCCTGCGGACCCCCATTGTCCAGGCAGAAGTAATAAAAAAGGAGTATGGCTGCGTCCCGGCGGACGCCGTTCCTGATAACGAGGCCGTTGAAGTCCCGCCTGTAGGGGGAAGGGAAAAACGCCGGGTCTCCAGGAAAGCCCTGGCGGCAATTATTGAACCCAGGGTCGAGGAGATATTCACCTTGGTCCGCCGGGAGCTAAGCTCCGCTCACTTTCAAGGCCTGCTGCCGGGAGGGGTGGTCCTTACCGGCGGTGGTGCCTTGCTGGAAGGTATAACCGGGATGGCAGCCGAGATTCTCGCCATGCCGGTGCGCCTGGGCTGGCCGGAAGGGGGCAGCGGTCTGGCCGACATGGTAGCTGCGCCTCCCTATGCTACGGCAGTTGGCCTGGTAAACTATGGTGCCCGCCGCCTGGCCCATCCCCAGGCGGCAGCCACACGGGAAACAGGGTGGGAAAATTTCTGGTCACGGCTAAAGAGCTGGTGGCGTGAACTTTTTTAAGATAAAAGGAGGAGTACCGGGTGCTGGAATTTGAGGACGGCGATCTCAACCAGTTTGCCGCCATTAAGGTGGTGGGAGTAGGTGGCGGCGGTAGTAATGCCGTTAACCGGATGATTGCTGCCGGCTTGCGAGGAGTAGAGTTTATCAGCGTTAATACCGATGCCCAGGCCCTGCGCCTCTGCCAGGCGGAACAAAAGATCCAGATCGGCGCCAAGCTCACCAAGGGTCTGGGAGCCGGCGCCAACCCGGAGATTGGCAAAAAGGCGGCGGAAGAGAGCCGGGAGGAGCTGGCCCAGCGACTTCAGGGAGCTGATATGGTCTTTGTCACCGCCGGTATGGGCGGCGGCACAGGTACTGGAGCTGCACCGGTAGTGGCTCAGATTGCCAAGGAAGCCGGTGCCCTGACGGTGGGTGTAGTTACCCGCCCCTTTAGCTTCGAGGGCCGCAAGAGGGCCAAGCAGGCCGAAGCCGGGGTAGAGGAATTAAAGACCAAGGTAGATACGTTGATTATTATCCCCAACGACCGCCTGCTCCAAGTGGCCGATAAACAGACCTCCATACTCGAAGCCTTCCGGATTGCCGACGATGTACTCCGCCAGGGTGTCCAGGGGATTTCTGATCTTATCGCCGTACCGGGGCTGATCAACCTGGATTTCGCCGATGTCAAGACCATTATGACGGATACCGGTTCGGCCCTCATGGGCATTGGCCGGGCTACCGGGGAAAAGCGGGCCGTTGAGGCGGCCCGGATGGCCATCTCCAGCCCCCTGCTGGAAACCTCCATTGAGGGGGCCCGCGGGGTACTGTTAAACATCACCGGCGGCAGCAATCTGGGCCTGCTGGAAGTGAACGAAGCGGCGGAAATAGTCGCGGCGGCAGCCGATCCCGAGGCTAACATTATCTTCGGCGCCGTTATAGATGAGAGCCTGAAGGACGAGATCCGGGTCACCGTCATTGCCACCGGCTTTGAGGGGAAGACTGCCGAGCCGGCGGCCGACCAGGCGGCGGCGACCCGGGAGGCTGAACTGGATGTTAAACCATTTAACATTGACGACCTCGACATACCGGCCTTCCTCCGCCGGCGCTAGGTACGGTTGGGATCGTCAGAACTGTTACCTTGCGGTAACAGTTTTTTTATATCCATCATCTGACAAATTTTTCCTGATGGAAGGAATATAATTACTGTAGTTATGAATCTGCCATAAAGCTCATATCATGGTAATAATTAGGCCTACCATCTCCGGGGTGATGCCACTTGCCTGTGGTCTATATGGACGTGGTTCTGGTAATTAACCTGGTTATGGATTACTTTATCCTCTGGGCCACAGCCAGACTGGGGCAATTGCCGGCTTCTTGCTGGCGGCTCCTGGCCGGAGCCACCGTCGGGGCGGCTTATTCCCTGGCGCTCTTATTTCCCGGCCAGGAACCGGCCCTTACCATGGTGGTAAAGGTCCTCTTTTCCCTGGTTATGATTCTGGCGGCTTTTTATCCCCTCAGCTGGCGCCGTTTTTTTCAGGCGGTGGTTTATTTTTACCTGGTTGCCTTCGCCATGGGGGGGGCCATGCTGGGAGGCATCTACCTTTCCGGTGGTGGCAAGAGCCTGCAGTTAATGGGCGGTGCCATGATGGCGGCTTCAGGACTCCACTATACCTGGCTCCTGGTAGCCCTGGCGGCTGCCATGGTGCTGGTTCGCTGGGGTGCAGGCTGGCTGAAAAAAAACATCTGGCAGCAGATGCTCCGGCTGCCAGTGGTGATAACCTTCGGCGGCCGTCACCTGGCCGTCAAGGCCCTGGTTGATACCGGCAACAGCCTGCGGGAACCCCTTTCCCAGCGGCCGGTGATTATCGTGGAATATAGCGCCTTAAAGGAGATCATGCCTCCGGAGATTATTAAAGCCTATGACAGCCAGGGGGGATTTGACCTGGATAGCCTAGTGAACTCCTTGGCCGCCACTCCCTGGGCAACCCGGTTACGGTTGATCCCCTATCACTCTCTGGGACAGGAACGGGGGATGCTCTTGGGTTTACGCCCGGATGAGGTGGTTATTGTAACCGGCCAGGGGATGATCAAGGTAAAGGAGGTTTTAATCGGCCTCTACCGGGAGCGGTTATCGCCGGAGGGCAATTACCGGGCCCTGCTGCACCCGGATTTGCTGGAACTGAGTATGAGCTTCTGAGGGGGAAAGACCGGTGGTCCAGCGCTTATTGAACCTTGCCAGAATAAAGCTCCAGTTCCTCTACAACCACCTGGCCCTGAGGTTGAGGTGGCTGGCGGAAATTTTTTATGTGGGCAGTAGCGAAGCCCTGCCACCACCCCTTTCCAGCGATGAGGAATCGGACCTCCTCCTGCGCCTGGAAGACGGCGACGCCGCCGTTAAAAAGGTTCTCATTGAACGCAACCTACGCCTGGTAGTTTATATAGCCCGCAAGTTTGAAAATACCGGCGTTGGCATTGAGGACCTGGTCTCCATAGGTACCATCGGTCTGATTAAGGCTGTCAATACCTTTGACCCCAAGAAGCGGATCAAGCTGGCTACCTATGCCTCTCGCTGTATCGAGAATGAGATTCTTATGTACCTGCGCCGTAATAATAAAACCCGGGCGGAGGTATCTTTCGATGAACCCTTGAACATCGACTGGGACGGCAACGAACTCCTCCTCTCCGATGTCCTGGGGACGGACAATGATATTATTTATAAATCCATAGAGGAAGAAGTCGACCATAAACTGCTGCAACTGGCCATGCGCAAGCTCTCCTCCCGGGAGCGCAAGATCATGGAGTTTCGCTTCGGCCTCCTGGATGGCGTAGAGAAAACCCAGAAGGAGGTAGCCGACATCCTGGGCATCTCCCAGTCCTATATCTCCCGTCTGGAGAAGCGCATTATCAAGCGCCTGCGCAAAGAGATCGCCAGGATGGAGTAGAACACTTATGAGGGAGGAGCCCCCCATGGGGGCTAATACCTTCACCATCGAACCAGGTCGAGGAGCTGTACCTGCCAGCCCTTAACAAAAGGATTGCCAATTGTGTCCATCAAGTATCTTCTTACGGCCCTATCAGGGCTTTTTTATTATGCCCCTTTTGCCGGGCCGTATAAAAGCAGGTAGCCATGGCAATAATTATCCCAGGACCAAGGTCGGGAGGTTTCTCGCCAGGAATGCTGAACAAAGTAGAAATCTGCGGTGTGAATACCTCCAAATTACCCCTGCTGAAGAGTGATGAGATCCGCCAGCTCTTTCAACAGATGCAGGCCGGAGAAACCGGAGCCCGGGAAAAGCTCATTACAGGCAACCTGCGCCTGGTTTTAAGCGTCATCCAGCGCTTCACCAACCGCGGCGAACACGTGGACGACCTGTTCCAGGTGGGTTGTATTGGCCTCATGAAGGCCATTGATAACTTTGATCTGAGCCAGAACGTCAAGTTTTCCACCTACGCCGTGCCCATGATTATCGGCGAGATCCGGCGTTACTTGCGGGACAATAACCCTATCCGGGTCAGTCGTTCCTTGCGGGACGTGGCCTACAAGGCCCTCCAGATAAGGGACACCCTGGTGAATAAGCTCGCCAGGGAACCCTCTCTGGCGGAAGTAGCCCAGCAACTGGACCTGCCCCAGGAAGAAGTAATCTTCGCCCTGGATGCCATTCAGGAGCCGGTGTCCCTTTTCGAACCGATTTATCATGACGGCGGCGATCCCATCTTTGTCATGGACCAGATTGGGGACGAAAAGAACCAGGACAGCAGCTGGCTGGAGAATATCGCCATCAAAGAGGCCATGAACAAGTTGAATCCCCGGGAGCGCCTCATCCTATCCTTACGTTTCTTTGAAGGCAAGACCCAGATGGAAGTCGCAGACGAAATCGGCATATCCCAGGCCCAGGTCTCCCGGCTGGAAAAAGCAGCCCTGCAGCATATGCGGAAATATATTTAAATAAGGTGAGGAGGAGTGTCAAGGAGTGTCTCGATGGAAAAAATCCTTGCTGGCAATGTTGCTGGCCGGGATAGTAATCATGGCTGGAGGTTCAAACTGGCAGGAAGCCCGGGTTGTTCCGGCATATAATTCGCATAATTTAATCAGATTGCATGTCATCGCCAACAGCGATACGCCCGGCGACCAGGAGTTAAAACGTCACGTCAGGGATGCCGTCCTGGCCAGTGTTGGTCAGCGTCTGGCGGGGGCCGGGGACATAACTACAGCCAGGAAACTTGTTAGCACCAACCTGGCAACCATAACCGCCGCCGCGGAAGCCCAGATCAAGCGGGAAGGCCGTAGCTACACCGTCCGCACGGAATTTGGCGATTTTCCCTTCCCGATCCGGGCTTACGGGGACCTAACTCTGCCGGCAGGAAACTACGAGGCCGTCCGCCTGGTAATCGGGGAGGGCCGGGGGCAGAACTGGTGGTGTGTCCTATTCCCACCCCTGTGCCTGGTGGACGTTGCCAGTAAGGGCAACCCCGGACCGGTTGCCGCCGGCCCGCCTGCTATGGTGGCAGGAATGGCTTCTGAAGCAGGGCCGGCACCGGGAGCCTTTCAGGTTCGCTGGAAGATAATAGAGGTATTTAAAACCTCGCGCCAGTACCTGGCCAGCCTGTGGCCCTGAACCACCGGAGGTGGTTTTTTTCTTTTTTAACCAGGACCAGTCATATAATTTAGTTAACAGGACCCTCGGGTCACGGCGGAGGTGGGGGCGATGATCCGGGTGGCTGAGCTGCGGCAGCGCGAGGTAATTAATGTCATTGACGGGCGGCGCCTGGGGACAATTAAAGATATTGACCTGGACCTGGAGGAAGGGCGGGTCAGGGCCCTCATTGTTCCCGGACAGGGTAGCAAGTTTCTTTTCTTCTTTGGCCGGGAGGAGGACCTGGTCATTCCCTGGGAGAATGTCGTTAAAATAGGGGTAGACGTCATCCTCGTCGAGAGTTACAGCAGTACAGCGCCGGTACACCGGGAAAAGGCTTAAGATCCCCGGTCTTTATGTTATAATAAAGCCCGGGGGTGGTTTCTTTGGCGACCTTCACCGGGGAGGAAAGAGAAGGCATTTTTTTCTTAAGGGTCACTTTTCTAGAATCCCGGGCACCGGTAAAAGCCGTCTATACCAGCCGCCGGGGAGGGGTGAGCAACGCCCCATATGACGGTTTAAACCTGGGCCTTCATGTCGGCGACAACCCCCGGGCTGTTCTGGCCAACAGGAATCTGCTGGCCGGTGTCCTGGACCTGCCCCTGGGGAGCTGGGTTATCGGCGAGCAGGTTCACGGGAACGAAGTGGCCCGGGTGGGCAGGGAACAGGCCGGCAGCGGAGTGCAGGAACTGACTACCGCCCTGAAGGGCATCGATGCCCTGGTTACCAATGAGCCCGATGTAACCCTGGTTGCCTTTTTTGCTGATTGTGTTCCCATATATATAGTCGACCCTGTCAACCGGGCCCTGGGCCTGGCCCACGCCGGCTGGCGGGGAACGGTCCTCCAGGTGGGGGCCCGGATGGTGGCGCGTATGGCGACCGAGTTTGGCAGCCGGCCTGGAGACCTCCTGGCTGCCATAGGACCGGCTGTAGGCCCCTGTTGCTACCAGGTAGACGCCAGGGTGGTAGATAAGGTACAGGAACACCTCCCCTTTGCCGGTGAACTGCTGGCGGCGGACGGTCCCGGGCACTGGCGCCTGGACCTGCCCCGGGCGAATTACCTGAGCCTGGTGGCTGCCGGTTTGCAGCCTGACCGGATAGCGGTTGCCGGTATCTGCACTCACTGCCAAGCTGAAACCTTTTTCTCCCACCGAGCCTCCGGCGGTATTACCGGGCGCCAGGCGGCTATGCTGGCCCTGGGGGAACAGGTATGAAGACGGCCAATAATCCATCACCACCCCCGGTCAAAACCCGGCCGCGACGGCGCCGCCGGCCCGGGCGATTCATTGTGCGGGTAGCCCTCCTGATTTTATTGCTCCTGGTGGCCTGGTCCGGCATCAGGGGAGCGGCCCGGGCAGTTGCGTGGCACTTTTTACTTACCCGGCAGGTGGATACCGGTACCCTGGAGGACAACCTCCCCCTGGAGGTGTATATTGCCCGGGAGGAAAAGGTCCTGACGGCGCCGGTAACCGGTACCCTGACCCCGGTGGTACCGGAAGGGGAACGAGTACCGGTAGGAGCCACCATCGCCAATCTTCTCCCTGTGGCGGCCGGGACAAACCCGGTGGCCATTAAAGCCCCTTACCCGGGCCAGGTCTCTTACGAGGTTGACGGCCTGGAAGCAAATTTGCAGCCGGCCACCCTGGGCAACATCAGCTACCAGGATTTAAAACGCCTGATAGCCCTGGCCAGGCCGGTGACCGCACGCGGCCAGGTTAAGGAAGGAGAACCCGTAGTTCGCCTGGTTAATAACCTGGACCCCCTGCGGCTCTATGTCCCCCTGGAAAACTGGCCGGCTGGCTGGAAGGTAGGCCAGGAGGTTACCTTGAAGGTACCAGGGGATAATGGCGAGGTCCGGGCCCGGATTATCCGCCTTCAGGATGAAGGTAACCAGCGGGCTGCTGTGATGGAGGTGGCTACCTGGGACAATAGCTGGCTTCTTCCCCGCCAGATGGCCGTGGTGGCGGTATTGAGGCGTTACCGGGGGATAATACTGCCGGCGTCAGCCCTGGATGTCGGACCGGGGGGAGAGAAAGGGGTATATGTCCTGGGAGCCAATAGCTTCAAGTGGCAGCCGGTTACCATCGTGGGCCAGGTGGGAGACCAGGTGGCCGTCCGGGGCCTGGAAGCGGGCGCCGAGGTGGTTCTCCGGCCTCGTCTGGCACGATGGTTGATGAATTAGGGCGGGGAAGCAGGATTTACAATAAATATGTAGAAAGTATAAAGAATTACGCGGGGGAAAAACATGGTTAACGTGTCAGAAAATATTACCAGGGTGTTGGAAAGAATAGCCGCTGCAGCCAGACGCAGCGGCCGCCGGCCAGAGGATATCACTTTGGTGGCAGTTACCAAGACTGTTCCCGTGGAACGCATCCGGGAAGCTGTTGCCTGCGGCCTGAAGGACCTGGGGGAAAACCGGGTCCAGGAACTCCTGTCCAAACAACCCCATGTCGAGGGAGTCAACTGGCACCTCATCGGCCACCTGCAGCGTAACAAAGTTCGCCAGGTCTGGGACCGGGTTTGCCTGATCCACTCCGTAGACAGCCTGGAGCTTGCCCGGGAGATAAATAAGCGGGCGACTGCCGCCGGACGCCGGGTGGACATTCTCCTGGAGGTCAACATAGCCGGGGAAGAGAGCAAGTTCGGCCTGGTTCCCGACGCCGTTATCCCTCTGGTGCGGGAGATAGCTGGCTGGCCGGGGCTACATATCTGCGGCCTGATGACGGTGGCGCCCCTGGTGGCGGATCCCGAAGAGGTACGCCCGGTTTTCCTCCGTCTGGCCGCTTTACGGCGGGAAGTGGAGGCCCTGCGCCTTCCCGGCGTAGACATGGCCTATCTTTCCATGGGAATGACCAACGATTTTGAGGTGGCCATTGAGGCCGGAGCCAACATGGTCCGTATTGGCTCCGCCATTTTTGGTTCCCGTGACTATCAAACTAAGGTGGAGGTGCATTAAGGGTGGCATTCTGGCAGGGTTTAATCAACTGGCTGGGGTACGGTCATGAAGGGGAGGAGCCGGTAATGGAGAAACCGGTGCTTGAGGCGGAAACAACTCCAGTTACCCCGGCTAAAGGAAAACTGGTAGGCTTACCGACTGCGCGTAACGCCATGCGCCTGGTAATTGCCCGGCCCCAGTCTTTCGAACAGGCCGCTGGCCTGGCGGAGAATCTGAAAAACTACCGGCCGTTAATTGTCAACGTCGAGGGCATACCCGTTGAGGAAGCAAGGCGGATTATTGATTTCTTGAGCGGTGCCGCCTATGCCCTGGGGGGCAGGGTGCGCAAGGTGACCAGCGGTATCTTTTTATTTACTACCAGCAATGTCGACCTGAGTGGCGATCTGGAAGATCAAATACCGGGTGGCCTGAACTGGCTGGAGGCAGCAGGCCGGGGTAGATAGCGGAGGCTAAAGAAAAGGTGGACGTAAAAATCGGTTTTCTTGGTGCCGGGGCTATGGCCGAGGCCCTTATTCGCGGTATCATCCAGGCCAGGCTGGTGCAGCCGGAGCGGTTATGGGCCTATGACATCCGGGCTGCAAGGTTGAAGGAACTGGAGCAACGATTCGGATTGGTGGCGGCAGCTAGCAGGGAAGAACTGGCGGCCGCTGCGGACATCATAATTCTGGCCGTAAAACCCCAGAATGTGGAAGCGGCTCTGACTGGATTGCAGGTCAAGGGGGATAAGCTGGTGATCTCCATTATTGCCGGCGTAACCCTTTCCCGCCTGGCGGGATACCTGGGTGACGTGCCTTTAGTCAGGGTAGTGCCCAATACCCCGGCCCTGGTTGGTGCTGGGGTTTCCGCCCTGGCCGCGGGCGCCCGGGTGGGACAGGAAGACCTGGAGAAAGCCTTGGCCATTTTCCGCTCTGTAGGCGAGGCCATGGTGTTACCGGAAGAACAGCTAAACGCCGTGACCGGCCTGAGTGGGAGCGGGCCGGCTTACGTTTATATGATCATTGAAGCCCTGGCCGACGGCGGCGTGCGCCAGGGACTGGCCAGGCCGGTAGCCCTGGAACTGGCGGCCAGGACCCTCTTAGGAGGAGCACAGATGGTCCTGGCCACCGGTGAGCACCCGGGGGTCCTGAAGGATAGGGTAACCTCCCCGGCGGGGACAACTATAGCCGGCCTCGCCGTACTGGAAGACCGGGGCGTGCGGGGAGCCCTCATCCGGGCTGTCGAGGCTGCTACCCTGCGGGCCGGCGAACTTGAATAAGGAGTAGATGGCATGCAGACCCTGGCAGTCCTGGTCCGGGTGGCCTTTGAGGTTTTAAACTGGCTGATTATCGCCCGGATCCTCATTTCATGGTTTCCCCACGATCCCAATCACCCCATCATGCGGTTTATTTATGAGATTACGGAACCGGTCCTGGCCCCTTTTCGCCGGATCATGCCCCGCACAACCATGCCCATTGATTTCTCACCCATTATTGCCGTCCTGGTATTACAGCTGGTGGAGCACCTGCTGATCAACTTCATCATGCGCTTGGGATAGGAGGCCCCTAAAGGTGCTGACTCCCCTGGATATCAATAAAAAAGAGTTTCACCGCAGTTTCCGCGGCTATAACTGCGAAGAAGTAGATGAATTCCTGGAGCAGATCTTGCGCGATTACGGCCAGGTTTACCGCGAAAACCAGGAAATGCGGGAAAAGAACCAGCGCCTCAGCGAAGAACTGGAGCGTTATGCCCACTTGGAACAAACCTTGAAGGATGCCCTGGTAATGGCCCAGCAGGCGGCTGATGAAATGCGCCAGAACGCCCAGAGGGAAGCAGAACTGAAACTCCGGGAGGCGGAGAACAAAGCCCGGGAGATTTTAAACCAGGCCCGGGCCCAGGCGGAAAAGGTTGAACGCTACCAGCGGGACCTGGAGGCAAGTACCAGGGCCTTTAAAATGCGCCTGCGCTCCCTCCTTAAAGCACAATTGGAACTCCTGGAGGACCAGGTGGAGGCTGAAGCAGCGGCGACGGCTGACCGGCAGGGGGAAACGCTCCGGGAGCCTGGCCCGGGTGAGGAAGAAATAACGGACTGTGAACTTGACCCCTGCCGCCAGGAACAGGTATGATTGAAAAAAGAATCAAGGGTATTAAAGGAAGCAATTATGCCAGGTAAAGTAACGGCATGATAAGCCCCTGGAAGGAGCTTTTATCGGAGGAGCCCCTCATGGCGGCTGATGCCCCCGCCAGCGAATTATGAAAATGTGGGTTAAGGCAAAATTATTTTTGGTAGGACCCTATTTGGAGGAGTGGCGAGACTAAGTGGATTATAGTAAAACCTTAAATCTACCCCGTACAGATTTTCCTATGCGGGCCAATCTGCCCCAGCGTGAACCCGAGATCCTTAAGTTCTGGGAGGAAAACGACATCTACGGCAAGGTTCAGGAGGCCAACAGGGGTAAACCCAAGTTTATCCTCCACGACGGCCCGCCCTATGCCAATGGTCACCTGCACCTGGGTCATACCTTAAATAAAATCCTTAAAGATATTATTATCAAGTATCATTCAATGAACGGTTATGACGCCCCCTATGTACCCGGGTGGGATACCCACGGCCTTCCCATTGAACAGCAGGCCATTAAGAATCTGGGACTCAACCGCCACGCCGTCGACGTTGTTGAGTTCCGTAACCGCTGCCGGGACTATGCTCTGAAGTATGTCAATATCCAGCGGGAAGAATTTAAACGCCTGGGGGTGCGGGGCGACTGGGAGCATCCCTATTTAACCCTGGAACCGGAGTACGAAGCCATCCAGATAGGTATATTTGGCGAGATGGCCAAAAAGGGCTATATCTACAAGGGTTTAAAGCCAGTCTACTGGTGCACCGACTGTGAGACAGCCCTGGCGGAAGCCGAAGTGGAGTACGGCGAGGAACGCTCACCCTCTATTTATGTTAAATTTCCGGTAGCCGACGCCAGGGGCCTCTTTGAGCCCCGGGGGAGTTCCATCGTTATCTGGACCACCACCCCCTGGACCCTACCGGCCAACGTAGCCATCGCCCTGCACCCGGAGTTTAAGTATGTTCTCATCCAGGTAGGGGAGGAAAGGCTGCTCATGGCCGCCGAACTGGTTCGGCCGGTGCTGGAGCTTTTGGGAGTAAAGGATTACCAGGTGGTGGCTACCTTTACCGGCAGCGAGCTGGAAGGGGTCGTCTGCCGTAATCCCCTCATGGACCGGGATTCCGTGGTGATTTTAGGAGAACACGTTACATTGGAACAGGGTACCGGGTGCGTGCATACCGCTCCCGGACACGGTCTGGAAGACTATGAGGTGGGCATGCGTTACCATCTGCCGGTACTTTCCCCCCTTGACGACCGGGGCCGCTTTACGGAGGAAGGAGGCCAGTTCGCCGGGCTCTTTATCGATGAGGCCAACAAAGCCGTGGTCAAGGAATTGGAAGCCCGGGGAGCCCTCTTGCACTTTGGTTTTATCAAGCACCAGTACCCCCATTGCTGGCGTTGTAAGCATCCCATTATCTTCCGGGCGACGGAACAGTGGTTTGCGTCAATTGAAGGGTTCCGGCAAGAAGCCCTGGAAGCCATCAAGAAAGTCAAATGGATCCCATCCTGGGGCGAAGACCGGATTTATAACATGGTAGCTGACAGGAGCGACTGGTGCATCTCCCGTCAGCGCACCTGGGGTGTACCCATTCCCATCTTTTACTGTGCCAACTGCGGCCGGGAGATAATCAACGACGCCACCATCAGCCACCTCCAGGAACTCTTCCGGAAGCACGGTTCGAACGTCTGGTTTGCCCGGGAAGCCGGGGAACTGGTGCCGCCGGGGCTGAAATGTCCCGAATGCGGCAGCAAAGAATTCCGCAAGGAAACGGATATTATGGATGTCTGGTTCGATTCCGGTTCCAGCCATGCCGCCGTGCTGGCCACCCGTCCGGAACTGGCCTGGCCGGCCGACCTTTACCTGGAGGGTAGCGACCAGCACCGTGGCTGGTTTAATTCCTCCCTGTCAACGGCTGTGGCTACCAGGGGTCGCGCCCCTTACCGCCAGGTTCTGACCCATGGTTTCCTGGTGGACGAAGAGGGTCGCAAGATGTCCAAGTCACTGGGCAACGGTATTGACCCGGCGGATGTTATCCGGCAAAGGGGAGCCGACGTCCTGCGCCTCTGGGTGGCTTCGGCCGATTACCGGCGGGATGTGGCTGCCTCGGAGAATATCATGCGCCAGATTACCGAGGCTTACCGTAAGATTCGCAATACCTGTCGCTTCCTCCTGGCCAACCTGGCCGATTTTGATCCCGGGAAGGACCAGGTCCCAAGGGAGGAGATGCTGGAGCTGGATCGCTGGGCCATGAATCGCCTGCAACGCCTGATAGCCAGGGTTACCATGGCCTACGACGATTATGAGTTCCATGTGGTCTACCATACTATCCATAACTTCTGCGCGGTAGATCTAAGCGCCGTCTATCTGGATATCATTAAAGATCGTCTCTATACCTGGCCGGCGGCTTCCAAGGGTCGGCGTTCGGCCCAGACTGTCCTTTACGAAACCATTAACGTCCTGGTACGCCTCCTCACCCCCATCCTGGCCTTTACGACAGAAGAGATCTGGCGTTACCTTCCCGGTGAGGACGACCGGCCAATCAGCGTCCAACTGGCCGGTTGGCCCCAGGTAAAAACCGAGTTTCTCGATGATGAGCTGGAGGAAAAATGGAAAAGGATTCTTCAAGTTCGCGATGTCGTCGCCCGGGCCCTGGAGCGCGCCCGCCAGGAGCAGGATCTGGGGAATTCCTTAAACGCCGCCGTCCATCTCTACCCTGATGCCGACATGTACCAGTTCCTGAAACCCCTCGGGGATGAACTGGCAACTATCATGATCGTGTCCAGGGTTGACCTGCACCAGCCGGGAGAGGAAGCACCGGCGGGCAGCCTGGAGGCACCTGAACTGCCGGGCCTGAGGGTCTATGTCACCGGTGCTCCGGGGCAGAAGTGTGAGCGCTGCTGGATGGTCAGTGAAACAGTGGGGCAAGACACCGATCACCCCACCCTTTGCCGCCGCTGTGCCACCGTTGTTAAGGAGATGTATATGAACGGGTAAAAAAGCTGCGTCGGGTCTATACTAAGAAGGTCAGGCCGGAAGGCCCGGGCACCTCCCCGGAAGGGAGTTATTTCAAGGCGAAAGGGTGGTCCGGTCCGGTGATGACGTTCCGGGACGAGGACTTTTTGCCTGTTGAAGTACCCGTAGGGGTTTCCAACCGCCATATCCACCTGTGCCGTCAGGATCTCGATACCCTATTCGGCCCCGGTTACGAACTGACAGTGTATCGTCAACTCAGCCAGCCGGGGGAATACGCCGCCAGGGAAACAGTCACCATCGTCGGCCCTCGCGGTGTCCTGGAAGGTGTCAGGGTCCTGGGGCCGGTGCGGTCCTACTCCCAGGTGGAGATAGCCATGACCGACGGTTTCCGCCTGGGACTAAAGCCCCCTGTAAGGGAATCCGGCGACCTGGAGGGCACACCGGGGATCGCCGTTGTCGGCCCGTCCGGGGCCCTGACTCTGCACCGGGGAGTTATCCTGGCCGCCCGCCATATCCACATGGAGGCCGAGCGAGCCGCGTCCCTTAACCTCCATGACGACCAGCGGGTCCAGGTTCTGGTACCGGGCATGAGGGGGATGATCTTTAATAACGTAATCGTCCGGGTGAGCCCCAACTTTCGCCTGGAGCTACACTTGGATACCGACGAGGCCAATGCCGCCCTGCTGGCCAACGGCGATAAAGTAAAAATCCTGCGTCCCTGACGCGGGATTTTTTGTTATAAGCACCGTGGGTCAGGGAAAGCTATCTTTTAAGCGCGGTGGAACGCGTAGCTCCTGGGCGGTGCGGGGATATGACGCCGTCCGGAGAAAAGACTTTACGGGGTGTTCGCTTCTTGAATGAAGTAGAGCGCGGCACTGCCTTCCTGGCCGATAAAGTGCAACAACTGATTACCACCATCGAAAAAGCTAATGTCGCGGAGTGGGTTGAACTTTACCGCCGGCCAGGCCGGCTGCTTTACTTGAACTTCGCCGCTGGCATAGCCCGGGGCCTGGGGATCGCCGTTGGTTTCACCATCCTGGGCGCCATTGTAATCTACATTATCCGCGAGCTGGCCCTGTTGAACCTGCCGGTCATCGGCAAACTCATTGCCGAGATCGTACGCATGGTCCAGCAGGAGGTGTATTAGTGTCCCCTAAAGTTTCCCAGCCGAGAACCCCGAAGCCAGGAAGGCTGTACCTGGAGAGGGGGCATCTAGGGAATTGATAAAAAAGGAGGAAACCACCATGGACCGACAGTCCCTGGCCCATTTTCGCCAGAAGCTGCTGGAGGAAAAAGCGGGCCTGGAAGAACAGCTTGATTCCTTAAACAGCGGTGGCCTGGGGGAGTCCCTGCTGGAATCCACCCAGGAATTATCCCGCTACGACAACCACCCCGGGGACCTGGGCACGGAGGAATTCGAGCGCGGTAAAGACCTGGCCCTGCGGGACAACGTCCAGGTCCAGTTACGAAAAATTGAAGACGCCCTGCAAAGCATAGCCGAAGGTACCTACGGTTACTGTCGCCGCTGCGGCCGGGAGATCCCCCGGGAGCGCCTGGAGGCCATACCGGAGACTACCCTCTGCCTGGAGTGCCGCCGGAAAATGGAGGGGAAGGCTGATAAACACTCCCGCCCCGTGGAAGAGGCCGTCATCCTGCCTCCCTTTGGCGGCCAGACTACGGATCCCCACCAGAAACACGCCGACGAGGAAGAGGCTGTTGAGTATGACGGTGAGGACGTCTGGCAGGAACTGGGCCGGACCATCGAACACGCTTCCGAGGCCCGCAGCGGTTCCTACTTCGGTCCCCTGGACCTCGATGAAGATCAGGGCTTTGTGGAAGCCGTAGAGAATATCCCTTATTTCAGGGGCGCCGACGGCATGTTTTACGAAGACACCGGGGCCTACCTCGAAGACGAAGGGGCCCCGGAGGAAAAGGTGATCGGCGACGCCGGCTGGGATCGGGTGCTGAAGGGAGAAGGGGATAGGGAACATCAGTCGTAGGGCATAGTTTCCAGGGTGTCATTGGCTTTGCCGAAGGAGAAGACCTTAGTGGTATCCTCTTCCGGCAGATGGCGCTCAAAGTCGCCACAGTTGGTATCCAGGCCGTTCCTGGTCACATGGATGGTGTCCAGCCGGCAGAAGCCGCTGCCATCGTGATGGACGCAGAAGTAAACCTCACAGGGTATCCGGGGCAAGGCAAATCACCTCCAAAAGATAGTTTACCCCCGCAGGTTATCGTGGTATGATTAGAAATTGAATAGGGGGTTAAGCGGATGTATAAAGCCCTGACCATTGCCGGTTCCGATTCCGGCGGCGGTGCCGGCATTGAGGCTGACCTGAAGACCTTTGCCGCCCTGCGTGTTTACGGTACCTGTGCCATAACCTCGGTCACGGCCCAGAATACCCTGGGAGTTCAGGGTACCTTTGACCTGCCGCCCGAGTTTGTCGGCCGCCAGCTGGATTCCATCCTGAGCGATATCGGCGCCGATGCCGCCAAAACAGGCATGCTGGCCAACACCGGTATCATCGAAGTCGTGGCCGCCAAAGTCCGGGAATACGGCTTGCAAAAGCTGGTTATCGACCCGGTTATGGTAGCCAAGAGCGGCGACCTCCTCCTGGCCCGGGATGCCCGCCAGGCTTTGAAGGAAAAGCTGCTGCCCCTGGCGCTGGTGATTACGCCCAACCTTGACGAGGCCGGGGTATTGACCGGCCGGGAGATCGCTACGGAAAAGGAGATGGCAGATGCCGCCCGGGAGCTTTATGACCTGGGTGTCCCCTATGTGGTGATCAAGGGCGGCCACCTGGCCGGGGAGGCTACGGATATTCTCTTTGACGGAAGGGAAATCCGGACTTTTACCACCCCGCGGCTGGACAACCGCCATACTCACGGTACCGGCTGTACCTTTTCCGCCGCCCTGGCGGCCCTCCTCGCCCGGGGCCTGGCGGTAGCGGAGGCGGTGGCCGGGGCCAAGGAATATATCACCCGGGCCATCAGCCAGGCCAGGCCTATCGGTAAGGGTTACGGGCCGGTCCATCACCTGGTGGATTACTACTCCTGGGGGGATTAGCTTGCCCTTTTTACTCCTGGCGCTTCTGGTCCTGGCCATCGACCAGCTCAGCAAGTATATGATTCGGACCAACTTCCAACCCAATGAGAGCCTGCCGGTAATCGGGTCTTTTTTCCACCTGACCTATGTCCACAATCCCGGGGCGGCCTTTGGCCTGCTGGCCAATAAAACCCAGGTCTTTGTAGGGGTTACCGTGCTAGTGGCCATCATCATCCTGGCTGCCTATCGTTATTTACCACCGGACCGGCCCTTGCTGCGCCTGTCCCTGGCCCTGATGCTGGGTGGCGCCCTGGGTAACCTTATCGACCGGCTGCGTTTCGGCTACGTAGTGGACTTTTTAGACCTGCGTATCTGGCCGGTCTTTAACCTGGCCGACATGGCCATTGTTTTCGGGGTGATCATCCTTTGCTGGCAGTTATTGCTGCCGGCCGGGGAGCAGGGCAGGGAACCGTGACCAGGGAAGTGGAAGTCGTGGTTCCACCGGAAGCCAGGGGCCGGCGTATCGATGCCTGGCTGGCCGGCGAACTGCCGGAGGTATCCCGTTCCCGCATCCAGCAGCTCCTGGAGGCCGGGGAGATTACCCTGGCCCTCCCGGGCCGTCTCAAAGCCAACTACCGTCTCCGGGGTGGTGAAAGGGTCCGGGTGCGGTTACCGGAGCCAACCCTGCTGGCGGCCAGACCGGAAGCCATTCCCCTGGACATCCTCTATGAGGACGAGGATATAATCGTCGTCAACAAACCCCAGGGAATGGTAGTGCACCCGGCGCCGGGGAGCGAGGGTGGCACCCTGGTAAACGCTCTATTGTATCACTGCGGGGACCTGTCGGGGATTAACGGCGTCTTACGGCCCGGCATTGTCCACCGCCTGGACAAGGATACCTCGGGCATCCTGGTGGCGGCCAAGAACGACGCCGCCCACCGCGGCCTGGCGGCCCAGATCAAGGATCACAGTATGAAAAGGATTTACCTGGCCCTGGTCCACGGTGAGGTGGCCGAACCCCGGGGCCGGGTGGAAGCCCCCATCGGCCGCCACCCGGTGGACCGCCAGCGCATGGCCGTTACCCTGAAGAACTCCCGGCCGGCCGTTACCCATTACCGGGTGGTGGAGCATTTTCCCGGCTATACCCTCCTGGAAGCGCGCCTGGAAACGGGCCGTACCCACCAGATCCGGGTCCATATGGCCTTTATCGGCCACCCGGTAGTAGGAGATCCCAAATATGGTCCCCGCCGTTGCCCCTTTGCGGTTCCCGGACAACTCCTCCACGCCGGGTGCCTGGGGTTTGTTCACCCTGTACGGGGCGATTACCTGGAGTTCACGACACCACCCCCGTCGATTTTTTTACAGGTCCTGGAGCAGTTACGCCGGGCAAAAGGAGAGAAGTAGATGCCGGATCAATGGGTAACCGTCGCCGTCCGGGATTGGATTGAAGCCCAGTTGATCAAGGGCCTGCTGGAATCCTCGGGCTTCCTGGTCCGCCTGCAGGCTGAGCCCCTGGGAAAGGTTTATGGATTAACTGTGAGTCCCATGGGCATGGTCCTGATCCAGGTGCCGGAGTCGCTGGCTGAACAGGCGCGGACGCTCCTGGCGGCGGAAAAGGGGGAGGAAACCTCCGGTGCCGGGTAAACTCCAGAACAGGCTGAATGATCTCGACGGCCGGGAATGGCTCTACTGGACCGACACCCTCTATATCACCGCCTACCCTCCCGATGCCACCCACCCTTTGCGAAAAAAACACGGGGCCATGAAACCGCCGGAGGTAATGGCCGAAATAATACGTTTTTTTACTAAAAAAGGAGAACTGGTCTTGGACCCCTTTGCCGGGGTAGGGGGAACCCTCCTGGGGGCGGCCCTGGCCGGGCGGGCCAGCCTGGGCTTTGAACTGGATCCCCGCTGGGTGGATATCTACCGGACCATCCAGAGGGATTTTGTAATCGCCGGTGGCGTTTTCCGCCGCCGGGAGGAAACGGTATCTACAGGGACGGAGGTAGACGGGGAGATGCGCCAGGGCGACTGCCTGGAACTCTTACGCCAGCTAGAGGGGGAATCTGTGGCGGCGGTAATTACCGATCCCCCCTACGGCATTAACCACGGTGCCCGGGGTTTTCCCGGAGAGACCAACTTTAATATGACTTCCCCCCGGAGAAGCGGTGACCTGGGGCAGGCCCCCGACCTGGAGTCTTTCTTAGCCCGCCTGCAGGATATAGGGCGGGAGATCCATCGGGTCCTCTGGCCGGGACGCTACCTGGTCATGCTGGTTGGGGACCGTTACCAGGAGGGGGAGTACGTCCCCCTGGGGTTCCTGGTGGCTGAGGCCATGCGCCAGGTCGGCTTTAAATTTAAGGGGGTTAAAATCTGGTCCAATAAGGCCACCCGTCGGCCCTTAAAACCTTATGCCGTCAAATCTGTCTTTGTCCCCAATATTACCCACCAGAATATCCTCATTTTGCGGAAGGAATAACCATGCGAGAGTTGCTATCTGTCGGAGCCCAGGTAGGTTCCCTTTTTTTCTATGTTGCCCTGGGCTTCCTCGGGCGACGGCAACAGATCCTGAACGCCCGGGGTGATAAGGTCGTCTCGGATATTATCTTTTACTTTACCATGCCGGCCCTGACGGTTACCTCCATGAACCTTAAGGTATCCGGAACCGAATTAATAAACGCCTGGCTGATCCTGGCCGCCTCCCTGGTGCTGGTGGTGTTTTCTTATGCCCTGACCGTCCTGGTGGCGGCCTGGTTACGCCTGCCGCCCCGGGCCGGCTATGCCTTCCAGTTCACCACCGCCTTTGGCAATGTAGCTTACCTGGGTTTCCCGGTGGCCTATATCCTTTTCAGACGGCTGGGGGTCTTTTACGCCGCCATGTATGCCCTGGGCCATAACCTCCTTTTCTGGACCCTGGGGGTGTGGCTGATGCAGGACCACGAGCACCAGGGCCCGGTCTGGCGCCAGGTATTTAATATCAACGTCCTGGCCATTATCCTGGGTTTTGCCCTGGCCCTTCTCCACTGGCAGATACCGGAGCTTCTTTTCCATCCCCTGGACAGTCTGGGCCAGGCTACGGTTCCCCTGGCCCTCCTCCTGGTGGGCTCCATGCTGGCCGAGTCGCCGGTCCGCACCTGGGCGGGGAATAAAAACGTCTACCTGATGACTGCCATCAGGTTAATAATCTTCCCGGCCCTGGCCTTCCTGGCCATGCTCTTACTACCGGGCTGGGATAAAACCGCCCGGGCCCTTATAGTCATGCAGATGGCCATGCCGGCGGCAGCTATCGCCCCGGCGGTCGCCCGGAAGTATAATGGCGACTACAACCTTATATCCGAAGGGGTGGTGGCAACCACCTTGATTTCCCTGTTAACTATCCCTTTCTGGTCTTGGTTGGCAAATTACCAAATTATGACATAAAAAATTATTTTTCTAGCAGGAAAAATTTACCTGGGTGTCAAACCTTATCTGGTAATTTATGGTTAACCCTAAAAACCAGGAAGAGGTGACACCCATGGCCAAAAAACCTAAAAGTATGCCGGTACCCAAAATAACTAAAGTAAAAGTGACGGGAAAAATAGATTCCCTCACCGACTTTTTGAAGCTGCGCCTCTTTGAATACTCCCCCCAGTCTGTAGAAGAATTGATTCACGAGGCCCGGCATCGCCTCTTGCCCAACCAGCTACCGGCCAAAGTGCAAAAAAACGTCAACCGCTGCCTGACCAAGAACCCCTGCTTCCGCAGTGAAGGGAAGGGCCTCTGGTGCCTGCGCCTGGACGGCTTGAAGGAAAACGACGCCGGCCACCGGGTGCTCCAGGCCCAGGGAGATGCTTTACGCTTAAACGAGATTAACCAGGAGTTGAAGGAGGCGGGGAAGCCAGAAATACAGGGCGAGCAGAAACTGGTATCTGACGGCCGCTTTATCCGGCTCAAGGACGGCCGCTGGGGGTTGATCCACTGGACCTATATTGAGCCGGAACCCGCCATTGAAATAGACAGGGGACAGATGGAAGTCGCGGCGACTGCCGGAAAGACTACCCCCGGAAATAACCCGGCAGCAGTAGCGCCGGCGGCAGCCGCAACCGGCGGCAAACCCGCACCCGCCGCCGTGGCAGCGCCACCCACCGGTGGGAAAATGGCAACAGCGAATTCCATGAAAACAGGACCCGGAAGCGACCCGGCGCCCCAACCTGCAACCGGCAAGCCTGCCCCTGACGGCCGGGTAGACGACCCGCCCACGATCTTGCCCCTGGCCAGGCCTGCCCTGGCCGGTGGCCAGGAGAATAAGGATACCGATTTCTGGGATAAACTCTTCCTCTTGAAACATACAGGGGAAAAAACGTCCCCGGCGACTCCGGCCGCTACCAGGGAGATTAGGGAGCAGCCGGCCTGGGAAGAGATAGCCGCCGGTGCCGAGGCGGCCAGCCTATCCCTGGATACGGGTCTGCCCGGCCGGGCGCTCAAGGAATTCAGCCTGATTAACGGCGGCAAGTCCGGTTCCGGACGTCAGGTGGAGCTAAAGGACAGTGAACGGGAAAAACTGCAGCAGGAGATCCAGGACCTGCGCCAGGAGAATAAAAACCTCCTCGGGGATCTGGAGAAGCTCCACCGGCGCAAGGAGGAACTGCGCCAGGAGCTCACCCAGCTGGAAGAGCAACTGGTTAACCTGCGGGTCGAGCGGGATACCTTGAAAAAGCGGGTCAGCCATCTGGAAACGCGCCTGATGCAGCTTCAGGGCACCCTGAATAAAACCGTCAGCGACGCCCAGGCGGAACAATCCCGCCTGAAGCAGCAACTGCGGGAGCAGGAGTACCGCCTCCAGACTACCCTCATCGCCAATGAGGATCTGGAGCGAACGGTGGCCGACCTGCAAAAGGAGCGCCAGGACCTGAAACGCCAGCTCTCCTTCTGGCCGGTACGCCTGGCCCTGCGCCTCGCTTCCCTCCTGGGCTTCAGCCTGCCCCGAGAAAGGGCACGGGCCAGGGCCTATGGCCGTTAGCTTTATTTAAAGCAGCCGTTGCTGACTATTGATAATAACAGCAACAATGATTTATAATATCCTTGATAAACTTACCCCGAGGTATCGGGGTATTTTTGTGGAGGATTAGGCCATTGACCGAGGTTGTTCGGGCTCGGGGCCTGGTAAAAAGGTATAACGGCTTCCCGGCTGTCAAGGGAATAGACTTCGACGTGCGGCCAGGTGAGTGTTTTGGCTTCCTGGGTCCTAACGGCGCCGGGAAGACTACCACCATTAAAATGATCCACTGTTTCACCCCGGTGAGCGACGGTACCCTGGAGGTGCTGGGGTATGACGTCCGCAGGCAACCCCGCCAGATCAAGGCCCGGCTGGGGGTGGTGCCCCAGGAGGACAACCTGGACCCGGAGCTGACGGTAGTAGAAAACCTGCTCCTCTACGCCAGCTATTTCGACCTTCCCCGTGGAGTCGCCCGGGAGCGGGTAGGGGAACTCCTGGTCTTCGCCAACCTGGAGGATAAAGCAGGGGTAGAAGTCGAACACCTCTCCGGGGGGATGAAGAGGCGCCTGGCCATCGCCAGGGGGCTCATCAACAACCCCGGGCTCCTCATCCTGGATGAGCCAACCACCGGCCTGGACCCGGAGGCCCGGCATCTGGTGTGGGAGAAGATGCGTCAGTTGAAGGCCGGTGGGGTGACCCTGATCCTGACCACCCATTATCTGGAAGAAGCGGCCCAGCTCTGTGACCGCCTAGTGATCATGGATCACGGGATAATTCTGGAAGAAGGCTCGCCGCAGGAGCTGGTAGAACGCCACGTCGGTCGGGAGGTCCTGGAACTTAGCCCCGTCGATGGCCGCGGCCGGGAGATCCTGAACCTGGTAGATGGCATGATCCTGGCTTCCCAGTTTATAGGCCGGACCCTTTACCTGTACACCACCAGGGGGCGGGAGGTCTGGCGCCGGATCCAGGATGGTAACGGTCACTTCAGCCACCAGGTGTTGCGGCCGGCCACCCTGGAAGACGTCTTCCTGAAACTTACCGGCAGGAATCTTTCCTAGCCTGCAAGCAGCGCCGGAAAGGGGGCCTGCCCCGCCCGGCAGTATCCGCCGGTTGGAAAAATAGGTTCGGAGGCCTGAGGATGGAGTTGGATCTCTCTTACCGCGCCTGGAAGGTCTTCTGGCGCAACTTTGTCGTCTTTCGCAAGACCTGGCTGACCAACATCATGTTTAATTTCCTTGAGCCCCTCCTCTACCTGGCGGCCATGGGCTACGGCATGGGCCATTACATCCCGGCCATCAAGGGGATGAGCTATCTCCAGTTCCTGGCTCCCGGCCTTATCGCCTCCTCGGCCATGTGGGCCACGGCCTCGGAGTGTACCTATGACAGCTTCGTGCGCATGAAGTTTCAAAAGACCTATCATGCCATAGTGGCCACCCCGGTGAGCCTGGATGAAGTGGTCGTCGGCGAGATGCTTTTCGGGACCTTTAAAAGCGTCCTTTACGGCACGGTGATTTTGTTGGTCATCCTGCTCCTGGGCCTGGTGCCGTCACCGGCAGCCCTGCTGGTACCGCCGGTCCTGGTATTATGTGGCTTTGCCTTTGCCGAACTGGGCATGATCTGGACCGGCCTGGTTCCCAAGATAGATACCTTTAGCTACTTCTTCACCCTGATTATTACCCCCATGTTTCTTTTTGCCGGGGTTTTCTTCCCCCTGGATGCTATGCCGTTAATTGTCCAGCGCCTGGCCTGGTTGATTCCTCTTTACCACATAGTGGAATTGGTGCGCCCCCTGGTCCTGGGGCAATTGAGCTGGGGGCTACTGGGGCACGTTGCCTGGTTGGTAATCTTCATTGCCATTTTTTTCTATCCGCCCATTTATCTGTTGCGCCGTCGTTTGACCGGTTAACAGGTTGTCCCTGGCAGCGGGATGTGCTATCCTAGTTTTGGTTTTGAAAGTAATTTGAACAGGGGGCAACTACCATTATTACCTTCGGTACACTTTTCAGTCCCTATGCGTGGGTGTTGATCATCGGTGCCGCCCTGGTAATCTTTGGCCCTAAAAGGTTGCCGGAAATAGGCCGCGGCCTGGGCCGGACGGTCAAAGAATTCAAAAACGGCCTGGATGACAGCGAAAAAAATAAAAAGGAGTAAGGTTTGCCGATGCTCAACCGTCCACTTCTGGCCATCGATATCGGCGGCGGTACCCAGGACATCCTCCTCTACCGGCCGGATCAGCCCCTGGAAAACTGCGTCCAGCTTATTTTGCCCTCACCCACGGTCATCTGCGGCCGGCAGGTGGAGGCGGCCACGGCCGCCAGGCAGGACGTATTCTTAAGGGGGCATCTCATGGGCGGCGGCGCCCTGGTGGGTGCCCTGCGTCGGCACCTGGCCGCCGGCTGCCGGGTTTACGCTACCCCGGAGGCGGCGCGGACGGTCTACGACGACCTGGAGCGGGTGCGCCAGCTGGGTATAGTTATAACTGACCAACCGCCGGAGGACGCTGTTACTATCAAAACCGGCGACGTGGACCTGGCCACCCTGGCCGGAAGCCTGGCGCCCTACGGTGTGAAGCTGCCGGCAGAGGTGGCCATCGCCGTCCTCGACCACGGCGAGGCGCCACAGGGTATGAGCGACCGCGTTTTTCGTTTCCAGCACTGGCAGCGCTTCGTGGCCGGCGGCGGCCGTCTGGAGGACCTCCTATATCGGGAACCGCCCTCCTACCTCACCCGGATGAAGGCCGTCAGGGAACAGGCCCTTGGCGCCTGGCTCATGGACACCGGGGCGGCCGCCCTGTGGGGCGCCCTCGAAGATGCCAGGGTGGCGGCCCGCAGTGAGGAAGGCCTGGTTATCATCAACTGCGGCAACCAGCACACCATCGGCGTCCTGCTTAAGGGGCAACGGGTGCTGGGACTGTTCGAGCATCATACCAGCTGCCTGAGTGGCCACAAACTGGCCGCCTTTATCGAGAAGCTACGGGCCGGGAAGCTTACCAACGAAGAGATCTTTAACGACGGCGGCCACGGCTGCTATATTGATCCATCCTATCAGCCGGGAGATGGTTTTCGCTTTGTAGCCGTGACGGGACCGCAACGCCGGCTGACCATTCACCAGGACTACTACTGGGCCGCCCCTTACGGCGACATGATGCTCAGCGGCTGTTTCGGCCTGATAGCAGCCGTAGCCGGGGTGAAAATTAACCCTTGACAGGGGACAAAGGATGGTCTAAACTACGGCCTTGAGGGTCCTTTTAAGTTAGTCCGGCGAGGCTAGCAAGGGAGTAAGAAATTGAAACTCGTGGTACGCTAAGCCTGCGCCAGCAACAGCGCAGGCTTTTTAGTGCCCGGAAGGAGTGGCAAAAATGGAGCTGATGGTTAAAGCCAGGATCATGGACGCCGATAAGCTGCGCCGTACCCTGACCCGCATCGCCCATGAGATCCTGGAGCGCAACCGCGGCACCGAGAATCTGGTCTTGATCGGCATCCGGCGGCGGGGAGTGCCCCTGGCGGAACGCCTGCAGAAACTGATCCGGGAGATTGAAGGAGTAGAGGTGCCCCTGGGGATTCTGGACATCACCCTTTATCGGGACGATCTCACGACCTTAAGCGTCCAGCCAGTCATCCACCGGACGGAAATCCCCTTTAATATTAACGGCAAAAAGGTGGTCCTGGTAGATGACGTTCTCTTTACCGGCCGCACCCTGCGGGCGGCCCTGGATGCCCTTATCGACCTGGGCCGGCCCCAGAACATCCAGCTGGCGGTGATCATCGACCGGGGCCACCGGGAACTGCCCGTTCGCGCCGACTATGTAGGGAAAAACGTCCCGACTTCACGGAAAGAGGAAATAGCCGTCCAGCTGGTGGAAATCGACGGCGTGGATCAGGTATTGATCAGGGAATTACCCGAAGAAGCCGATGTCAATCCTTGAAATTAGTCCGGCGAGGCTAATAAGGATGGGGGCGGCAACGTTCTCCTTATTAGCCGGCAGAGCAATAAGGAGTTTTTTTATGCCTGGAAACGGAGGGATTGCACTTGCGCCTGCAGCGTAAAGACCTGCTGGGATTAAAGGACCTCTCGGCAGAAGAAATTGAACTCATCCTGGAGACGGCAGCCCCCATGAAGGAGATTCTGGGCCGCGATATTAAAAAGGTTCCCACCCTGCGGGGTAAGCTGGTAGTTACCATGTTCTACGAGCCTAGTACCCGGACGCGAACATCCTTCGAACTGGCCGCCAAGTATATGGGCGCCGACACTATGAGCATCGCCACGGCTACCAGCAGTGTCCAGAAGGGGGAATCCCTGCGGGATACCGCTCGCACCCTGGCGGCCATGGGTACCGATGCCGTCATCATCCGCCACAGCGCCGCCGGCAGCCCGGCTTTACTCGCCCGGACCATCGAGGCCTCGGTCTTAAACGGCGGCGACGGCATGCATGAGCATCCCACCCAGGCCCTCCTGGATATGTTTACCATCAAGGAAAAGCTGGGCGGTTTTAAGGGGCTCAAGGTAGCTATCCTGGGGGACATCCTCCACAGCCGGGTGGCCCGCTCCAATATCTGGGGCCTGACGAAAATGGGGGCGGAGGTAAGGGTTGTCGGCCCGGCCACCCTTATACCTCCGGAAATTGAAAACCTGGGCGTCAAGGTCTACTACAACGCCGAGGAAGCTCTGAAAGGTGTGGACGTGATCAACGTCCTGCGCATCCAGAGGGAACGGCAGAAGAAGGGCCTCTTCCCGTCCCTGCGGGAGTACGCCCGTCTCTATGAACTTACCCCCGAGCGCCTGAAACTGGCCCGGCCCGGCGCCCTGGTCCTGCATCCCGGTCCCATGAACCGGGGCATTGAGATCGCCCCGGCGGTGGCCGACGGCCTGCAGGCGGCTATTACTGAGCAGGTCACCAACGGGGTGGCCGTGCGCATGGCCCTGCTTTACCTGTTGATTGGAGGTGCCAACTGATGGCGATTTTAATAAAAGGCGGGCGGGTTATTGACCCGGCTCGAAACCTGGATGGACGGCAGGACATACTCATCGAAGGCGAGAAAATAACTACCTTGGCAGCCAATCTCGAGGCCCCGGCCGGAGCGCGGGTCATCGACGCGGGAGGCATGATTGTCACCCCCGGCCTTATTGATATGCATGTGCACCTGCGCGAACCGGGCTACGAGCAGAAGGAGACCATCGCCAGCGGCACCCGGGCGGCGGCTGCCGGCGGCTTTACGGCCGTGGCCTGCATGGCCAATACCAACCCGGTGGCCGACAGCGCCAGTGTTATCTACTTTATCAAAGAAAAGGCTCGGCAGGAGGGGGTAGTCCGGGTTTACCCGGTGGGCGCCCTTTCCAAAGGCCTGGAAGGTAAAGAAATCGCCGAGATCGGCGACCTGGCGGCAGCCGGGGCGGTAGCCATCTCCGACGACGGCCGCCCGGTCATGAACGCCCTGGTCATGCGCCATGCCCTGGAGTACGCCAAAATGTTCAACCTGCCGGTAATCAGCCACTGCGAAGACGAAGCCCTGGCCAACGACGGCCTGATGCATGAAGGCCTGGTGGCCACCATCCTGGGCCTCAGGGGCATCCCGGCGGCAGCCGAGGAGGTCATGGTGGCCCGGGATCTCATCCTGGCGGAATTGACCGGGGGAAGGCTGCACCTGGCCCATGTCAGCACGGCCGGGTCCGTCCGCCTCCTTAAGGAGGCCCGGGCCCGGGGGGTCAGGGTAACGGCCGAAGCCACGCCCCACCACCTCTGCCTAACGGACATGCTGGTCCAGAGTTACGATACCAGCACTAAAGTTAACCCGCCCCTGCGACCGGCCGGCGATGTGGCGGCAGTGGCGGCGGCCCTGGCGGCCGGCGACATCGACGTCATTGCCTCCGATCACGCCCCCCACGCCGACGAGGATAAGGACGTGGAATACGATTATGCACCCTTCGGCATGGTCGGCCTGGAAACAGCCGTGCCCCTGGTGGTGACGGAACTGATCCTACCCGGCAAATTAACCTGGCAACAGGCCATCAAGTCCTGGACGGCAAACCCGGCCCGGATTCTCAACATACCCGGCGGCAGCCTGGTCCCGGGCGGGGTGGCCGACGTGACCATAATCGACCCCGACATGGAGAAGGAAGTCGATGTCAACGAGTTCTATTCCCGAGGCCACAACTCGCCCCTGCAGGGCCGGAAGCTCAAAGGCTGGCCGGTATTGACCATTGTAGGCGGCCGGGTAGTGATGGAGAATGGGAAGATCATTGAGGAATGAACACGAGATTTTAGCTGCAAGGCTCGTAAAAAAATCGGGTTAAAAAGGGAGTGAGTGCCAGTGCGCGGGTTTTTGGTGCTGGAGGACGGAACGGTATATAGCGGCGAGGCCTTTGGTTACCCCGGCCGCTCTCACGGGGAGGTCGTTTTCAATACCAGCATGACCGGTTATCAAGAGATCCTGACCGACCCCTCCTATTGCGGCCAGATTGTAGCCCTGACCTACCCCCTGATCGGCAACTACGGCATTAACGATGAGGATCTCGAGTCGGATGGCCCCCGGGTAGCCGGCTTCGTCGTCCATGAAGCCTGCCCGCGGCCCAGCAACTGGCGGTCAACGGGTAGCCTTGATCATTACCTCCGGGAAAACCGCATCCCGGCCCTGCAAGGGGTGGATACCCGCGCCCTCACAAGGCACCTGCGCCGACGGGGCACCATGCGGGGCATCCTGGCCACGGGCGAGATGGATTTGGAGGAAATCAAGGCCCTGGCCGCTACCCGGCCGGCCCTGAGCGGCGCCAAACTGGTACCGGCGGTTACCAATGCCAAGCCGTATACCGTCGAGGGAGGGCCGCGCCGGGTAGTTCTCTATAATTTCGGCGTCAAGGAGAATATCATCCGCTGGCTGCGCCGGGAGGGATGCACCGTTACCGTCATGCCGGCCCGAAGTACAGCAGCCGCTATTCTGGCCCTCAACCCCGAAGGGGTGGTCGTTTCCAATGGCCCGGGCGACCCCAAGGACGTTCCCTACGGTGTGGCCACCGTCCGGGAACTACTGGGCCGGGTACCACTGATGGGCATTTGCCTGGGCCACCAGCTCCTGGCTCTGGCCCTGGGAGGCGATACCTACAAACTCCCCTTCGGCCACCGCGGCGGCAACCACCCGGTTAAGGATTTAAGCACCGGTCGGGTCTATATTACCTCCCAGAACCATGGTTACGCCGTCCGGGCTGACTCCCTGCCGACAGGGGCGGTCGTCTCCCATATCAACCTCAACGACGGCATGGTGGAAGGCCTGCGCCATCGGGAGTTGCCCGCCTTCTCCGTGCAGTATCACCCCGAATCCTCGCCGGGACCGACGGATTCCGAGTACCTCTTCCACGAATTTATCAGGCTGGTAGACGAACACCGGGGGCAATAACTATAATGACACCTGTTCGCAGTAGCCGGTGCTTAACGCTACCGGGAACTGAAAGGGGAGAAAGAAAGTGCCTATAAAACCGGGGTTAAAAAAGATAATGGTCATCGGTTCCGGCCCCATCATCATCGGTCAGGCGGCGGAATTTGATTATGCCGGTACCCAGGCCTGCCGGGCTTTAAAGGAAGAAGGAATGGAGGTCGTCCTGGTCAATTCCAACCCGGCGACCATCATGACCGACAGGGATATAGCCGACCGCGTTCACTTGGAACCCCTGACCCTGGATTTTGTAGCGAAGATTGTCCGCCAGGAGCGGCCCGACGGTCTGATACCCACCCTTGGCGGTCAAATGGGGCTGAACCTGGCCATGGAACTGGCCGAAGCCGGGGTTCTAGAAGAAACGGGAGTCGAACTCCTGGGAACACCCCTGACGGCCATCCAGCGGGCCGAGGACCGGGAGCAGTTTAAGGAGATGATGCTGGCCATCGACGAACCGGTACCTGAGAGCCGGATTGTCAATCGGGTGGAGGAGGCCCTGGAGTTCGCCCGGGAAATCGGCTATCCGGTCATCGTGAGGCCGGCCTATACCCTGGGCGGCACCGGGGGCGGCGTGGCCCATAACGAGGCCGAGCTCCGTTCCATTGCCCTGAAAGGGCTGAAGTTGAGCCTGATCCAGCAGGTCCTGGTGGAGCGCTCCGTTGCCGGCTGGAAGGAGATCGAGTACGAGGTCATCCGCGACAGTAACGATAACTGCATTACCGTCTGCAATATGGAGAATATCGACCCGGTGGGCATTCATACCGGCGACAGCATCGTCGTCGCCCCTTCCCAGACCCTTTCCGACCGGGAGTATCACCTGTTGCGGCGCTCGGCCCTGAAAATCATCCGCGCCCTGGGTATCGAAGGGGGTTGCAACGTCCAGTTCGCCCTGGACCCCGGGAGCATGCGCTATTACGTTATCGAGGTCAACCCCAGGGTCAGCCGTTCCAGCGCCCTGGCCTCCAAGGCCACCGGTTATCCCATCGCCAGGGTGGCCACCAAGATCGCGTTAGGGTTGACCCTGGACGAGATCCCCAACGCCGTCACCCGGGAAACAAAGGCCTGCTTTGAACCGGCCCTGGACTACGTCGTCGTCAAGATCCCGCGTTTCCCCTTCGATAAATTCTCCCTGGCCGAGCGTATCCTCGGCACCCAGATGAAGGCCACCGGGGAGGTCATGGCCATCGACCGCACCTTCAGCGGCGCCCTGTTAAAGGCCGTCCGCTCCCTGGAGTTGAAGCTTGACGGCCTTAAGGTGGCGGCCTTCCAGCGTTTCAGCGACAGCGCCCTGCGCCGCAAGATGGCTGAGGCGGACGACGAGAGGCTCTTTGTCGTCGCCGAAGCCCTGCGCCGCGGCTGGACCATCGCTTCCATCCACGAAATTACCGGCATCGACCCCTATTTCCTGGGTGAAATCGAGGCCATTGTGGCCATGGAAGAGAAACTCGTCGCCGCCGGTCCCGCCCTGGACGCGGCCACCTTAAAGCGCGCCAAAGCCATGGGCTTCAGCGACGGCGAGATTGCCAACTTTACCGGCCTGCCGCCGGCGGACATTACCCGGCTGCGGCAGGAAGAAGGCATCCGCCCCACCTTTAAGATGGTGGATACCTGCGCCGCCGAGTTTGAGGCCGTCACGCCCTATTATTACTCCTGCTATGACGTGGAAGATGAGGTACACCCCCTGGAGGGCCGCAAGGTGGCCGTCCTGGGGGCGGGGCCTATCCGCATCGGCCAGGGAATCGAGTTCGACTACTGTTCGGTCCATGCCGCCTGGGCCCTGCGCCGGGCCGGCGTGCACCCCATAATGATCAACAACAACCCGGAGACAGTCAGCACCGATTTCGACACCTCCGACCGCCTCTACTTTGAACCCCTGACACCGGAAAATGTCTTGAATGTCCTGGAAAAGGAGCAGCCGGAAGGGGTGATCGTCCAGTTCGGCGGCCAGACGGCCATCAACCTGGCGCAAACGGTGGCCGGCGCCGGTTTTCCGGTCCTGGGGACGGCGGTGGTCGATATCGACCGGGCCGAAGACCGGGAGAAGTTCGACGCTTTGCTGAACGAACTGGGTATACCCCGGCCGCGGGGCGGGACGGCAACCTCCGTGGGTGAAGTGGTAAAGATCGCCAAGGAGCTCGGTTTCCCGGTACTGGTACGGCCTTCTTACGTCCTGGGCGGCAGGGCCATGGAGATCGTCCACAGCGAAGGCGAGCTCCTAGAGTACGCCACCACCGCCGTCCGGGTGGCCCCGGAACACCCCGTCCTGGTGGACAAATACCTGCCTGGCACCGAGGTGGAGGTAGACGCCGTGAGCGACGGCGAGACCGTCCTCATCCCCGGTATCATGGAGCACGTCGAACGGGCCGGCGTCCACTCCGGCGACAGCATCGCTATTTACCCGGCCCACAGCCTGCCGCCGGGGGTGACGGAAAAGATCGTCGCTTACACCGAGCAGCTGGCCCGGGCCCTCCGGGTGCGCGGCCTCCTCAATATTCAATTTGTCATCCACCGGGGCGAGGTCTACGTCCTGGAGGTAAATCCCCGTTCCAGCCGCACGGTACCCTACCTCTCCAAGATTACCGGCGTGCCCATGGTGGCCCTGGCCACCAACGTCATGCTGGGCAAAAGCCTGCCGGAGCAGGGCTACCGGGGCGGCTTAATGCCGCCGCCGGATTTTACCGCCGTAAAGGTCCCCGTCTTTTCCTTCGGCAAGCTGTTGCAGGTGGACACCTCCCTGGGACCGGAGATGAAGTCCACCGGCGAGGTAATGGGGATTGATCCCGTCTTCGAACGCGCCCTCTATAAAGGCCTGGTAGCCGCCGGCTGCTCCATCCCCCATCACGGCACCCTGCTGGCGACCATCGCCGATAAGGACAAGGCGGAAGCAGTGCCCATCATCAAGGGCTTTGCCGAACTGGGCTTCCAGGTGGTGGCTACCGCCGGCACCGCCGGCGCCCTGGCCGCAGCGGGACTCTTCGTAGAGAGGGTGGGGAAGATCCGCGAGGGTTCGCCCCACATTATCGACTATATCCGGGAAGGGAAGGTCCACTTTGTCCTCAACACCCTCACCAGGGGCAAGATGCCCGGCCGGGACGGTTTTAAGATCCGCCGCGCCGCGGCCGAACTGGGCATCCCCTGCCTGACTTCCCTGGATACGGCCCGGGCCCTGCTCAAAGTCCTCCAGTCCCTGAAGTCCGGCGACGGGTTTAACCTCAAACCCCTGCAGGAGTATGTACCCCTTTCCCGTCCTTAACGGAGGAGCGCCAAATCGCCTCCGCCCCACCCCGGCAGGAGCAGCAGCCCGCGGCTGCACCGGCCGGGCGGTTTCCCGGCCGGCCCTTCAAGCACCAGGCGAGATGGCCGGGCCGCCGCCATTTAGCATATCAAGAGCGCCGGAAGGGAAGGGCTTTTCCGGTTTTTACCGGTCGGGGTTAAGCCTGACTTAAGGGCCGGTACCGGACCCTCCCCATATTCACTCCGCTTACACTCCGTTTTTTGAACTATAAGATCATAAAGCGATATTTAAGGGCTTCTGGCCTGCTTGCCAACACTAATGTACCTGCAGGAGATGATCCGCATGCATGCCAAGGACAAAATAATCGTCGCCCTGGATGTTCCCGACCTGGCTGCCGGGGAAAAGCTGGTGGACCGGCTTTCCCCCTACGCCGGCATGTTTAAAGTCGGCCTGGAGTTTTTCACCGCCGCCGGGCCGGCGGCCGTCCGGATGGTAAAGGAGCGTGGTGGCCGGGTATTTGCCGACCTGAAGTTCCACGACATCCCCAACACCGTGGCCGGAGCGGCGCGGGCCCTGGTGCGCCTGGGCGTGGATATGCTCAACGTTCACGCCGCCGGCGGCAAGGCCATGCTGCAGGCTGCCGCCGCCGCCGTCCGGGAGGAGGCCGCGGCCTTAAACCGCCCGGCGCCGGTAATAATCGCGGTCACTGTTTTGACCAGCCTGGACAGGGAAGCTCTACGCTGCGAGGTGGGTATCGAGCGAGAGGTAGAAGAACAGGTGGCCCGCTGGGCGCTCCTGGCCCGGGAGGCCGGCCTGGACGGCGTAGTAGCCTCGCCCCGGGAGATCCGGGCCATCCGGGAGGCCTGCGGGCCGGAGTTCGTCATCGTGACCCCGGGCGTGCGCCCGGCTGGGTCCGACCGGGGCGACCAGCGCCGGGTCATGACCCCGGCCGAGGCCCTGCGGGAGGGCGCCTCCTACCTGGTCATCGGCCGGCCCATCACCGCGGCCCCCGACCCCGTCGCCGCCGCCCGGGCCATCGCGGCGGAAATAGAGATGGTGAAATAATAACTTCGGCCTGCTTTCATGCTTGATAATTTTTGTCATGTAGGGCTACAATGATAGTAACAGGTGATGACACGATGGAACGAATTAACTTTATCAATACCCGGGAGTTTAAAAATAGAGCAACCCAAATCTTGAGGCAGGTACAAAAAGACCAGGTTATTATTATAACCAATCGCGGTAAACCTGTAGCCACTTTAAAAGGTTTCAATCCACGTGACCTGGTTGTTGCAGAAGATAGACATGATAGCCTTTACCAGCATTTGCGGCAACAAATTTTAAAAGAAAGTCCAGAACTGGCTGCCAGGGATACCAGGCAAATCGCCACTGATTTTGAAAAGATAACAGCTAAAATGAGAAAACAGATTGCCTACAGGACCTGGGAAGAAATGGACCGGCACTTAAAAGGGGATCCTTATGATCTTACTGGATACTAATATTTTTATAATCGATCGTTTTTTTCCAGGGGATAGTCATTACGCTATAAACAAGGAATTCATTCAAGAGTTATCGCGGCTCGAGGCGGGGTTTTCTATTTTTTCGTTATTAGAACTTACCGGCATTGCTTCTTTTAACCTTTCAGCCAAAGAATTGCAGCAATGGTTGTTTGATTTTGCCTCCGTTTATCCTATTCGTATTCTTGATCCCTATGATTTAAAGATTGATTCTGCCAAGGAATGGTATACTAAATTTTTGCAGGAACTAATGGCAAAAGTTACCCACCAAATGACTTTTGGCGACGCTATTTTTTTACGTGAAGCTGAAGGTTATCAAGTAGAGTATATTATTAGCTGGAATAAGAAACATTTTCTTTCACGTACGACAATCAAAGTGCTCAACCCTGAAGAGTTTTTGACAATATGGAAACCGCAATAATTCCTTTGGTCATAAGCAAGGCGTGGGCTTTTTTAATCTCGTTGGAATGGGTAACTTTATGGGGTTAGCTCCCGGCAACCTAAATCGGAAGGTGCATAAGCTTGGACAAATTCTTTACCAGTACCGCCTGGAACACTTTTATCCTCGTTGTTATGGGTATAATTGCCTTTTTTACAAAGGAAATAATAACTTTCTTTATGCTGGGGTTTATAATAATCATCCTGACCAACATCTACGGGGTTCTCAAGGATATTGCCCGTAAGATTGACCGGAGCGGCCGTAACGACAGACTCTAATCAGCACGGCAGGAACGGGGGGCCGGTACCAGGCCGGGTATTTACCCCGGCCGCGGGAAAAACTAACGCTAGACTTTCTTATCCTGGAGGTGCGGTATGGGCGAAGAGGAAATCCGTGACGAGCAGAAGACCTTTCGGCACGAGCTTGTCCGGGAAGAGTCCCCCCGGGATCTGTGGGACCTGGAGACAAAAGGTGAAAATCTGAGGGAAAACCCGTATAAGACGCCGCCCAATAACCTGACGACAAAAAGGAAAAAATAAAGGGAAAAGCCCCGGCCGGGGTTAAGTGCTCTAGCAACCGGCCGGGGCTTTTTCTTCCTGCCAGGGGCACTGCCGCCGGCATTCTACTCCGCCGGCGTGACATAAACCGTCCGCTGGTGGTCGTAGATGACCATTCCCGGTCTGGCGCCGGGGGGCTTCCGGACGTGTTTCACCAGGGTGTAATCTACCGGCACCCGGCTGGACTGGCCGGCGCGGCTGTAGCGGGCCGCCAGGCGGGCGGCCGTTTCCAGGGTGGTAGCGGGCACCTCCCGGCCCCCGGTGCGGATAATTACGTGGGAACCTGGGATATCCTTGGCGTGGAGCCAGAGGTCGCCATCCGCGGCCTGTTTCAGGGTCAGCCAGTCGTTCTGGCGGTTGTTTTTGCCCACCAGGATCTTGAAACCATCCGGGGAAGTAAACTCCAGGGGCCGGGAGGGCTGATGCGCTTCTGGTTTAGCGGCCTTTTTACCGGGTTTTTGTTTGTCCCTTTCCTCAGGCAGGTAACCGGCCTGGCGCAATTCCCGGCGGATCTCTTCCAGGTCGTCCCTGGTGGCGGCCATGCTGACGGCCTGGGCGATGCTCTCCAGGTAGGCTATTTCAGCCTTGGTTTGTTCCAGCTGGGCGGCTGCCAGGCGGGCGGCGTGCTTGGCCTTGTTGTAGCGGTTGAAGTACCACTGGGCGTTTTCCGCCGGGGTACGGGAAGGGTCGAGCTCGATGGTAACGGGCTCGCCGTCCGGGTCGTAGAAATTGGCCGCCGTCAGGCTGGCCTGGCCCTTTTTAATGCGGTAGATATTGGCGGTGATGAGCTCCCCGGCCAGGCGGAACTCCTCCGCCCCGGCGGCTTCGGCTACGGTGGCGGCCTGGAGGCCCTCCTTTTTGCGGCAGCGCTTTAACTCCTTTTCCAGGATATGCTCCAGGCTTCGCCGGGTACCTTCCAGGAGCTGGTGCTCCCGGCGGAGGGAGTAGAAGTAATCGCAGGCGGCGCCCGGAGTGGCCGGGTGCTCCCGGGGCAAACCCTGGTACTGGTGGAGCTCAAAGGAGGCGAAGGCCAGGGGTTCCCCCTCCGGCCGGAGGATGACCTCCGGCTTCCAGGCGGCGGGGCCGGTGGCCGCCAGCACCTCCCCCAGGGCCTGGTAGAGGCGGTTCACTTCATACGCGCCGCAGCCCTCCAGGGTCGTCCCGGCCGGCAGGCCGGCGCGGTGGATAATCTCCCGGGCCGTTTCCGGCCCCACGCCGGCCAGCCTGTTTACCAGCAGACGCTCCAGGGGATCGCCCCAGTTACCCTCATAGAGGAGGCGAGTGAAGGCCTCGTCGTCGAGTTTTCGGGGATCGGCCTTGTCCTGGGCCGGTGGCGGGACGTAGGGCCGGCCGGGCAGGACCTCCCGGTGGCGGCTGACGGCATGGGTGTAGCGGCGGGCGGCGTCGATGATGCTACCTTCCGGGTTGAGCAGGATGATGTTGGAGTGCTTACCCATGATTTCAATTAACAGCAAGCGGGGGGCCTGCCGTCCCAGCTCGTCGGTGGTGTTAAAGTGGAGTTTCAGCACCCGTTCCAGGCCCGGCTGCTCGACGGCCGTCAAAATACCCCCTTCCAGGTGCTTGCGCAGGACCATGCAGAAAAGGGGCGGGGTGGGGGGATTGGTAAAACTGGCCGTCGTCAGGTGGACCCGGGCCTGGTCGGAAAGGCTGCAAAGAAGCAGCTTCCTGGTGTCGCGACCTTTACGCAGGTGGAGGATAACGGTCTCCTTTTCCGGTTGAAAGATGCGGTCCACCCGGCTGCCTGTCAGGCCGGATAGTTCTGCGCTGATGGCGGCCAGGAAAAGGCCATCAAATGCCATGGCTGTGGTGCTCCTCCAAAAATAGGGTTTTGCCAAAAAGGTGATTGCTGTTTCAGGTGTATTCCAGCTTCTTTGGGGCTGGGGGTACAGGCTCTGGGCTCCGGTGGTTCTCGGCTAGCAAACTTTACGCTCAGCCTTGCTCGGCGGCGGGGGTGGCTTGGCTTTATCTCATTGTTCGTTGGCAAAGGCGTTAGCCCCATGAGGGGCTCCTGCGATTTACTATACCACATAAACTGGCCGGCTGGAAACTCCTCGCCCGTCTGTTCTTTTCTTCCAGGGACAGGCATAGACTGATGGTGATTCCGGAAGAAAGAAGGGGCGAGGGGAATGCAGTCACGACCATGGTACCAGTTGAGTCCTGAAGAAGCCTTAATGGTCCTGGGGGTCGACGCCGGCCGGGGTCTGGCGACAATAGAGGCCCGGCGGCGCCTGGAAGAAAAGGGGCCCAACCAGCTCCAGGCCCGGCCGGGGGTCCCGCCGTACAGGTTATTTCTGTCCCAATTTCAGGACCTCATGGTCCTGGTCCTCCTGGCGGCCACGGCCGTATCAGCCTTCCTGGGGGAAGTGGCCGATGCCATTACCATCGTCGCCATCGTCATCATCAACGCCATCCTGGGCTTTATCCAGGAATACCGGGCCGAACGTTCCCTGGAGGCTTTGAAGGAGATGGCGGCGCCCGAGGCCAGGGTGCGGCGGGACGGCGAGATCCGCCGGGTACCGGCGCGGGAGATAGTGCCCGGCGACATCCTTCTCCTGGAAAGCGGCGACCGGGTGGCCGCCGACGCCCTGGTCCTCACCGGCAGCAACCTCCAGGCCGATGAAGCGGCCCTGACGGGCGAGTCGACCCCGGTGCCCAAGGCGCCCGGGGCCCTGGCGGGCGAGGTGGCCCTGGGCGACCGGCGTAATATGGTGCACCAGGGAACGGTGATTACCGGCGGCCGGGGCGTGGCTGTGGTGGTGGCTACCGGCATGGCTACGGAGTTCGGCAAGATCGCCGGCCTGCTCCAGGAAGTGGAGGCCGAGGAGACCCCCCTGCAAAAACGCCTGGCCGCCCTGGGCCGCTGGCTGGTCCTGGCCTGTCTGGCCATCTGCATAGCTGTGGTGGTTGCCGGTACCTTACGCGGGGAAGACCTCTACGGCATGTTCCTGGCGGGCGTCAGCCTGGCGGTGGCAGCCATCCCCGAGGGCCTGCCGGCCATCGTCACCGTCTGCCTGGCCCTGGGGGTGCAGAAAATGGTACAGCGCCAGGCTATTATCCGCAAACTGCCGGCTGTAGAAACTCTGGGTTGTGCCACGGTCATCTGCTCGGACAAAACCGGCACCCTGACCCGGAACCAGATGACGGTGCGTCGGGTCTGGGTGGGAGGCCGCAGCCTCCAGGTAAGCGGGACGGGCTATAACCCCCGGGGGGAATACCAGGAGAAGGGCCGGCGGGCAGCCGTCACCGGGGACCTGAAGATGCTTCTGACCATAGCCGCCCAGTGCAACAACGCCCAGCTGCAAAAGGCAGGCCTTACCATCGGCGGCTGGCTGCGCGGGGGCGGGGGTAAAAGGGATAAAGGTGAGAAGAAGGGCGGCGGTATTTTCGGTAAGCTTTTCGACGGCCGCGACGGCGGCGAATGGACCATCAGCGGCGACCCAACGGAAGGCGCCCTGCTGGTGGCGGCCGCCAAGGGCGGTCTCTGGCGGGAACGGCTGGAACGGGAGGAACCCCGGCTAGCCGAGATCCCCTTTGATTCCGACCGCAAGCGTATGAGCGTCATCTGCCGGGTGGGTAAAGGCCTCAGGGCCTATGTCAAGGGCGCCCCGGACGTCATCTTCGACCTCTGCGACACCATCCTCCTGGACGGGCAGGTCGTGCCCCTGGATGCCGCCCGGCGCCGGGAGATCCAGGAGGAGAATGAAGCCATGGCCAGCAGGGCCCTGCGGGTCCTGGCCGTGGCCTACCGCGATCTGGAGCCCGGGACGGACCTTCAGGCGGCAGCAGTGGAGAAAAACCTGGTCCTAGTGGGGCTCATAGGTATGATCGACCCGCCCCGGACCGAGGCGGCGGCGGCGATCTAGGTCTGCCGCCAGGCGGGAATCAAGGTGGTCATGATTACCGGCGACCATCAGGTCACCGCCCGGGCCGTGGCCCGGGAACTGGGACTGCCGGCAGGGGAGGGTGAGGTCTTAAACGGCCAGCAGCTGGAAGCCATGGACGATGCCGACCTCGCCCGGATGGCGCCGGGGGTCAATGTCTACGCCCGGGTGGCGCCCCACCATAAGCTGCGCCTGGTGCGGGCCCTGAAGGCCAGCGGCCATATCGTGGTCATGACCGGGGACGGCGTTAACGACGCTCCGGCCATTAAAGAGGCCGACATCGGCATCGCCATGGGGCAGAGCGGTACCGATGTAACCCGGGAGGCCGCCGCCATGATCCTGGCCGACGATAATTTCGCCACCATCGTGGCCGCCATCGAAGAGGGACGTGGTATCTATGACAACGTCCGTAAATTTATCCGTTACCTGCTCTCGTGTAATATCGGCGAGGTAATGACCATGTTCGTGGCCGTCATCAGCGGCCTGCCCCTGCCCCTGCTGCCCATCCAGATCCTCTGGATGAACCTGGTGACCGACGGCCTGCCGGCCATGGCCCTGGGGATAGACAATAAAGAACCGGGCCTCATGAAACGGCCGCCCCACCCGCCGGGGGAAAGCGTCTTTGCCCGCGGCCTGGGTAAGGCCATGGCCTTCCTGGGTCTGCAGATAGGCCTGGCTACCCTGGGTGTCTTTATCCTGGGCTTATACCTGGGCGACGGCGATCTCATCACCGCCCGCACCCTGGCCTTTACCACCCTGGTCATGGCCCAGCTCTTCGCCGTCTTTGAGTGCCGCTCGGAACACCTGTCCCCCTTTGCGGTAGGTTACTTCTCCAACCCCTACCTGGTAATGGCGGTGGCCGCTTCTCTGGCCATGCAGCTTCTGGTGCTCTACCTGCCGCCCCTCCAGGTTGTTTTTAAAACAGTTCCTTTGAATCTTTTCCACTGGGGCGTTATCTTGCTGGCCGCCGGCTGGCGCACCCTCCTGGGGGGTGTTAATTACTACCTGGTGGCCCAGGTCCGGCGCCTGGTTTGGGAGCGTTAAAATAGTGGTGGTAAAAGTAAGAGGGTAATGTTAAAATAAAACAAGATGCTTGTAGAGTAAGGGTGATCAGGTTTGCATTTTGTCAAAATGCACGGCCTGGGCAATGACTTTGTCCTGGTAAACGCCATGACGGAAAAGGTGCCCGGCGATTTACCTGGCCTGGCGCGGCGGGTCTGCCACCGCCGTTTCGGTATTGGCGCCGACGGCCTGATCCTGGTCCTGCCCTCCGAACAGGCCCGGCTCAGGATGCGGATCTTTAACCCCGACGGGAGCGAGCCGGAGATGTGCGGCAACGGCATTCGCTGTTTCGCCCGCTACGTTTATGAAACCGGCCTGGCGGAGGGAGAAGAACTTCAGGTGGAGACCCTGGCCGGCATTATTAAACCCCGGCTGATCCTTGAGGGCGGCCGGGTGGCCGGCGTCCGGGTGGATATGGGCGCGCCCCACCTGGAGCGGGAGCAGATTCCCATGGCCGGTACGGGCTCGCCGGTGCTGGACGAACCGATAGAGGTTAATGGGGAAACCTGGCGGGGCACCTGTGTCTCCATGGGCAATCCCCACTGCGTTTTTTTTGTTGAGGATGTTACCGGGGCGCCTGTAACCACGGTGGGCCCCGTGGTGGAGCACCACCCCCTCTTCCCCCGGCGCACCAATGTAGAGTTTATCCAGGTGCTTAACCGGGAAGAACTGCGGATGCGCGTCTGGGAGCGGGGGGCCGGCGAGACCATGGCCTGCGGCACCGGGGCCTGCGCCGCCGCTGTGGCCGGGGCCCTCACCGGCCGCAGCAACAGGAAGGTAACAGTGCACCTGGCCGCCGGGGACCTGCAGATAGAATGGTCGCCGGTGGATAACCATGTCTATATGACTGGCCCGGCCGTAGAGGTGTTCCGGGGCGATTTTCCCCTGGATTAAGCGCCCGGCGGCAAAACGAGGATACGGGAACTATGCCGCGCTTACCGTAAGTGACGATCTAAGCATTTTCGGGAAGCCTTTATTAACAGAGGAGCCCCTCATAGGGGTTGACGTCCCCGCCAGCGAACAATGGAATATGAGCATTAGAGGGGGTGAGGCAGGTTCCCGGAGGGCGCCTTTGCGCTTAGTTCAGAAGAACGAGGACGGCTGAGGAATAGCGCGGCCACCCTGTTTGAGGCCCGCAGGGCCGAGTTGTGGCCGCGCCCGAAGCCGGCCGAGTTCGACACAAGTATAATGGCGCAACCAGCGCCCGAAGGGAACCTGCCTCACCCCTAGCGGCAGATTGACGTTAATATCCTTTTTTGCCAGAACCCTATTTCCATAAGGAGGACGCGCACCATGCAGGAAGCCAGAAGGATTCGCGAACTACCGCCATACCTCTTTGCCCGTATCGAGAAAAAAATCGCCGAGGCCCGGGAGCGGGGAGTGGATATCATCAGCCTTGGCATCGGCGACCCCGATATGCCAACTCCGTCCCACGTGATAGACAAGCTGGTCGCCGAGGCCCACAACCCGGAGAACCACCGCTACCCCACCTCCGAAGGCCTGCTGGCCTTCCGCCAGGCGGTGGCCGATTGGTACCAGAGGCTTTATGGTGTCGACCTCGATCCCCGGCGGGAGGTGGTCACCCTCATCGGCTCCAAGGAGGGTATCGCCCACATCTCCCTCTGCTACGTCGACCCCGGGGACATCAACCTGGTGCCGGACCCCGGCTATCCCGTCTACAATATCGGCACCCTCCTGGCCGGCGGGGAATCCTACTTTATGCCCCTGACGGCGGCCAACGGTTTTCTGCCGGATCTGGGGGCCATCCCTAGCGATGTAGCCCGCCGGGCGAAACTCATGTTTATCAATTATCCCAACAACCCCACCGGCGCCGTGGCCGACCTCAAGTTCTTCCAGGAAGTCGTCGAGTTTGCCAGGAGCTACGATTTAATTGTCTGCCACGACGCTGCCTACAGCGAAATCACCTACGACGGCTACCGCGCCCCCTCCTTCCTGCAGGCTCCCGGTGCCAAAGAGGTGGGTATCGAGTTTAATTCCGTATCCAAACCCTATAACATGACGGGGTGGCGCCTGGGATGGGCCTGCGGCCGGGCCGACGTCATCGAGGCTCTGGCCCGCATCAAGTCCAACATCGATTCTGGGGCCTTCCAGGCTGTCCAGTATGCCGGCATCGCCGCCCTGACGGGACCCCAGGAGGGCCTGGCCGAAGTCCGGCGGGTTTATCAGGAACGGCGTGATATCATCGTCGAAGGCTTTAACTCCCTGGGCTGGCATCTGGAAAAGCCCAAAGCCACCTTCTACGTCTGGGCCCCGGTGCCCCGGGGGTATACCTCGGCCAGCTTTGCCGAGATGGTCCTGGAAAAGGCGGGGGTCATCATCACCCCGGGGAACGGTTACGGTAACTACGGGGAAGGCTATTTCCGCATCGCCCTGACCATCAGCAAGGAGAGGATGCAGGAGGCCATCGAGCGCCTGCGCCGGGTCCTGGGGAAGGTCGAATTTTAACTATGTTGAACAGCATGACGGGCTACGGCCGGGGCGAGGCCAGCGGCGCCGGCAAAACCGTGAGCGTCGAGATCCGGGCCGTCAACCAGCGCTTCCTGGACGTAGTAGTGCGCCTGCCCCGGGCCTACGGCGCCCTGGAAGAAAAGATCCGTCAGGAGTTGAAAAAAAGCCTCAACCGGGGCCGTGTCGAGGTAGTACTGACTATAAAGGAAGATAATGCGGAAAAACGGCCCGTCAACGTTGACACGGGACTGGCAATGGCGTATTATAATGCTTTGAAGGAATTGGCTCAAAAATTGTCTATTTCGGCGGATATTACCGCTGCCGGGCTGTTATCCCTGCCGGAAGTCATCACAGTAGCCGAACCGGAGTGGGACGAGGCTACTTTATGGCCGGTGGTAGCCAGGGCCCTGGCAGCGGCCCTGGCAGGTCTCCTGGAAATGCGCCGGGCCGAGGGGCAGCGCCTCCAGGCCGACCTGGAGGCCCGGGCCGCTTTTGTCCGCCGCCAGGTGGAAGCCATCCGCGAGCGCGCGCCGGAGGTGCCGCGGGAATACGCCGCCCGCCTGCGGGAGCGCGTGGACGAACTGACCGGCGGTATGGCCCTCGACCCGGGCCGCCTGGAGATGGAAGTAGCCCTGATGGCGGAGCGCGCTGACATCACCGAAGAGGTCGTCCGTCTTACCAGCCACCTGGAGCAGATGCAGGCCGCCATGGCTGGCGCCGAACCGGCCGGGAGGCGGCTGGACTTTATCCTCCAGGAAATGTGGCGGGAGATAAATACCATCGGGTCCAAGGCCGGCGATCTGACCATCAGCCACCTGGTAGTAGCGGTCAAGGGCGAGCTGGAAAAGATGCGCGAGCAGGTCCAGAACATCGAGTAGCTGAGGAGGGGGAGTTATGGACATCAAGTTGATCAACATCGGCTTTGGCAACATCGTGTCCGCCCGGCGCATAGTGGCTATCGTCAGCCCGGAATCGGCGCCTATAAAGCGGATTATCCAGGAAGCCCGCGACCGGGGCATGTTAATCGACGCCACCTACGGCCGCCGGACCAGGGCCGTGATTATCACCGACAGCGATCACATTATCCTCTCGGCGGTCCAGCCGGAGACGGTAGCCCACCGCCTGTCTTCCAGGGAACCTCTTGCCTCCGCAGAGGAACCCGTGGATTAAAAACCGGATGGACAACTGAGAACGTCCCTGGGGGGATGGAGTATGAAGCAGCCATCATTGGATGAACTGGAAAAGCGGGCCGGCAGTAAATACGCCCTGGCGGTCCTGGCGGCCAAGAGGGCGCGGATGTTGACCGAGAGCCAATTCGCGGCCCAGTATCCGAAAGGTACCAAACCCGTGACCATAGCTCTCATGGAAATCGCCGCCGGCAAGATTAAATATGAATGGGGCAAGAAGAAGGCGTGAGGGTTCTCGAGGGTAAAAACATCATCTTAGGGGTGAGCGGTGGTATCGCCGCCTATAAGGGGGCGGAACTCTGCCGCCTCCTCGTCCAGGAAGGGGCCACCGTGAGGGTGATTATGACCCGGGCGGCCCGGGAGTTTATCACCCCCCTGACCTTCAGCACCCTGACGGGGCACCCGGCCCTGACTGAAACTTTCGGGGAGGGAAGCGGGGGTCCCCTCACCCACATCGACCTGGCCCGGGGGGCCGACCTCTTCCTGGTGGCCCCGGCTACGGCCAATATCCTGGGTAAGCTGGCCGCCGGTATAGCCGACGACCTGCTGACCACCACCGCCCTGGCGGTAGACTGCCCCACCCTGGTGGCCCCGGCTATGAACGTCCATATGTTCGCCAAGGCTGCCGTCCAGGAGAACCTGGCGACGCTGAAGAGACGGGGCTGGGGCATCGTTGAGCCGGAGGAGGGCTTCCTGGCCTGCGGTGCCACGGGCAAGGGCCGCCTGGCAGCCTTGGAGCGGATCGTCGCCGCCTGCCGCCGCGCCCTGGCTCCCCAGGATTTCCGGGATCGGGTGGTGCTGGTGACGGCCGGGGGCACCCGGGAACCCCTGGACCCGGTGCGATACATTGGCAACTATAGTTCCGGCAAGATGGGACACGCCCTGGCCCGGGCGGCCTGGGAGCGGGGCGCCCGGGTGACCCTCATCACCGCCAGCCAGTTGCCGCCGCCGCCCGGGGTGACAGCGGTCCCGGTCCGGACGGCGGCCGAGATGCTCGCCAGTCTAAAGGAGCGCTTCAATGGGGCCGATGTGGTTATCATGGCCGCGGCTGTTGCCGATTTCCGGCCTGGGAGAGTAGCAGACCGGAAGATAAAAAAAGAAACCCTGGAGGAATTAACCATCAGCCTTGAGCCGACGGAAGACATCCTGGCCGCCCTGGGGCGGGTACGGGAACAGCAACTGCTCGTCGGCTTTGCTGCCGAAACGGAGGACCTCCTGGCCAACGCCAGGCATAAACTGGCGGCCAAGGGCCTCGACCTGGTGGTAGCCAACGACGTCACCCGGCCCGGGGCGGGATTCGGCAGCGATACGAATATTGTCACCCTGCTTTACCCAGGCGGCCGTTACGAAGAATTACCCCGGCTGCCCAAATTAGAAGCGGCCTACCGCATCCTGGATGCCGTCGCCGCCCTCCCGCGCTTTTGCAGGGGAGAGAGAGGGCCGGAAAGGGAGGACTAAAATATGACGCGTAAGCTGTTTACATCAGAATCGGTTACCGAGGGGCATCCCGATAAAATAGCCGACCGGATAGCCGACGCCGTACTAGACGCCATATATGCCAAGGACAATCAGGCCAGGGTGGCCTGCGAATGCCTGGTGAGCACCGGCCTGATCCTGGTGGCCGGCCAGATAACGACTGACTGCTATGTGGACATCCCCCGGGTGGCCCGGGAGACGGTCCGGGAGATCGGCTACACCCGCGCCAAGTTCGGTTTCGACTGCGATACCTGCGCCGTGATCACCTCCATAGACGAGCAGTCGCCGGACATCGCCATGGGCGTCAACGAGGCCTGGGAGAAAAAGCAGGGGGAAGCCCGGGACGAGGTGGAAACCCTGGGCGCCGGCGACCAGGGCATGATGTTCGGTTACGCCACCAGCGAGACGCCGGAGTTCATGCCCATGCCCATCGCCCTGGCCCACGCCCTGACCAGGCGGCTGGCAGCGGTGCGCAAGGAACGTATTCTGCCCTACCTGCGGCCGGACGGAAAGTCCCAGGTGACGGTGGAGTACGAGGACGGCCGGCCCGTCCGGGTGGATACGGTGGTCATCTCTACCCAGCACCGGCCCGACATCGACATGGCCACCCTGCGGGACGAGGTCCTGGAAACAGTCATTAAGCCGGTCATCCCGGCGGAGATGCTGGACAACCGTACCCGCTACTTTATCAACCCCACCGGCCGCTTCATCATCGGCGGTCCCCAGGGCGACACCGGCCTTACCGGCCGGAAGCTCATCGTCGACACCTACGGCGGCATGGCCCGCCACGGCGGCGGCGCCCTTTCCGGTAAAGACCCCACCAAGGTCGACCGCTCGGCCGCCTACGCCGCCCGCTACGTGGCCAAAAACGTGGTGGCCGCCGGCCTGGCCGACCGCTGCGAGGTCCAGGTGGCCTACGCCATCGGCGTGGCCCGGCCGGTGTCCATCAGCGTGGAAACCTTCGGCACGGGTAAGGTCAGCGACGACCGCCTGGTGGAGCTGATCCGCGCCCACTTTGACCTGCGGCCGGGTGCGATTATCCGCGACCTGGACCTGCGCCGCCCCATCTACAAAGCGGTTTCCGTCTACGGCCACTTCGGCCGGCCCGACCTGGACCTCCCCTGGGAGCGCCTGGACAAGGTCGAGGCCCTGCGGGCCGACGCCGGGCTGTAGTAGTAGAAATAATAATCGGCCCCCCAGAGCTTTAAATTAGCCCGGGGGCCGGTTTTTTAACCATCCGGCCGGGGGGCCAATGGACTGGCGGGCCTTTTTACCGGCGGGATATATCGACCTCACATTCTGCACCCTGGAGCATACAAAAATATTGTAAGGCTTCCTCCTACTTCCACCTAATCAAATCCGCCTGTCCCTTGACAGGCACCTCCCTGGTCGTCATAATAAAGGGAGTTCCGGGAAAAGACATACTTAAATCTGGGGGTTTGCTATAGGAGGGAGGAAGAATTTGCTAGAGAAAATTGCGAAAGTATTTTTAAAGTCTATTTAAGTCTGGGGGGTAGAGTAAATGACACCGGAACAGCTAGCTGCCGCAAAGACGGTTATGGTACACGGTCCCATGCTGCTTGTGATAGTGGTCCTGGCGATCCTGTTTATAATTTTCGCTACTGCCAGGCTAAAACTTCATCCGTTCCTCGCCCTTATCCTGGCGGCATACGGCGTGGGTTTTCTCAGTAAGATGCCCGTCGAGTTCGTCGGTTCCGTAGTTGCCCAGGGATTTGGTAATTTAATGACGAACATCGGCCTCGTGATAGTCTTCGGGACGATAATAGGCACCATCATGGAAAAATCCGGAGCGGCCCTGAAAATGGCCGAGGTGGTGCTTAATATAGTAGGGATTAAAAGATCGCCCCTGGCCATGAGCATAATAGGTTATATCACCAGCATACCGGTTTTCTGTGATTCGGGGTACGTTATTTTGACTCCCCTCAATAAAGCCCTGGCCAGGAGGGCTGAGATCCCTATGGCCGTAATGGCCGTCGCTTTGTCTACCGGCCTTTACGCCACCCACACGCTGGTACCGCCAACGCCGGGGCCGATAGCTGCCGCAGGAAACGTGGGCGCGGACCTGGGGCTTGTCATCCTGATAGGCGTGCTGGTATCGATACCGGCGGCTCTTACGGGACTCTGGTGGGCCTATAGGGTTGGTAAAAATATCACGTCGGAAGTAGACCAGACCGGTCTGAGTTACGACGAACTGAAAAAACAGTTCTAGGAGCTACCCGGAGCAGTAAAATCCTTTTTGCCTATCGTGGTGCCGATCATACTTATAGCCATCGCTTCGGTGGCCAAGTTTACAAAGTATGCCGGCCCGGGGAACAATTTTATTATATTTCTGGGCACGCCGGTCAACGCCCTTATGATAGGCGTTCTGCTGTCATTTACGCTCCTCCCCAGGTTTGACGAAGAGACGCTCATGAACTGGGTGGGGCAGGGGATTAAGGATTCAGCGATTATTTTACTCATAACCGGCGCAGGCGGCTCTCTCGGGGCCGTGCTGTCAGCCACTCCTATTTCGGATTATATTAAGTCTTTAGCTGGAGGAAACATTGCGGGGGGTCCCTTGGCTATTATCCTTGTATTTATCATAGCAGCCATGCTCAAAACCGCCCAGGGCTCCTCGACGGTGGCCCTTGTTACCACCTCGAGCCTTATAGCTCCCCTGCTGCCGCAGCTAGGGTTGACGTCTCCAATGGATCTTGTCCTGACGGTAATGGCAATAGGCGCCGGGGCTATGACCGTCTCCCATGTTAACGACAGTTACTTCTGGGTAGTGTCGCAGTTTTCGGGTTTGGAGGTCACCGATGCCTATAAGGCCCAGACAGCGGCTACCCTGCTGGAAGGCCTGGTAACGATTGTGACCACGATCGTGCTCTTCATGATATTCCATTGAACAATAAGGAGAAGGACGAAAGCCCGTGCCATCGAGCACGGGCTGTTTCTAATCTCCCCGGATCCCAATTAACCCGCAGGCCGGACATGAACAAGCGGGTTGGCAACCACCCCTCGTAGTCTCGCCAGAGGGCAAAGTGGGATATGCCCTGGTATGCCCTATAACTTACACATCAAAGGGTACCCTTTGAGGCTGCATTACCCCAGGAGGAGTCAGAGATTTGTTTCTTGAGAAAGGAGCCGACCGATTAACCATTTTGGCACGGATAGGCACTATCCACTCATACTTGGGCCGGGGCCGGTGGTTCTGTAGTAAAACGTGGATTAGAGGGGCGGGTTATTTTGCTAAAATATGGAATGGCACCAAATGGGCACCAATTCACAAAAACGGCCTCCTGGGCGATCCTCGGAGGCCTTGATTTAGCTGGAGCTGATGGAGGGATTCGAACCCTCGACCTGCGCATTACGAGTGCGCTGCTCTACCACTGAGCCACATCAGCGTTTGTCACAGTCGATATTATATCACCCCCCGGCACCGGAATCAACCGTTATGGAGCTTTATGAGTTCTATATTTTAGCTTCTGCCGCACCGTGCTGGATGCATGTATTGACGGGGGATTGAAGGATTGAGGAATGTCAGGCTGTCTTTCCGGCCTCTCCGGCAGCCGTTTTTCGGGTCTGGAACCAGCCCCAGGTGAAAACGGCTGCTGCCATGGCCCAGGGGATGAGGACGGCGGCCGGGAACAGCAATTTAACCTTGAGCCGCCACGGCCCCTTGGCCAGGCCTGGAAAGAATAGAGGCCGCCGCTATTTACAAAAACGGAAGGAGGCTATTCCATGGAGTCGCGTGGTTTGAAGAGCATTCCCGGATAAATGATCTGGAGTTCCCTTAAAGGGCCGTATCTGGTATAATACTGGTGGATTAGGAAACCAGGAGGGGGTCGAGTTGGCGGATTTGCTAGTAGAGGTGGCAGTCAACTCGGCCCCTGGTGCTATAGATAAGACCCTGACCTACCGGGTGCCGCCGGAGATGGCTGCCGGGGTCCGGGTGGGTTCCCTGGTTCTGGTGACGGTTGGCAAGCAGATGGCCACCGGCCTGGTGGTAGACCTGCAGGGCGGTACGGGGCATTCCAGCCTGAAGGATATCAGGGACGTCCTGGAGGCCGATTTTCTGCCCCCACATTTAGTGGAACTCGGCCGTTACATGGCGGAGCGGTACTTTTGTCCCCTGGCCGTTGCTTTGAGCGCAATGTTACCGCCGGCAACGGGCCGGCGTCTGGAGCGCCGCTGGCGCTGGGTGCCGACGTCGGGGGAGGAAACGGCGGCGGCCCTCAACCTGGCCGGGTACCTGCCATCGCCCGCCCGGGCAGTAGCTGCCTACCTGGCCGAAGTGGCCGTGGCCGGGGAAAGCCAGTTGCGGCCCTTTGCCCGGGGGCGGGAATTGGCAGGAGCCCTGAAGATCCTGGCGACCCACGGTCTGATCCGGGAAGAGTGGAACTGGCGGCAGGCACCCGGCGTGCGCCGGCCCTACTGGGCGGTGCCGCGTCCCGGGGCGGCGGCGGCCCTGGCAGGTATGGAGCGGCGGGCGCCGCGCCAGGCGAGGATTCTTAGAGCTCTCCTGGAAGGGGGCCCCCGGCCGGCCGCGGACCTGGCGGCAGGGAACGGTTATACCGCCCTGCGGCGCCTGGAGGAGATGGGGTTAATCGAGCTAACCCTCGGGCCGCCAGCCGGTGCGGAGGGGATGCCTCCTTCGCGTTTTGAGGGAGGGAGCGAGGAGTACGGTAACCATGGGGGTGCCGGCGGTGGGGTTGCTCCCCTGCAGCTTAACAGGGACCAGGAGGAAGCCCTCAGGGCAATAGAAGGCGCTCTGTCCCAGGGGGGCACCTTTTTACTATATGGGGTCACCGGGAGCGGCAAAACCGAGGTCTACCTGCGGGCGACCAGGGCGGCCCTGGCCCGGGGGCGGCGGGCCCTTTTCCTGGTGCCGGAGCATTCCCTGATACCCCAGGTGGTGGCCAGGCTGAGACAGGCCGTGGGGGATGGGGTGGCCGTCATCCACGGGAATCTTTCCCCGGGCGAAAGGGCGGCCATCTGGGAACGGGCGCGCCGGGGGGAGATCCGGGTTATCGCCGGCAGCCGGTCGGCCCTCTTCGCACCCCTGCCGGATCTGGGCCTGATTATCGTCGACGAGGAACACGCCGGCAGCTACAAGCAGGACGCGGCTCCCCGCTACGATGCCCGGGAGGTGGCTATCAAACGGGGCCATCTGGAGGGGGCGGTGGTCGTCCTGGGCAGCGCCACCCCGAGCACAGAAACCTTTTACCTGGCCCGCCGGGGCGCGATAAACCTGTTACAGTTGCCCCGCCGGGTGGAAAACTTAAGCCTGCCGGCGGTGGAGATCGTCGACCTGCGGGAGGAGTTCCGGGCCGGCCACCAGGGTTACTTGAGCCGTCGGCTCCGACAGGAAGTAGCTGCCGCCCTGGCGGCGGGCAGGCAGGCAATTCTTTTCTTGAACCGGCGCGGCTATGCCCCCCATGTCCTCTGCCGCCGTTGCGGCTACGTACCCTTGTGCCGGCATTGCGACGTAGCCCTGACCTACCACCAGGATGGAACCTTACGCTGCCATTACTGCGGCCGCGGTGAACCGGCTAGGGCCAACTGTCCCGCATGCGGCGGCTCCCTGGTACGCTTGGGGGCCGGCACCCAGAGGGTGGAGGCTGAAGCCCGGGCCCTGTGGCCCGGGACGCGAATTATCCGCGCCGATGGAGATACTACTGCTAGAAAGGGCCGGTGGGAGGAGATCTACCGGACCTTTGCCGGAGGCCACGCCGATATCCTCGTCGGTACCCAGACTATAGCTCGGGGTATGGATTTTCCCGGGGTGACCCTGGTGGGGGTCGTCAATGCTGATTTATCCCTGTACCAGCCGGATTTCCGGGCCCGGGAGCGTACTTTCCAGCTTTTAACCCAGGTGGCCGGGCGGGCCGGACGAAAATCGGCCGGGAAGGTTATTATCCAGACCTATAACCCCGCCGACCCGGCCATTACCCTGGCAGCGGCCCAGGACTACCGGAGGTTCTACGAGCAGGAGATAGCCGGCCGCCGGGCGGGGGGTTATCCTCCCTTTGTGAAGCTGGTACGGGTAGGCTTTAGCGGGCGTGACGAGGCCGGGGTAATCGAAGCCGCCCATGACCTGGCCGGGTCCATCAAAGGAGCCGGCGCACAGATTGAAGTGCTTGGTCCCGCCCCCGGCTTTCCCGTGCGGGTCCAGGATAACTACCGCTGGCAACTGGTGTTGAAGGTCCCCGCCTGGTCCCGGAATAAGGCCCGGCTGGCCGGTTGCCTGGCAAATTACCGGCCCCGTCACGATATCCGGATGATCGTCGACGTGGGGCCCGTCAATCCCTGGTAGCGTTAGGAGGCACGTTTCTTGGCAATTCATAAGATCTTAACCCTGGGGGACCCTCTCCTGCGGGAGAAGTCCCAACCGGTAAGGAAAATAACCTCCAATGTTTGGAAACTACTGGATAACCTGGCTGATACCATGTACGATGCCCCGGGGGTGGGGCTGGCCGCACCCCAGATCGGCGTCCTGAAAAGGGTGATAGTCGTTGATGTCGGGGAAGGACTGACCGAGCTTATCAACCCGGAGGTAATTGCCGCCAGCGGAGAAGAAGTCGGCGCGGAGGGGTGTTTGAGCATCCCCGGTGCCCAGGGGGAGGTGCCGCGGGCAGCGGTAGTCACCGTCCGGGGCCTGGATCGCCACGGCCGGGTGCGGGAGATCCGGGCGGAGGGCCTGTACGCCAGGGCACTGCAGCATGAAATAGACCACCTGGATGGGATCCTGTTTATTGATAAAGTCGTACGCTGGCTCGAGAACCAGCCGGGGGAGCGGTAGAGATGCGGTTAGTGTTCATGGGAACCCCCGATTTTGCCGTTCCCTCCCTGCAGGCTCTGGTGGCAGCTGGCCATGAATTTGCTGCCGTAATCACCCAGCCCGATCGGCCTCGGGGGCGGGGCAAGAAACTCCTGCCGCCACCCGTAAAGAGTACGGCCCTGGCCGCCGGGCTGCCGGTGCGCCAGCCATCTGACATGAAGGACAGGGAGTTTTTGGAGGACTTGCGGCTATTGCAGCCGGAGTTAATCGTGGTAGTGGCCTTCGGCCGCATTCTCTCGCGGGAGATCCTGGACCTGCCGGCGCGGGGATGCGTTAACCTGCACGCCTCCTTGTTACCGCGCTACCGGGGAGCGGCTCCCATCCACCGGGCCGTGATGAACGGGGAAGTTGAAACCGGGGTGACCACCATGTGGATGGCACCGCAACTGGACGCCGGCGACATCATCCTCCAGGAGAAGCTGCCCATCCCACCGGAGGCCACGACGGGGGAGATCCATGACCGTCTGGCTGAGGTGGGGGCCGGACTCCTGGTACATACCCTGGAATTGATAGCAGCCAGCCGGGCGCCGCGCCTACCCCAGGACGAGGCCCTGGCCACCTACGCACCGCCGCTTAAACCGGAGGAAGAAGTAATTCACTGGGAGCAGCCGGCGCAGGTTATCTATAACCAAATCCGGGGCCTGAACCCCTGGCCGGGGGCTTATACCCTGCGGTCCGGGGAACGGCTAAAGATATACGGCGCCCGGCTAACTGACCCGTCTGCCATCGGCAGGGCGGGGCGGGTCGTGGAGGTCGGCCGGGAAGGGTTCGTGGTCCAGGCCGGGACCGGTCGGCTACTGGTCACCTCCGTGCAGCCGCCGGGGAAGAAGATCATGCCGGCCTCCGCCTACCTGCAAGGGTACCCCATGGTACCCGGGGAGATTCTGGGATGCGTATAAAAAAACGCCTCTTCATCGGCCTCCTGGCTTTGAGCCTCATGTTTATAACGGCGGTCCTGGCAGGCAGCTGGTATTTACTGATTAACCATAGCAGCCTTTTTAACCGGGTCCTCCTGGCCCTGGGCTTTTTTACCCTGGCGGTGCTCTTCCTGCTCATTGCCCTGGGTATAATCAGCCTGGTACTCATGCTCTGGCAGGGGCGCAGCCGTCCCCTTTTCCAGCACCTGGGGTTGATGGCGGTGAATATTCTTTTTCCGGTGGCCCTGGCCCTGGGGAAACGTCTGGGGGTCGAGGCGGCTACTATCAAGGCTTCTTTCATCGAAATGAATAACCAGCTCGTGCGCCTGCAGAGGCTGCAGGTCGCCCCGCGAGAAATCCTGATCCTGGCCCCCCATTGCTTGCAATGGAGCGGCTGTCCCCATAAGATCACCATTGACGTTAACAACTGCCGCCGTTGCGGGCGCTGCCCCATTGACGCTCTCCACGCCCTAGCGGCCAGGTACGGTGTCCGTCTGGCGGTGGCCACAGGAGGTACCCTGGCCCGCCACTTTGTGAAGCAATACCGTCCCCGGGCGGTTGTGGCTATAGCCTGCGAGCGCGACCTGACTAGCGGCATCCAGGATACCCAACCCCTGCCGGTACTGGGGGTGCTGAACTTAAGACCCCATGGGCCCTGCCTCAATACCCAGGTTAATTTAAACCAGGTTGAGCAGGCCGTCCAGTTTTTCCTGACCGGCAGGACGGTGCCCCAGGTTCAGGCCTGCAGCGAGGGGTGGGTCGAAGTAACCCACGGTAGCTAGACTGTATCAACAGGGATAGAGGGAAGCGGAGAAACATTATCTACCGGCGTAAATGGAGGCAATAGCTTGGGTAAAATCAAGCCCGCCGTTTCGGCCCGGGAGGCGGCATTGCAGGTAATTTACCGGGTAACTGAGGAAGGGGCCTATGCCGGCCTGGCTCTGGATGAGGTGTTGAAGTCCGCCGGCCTGGATGGCCGCGAGAGGGCCCTGGCTACTGAACTGGCTTATAGCGCCATTAAGGCCTGGGGAACCCTGGATTGGGCTCTGGGCCTTTTTTTACGGCAACCCTTGGAGAAACTGCCGCCCTGGATTCGCTGTGTTCTGCGCCTGGGAGCCACCCAGTTGCTGTATGTGCCCCGGATACCGCCCCGGGCGGCCATTTATGAAACAGTGGAGCTGGCCAAAAAGTACGGTCACCGGGGTACGACGGGCCTGGTCAACGGTGTCCTGCGCCACCTGGACCGGCAAAAGGACGCCCTGCCCTATCCCGATTGGAAAACCGACCCGGCCGGCTACCTGGCCCTGCGCTATTATCACCCTCGCTGGCTGGTAGAACGCTGGCTGGAAGAGTTCGGGTACCAGGAGACCGAATATCTCTGCCGGGCGGATAATGAACCCCCTCCCACAATAGCCCGGGTCAACACCCTGAAGACGAGAAAAGATGTACTGGCCGCGCGCCTCCAGGCGGAGGGGGCGACCGTCAGGCCGGCCCGTTACGCCCCGGAAGGGCTGGTGGTCGAGGGGCTGGGAGCGCTAGAGGCCAGTCCCTCCTTCCAGGAGGGGTTGTTTTATGTCCAGGACGAGGGTTCCCAGCTGGTCAGCCATGCCCTGCACCCGGACTCTGGTGCCTGGGTAATCGATGCCAGCGCCGCACCGGGCGGTAAGACAACCCATCTGGCCCAGCTGATGGCCGATCGGGGGACGATTCTGGCCTGCGATGTTCACCGGGGGAGGTTGGATTTGATCGCCGCCAACTGCCGTCGCCTGGGGGTTACCTGCGTTCGCACCGTCCTGGTAGATGCCCGGGAACTGGGGGAACGCTACCCGGCGGCTGCAGATTACCTCCTAATTGATGCCCCCTGCTCCGGGCTGGGGGTATTGCGGCGGCGGCCCGACGCCCGCTGGCGGAAAGAAGCCCCCCGCACCCGGGAGCTGGCCCGGCTACAACTGGCCATTCTGATGGGAGCCAGGCAGGCCCTGAAACCGGGAGGTGTCCTGGTTTACAGTACCTGCACCCTGCTGCCGGAAGAAAACCAGGAGGTGGTACGGGAGTTTCTGGAACGGGCGGGGGAATTCAGACCGGACTCCCTGGAGCCTTGGTTGCCGGTCCTGCCACCGGACCTGATGGTCACCGCCCGCCAGGGCTGGGTCCAGTTTTTGCCCCAGCGTCACGGGACGGACGGCTTTTTTATCGCCAGGATAAAAAAGCTAGAAAAATAAAGGATTCTGTCCCCTTATGCAGAATATGGTTCAGGGATATTCGGTAAACTGGGGGAAGGTAGAGTATGGATTTCATGCCGTGGACGGCTCTGGTTTTTCAATCCATACCGGAAGAGATTATTCAAGTGGCGCTGGGTTTAGGTCTCATTGGACGCTACCCACGCATGAGATTTATTACGGCGATAGGCATAGGCGGGGGTGTCTTTTCATTTTTCTTTCGGCGTTTGCCTTATGATTTTGGCGTTCATACCCTGGCGCAATTGATTGTCTTGATCTTGCTTTTACACTTCATTGTTCGAGTGGATTATTTTGAGGCAACCATGGCGGCCTTTTTAGGGGTATTGGCTGTGGGCATTGTTGAGGGTATATCTATCCCCACAGTTTCATACTTAACCGGTATTAGTTTCGAAACGGCCCTGCATGACCCGTGGCTCAGGGTACTCTTTCCCATTCCAGATGAAATCATCCTGGGGGCGGCAGCCTACCTCTGCCGGCGGTGGCGCCTTTCCCTCGTCTTCAGCAGGAGCCTTCTTGAGAACCGGGACCGAAAGGAACAATGAAGATGAAGAATAGAAATTTTACTCTGGTGATCCTGATTTTGGTCCTGCTCCAGACCTTCTTAATTTGCCTGCTGAATCTTAGTTACTACGCCCAGGCGGATTAACCCCCGCAGATTGGACATATGCACCCGACATTAAGCTCTCTTGCAATTTTTCTTCAAGCTTTTAAGGGGCAAAGGCTTCCGGATACGCACCAATTTACGTCACACCCTCACGGGATATCTGGGCTGCAATCCTGTCTCGATATGACGACGGTAAAACTTGGCCGGCGACAGGTAGTGTAAACTAGAGTGCAATCGGCGGTTGTTATAACGGCTAACGAATTCCACGACCGCCTGATATGCCTCCGCGTAGGTCCCAAACTCGCCCATCGACAAGCATTCATCCTCAAGAAGCCGATGGTACGATTCGATATATGCGTTCATATTCGGTGTCTTGGGCGGTATTCTCTCGTGTAGGACATTCCATCGCTCACATTCCGATTCAAACAGATGGCTTACAAACTGGGGTCCATTATCCGAACGGATGATGGGTAATGGTAAATTCCTTTGAAGAATCTGACGTTTCCACAATGCTGCTCGAAAAGTTTCAACGGCATGTCTGGCTTCACAGGTTAGACCAATATGATAGCCCACAATCTGCCTGTCATAGACGTCAATGTACGACAGCACAAAGAAAAACCGGTCTTCTCCTGCAATGTATCCGTACTTGACATCGACCTCCCAGAGCTGGTTTGGCGCTGTGATAGTGCGGTTCTGGGCCAAATTCCGCGGGTGTTTCCGACGGAGGTTCCGTTGTGGCCGCAGAATATCCAGTTCCTTACACAAGCGGTATACCTTTTTCTCGTTCACCACCAGCTCATGATCTTGTCGAAGCATATGAGTGAGCTTACGGTACCCGTAGGCGTAACCATCACCGGAAATAGACTCCATAATCCATTCCTTAATCTGTTCATCACTGACCTTGCGGCCGCCCACAGTCAGTGAATGACCAGGAAACGGACGTCCACCCGTCGTGGTATGCGGCTTGGGTTCATGTGTTAATTGATAATAATAGGTGGATCGAGAAACCCCCACTATGCGCAGCACGAGAGTAGCGTTGTACCCGGCTGTGATCCACTTGTGCGCAATGGCTACTTTATCTGCAAGTGAGGGTTGGCTTTTTTTAATAGGTCACGCAATATAGCAATTTCAAGGTCTTTTTCGCCCAGAAGTTGCTTTAGATGGGTATTCTGTTTGTCTAACTCACGGTTCTCTGCAACGAGTCGGGCGTGTTCCTGCTGAGTAACGTGGGTGGCGTTTCCCTTTGGGCTACTGCCTTGCATGGGTTGGCCGGCTTTGTACTGACGAACCCATCGGCTGACAATATTCGGCCGGATATCATACTTCCGAGCAACGACGGAATTATTTCCGGCAGCGATGGCCTGTTCGACGACCTGGCGCTTGAACTCTAGGGTAAATTTCCGACGTTCCACTTGAATAACCTCCTGACCTTATAGTCTCATGAATTTGGAAGATTGTCCAATCTAATTTCGGGGCTTAAGAGCAGGAGGCCTTCCCAATTTTCCCCATAGAAGGCACGCCTAGGGCCATCTTGATACTCTCATCGTTACTCCTATTGACTTCCCTGGGTATGATTTATATTTTATTCACGGCCACCAACAGGGACATCCAACTGATGCGTCAGGAAATCTATATCGCCAACCTGAAGGAGAGCATGAAAAGCCTGCGCGCCCAGCGCCACGATTTCATCAGCCACCTGCAAACGGTCTACGGCCTGCTGCAATTGGGAATGAACGAGGCCGGCCTGGAGTATATCGCCTCCGTTTGCAAGGAGGTACGCCAGCCCACCCGGATCATCGAGGTCAGCCAGCCGGCCCTGGCCGGGCTCTTCCAGGCCAAGGCGACGGCCATCGAGGAGAAGGGGGTTAGTTTCCAGTATGAAATTAACAGCGACCTGAAGGGCCTGCTCTTACCACCCACGGACGCTACCAGCATCTTTGGCAACCTCCTCGATAACGCCCTGGAAGCCACCCTGGCGGGTACCCCGGGAGGGGAAAAACGCATCTGGCTGCGGATCTATAATGAAGGCAACTGTCACTGTTTCGAAGTGGGTAACACCGGACCGGTTATTCCCCTGGAACTGCAGAAAAAGATTTTTGCCCGGGGGTTTACCACGAAAAAGGTCGATCGGGAGAGCCACGGCCAGGGCCTCTACATTGTCCAGAAGCTGGTGAAGGCCAATAATGGCCGGGTGGAGGTCAACAGTAGCGACCAGGGTACGGTCTTTACTGTAAAATTTCCCATTTTTTCAAGTTGATTTTGTGATGGCGGCAGGAATTTTCGCGATCATGTAGAATAATATGGTAGCATTAACAAAGTTTTATGGAGCAGGTAAGCCTTGCTAAGCATTCATCAGCTCGCCCGGGTGGGCGCCGATTACCTGGTTTCCAGGTTGCCGGAGGGCGGGGGCAGGAAGCCGGAAGCAGAGGTCGTGGCTTTCGGCCTGGAGGTGGCCCTGGGTGGGGTCCTCCAGTTAGCAGTTTTCGTGATAGCAGCCTGGTACCTGGGCCTGGTACCGGAAATGATGGCCGCCCTGGCGACCATGGCCAGCTACCGCCTCCTGTCGGGAGGCGTCCATGCCAGTGCCTACTACCGCTGTTTGCTCTTATCTCTGATGACTCTGATCCTTCTGGCTCTTCTGGGCCGGGGGCTGGCGCTTGTGGCAGGAGGATACCTGCCGGCCCTGGCAGTAGGGGCATTTGTCACTAATCTTGATATTGCCCGGCGGCTGGTACCGGTAACTACGCCGGCGGCACCCATTAGCAATCACCGGCGCCGGGCCCGGTTAAAGCAGGCTGCTTATTTATGGTTAACGGGGTGGTTGCTAGTGATTATAGCCGGCTTCTACCTGGAATGGCCCCGGGGCATTCTGGCCAGCAGCCTTCTGGCCCTGGCCGTCCAGGGGTTGGCCTTGACTCCGGCCGGTTTTGCCGCTGTGGGGTGGGCCGACTCCCTTTTGCAGCGGATCCTGCCCCTGGGATAGAAAAGAGGAGGTGAGAATGATGGTTAAAAGGCTGACTGCCATCATTGCCACCCTGGGTGTGGCCCTGGCGGTCTTGGTGGCCAACGGCAGCGTCCTGCCGACCAGTACATGGCTCTGGCACCAGCCGGAGGTCCCGGAGACCCTGCGTAAATAAATAACTGGGTGTAGGGTTACATAGGAAAGGGGAGAAAAAACTCCCCTTTTTTTCATTCCCTGCTGCCGCCGGGCCGGGATTGTGGTATATTATGGTATAGCTTCATTCATAATAAAGCCAGGAGATGGCCATGACTACCAGAATTGACTTGCGGGGGCTGTTGCCCCAAGAATTGGAGGAGCTGGCAGTTCGGCTGGGGGAGGCGCCCTACCGTGGCCGGCAGATCTTTCGCTGGTTGCACGCCCGTCGGGCGAAAGGAATAGAGGTTATGTCCGATTTGCCCCGGGCTTTCCGGGAGCGTCTGGCGTTAGTAGCCGAACTACCTCCGGTAAGGGTTCTGAACCGCCTGGTGGCGGCTGACGGCCTGACGCGCAAGTTGCTCCTGGGCCTGGGTGACGGTAATAGCATCGAATGTGTTCTCATGATTTACAAAGACGGCCGCCGCAGGAATACCGCCTGCCTGTCCAGCCAGGTGGGTTGCGCCATGGGATGCAGTTTTTGCGCCACCGGTCAGGGCGGCCTCCAGCGTAACCTGACCGCCAGTGAGATTATCCTCCAGGCCCTGGCCCTGGGGGCGGAACTGGCGGAGGGGGAAGGGGGGAACCGGATCAGCAATATCGTCTTTATGGGTATGGGGGAACCACTCAATAACTATGAGGCCGTCATGAAAGGGGTACGTATTTTCGAAGATCCTTCGGGATGGGGCATCAGCCACAGGCGGATTACCCTGTCCACCTGCGGCATTGTTCCCGGCATCGAGCGACTGGCCAGGGAAAAACCGCCCCTGGAGCTGGCTGTTTCCCTGCATGCGGTCACTAACGAACTGCGGGATAAGCTGATGCCCATCAACAGGCGTTACCCCCTGGAAGAGCTTATCCCGGCCTGCCGCCGTTATGCTGAAATAACCGGGCGGCGGGTTACCTTCGAGTATGCCCTGATAGCCGGGGTCAACGACCGTCGGGAGGATGCCCGGGGTTTAAGCAGGCTTCTCCGGGATATGCTGGCCTTCGTAAACATAATCCCCCTGAACCCGGTGGCCGGGAGCGGGTTCAAAGGGGTACCCCCGGCGGCAGCCAGGGCTTTTGTTGCGCTGTTGCAGGAGGCGGGGCTGGAGGCAGCCATCCGTGATAGCCGGGGACAGGATATCGCCGCTGCTTGTGGCCAGTTACGTTTCGCGTCCAGGGAGGTGTTATAATGGACTTGCTGGAGAAAAACGAACACTTCTGGCAACGGCTCTTTGACGGGCTTTTCCGCCGCGGCGGGGAAGTGGCCCTGCAACCGGTAGAAATCGCCAAAAAGCTGGCCAAGGTCATGGTGGCACGGCGGACGATCAGCGTTCACAACGTTTATGTACCCAACGTCTACCTGGTGAACCTGAGTCCCTATGATTTTGAGCGGCTCTCGGTTTTTGAGCATTCCCTGGCCCGGGAACTGGAGGACTATATCAGCAAAAAGGCGGCAGAACAGAATTACACCCTCGTTGGTAAACCCAGGGTGGAGTTTGAGGTTGAAGACGAGCTCACCCCCGGGGAGATGCGGGTGGCAGCGCGAATGGAGGAAGAACCGGAGACGGCCAGCGGGAATGTTGCCGGGCCGGCGGCGGAGGAAGGCGATACCCTTATTTACCGGGCAATTGATGAAGCTCCCGGACCGCCGGAAGAACCGGCTTTAAAATTGGCGGTACTGGAAGGACCGGATGCGGGTCGTACTTTTCTTCTCCAGAAGGGCAGACAGGTTCTGGGCCGCCAGCCGGCCTGTGATTTTGTCCTCACCGATGAGCAGGTCTCCCGGCGGCACTGCCAGGTGGAGGAGAGCCACGACCGCGTCCTGGTAACGGACCTGGGCAGCCGTAACGGGACCATGGTTAATGGTAGGAGGGTAGAGCGGGCCTTCCTGAAGCCCGGAGACCGCCTGCAGGTGGGGCGGAGCGTGCTGGAGTTACAGGTTAGCTGAAGTTGGGTCGGGTGATTGTTTTGGGCGAAGTTTTGCTGGTCGGGTTAAGGTTTGTCTTTGTGCTTTTGATCTATATCTTTGTCTGGCATGTACTGCGGCTAATGTACCTGGAACTGGGCTTGGCCCCGGCACAAAGTTCGCGAAAACGCCCGGTTCTGGTGGTCCTGGATGCAAAAAATGGGGGAGCAAAAAGAGGAGAAAGCTACCCCCTCGGCGAAAATATTAGCATTGGCCGCGATAACCACAACGATATTATTATTAATGACAGCCACGTTTCCGCCAGACATGCTGTAATCACCCGCCAGGGAAGAGAATGGAAAATCCTGGATCTGGATAGTACCAATGGTACCTACGTTAACGGCCTGCGGCTAACCGGTCCGCATAGTTTACGGCCCGGCGATAAGATAAGTATCGGCGGCGTGACTTTCAAAGTGGGGTGGGAAGATGCAAGCCGAAGCCCTTTCCCATACCGGACTGGTGCGGCCCGGTAATGAAGATTACTTTATCCTCGATGTTGAGCGGGGGCTATTAGCAGTAGCTGATGGCATGGGCGGCCACCAGGCCGGGGAGGTTGCCAGCCAACTGGCCCTGCGCGCCCTGGCAGATAAACTCTTTAACGGGCCGGAGGGGGAGCCCCTGCCCCGGCTCCTGGCAGCCGCTGCCTTTGCTAATGAGGTAGTTTACCGGTCTTCCTTAAGCAGCCAGGAGAGGGAAGGAATGGGTACTACTATGACGGCTGTCTGGGTAACGGGGTCCAGGGCCTACCTGACCCATATCGGTGACAGCCGGGCCTATCTTTTCCGGGACGGACAATTACAGGTCCTTACCGACGATCATTCTTATGTAGGCGAGTTGGTTCGACGCGGCGGCCTGACTGCGGAGGAGGCCCGCCTGCATCCCCGGCGTAATATCCTTACCCGGGCCCTGGGGACCGAGGTCCGGGTGGAGATTGACAGCCGGGAGCTGGAATTAAAAACCGGGGACAGGCTCCTCCTATGTACTGATGGGCTGTATGAAGTCATCCCTGATGCTGAACTGGCCAGCATCCTGGGGGAAAATTTATCCCTGGCAGCGACTGCCAGGAAGCTCCTGGACCTGGCCCTCGAGCGGGGAGGGCCGGATAATATCACGGTGGTGTTGGGCCTCTATGATTAATACCGGTGCTGGTACCGGACGGAGGCAGGAGATGGCCCTGCTGGCCTGGCCGTCCCTGATAATCATGGCCGGATATGGCTACATGGTGAATTCTGGCCTCCACCACCCAGGCTGGCAACCGGCTTATGCCCTGGCCCTTCTCCTGGGCGGGTTCTGGGGTGTACACTTGATTTTACGGGTTACCCGCCACGGTGGTGATGAATTTCTCCTGCCCCTGGCAGCCGTATTAACTACCCTGGGATTGACTTTTTTATTCCGCCTGGACCCCGGCCTGGCCTACCGCCAGATTATCTGGACTATCCTGGGTTTGCTGGTACTGGTGGCCGTGACCACCGGCTTCCGGGATTACCAGCGCCTGGAACAGTACCCCTACCTCTTCCTGTCCTTGGGGCTCTTTTTCCTGGCCTTTACTGTTGTGGCCGGGACGCGCATCGGTGGGGCTAAGAGCTGGGTGACCCTGGGATCCTTCCAGATGCAGCCGGTTGAAGCGGTCAAGGTTCTGATGGTCATGTATCTGGCCGGTTACCTGAGCGATAAGCGGGAATTATTGGTCCAGGGAATGGGGCGCCCTACCTGGGGCCCCCTTCTGGCGGCTACGGCCCTGGCGGTTTTACTCCTGGTTATCCAGCGGGATCTGGGGTCAGCACTGATCCTCCTGGCCACCTTCCTGGCCATGCTTTACCTGGCTACTGGTAAACGCCGTTATGTGGCAGCGGGTGCAGGCCTGTTTACTCTGGGGGCGTTGCTGGCTTACCGTCTTTTTCCCTACCTGCGGGTGCGGATCGCCATCTGGCTCAACCCGTGGACGGACGCTGCCGGAGCTGGTTACCAGATCGTGCAGGCGCTGATTGCCCTGGGAAGCGGAGGCGTCTTTGGCACCGGACTGGGGCTGGGCCATTCCCAGTTGATTCCTGCCGTGGCCACCGATTTTATTTTTGTTACCATGGGGGAAGAAATGGGGCTTTTCGGGAGCATCGGCGTCGCCCTTCTTTATCTTTTATTTGCCCTGCGCGGTTTCCGGACCGCCCTTGGCGCCAGGGAAGAGCAGGGTATCCTGCTGGCAGGGGGGCTGACAGTTCTGGTTACCTTTCAGGCTTTTATCATTATGGCTGGCGTCAGTAAACTCCTGCCCTTGACGGGTGTGACCTTGCCTTTTGTAAGTTACGGCGGGAGCTCCCTGGTTATCAGCTACCTGATTCTGGGGTTGCTCCTGAATATCAGCGCCGCCGGCCGGGTGAGCAAACCTTGAGGGGCGAAGTACGCCGCCTGGCCATGGTTACCGGGGCCATCTTCCTGGCCCTGGTGTTGTACCTGACCTATATCCAGGCCGTGGCCGGGGAAAGGCTCTATTTAAATCCTTTAAATCCGCGCCTGGCCCTGGTAGAGCAGCAAACCGTGCGGGGCACTATCTACGACCGGGCCGGCAGGATCCTGGCCCGGACCGTTACAGTTGACGGCCAGTTCCGGCGGGAATATCCCTACGGTAGGGCCGCGGCCCCGGTGGTGGGCTATGTATCCGGGCGTTTCGGCAGCAGTGGCCTGGAGGCCAGCCGCGATGGCGAGCTTCTGGGACTCCTCGGTTGGCAGCGTTTTTTCAACGAGGGGTTGCGCCTGGCCGGCAAACAAGCCCGGGGGAATGATCTTACCCTGACCCTGGACGCCGACCTGCAACGCCGGGCTACCGATTTACTGGCCGGCAGGCGCGGGGCAGTTGTAGCCCTGGACCCCCGTACGGGCGCCGTCCTCGTTCTGGCCAGCAGCCCTACCTTTGACCCCAACCACCTCGAAGAAGAATGGCCCCGGATCAATGACCCCTCCAGCGGCAGCCCCCTCTTAAACCGGGCCGTCCAGGGGCTTTATCCGCCGGGTTCAGTTATGAAGCTGGTTACGGCCACGGCGGCCCTGGAGGCTGATCCGGCCGTTTTACAGCGCCAGTTTTATTGCCCGGGTTACCTGGAGGTCCAGGGGTGGAAGCTAACCTGCCCACGGGCCCATGGTCACCTCAATTTTCAAGAAGCCATGATGTATTCCTGTAATGTTACCTTTGCCACCCTGGCCTTGGAGGCCGGGGCCGATAAATTCAAAGCTACGGCCGATCTTTACGGGTTTAATAAGCCCCTGGATTTTGACCTGCCGGTGAAAGAATCCCGGGTACCGGAACACCTGGATGCCAATGCCTTGGCCGAAAGCTCCATTGGCCAGGGTGCGGTCCTGGCGACGCCCCTACAGATGGCCCTGGTAACGGCTGCTGTAGCCAACAGGGGCATCATAATGCAGCCCTATCTTGTAGCCAGGATAACTTCACCCGGAGGCCAGACCCTCTGGCAGGCCCAGCCCCGGCCCCTGCAGGTGGTGGCTGGAGCCGGGGTGGTAGACGCGATTAAGGACGCTATGGTAGCTACAGTAAAGGGGGGAACAGCTACGGCGGCGGCAATACCGGGTATCCAGGTGGCCGCGAAAACGGGTTCAGCCCAGAACCCCGGTGGCCTGGCCCATGCCTGGCTGGTGGCCATGGCGCCAGCCCAGGACCCGGCCATTGTGGTGGCCGTAGTGGTGGAAAACGCCGGTGCCGGAGGGGTGGCAGCGGCACCCATAGCCAGGGAAATTATGGCGGCAGCCTTGAGGCGGTGAAGAGATGATTGGCAAAGTCCTCGAAGGTCGTTATGAAATAGTCAGCGAACTCGGGGGAGGCGGCATGGCCAGGGTGTACCGGGGCCAGGATCGCCTGTTGAACCGGAACGTAACTATTAAGATTTTGCGGGAACAGTATGCCAGCGATAAAGAGTTTTTAGCCCGTTTTCAGCGGGAGGCCCAGGCCGTAGCCAGTCTCTCCCATCCCAACGTGGTCAGTATTTACGACATTGGCCAGGAAGATGATCTTCATTACTTGATTATGGAATATGTCGAGGGCAGGTCGCTGAAGGACCTTATTTCCGAGCGAGCCCCACTGCCGCCCCTGGAAGCCATCGATATTTCCCTGCAGATCTGTGACGCCCTTGAGCATGCCCATGAAAACGGTGTTATCCATCGTGATATCAAACCCCACAATATCCTTATTACCCGTAACGGCAGGGTTAAGGTGACGGATTTCGGCATTGCCCAGGCTGTCAGCGAGGTTACCATGTCCCAGAGTGGAACCATGATTGGCTCCGTTCATTACCTGGCTCCCGAACAGGCCCGGGGCGGGGTTATTGGGGCCACGGCCGATATCTATTCCCTGGGCATCGTCCTCTACGAGATGTTGACCGGCGACCTCCCATTTCACGGCGAAACACCGGTAGCCGTAGCCCTCAAGCACCTTCAGGAAAACCCCCGGCCTGTGCGCGAATTAAATCCCAATGTACCGCCGGCCCTGGAACGCGTCGTTATGCGAACCCTGGAGAAAGACCCTGCCCGGCGCTACCCGTCGGCAGCGGCCTTGCGTTCCGACCTGCTGGCCGTAAGAAACGCTCTGGCGGATGCCACCTTCGCCACCCAGGTTTTGCCGGCCATTGAGACTCCCGATCCTCCTTCTACCCTGCCCAAACCCCGCCGGCGGCCACGGGTCTGGGCGTGGGTGCTAATGGCCCTCTTGTTCCTAGGCCTGGCAGCTGCCGGCCTGTGGGCCGGTTTCCGTTATTACCTGGCAGTAGGCGAGACCCTGGTACCGTCGGTAGTGGGCCTGCCCGAGGGCCAGGCCCTGGAGCAGCTGGCGGCGGCCGGATTGCGGGGTCAGGTTATAGCCCGGCAGTATGATGCCAGCGTTCCAGCCGGCCAGGTCATGGCCCAGGACCCCGGCCCCAATCAAAGGGTGCGGCGCGGCCGGGTGGTAGCCCTGACCGTTAGCCAGGGAGCCAGGTTAGTGAGGGTTCCCAGTGTTATCGGTGAAACGGAACGCAATGCCCGCTTAATACTGGAGAATGCTAATCTCAAGGTAGCCGCCGATACTCTAAAAGTATATCACCCCTCTATTCCGGCAGGTTCCGTTGTTGACCAGAATCCCCCGGCCAATACCCAGCAACCGGAAGGGACAGAAGTCAGGCTGATTATCAGCAAGGGCCCGGAACCCCAGTTTACCACCGCCCCGTCCGTGGTAGGCCTTTCCCTGGCCGAGGCCCAGCAGAAACTCCTGGAGGCTAAACTGAAACAGGGCACCCTGACCTATCAGCGGAGCGATAATCAATTCCCGGGATATATTATTGCCCAGGACCCCCGGGAGGGGAGCAATGTTTTGCAGGGAAGCGCCATAAATTTGGTTGTCAGCCAGGGACCGGGCCCGGTCCAGAAACAGGTGGGGGTAACCATTGACCCGGCCCCTGATGATAAAGACCATGAGGTGCGGATTGTAGTTACCGATGCCAAGGGTACTAATGAAGTGCTAAAGAAGAAGCAAAAGATGGGCCAGCAAATCCAGGCCACCATCAACTATTTCGGCAAAGGTAAGTTGCAGGTTTTCCGTGACGGCAACGTTATTTATGAACAGGACTTGCAGTAGGGAGTAAGGGATGGAAGGCACCCTTTTACGGCGCTACGGTGGTTTTTATTACGTGGAAAGCGAGGGGCGGGTATGGACCTGTCGCCTGCGGGGCCGCTTCCGGCTCCAGGAGACTGTCTTTTTGCCAGGCGACCGGGTGGAAATAAAACCCGTAGGTCCGGGGGAAGGGGTGATTGAGGATCTGAAACCCCGGCGGACCTGCTTAAAAAGACCGGCAGTGGCCAATGTCGAGCAGGTCATTATCGTCTTCGCCCTGAGGGAACCCCCCCCGGATCTGGAACTCCTGGACCGGTTGTTATTTTTGAGCGGGGTCGAGGATATAGAGGCGGTTATTGTCTGGAACAAAGCGGATATCAGTAAGCAGGAATACGCTGGGTTACCGGAACTTTACCGGCAGATCGGTTACCGGAATTTGATAACCAGCGCTCACACCGGCCAGGGTATCGACGAACTGAAAGCCCTCCTGGCCGGCAGGCTCAGTACCTTTGCCGGACCTTCAGGGGTTGGCAAGTCTTCCCTGCTCAACGCAATCCAACCCGGCCTCAACCTGCGGACCGGAGAAGTCAGTTCTAAAGGCGGCCGGGGACGCCACACCACCCGCCAGGCGGAACTGATCCGGCTACCGGATGGGGGGTGGGTAGCCGATACCCCGGGTTTCAGCCGCCTGGACCTGCCAGCCATCACCAGGGAAGAGGTGGCTGCCTATTTCCCGGAAATGGAACCCCTGCGGGGGCGCTGCCGCTATGCCTCCTGCCTGCACCGGAAGGAGCCCGGTTGCGCGGTGGTAGCAGCCGTAGAGGCCGGTCTGATTATAAAGCATCGTTATGAACACTACCTTACTTTCCTGGCGGAAGTCATCGCCAGGGAAAGGAGTTTTTCGTAATGCCTATAATTGCACCTTCACTGCTGGCTGCCGATTTTGCCAACCTCCAGGGTGAAGTAGAGGCCGTCGCCAGGGGAGGGGCCGACTGGCTGCACCTGGATATCATGGACGGCCATTTTGTCCCCAACCTGACTATTGGCCCGGCTGTGGTAGCCGCCCTGAGGCCCCATAGCCAGCTGGTCTTTGATGTTCACTTGATGCTCTCCCGGCCGGAGGATTTTATCCTTCCCTTTGCCCGCGCGGGGGCCGACTATATCAGCGTCCATGCTGAAGCCTGCACCCACCTGCACCGGGTCCTGCAGCAGATCCGGGAAGCCGGTTGCCGGCCGGCAGTTGCTTTGAATCCCGCCACCCCCCTTAGCGTCCTCGATCATGTTCTGGGGGAAGTGGAGATGATCCTTTTAATGACGGTGAACCCGGGATTTGGTGGCCAGGAGTTTATCCCGGCCATGCTTCCCAAAATAGCCTCCCTGGCAGCCAAATTGCGCGAAAACAGGCTCGATATCCTTCTGGAGGTGGACGGCGGCATCAACCCGGAGACGGCAGCTGCCGCCTGCCAGGCCGGGGCCGGGGTTCTGGTCGCCGGTTCGGCTGTATTTGGCTGCCCCGACCGGGGAGCTGCCATCAGGGAACTACGCCAGGCGGGGAAGCTAAATAGGGTGCAAATATGAAGTGGGCCCCGTGCCCCCCTGCGCGTCTTGACGCCGCCTGAATGGAGCTATATAATTACTGTAACGTCCTTCGGGGTTAGGTGTAATTCCTTACCGGCGGTAAAGCCCGCGAGCCGTTATGGCAGACCCGGTGAAATTCCGGGGCCGACAGTAAAAGTCTGGAAGGGAGAAGGAGGTTATAATCCTTTGCCTGCCTAGCCCCGGAGTCCGCGGGGTTTTTTTATACTGCTTTTGGAATGGCGTCTGTTATGGAAACGGCTGCCAGTAACTACCGGGACATATTCCAGCTTATGCGGGAAGTATCAGTTCGGGTAGAGAGTTTTTTGGAGGAGCTAAATGCAACCACAGGATGCCATCTTCATGGCCCGGGCCCTGGAACTGGCCCGCCAGGGACTGGGCCGTACCAGCCCCAACCCGACAGTAGGAGCAGTTATCGTTCGCGACGGCCAGGTGGTAGGTGAGGGTTATCACCAGAAGGCTGGCACCCCCCACGCTGAGATCCATGCCCTGCGTGCCGCCGGGGAGAAGGCCCGGGGAGCCACCCTGTATGTAACCCTGGAACCCTGCTGCCACTACGGCCGGACGCCCCCGTGCACCGAGGCCATCATCGCCGCCGGGATCAAGAGGGTGGTAGCAGCCATGGCCGATCCCAATCCCCGGGTAGCGGGAGGCGGCTTCCGGGCCCTGAGCCAGGCCGGGATAGAGGTAGAGACGGGACTGCTGGCAGATGAAGCCCGGAGATTAAATGAGGCCTTTATTAAGTATATTACTACCGGCAGGCCCTGGGTGACCCTGAAGATGGCCCTGACCCTGGACGGGAAGATCGCCACCCGTACCGGGGCCGCCCGCTGGATTACCGGCCCGGCTGCCAGGCAGAGGGCCCATGAGTTGCGGGATATCCATGATGCCATTCTAGTGGGCATTGGCACCGTCCTGGCCGACGATCCCGAATTAACCACCCGCCTGCCGGACGGCCGGGGGCGGGACGCTATCAGGGTAATCCTGGACAGCCACCTGCGGCTGCCCCTGAGTGCCAGGGTGGTAAACCTCCAATCGGAAGCCCCTACTCTGGTGGTCACCACACCTTCGGCCCCGGCAGCAGCCAGGGAAAACCTTGCGGCCCGGGGAGTGGAGGTTCTGGTCCTGCCGGAGGAAGACGGCCGGGTGGCCTGGCAACCGCTCCTGGCTGAGCTAGCCAGGCGCCAGGTCACCAGTATCCTGGTCGAGGGAGGAGCCGAGGTAAACGCCACCGCCCTGGCGGCCGGGATTGTCGACAAGGTGGTGGCCTTTATCGCCCCTAAAATCTTCGGGGGCAGAGAGGCACCGGCACCGGTGGGCGGCCTGGGGGTCGCCGACCCGGCGACCGCCTGGAAATTAGAAAAACTGGCCGTGGAGCGCTGCGGCGAAGATATCATGTTGAGCGGGTACCTGCTCAAAAGAGGGGAAGAGCCTTGTTTACCGGGTTAATAGAAGAAATCGGGAGCATTCGCAGGATTGTGACTGTCCCACAAGGGGCCCGATTAACCATTTCCGCCCGGGAAGTTCTGGCCGGTACCCGCCGGGGCGATAGCATCGCCGTCAACGGGGCCTGCCTGACGGTGGTGGATGTGGAGCCGGAGGCCCTGGTGGCGGAGGTCATGGCTGAAACCTTGAGGGTAACCACCCTGGGCTCACTGAAAGTAGGGGACAGGGTCAACCTGGAAAGGGCGCTGCGCCTGGGGGAGAGGCTGGGGGGCCATCTGGTCAGCGGTCATATCGACGGCGTCGGGGAGATTAAGAGCCGGCGGCAGGTAGGTATCGCCTGGGAATTAACCCTGGCGGTACCGGTTGGCCTGGAACGCTACATTGCCCCCAAGGGTTCCCTGGCCCTGGACGGCACCAGCCTGACGGTGATTACCGTGACCGGGAACCAGGTGACGGTCGGCCTTATTCCCCATACAGCCAGGAATACCATCCTGGGGGACAAAGGGCCCGGGGACCGGGTCAATATCGAGGTAGACCTCCTGGCCCGTTACCTGGAAAGACTTTTAAATCCTCCCGTCGAAGAACCGGCCCGGCAGGGGTTGACCCTGGAATTCCTGGCGTCCCAGGGCTTTCTCAAATGAAAATTGAAGAAGGCGATGATTAAATGAATGAAGGGATAAGCTTTAATACCATTGAGGAGGCTATCGCCGAGATCAAGGCTGGGCGGATGGTGGTCGTCGTCGATGACGAGGACCGGGAAAACGAAGGTGACCTGGTCATGGCGGCCGCCAGGGTTACGCCGGAGGCCATAAACTTTATGGCCACCCATGGTCGCGGCCTGATCTGTGTGCCTATGGAAGGTCAACGCCTGGACGAGCTGGAACTGGAACCTATGGTAAACCAAAATACAGAGTCCATGGGAACGGCCTTTACCGTCTCGGTAGATGCAGCCGAGGTGACCACTGGTATCTCGGCCTTTGAGCGGGCCGCAACCATTAAGCGGCTTATCGATCCCTCGACCCGGCCGGAGGATCTGCGCCGGCCCGGGCACATCTTTCCCCTAAGGGCGAAACCGGACGGGGTCCTGCGCCGGGCCGGGCACACCGAGGCGGCCGTGGACCTGGCCCGCCTGGCCGGGCTCTACCCGGCAGGGGTCATCTGCGAAATTATGAACCCCGACGGTACCATGGCCCGGGTACCCCAGCTCTATAAATTCTGCCAGGAACATGGCCTGAAGTTAATCACGGTTGCCGACCTGATCGAGTTTCGTCGCCGGCGGGAAAAACTGGTACGCCGGGTGGCCGAGGCCGATCTGCCCACCAGGTACGGCCACTTTAAAGCCGTTGCCTATGAAGAGATCATGAACGGGAAGGGCCACCTGGCCCTGGTGAAGGGCGATATAGCCAAGGGAAGGCCGGTCCTGGTCCGGGTTCATTCGGAATGCCTGACGGGGGATGTCTTCGGCTCTGAACGCTGCGATTGTGGCGACCAGTTGCAACGGGCTATGAAGATGATTGAGGATGAGGGTGCCGGGGTAATCCTCTATATGCGCCAGGAAGGCCGGGGCATCGGCCTCCTCAACAAGATCAAGGCCTACAAGCTGCAGGAGGAAGGTAAAGACACAGTGGAGGCTAATGAGGCCCTGGGCTTCCCGCCCGATTTGCGGGACTACGGCATTGGCGCTCAGATCCTGGCCGACCTGGGGGTCCGCCAGATCCGCCTCCTGACTAATAACCCCAAAAAGATCGCCGGCCTGGAAGGATATGGCCTCCAGGTTGTCGAAAGGGTACCCATTGAAATCTGCCCAAACAAGGTTAACCGGCGTTACCTGAAGACTAAAAAGGAAAAAATGGGCCACCTGCTGCATATCAGCTAGAGCCGCCCATGGGGGCTGGTGCTCCCGCCACAAACTATAAAAATGTAGGCTTAGGCAAGTAACTGGAGGTTTCAGGCGAAAGGGCGATGGGTCGAGGCGTAAGTGAGGTTAGTATTCTAAAGAGAATAAAGCCAAACCACCCCCCGCCGCTTAAGCAACTTAAGCGCCAAGTTTGCTAGCCGAAAACCACTCGAGCCCGGAGCCGGTACCTCCAGCCCTAAGGAAGCCAAGGAGGATTTGTTATGCCCAACATTATGGAAGGCCAGTTGGAAGGCCGGGGACTAAAGTTTGGCATAGTTGTCAGCCGTTTCAACGAGTTTATCACTTCCCGGCTCCTGGATGGAGCCCTGGATGCCCTGAACCGCCACGGCGCCGACCCGGGCGCCATTGATATTGCCTGGGTGCCGGGAGCCTTTGAGATACCCCTGACAGCGCAAAAGATGGCCGCCCGGGGCTACGATGCCGTTATTTGCCTGGGGGCGGTCATTCGCGGTGCTACCCCCCATTTTGAGTATGTGGCTGCCGAGGTAACTAAGGGTATAGCCCAGGTGAGCTTGAACAGCGGCGTGCCGGTAATCTATGGACTGATCACCGCTGACAATATTGAACAGGCTATTGAAAGGGCCGGTACCAAGGCGGGCAACAAAGGATTCGATGCCGCCATGACGGCTATGGAAATGGCCAACCTTTTCAAGGTAATGGCGAGGTAGATGAGGGATGCGAGTAGGGATTATTAGCGACACCCACGGCGACGGCAGCGCTTGGGAACAGGCGCTTAAGAATTGCTTCCAGGGGTGCGAGATGATTATTCATGCCGGCGACGTCCTCTACCACGGCCCCCGGAACCCCATTATTGCCGCCTATGCGCCTAAAGACCTGGCTGAACTTCTGCGCCAGTCACCGGTACCGTTGCTTATCGCCCGGGGCAACTGCGACGCCGAGGTCGATGCCATGGTTCTGAAGCTGCCTCTGCCGGAACAGGTTGTCTTTCAGATGGGCGAGCGGCGGATTATTGCCCAGCACGGCCATCGCCTGGCGCCAGGGGAGGCGGAAACTCTGGCCGCCTATTACCGGGCCGACCTCTGGGTCACCGGCCATACCCATGTACCGGTCCTGGCCTGCCAGGGGGGCCGCCTGTACCTGAATCCTGGCAGCCCCAGCTTGCCCCACAGCGGTCCTCTGGGTAAACTGAAGACGGTGGCTGTGGCCGATGAACAGGGTGTCCGGCTCCTGGCCCTGGCTACGGGAGAGGTGCTGCAGGAGTTACCCTGGCCGGCCAGGTAGGGTTAAAAGTCAAAACCCGGGGTGAAAACCCCGGGTTACTAAATATCAATCTCCTTAAATAGCCCGCTGAACCTTGCCGGAACGGAGACAACGGGTGCAAACATATGCCCTGCGCGGGGTGCCGTTTACCAGGAGCTTGACCCGCTGCAGGTTTGGCGCCCAGGTGCGCTTGGTCTTAATGTTGGAGTGACTAACTTGATTGCCGGTAACTGCCCTTTTGCCGCAAATGCTGCAGGTAGCCATTATTCTCACCTCGCTTTAAAACCCTACGGGCGCTATTTTACCAGAGAAAGGGTTAAAAAGCAAGCAAATAAATTTTTTGGTTAGTGTAAAATTACAGTAGGTAGGAGGAAAAAGGGGTAAAAAAGAGAAAAGAGACCTCACAGGAAGAAAACCACCGTAAAAGGAGTGAGGTCTCTTAATGGTAAACGGTAGTACCAGTACCGCTACCATCATTAGTTTATTAGATGGTATCGAGAATTTCAACACTCTTGAAGAAGTTATCCTGCAAATAGCCAGGAGGTTATTGGTAGCCGTACTGGAAGCCCTGGATGATACCCTTATGCCAGCAAAACCTAAGGGATATAAGATAGCTGGGTTCCGCTACCGCACAATCACCTGCCTGTACGGGGATATAACCTTTAAGCGCCGGCTATATGTTAAAGCAACGCGCAAAAAGAAAAGAGGGGAAGGAAGGTTTCTATTAGACGAAGCCCTAAACTTACGCCAAGGAAAGCGTCTGACAGGAAGACTGCTCAAATTAGCCGTATCGCTGGCAACCCGGTTACCCTTCAGGCAGGCAGCGGAAATAATGGCCGAAGCAGGGATGGGCCAATTAAGTCATATGACCATCCATAGCGAAGTAAAACGAAATGGACTGGAACAAAAAGAACTGCAAGAAGCCCTGCGCAATAATCTATTCATGAGCGGGGAAGAGCCCCAAGGCAAAAAGAAAAAAGTACCGGTACTATTTATCGAAGCCGATGGTATAATGATCCCGCTGCAAAGGAGCAAGCAAGACCGGATAGAAGTCAAAGTAGGAATAGTTTACGAAGGGTGGATAGAAAAAGGGAATGCCCGGCATCTCAAGAACCCGCGGGTAGTGATGGGCATCTATGAAGATGGAGAACAATTTTGGGAAGCCCTCACCACGGAAATAGCCAGGTACTACGAGATAGACGAAAAAACAATATATGTCGTCAATGGCGACGGAGCCAGCTGGGTCCAGAAGACAGCCAAAGAACAGTTACCAGGAGCCATCGTACAATTAGACCGCTACCACCTCCACCGGGATATAAGGCAGGCATATGGGAACGAAACAGCGCAGGGATTAATGAAGACTTTAGCCAAAGGTCAAGAGCAGGTCTTTTTAGACACCCTGGAAGCACTCATAGAAGAAGCACCGAACCGCAAAAACAAGCAACAATGCCAAAAAGTATATGACTACTGTCAAAGATATCGCGATAACTTGTTAGATTACCGCTTGCGGTTACCACGACAGCTGGAAGGGCAAAAGTTATACGGGATGGGCGTAGCCGAAACAACAGTAGACAAAAAAATAGCCATCCGCATGAAAAAGAGGGGGATGAGCTGGAGCGAAGCAGGAGCAACGGCCATGGTAGCATTACTAATGCTCAAAGCCAATGGAGAATTAGCCGCATGGTTAGAAAAAAAGATGCCCCAAGTAGAAAAGAATCCCGTTAAAGTAATAAAAGAAAAGAAGATAAGTAAAGAAGACGTAGAAGAATGGTTAAGGAAGAGAGTACCAGCCCTTGTTGGCCCTGAGGCGGGAACAGATTGGGTTAAATATACCATGAGGCAACTAACAAGAATTAGTGGAGCTATATTCTAACCCCTTTTCTGGCTTAATTAGAGCAGGCAGTAATTCGCGAAGCCTGTCAAGGTCGCCGTAGGCGGCCGCAGGCTTTAACGTTGACAGGCGCAGCGAATTACTGCACAATACTCCGGAGCCGGAAAAGGTGCTGGATATATATGGGATTTTTATGTGGGGTCTCTTTTTGCCTACTACATCTTGACACGTACAATTTTTTGTCTACCAGGGAGGTAGTTGCCGGCAGATGTTGAAATAATAATGGGAGGGGCGAGGTTGATGACCGGTAATCTGCGTGAAAGGGTTGTTCCCCTGCAAATAACTAAAGACCTCTCGATTATGGACGTCCTGCGGGCTTATCCCCAGGTGCGGCCGGTTTTCATTCGCCACGGTATGGGCTGCCTGGAGTGCATGGGCGCTATGGACGAAACCATCGCCAGTGGAGCCAGGATGCACGGCCTGGACCTGGATCAACTCCTTAAGGACTTGAACGAGGCTATCAAAAACCGGGATCAGGAATGATACTCGACCATCCGGTAGCAACTTTAAAATATGTGGGCCACCAGAGGGCGGCCCGCCTTTCCCGGCTGGGCATCCAGACGGTTGGTGACTTATTATGGCACTTCCCCCGGCGTTATGAAGACCGCCGCCAGCTTAAAGATCTGGCGGCAGTGGCTCCCGGCGAGGTGGTCACGGTACAGGTAACCATCAGGGCCTGGGAAGAAAGGGAAGTCCGCCCTCGCCTGCGGTTGATCCGGGCCCTGATTCAGGGCCGGCAGGGAACAGGCTTTGCCGTTTGGTTTAACCAGCCATACCTCAAGCGCCAGATGCCGCCGGGAACCGGGGTAATCCTCACCGGGAAGGTTAGATACAGGGACTACCGGCCGGAAATCCAGGTCAGTGATTACGAAGCCCTGGGTGAAGGGGATCCGGGTCTCCATACAGGGCGGATTGTACCCTTTTATGCTTTGACGGCCGGCCTTAGCCAGCGCTGGCTGCGCCTGGTAATCCATCTGGCCCTGGAAGCCGTTGCCGGGGATTTACCGGAGGTTTTACCCCTATCCTTATGCCGGCGTTACCGCCTTATACCCCGCCTCCAGGCTTTAAAATATATCCATTTCCCCCCCGATGCCGCCGGCCTTCACCAGGCCCGGCGCCGGCTGAAATACGAAGAACTGCTTATCTGGGAACTGGGTTTAAACCTGCACCGGGTGCAGCAGGAGCAAGGCAGGCAGGGTATAGCCCATACCCCGGCTAACAATCTGGTTAACCGGCTGGTTGACAGCCTGCCCTTTAAATTAACCTCAGCCCAGGCCAGGGCGCTGGCGGAAATCCTGGCCGATATGGAAGCCCCCCGGCCTATGGCCCGGCTGCTCCAGGGGGATGTCGGCTCCGGGAAAACGGTTGTTGCTGCGGCCGCTATGGTAAAGGCGGTGGCCGGCGGCTGGCAGGCTGCCCTCATGGCTCCTACGGAAGTCCTGGCTGAGCAACACGGCAGGACCCTGGGGCAACTACTGGCGCCCCTGCGGCTCCCGGTAGTTACCCTTACCGGCAGTACCCCCAGGACTGAACGGGAAAACATCCTGGCCGGCCTGGCCAGCGGCCAGTTGCCCCTGGTGGTGGGCACCCACGCCCTTATTCAGGACGATGTAAGCTTTAAGTCTCTGGGCCTGGTGGTAATCGACGAACAGCACCGTTTTGGCGTTGACCAACGGGCTGCCCTCCAGACCAAGGGCGAGTGCCCCGATTTACTGGTCATGACGGCGACGCCCATTCCCCGGACCCTGGCCCTGGCCATCTATGGTGACCTGGATATCTCCGTCCTGGATGAGCTGCCTCCGGGCCGGCAACCGGTGGCTACATATGTAATCACAGAAAAACAGCGTCCCCGGGCTTACCGGTTAATCGAACGGGAAATCCGGGCCGGTCACCAGGCCTATGTCATCTGCCCCGTAATCGACGCCAACGACGGCGTGGCCGTGGAAGCCGCCACCGCCATGGCCCGGAAACTGCAGGAGGAGGTTTTCCCGGGATACCCGGTAGGGCTGGTGCACGGCCGCCTGCGACCGGCGGAAAAAGAAGAGGTTATGAACGCCTTCCGGGAAGGGAAGATTGCCATCCTGGTAGCTACTACGGTGGTTGAGGTGGGGGTTGATGTCCCCAATGCTACGGTGATGTTAATCGAAGGAGCGGAAAGGTTGGGTCTGGCCCAACTGCACCAGTTGCGGGGGCGGGTGGGCCGGGGCACGGCAGCAGCTTACTGCTTCCTGGTTACCAGAGGCAGCCAGGCAGCCCGGGAGCGACTGGCGATCCTGACTACCAACCGGGACGGCTTTGCCATTGCCGAGGCCGACCTGCGCCTGCGGGGACCAGGCGAGTTCTTCGGTACCCGCCAGCACGGGTTACCTGAATTTCACCTGGCCCAGCTCCCCGGGGACAGCCACATCCTGGAACAGGCCCGCCAGGATGCCAGGGAGATTTGCCGCCAGGAGGGTCCTTCACTTGAATATGAGGCCCTTTACCAGGCTGCCAGGGAAAAGCTGGCCGGTTTACATTTTTAATATAATTTTCCAGGGCCAGGGGGCATGATAAAAATTTTTTAAGCCACACTAACACCAAGATTATTTGGTGAAGGTGGTTTTCTTATGCGCTTGGAAAGGGATGAACGATCTCTTTTGGCTTACTTTCCCAGCAGCACCCGAGCCCAGGAGGCCATCAATGCCCTTCAAGAAGCCGGTATAAGGGAAGTCCAGTTTGACCGGGTGGGGCGTTTTGGTACCCGTTATAATGACCAGTACAACAACCCCCTGGCGAACCAGGCCAGTACTATCACCGGCCTTAGCCTTTACTCGGCCGATATTAACCCCCTGGTCAAAACTGACACCCGTGCTTTGCTGGCAGCCGATCCCTCCGTGAGCGGGGTGGGTTTAAAGAATTATGGCGTGGCCGGCAACGAGGGCTTTCTGGTAACCGTTGTCACCAGCCCGGAACGGGTAGATGAGGTGCGGGAGATTATTGAGGCCCACGGCGGCCGGCTATAAAAAATTAAAAAGGCCTGCCCGGGGCCTTTATTTTTTTGGTATCCACAGTCGTGTTTTTCCTTTTTTGTAGTATAGATGTAAAATTACGCTAGCCAAATAATGCTAAGCATAAAAGGGTGCCGCCGGAACATACTACAACTAGACGCTAATAAAGGAGGTGAAACTAAATGCCGCAAGGTGGCAGGACCAACCGTCTCCTGATCCCCCAGGCCCGCGGCCAGATGGAAAGGTTCAAGCAGGAAGTGGCCAGCGAACTGGGGATCTCCAATTACGACGGTTACCTGGGTGACCTGCCCTCCAAGGTTAACGGTTCCGTAGGGGGGCTGATGGTCAAAAAGATGATTGCTGCTTATGAATCGACCCTCAGCGGCCAGGCAGCTGGCGGCCTTGGTGGTGCTGATGTTGAACTGGGTGCCGCCCAGAATGTTACCGGTCGTATTAGCGGTCCCAACCCCGCCTTTACTACCGGGGGGCAGAAGTTAAACCTCAACGCTCAGCAGTTCAACGCTCAGTCGAGTGGTTTAGGAATGACCCAACAGTAACGTAATGCTTGATGGCGGGTGCTGCACCCGCCATTTTCTTAATGTAACGGGATAGCCGCATGGGTACGGAGAAGGTTGGTATGCAGGGATCTGTTCAGGGCGTTGCCAATGACCCAGGCCAGGTTGTGGACCAGGTCATCAACCTCTTTGGGTGTAACCGTCAGATTGCCGCCAAAGGGCGAAAGGACATTCCGGGAGAGATTTTGAGCCAGAGCCTGATTAATTTGCAAGTTGACATTGGGAAAGGCCTGCTGTAACTGATTAAGGGCCTCAAAGATTATGACCCCGGCATGGACGACGGTAGGAATACCGATGGCGATTACCGGTACACCCATAGTTTGCAAATTTATACCCAGACGCTGGTTCCCGACTCCCGAACCGGGGCTGATGCCGGTGTCGCTAATCTGGATGCTGCTGCCAACGCGATTCAAATCCCCGGCAGCCAGGGCATCGATGGCAATGATTACCCGTGGTCCGGTCTTCTCGACTACACCCCGGATAATTTCAGCTGTCTCAATGCCCGTGGTTCCCAGGACGCCGGGGGCCAATGCGCTGACCGGCCTGGTTCCCGGAGGCATGCTCTGGGGAGCATATTTTAACAGGTGCCTGGTGACGGTAAACTGGTTGATAACCTTGGGGCCCAGGGAATCCGGGGTTGCCTCCCAGTTGCCCAGGCCGACCACCAGGACAGGGTCGGTAGGGCCAACCTGCAAGTTTTGCAGTAAGAGGTTGAGTTTCTGGGATAGTAATCCAGCTATTTCCTCATGTACCGGCGGGTTTTCGGCCAGGAGGGCGGGGGCGTCGATGGTTATGTAAGTACCGCGGGATTTCCCCATGGCCTGTTCTCCGGCTTCATCCAGAATGGTAATGGTTGTGACAATGGCATTGGGAAATTTTTCCTTGTCTTCCCGTACCCCGGGGACTTCCTGCCTGGTAGCCCCACGTAAGAGGTCATGGGCCTCTATTGCCAGGTCCAGAACTACCCCGGCCAGCCGGTAGAATTCGGCACGCTGCAAATTTAACCCTCCCTTTCTTTTGAGAACCTGCCTTCAGGTTTTCCCGGATGGGAAAAAATATACGCCGGGAGGAAAAGTTTTTTTTAATGTGGAATATTAAAGGCCGGGGAGTGAAAACTACATGGAAGTAAAATGTGCACTGTGTGGCCGTAAAGAAGAAATAACCAAGGTACATAAGGATTACCAGAAGCTGGCGCGTGATAAGGATGCCGTCTATACCTGTGAAATCTGCCGGGCCAGGCTCCGCTACCAGGCTGTGCAACAACAAAAACCACAACGCCCTTTATAGAAAACTATTGACAGCGAAAAAATAGTTTAGTATAATTCAAATCAAGAGAGGGGGGTTGGAATTGGAAATTCGCATTTCGCCTAAAGCAATGGAATACATCAAAGAAAAAGCCGAAGCTATTACTATTAAATTGGAGATTTGCGGTAGTTGAGCCGGCCTCTCAGTTAGACCTGCCGTGTATGCAGGTGCACCAGCCGATATAAAGAATTTCATCCTCAACCAGATAGATGGGTTAAAAGTCTACCTGCAGAAGGGGATTAAGGCTTCCCGGGGCGTGGATGTCGATCTGGTCGGTTTTGGTCCCTTCAAGCAACTGGTAGTCGATGGCGTGCAAAATTACTAAGGAGGGAAATAAAGTGGCTAAGCCCATCAATGTTAACCAAAATGATTTCGAAGCTGAGGTCCTGTCAGCTCCACTGCCGGTAGTGGTTGACTTCTGGGCTGTATGGTGCGGCCCCTGCCGGATGATGGCCCCGGTTCTGGAGCAACTGGCCGCAGACTACGATGGCAATGTAAAATTCGCCAAGGTCAATGTTGATGAGAACCAGGAACTGGCGGCCCGTTACGGGATAATGAGTATTCCCACCCTGGTCATCTTTAAAGACGGCGCCGAGGCAGGCCGGATTGTCGGCTACATGCCCAAGGAAAAATTACAGGAACAGCTGGAAGCAGCCATCCACTGACGATGGACAAACAGGGAGGGAACCGGTCACGGCCGGTTCCCTCCCTGTTTTATCCCAACCAAAACAATGCCAGCAGCCTGTAATAAGTTTTCTTCCAGGAGGTTATCCTATGAGCAGGCATGCTTTTATCGATCCCGGCCTTTGCGATAGCCTGGCAGTGTGTCAGGCTCGCCTGGCCTGTCCCACCAACTCCTTTACCAGGGAAGAGGCAGGCGAACCCTGGTATATCAGCCCTACCTGCCTGGGATGCGGTCGCTGCCTGCTGGCCTGTGATCGCCAGGCCATCAAGTTAATCTAACCCAGACCCTTGTGACGACCCGGGATCAGGGAGAAAAGGAAGAAAAGGGTAGCCACCAGGACAATGGCTGCCCCGGAAGGCAGGTTTAAATAAAAAGAAAGAAAGAGGCCGACCATGACAGCCAGCAGGCTACTGCCCAGGGTGAAGAGGAGCATGGAGCGGTAATTATCTGCCAGCTGGTAACCCGTTGCTGCCGGGATAACCAGGAGGGCTGAGGCCAGGATAATTCCCACCGACTTAACGGCCACAACAACAGCCAGGGCAATACCGGTTAAAAGGCCAAGATATAAAGGGGTCACCGGGAGACCGGTGGCCCTTGCTGTTTCTTCGTCAAAGGCCAGGGCCAGAAGGTCCCGGAAAAAAAAGGCGATAAAGGCGGTCACCAGCAAGGCGCTGACAGCCAGGATCATCAGGTCGCTCCCGGTTACGGCCAGGATATTACCAAACAGGTAGCTGAAGACATCGCCATAACCGCGGTAGAAACCCAAAATTACCACGCCCAGGGCCATGGCGGCTGAAAAGACGATGCCTATGGCTGTATCTTCATGGAGATGTCCTTTCTGACTCAAGAGACCGATGCTCCAGGCAGTTACCAGGGCCACGGCACCTGCGGGCACCAGGGGGTTGACCCCCAGGGCCAGGCCCAGGGCCAGGCCACCAAAGGTAGAGTGGGCGATGCCTGTTCCGATAAAAGCCAGCCGTTTTAAAACGACAAAAAAGGATACCAGGGCACAAACCAATCCCACCAGCAGGCCGGCGGCCAGGGCCCGCTGGAAAAAGGCATAACCCCAGACGGCCATCAGCGGGCCACCTCCCGCATGGGGAAAAGCTCCTCCCGGTTTAACCCTTTGAAGGATAGCACCCGCCGGGGGTTACCGCTGGCCAGGACGGTTTTATCGAGTAGAATAAAGCGGTCGGCAACGGCCGCCAGGGCCAGGAGGTCATGGGATACTACCAGGATGGTCAGGCCGAGCTGGCGCCGCAGGTCGGCCAGGAGCCGGTAGAAATGGCGCTGGGCAGCGAAATCCAGGGCGCTGGTAGGTTCATCCAGGATCAGGACTTCCGGCCGGTTTACCAGGGCCCGGGCGAGGTATACTCGCTGCAACTGGCCGCCGGACAGGGCCCGGAGGGGTGATTCCCCGTAACCGGCCAGGTTTACCAGCTCCAGGGCGCCGGCAATCAGTTCCTTTTCCCGCCTAGCGGGGCGCCAGCTAAAGGGCCGGCGGGGCAGGGCCAGCCAGATGGCGTCGGCGGCAGTCAAGGGAAAACGGTCCTCAAAGGCTGGCCGCTGGGGCAGGTAGCCTGCCCGGGTACGAACGGCCGGTTGCCGCCAGGGATCGGCTCCCAGGAGCTGGACCCGGCCGCCAGTAGGGGGCAGCAGGCCCAGGATAAGGCGGAGCATGGTGGTCTTGCCGGCACCATTGGGCCCGATAAGCCCGACAAACTCGCCTTTGGCGATCCTCAAACTAACCTTGTCAATGATGGCCTGCCCGCGGTGGTGCAGGCTTACATGTTCCAGGACGATAGGTTCCATGGGTTGCCTCCGTAAACCCTTATCTGAAAGCCTCGATCATGGTTTCCAGGTTGCGACGCATAAGATCGATATAGGTAGTCGGGGCGCCGGGGCCGCCGCCCAGAGGGTCCAGGGTGAGAACCCGGCCCCCGTATTCGGCGGCCAGGGTCCTGGCAGCCTGGGGATTGAACTGGGGTTCAATGAAAACCGGCGGTTTACCCTTGCTACGGGCTGTCTGAACTATATTTGCCAGCTCGGCTGCTGAGGGTTCCTGACCCGGTTTTTCCTCGACGCTGGCCAGTTCCTGGAGGTGATAGCGCCGGGCGAAGTAAAACCAGGCGGGATGGAATTCGATAAAGGCGTACCCTGCGAAGGGTGCCAGGCCGGCCTGGATTTCCCTGTCCAGGGCGGTCAACTGCTGCTGCCATTTTTTAAGGTTGGTTTCGAAGTAATCCTTATGTTCCGGGTCCAGGGCCACCAGGGCCCCGGCAACCTTGGGAGCCAACTGATCCCGTACCAGGACCGGGTCCAGCCAGATATGGGGGTTGGCTCCGGGTGCGACCAGGCCCTGGCCCAGATTAATAATCTGGAGTCCGGGCCCGGCGGCTGCGGCAAACTTTCCCGCCCACTCATCAAGACCCCCCCCGACCTGGACCAGCAGGGTTGCCCCGGCCAGATCCTTCATCTGGGGCGCGGTAATCTCAAAAGTGTGGGGGCTGCTGCCGGGAGGGAGGAGGGTAAGAACCTGCACCCGGTTGCCCCCTATCTGGCTCACCATATCGGCCAGGGGCATGATGGTAGCGGCCACCTTAATTTTGGCCCCCGTGCCGGCTGCCGGGGACGACGGCTTGGTGTTACAACCGGCCACCAGCAAGGCCAGGGCTAAAAGAGCAACCAGGAAATACCTTCTAACTGGCATCGTGATATCCTCCTTTGTTTAAGCCCCGCTGCCGGCAGCGGCCGCAGAAACCGTGAATTTCAAAGGAATGACCTGTAACCTGGAAGTTGCCCAATTTTTCGGCCGGCGGTTGCCAATCGCTTACAGGACAGTCCGGCAGGCAGGTAATAGCACCACACCCCAGGCAAACAAGGTGGTAGTGATGTTCCGTCAGGATCTCAAAACAATCGTTATAGGCGGTACCGGCGCGGATCTGGGCCGCCAGTCCCAGGTCCACCAGGAGCCTCAGGTTGCGGTAGACGGTGTCACTGCTGATATCCGGGAACTCTCGCTGGAGGACCTGGCAGATCTCGGCCACTGTTAAGGGTTTGCCCGCTGCCAGAAGAAGGTTGACCAGGGCCCGGCGCTGGGGAGTCGCCTTATAGCCGGCCCTCTTTATGGTTTTAAGGATAGATTCACCCTCCAAATCCATCTACCCCTAACTAGGATTATTCCTATTTACTATTTTTATTCGTTCTTTTTTCCCGATTTCCTGCTGCCCTGTTGATAAATTTGTTTAACCTGCTTTAAAAGCAGGAGGTATTTCAACAGTCATGACGAATTATATAGGGAGGGCGCGCCAGTATTGAACCTAGCAATTTTTCGAGGAGGCGTGGGTTATGCTCAGGAAGGTGAGGGTGGAAGAGAGCGTCGGCTGTGTCCTGGCCCATGATCACACCAAAATCGTCCCCGGGCAGTTTAAGGGGCGGCGCTTTAAGAAAGGACATATTATTCAACCTGAAGACGTGGCCGAATTACTGCAGATGGGTAAAGAACATATTTACGTCCTGAACCTGGGGCCGGACGAAGTACACGAGGATGAAGCAGCCCTGCGGCTGGCCCGGGCGGCCGCAGGTGACGGGGACCATGGTCTGGACTTCAGTGAACCCCAAGAGGGCAAGGTCAACCTGGAGAGTACCAGGAACGGCCTGCTGAAAATAAACCTGGAAGCCTTAAAGCAGGTTAACAGCGTGGCCGATATCATGCTGGCGACCCTTCATAACAACTACCCCGTTACTGCCGGCCAGGTGGTGGCCGGTACCAGGTTAATCCCCCTGGTAGCACCCCGGTCGGTAATCGAGAGGGTGGAGGCCATCTGCCGGGAAGCAGGGGGTATTCTCCGGGTGGCGCCCTACCGGCGTTTGCAGGTTGGTCTTATTACCACCGGGAGTGAGGTCTATAAGGGCCGGATTAAGGATGCTTTCGGCCCCGTTGTCCGGGCCAAAATAGCCAGTTACGGCTCCGAGGTCGCCCTGGAAAAGGTTGTTCCTGATGACGCCGCGGCTATCCACGACGCTATTGAGGAAATGCTGGCGGCGGGAATGCAGATGGTGGTTCTTACTGGCGGGATGTCAGTAGACCCGGATGATGTAACCCCTGATGGGATCCGCCGGAGCGGGGCCGAGGTGGTCACCTACGGGGCACCGGTGCTGCCCGGGGCCATGTTCATGCTGGCTTACCGGGGCGATGTACCCATCATGGGCCTTCCTGGGTGTGTCATGTACTACCGGGCTACGGTTTTTGATCTGGTACTGCCCCGGATTCTGGTGGGCGAGAGGTTGGAACGGCATGATATAGCCGGGCTGGCGGCCGGGGGCCTCTGCCAGAACTGCCCCGAGTGCCGCTACCCGGCCTGTTCCTTTGGTAAAGCGTGAACCTAAGTCTCCCGGTAGTCGTAGACGCGCCGGGTTTTCTTTTCGCTGCGGGGCAGGGTTCCCAGGGGCACGGCTTCCACGTCGGCAAGGATACCGATCCGGGTCTTGATCTGGCGGCGACACTCGGCTGCCGTGGACTCACCATCATAACCGGGCAGGTACTCTATTTTTACCAGCAGCCGGTCTTTACCTTCCTGCCGGGTGAGGATAAGCTGGTACTCGCTCCCGGCGCCGGGGGTGAGGTGGAGGACATGATCTACCTGGCCCGGGAAGATGTTGACACCCTTGATCTTGACCATGTCGTCGGTCCGGCCCAGGACGCGCTCAATCATGGGGTAGGGCGAACCGCAGGAGCAGGCTTCCCTCTTTAGGCAGGTCAGGTCGTGGGTGCGGTAACGGAGGAGGGGCATACCCTCTTTGGTGAGGGTAGTTATCACCAGCTCACCAGTCTCCCCCGGAGGTAATTGCTTGCCTGTCGCCGGGTCGATAACCTCCAGGAGCAGGTGATCCGTCCACATATGAATACCCTCATGGGCCGGGCAGTCGATGCCGATGCCCGGGCCGTAGATCTCCGTTAAGCCGTAAATATCAAAGGTTTCGATGCCCAGAAGGTCTTCAATTCGCTGCCGCATCTTCTCGCCCCAGCGCTCGGAGCCCAGGACCCCTACCCGTAGGGCCAGTTGATCCTTAAGGCCCCGGCGGTCGATCTCTTCGGCCAGGAAGAGAGCGTAGGAAGCCGTGGCCGCAAGGACGGTAGCCTGGAGATCGACCATCATCTCCAGTTGTTTTTCAGTATTCCCCGGTCCCATGGGGATCACCATGGCCCCCAGGTACTCAATACCGGCCTGGAAGCCGATGCCCGCCGTCCAGAGGCCGTACCCAGGGGTAACCTGGACCCGGTCACGGTTGGTGACCCCGGCCATGGCGAAGCAGCGGGCCATCATCTGCGCCCAGACGGCCACGTCGTAGGCCGTGTAGGGAATGATAATGGGTTTACCCGTAGTTCCCGAAGAGGAGTGAATGCGGACGACTTTTTCTTCGGGAACGGCCATCAGGGCCAGGGGTTTACCATTGCGTAGCTCCCATTTGTCCGTCAGGGGGACATGCTCCAGGTCGGCTACCGTCCGGATGTCTCCGGGTGTAAGGCCGGCCGCCGCCAGCTTTTCCCGGTAGTAAGGGGAATGGGCAAAGAGGCGCTGCACCAGGGCCTGCAAGTGCGGTTCCTGCTGCCGGTACAGGCAATCGTAGTCGAACTTGCGTTGGCAGTTTTTTGCTTCGGACAGGCTCATATTTACACCTCCAGGGCTTGTTTTCCCAGTTGAAAGGCCCGTCGGTTCACGTCGTGGACCCGGTCCAGCAGAAGCTTTAAGGCCGCGGCCAGTAGAGTTTCTGCCTGGAAGGGTAAGTCCAGGTTGGTCAGGGCCCCCAGCATAACCATATTGAGGGCTCGGTGGCTCCCTGCCTGGCCGGCCAGGGCCGGGGCAGCGAGGAAATAGCAGCGGGCAATGTTATTTCGAAGGTAGTCAAGGATTTCTTCCAGGGGATAGGGGGTAGCTCCCAGGGATGCCATGACGGGTACCACTGGTGTTGTCGAGATCAGGGCCCGGCCGTCCGGCTTTAAGTAATCCAAATAACGGCAGGCCTCGGCTGGCTCCAGGGCTAGGAGGATGTCGGCCCGGCCCCTGGGGATGAGGGGGCCTGCCGTTGTTGCCCCCAGACGCACATGACTGACGACGCTGCCTTCCCGCTGGGCCATGCCGATGGTTTCCGCCGTGCGTACCCGGAGGCCTGTTTTCAGGGCGGCGGCACCGATGGCCCGGGAAGCGAGGATAATCCCCTGGCCGCCTACCCCGGCAATAAGAATATCCATGATTAAAGTACCTCCTCGATGGCTGCCACCGGGCAGACCTGGCTACAGAGGCCGCAGCCGGTACAGGTGGCTGCGATTTGAACACCGTTGCCGTCCGGCCTCAGGGCCGGGCAGCCAAGCTCTTTAATACAGGTATGACAGCTGATACAGGCGATTTGGTCAACCTGGTAGCGTCCCGCAGGTTTGGCTACTTGCGGGCAGGGGTGACTTAGGATGACCAGGACGGGTCCCGGGGCCGCCAGGGCCTGATTGGCTACAGTCAGGGTTTCCTCCAGGTTCAGGGGGTCGGCGGTCAAGATAGTTTCTACCCCGCAGGCCCGGCCTACCTGGCTGATATCAATCTTCTTATGGTGGGTATCGGTGGCCAGGCCTGGGTGGGGCTGGTGCCCGGTCATGGCTGTGGTTTCATTATCAAGGACGACGACAACTATGGGCGTCTGCTGGTGGACGGCGTTGACAAGGGATGGCAAGCCGGCATGGAAAAAGGTAGAGTCCCCGACGAAGGCTACCAGCCGGGTATCTGGCTGGACCCGCGCCAGGCCCTGGGCCAGACCCAGGCCCGCTCCCATGCACAGGCAGGTATCCATGGCTTCCAGGGGCGGGGCCGCTCCCAGGGTATAGCAGCCGATATCGCCGGTGAAGATGACTTTACGGTCCCGGGCGGCCTGTTTAAAGGCGTAGAAGGAGCCGCGATGGGGACAACCGGCGCAGAGTAGGGGCGGACGCACCGGCAGGGGTGGTATCCCGGGGCGGCCGTGGGTACCCGCCGGTTGTATTGCCAGGAACTTGGCCAGGGCCCCGGTGACAATATCGGGATTAAACTCACCTTCCCGGGGGAGAAAACCGTTGTGTTTACCGTCTATCTCTACCGGCAGGCGGTGGCGCCAGGCCAGGCGAATGACTTGATCTTCGACAACAGGCTCCTGCTCCTCTACGATGAGTACCCGCTCAACCTGCTTTAAAAAATCGATCACCAGTTTTTCGGGCAAGGGGTAGGGGGTACCGATCTTTAACAGGGATAGTTTTACTCCCAGGCGCTCCCCGGCCTCGGTGACGTAGTAGTAAGACAGGCCGCTGGTGATAACTCCGGCGGGGCCATTATAGTAGACCTCGTTAAAGGGACTGTTGGCGAACTCCTCCCCGGCACGTAGCTGCTGCTGGTTCAACCAGACGTGCTGCCTGGCCGAGAGGGAAGGCATAATGACCCAGCGCGGGTCTTTCTCGAAGCCGGGTACTGGAGGCCGGGGGGGAATGGTTCCTAAGGCAACATCCTGGCAGGCATGGCAGGTACGGGTGGTAGGACGGACAATGACGGGCAGCCCTAGGGTTTCCGAGAGATCAAAAGCGTATTTGGTCATTTCGTAGGCTTCCCGGGGACAGGAGGGGTCCAGGACCGGCAGCTTGGCAAAGCGGGCGAAAAGGCGCGTATCCTGTTCTGTCTGGGAACTATGGGGGCCTGGATCATCGGCCACCACCAGGACCAGGCCGCCCTTGACGCCGATGTAAGCCAGGCTCATGATGGCATCGGCGGCAACATTGAGGCCCATCTGCTTCATACTGGCCATGGCTCTGGCACCGGCATAGGCAGCGCCGGCAGCAATTTCTACGGCTACTTTCTCGTTAACGGACCATTCAGTATAGACTCCTGCCTCCGGACCAAAACGCATCAGCGTAACCATGATTTCCGAAGCCGGCGTCCCGGGATAAGCGGTGGCCACCCGGATACCGGCCTCCAGCGCTCCCCTGGCTATGGCTTCGTTGCCCATGAGCAATTCCGGCACGGTTTCACTCTCCCCTAAGTAATAAAAAAACCGGGTTGCAGCCCGGTAATAGCCCTTCTCGCTACCCTCGGCTCTGCTAACTAAACGCTAGGCTTGAAACTTCTCTCTGCTCAAGGTTCGCTAATATTATCTTATTAAAGCGAGTATAGCACAATCACCGGCGGTGGTCCAGCGAGAATTCTCCCTTCCAGGGTGAACAAAATAAAAAAAGCCGTTCCCTGGGGAACGGCAAGAGTTTTAGCCGCCGGCGGGGACCGGCGGCTTGGGAGAGGAGAAACCGGAGGAAGAGCTCATGGGGGAGGGTTAAAAAATAACCCTAAGCTCTTCTTGGTAAATCTAACTAGTAGATTTACCGGTATTATTATGACCGCCGGCCGGGAAGCTTATACCTGGCCGGTGAAAAATTTTTGCCGTTTTAACCGGCAAGATTCGCGGTTTTTGTTCTTTTTTCCGGGGGTTTCATGCTATAATAGCTGGAGGGAATGGCATGTTACGGATTATAGCCGGCGAGGCCCGTGGCCGCCGTTTAGGGACGCCCAGGGGCCGGACCACCAGGCCTACGAGTGACCGGGTACGGGAAGCCCTGTTTAATATCCTCGGCAATCGGGTTATTGACAGCCTGTTCCTGGATCTTTTTGCCGGTTCGGGGGCCGTGGGGCTGGAGGCCTTGAGCCGGGGCGCCCGTAGGGTCGTTTTTGTCGAAAATAATCGCCAGGCCTTAAAATGCCTCACGGCAAATATAAAGGCTACCGGCCTGGAGGGCAGGGGGCAGGTGATGGCTCTTGACGCCAGGCGGGCTCTCGTTACCCTGGCCAGGCGCAGGGAGACCTTTGACCTGATTTTTAGCGACCCCCCCTATCGCCAGGGATGGGGGGAGTTGATTCTGCCGGCAGTCATCCCCGTCCTGGCTCCCGGCGGCCTGGTTATTCTGGAAACGGCAGTTACCGAAGCCGGACCGGCCATAACCGGTCTGGAAATAATTGCAGTTAGGATTTACGGTGATACAGCTTTAAATTTTTACAAAAGGGCAGGAGGGCTGGCTGTTGGAGTTTATGACTCTGATTGAAGAAATGGAAAAGATGGTGGAAAAGGCGCCCCATATCCCCCTTTCTGGCAAGGTCTTCCTTGATGGTGACCTGCTCCTGGATTACCTGGATCGTCTGCGGACGGCCCTGCCCGAGGAAGTGCGCCAGGCCCAGTGGATACGCCAAGAGAAGGAACGCCTCCTAGAAGAAGCCCGTCTCAAAGCCAGGAGCCTCCTGGAAGAAGCCGAAAAGCGTTCAGAAATAATGGCCCAGGAAAACGAGCTGGTTCGCAAGGCCCGGTCCCAGGCCAGTGAAATTATAAATAGAGCCCGGAACGTGGCTGAAGAAGTAAAAGCCGGGGCTTTGAGCTATGCCGATGGTCTGCTGGCCAAGCTCGAGGCCAGCCTGAACCAGGCCCTGGCCCAGGTACAACAGGGCCGCCAGGAACTGCAGTCCTATCCGGCGACAGGTGCCGGGGAGGCGGCAGCGGCAGGAGAACCGGAAAAGGACAGCAGTCAAAACCGCCGGTAAAGGGTCAGGCGGGCGAACAATCCCAGCACGGTCAGGAACAATAACAAGGCCGCCAGGGTGAGGGTAAACCCTGTATAGTGGACCCCCAGGGAAAGCCATGATACCGGGGGCGACAGGAAATGGCTACCTGTCAGCCAACCAAGGACTGGCCGGGCTGGTCCCCGGAAGAGTTGGACCATGAAGGCCGCCAGGAAACCATGGAGAAGGCGGGCCAGGATAAAGGGACCCAGGCGGAGATCCGTTTTGCTGGTCATGGCAGCCACCTGGCCCAGGACGGAGAGCCCGGCCCAGCCCATGATGATACTAATAGCAGTGAGCTGCTCCCCAAGGGGTACGGGAGCTTCACTGGCAAACTTGGTCCCCATGGTCATTTCAAAGATACCGCTGGCCAGGGCCCCGGCTGTTGCCGGGGTTAAACCCAGGGGATGGCCGGCATAAAGCAGCAACCTGGCCAGGAGGTCCAGGATACCCAGCATACCGGCTACCTGGATAATGACGCTGAAGAGGGTTATAAAGCCGCCGATGGTAATCAGGGTCTGGAAGGAGTGGCTCACGGCATCCCCAAGGAGCTGGCCGAGGGAACGGCCATCCCTTTGTTGGGCCTGAATCATGGCCCGCCAAGCTCTCCGTGGCAGGGATAGGAGGGGGTGGTTCCCCGGCGGTGAAGCCGGTGCCCGTCGACCGTAGAAGCGAAATAGGACTCCCAGGAAGAGGTTGGCTCCATAATGGGCTCCCGCCAGGGCCGGGCCCAGGGCCGGGTTATGGAGCATACCCACGGCTACTGCCCCCAGCATAAAAAGGGGGCTGGCGTTGTTGGTGAAACAGATTAAGCGTTCCCCTTCAACCCTGGTTACCAGCTGCTGCTGGCGTAACTGGGAGGTAAGGATGGCGCTGATGGGGGCGCCAGAAGTGTACCCCATGGCCATGACAAAGGCGCCGCTGCCCGGGACATTGAAGAGAGGCCGCATAACCGGCTCCAGGAGCACGCCCAGAAAGTGGACGATACCCAGGCCCATAAATAATTGAGAAATAATAAAAAAAGGTAAAAGGGCCGGGACGACGATTTCCCACCAGGCCCGGAGACCGCGCAGGGCAGCCTGAAAAACGGGCTGGGGGAAAAGGACGATAGCCAGGGCCAGGATAACGACGGCCACTGCTGTTAGGAAGGGGGTTATACCCCGGCTAATTATGAATACAGGTTGACGCATGGCGGTCACCTCAAAGGGGACATCCTATTCTGGAATATACGCACGCCCAGTTATTATTAGACTATAGAAGTTAAAAGTGCCCGGGGGCATATCTACCACGGGAATGGTGACGGGGGAGAAAATCGGCCTGGCCAGCTTCTGGAGCTGGCGGTTCCCCGCTGGGGACTTATGAGAGGCGATCGAATTGAGGCTCTTGTGCGAACTTTAACAAGGGGCTTGACTTTTGCCGAGCTAAAAGTACCATTGTATGTAGTGGCCGTGGATGTTGAGAGTGGAGAACTGGTAGTTCTCGACAGGGGCGGGGTAGCCGATGCCGTCCGGGCCAGTATTGCCATGCCCGGTCTTTTTGTGCCGAAAAGGCTTGGGGGACGCTTACTGGTGGATGGGGCTGTCCTGGCATCCCTTCCCCGTTTGCTAGCGCTCTTTGCCGGCAAGGCGTATCGACTATTTTTGTAAGGAGGATAAGCCGTGAAAATCCTGGTCTTAAACTGCGGCAGCTCATCGGTCAAATATCAGCTTTTTGATATGGAAGACGAGAGTGTTCTGGCTAAAGGACTGGTGGAAAGGATTGGTATCGACGGTTCCGTCCTGACCCATCGCCCGGCGGGCAAAGAAAAACTGGTGCGTGAAACAGAAATCCCCGATCATAAAGTGGCTATCCGCCTGTGCCTGGAAGCCCTGACCGACCCCCATTACGGGGTTATCAAAGACTACAGCGAAATCGGAGCCATCGGTCATCGTATCGTCCACGGTGGTACTTTTCCCCATTCGGTCCTGGTAGATGCCTCCACTAAAAAGGCCATTAGTGAACTGGAGGTTCTGGCACCCCTCCATAATGGCCCGGCCCTACGGGGTATCGAGGCCTGTGAAGCCATCCTGCCCGGCACCCCCCAGGTAACGGCTTTTGATACGGCCTTTCACCAGGGTATGCCGGATTACGCCTATACTTACAGCCTGCCTTATGAACTCTGCCAGAAGCACCTCATTCGCCGCTACGGCGCTCACGGTACCTCCCACCAGTATGTTGCCCTGCGGGCGGCGGCCATAGTTGGTAAGCCCCTGGAGGAATTGAAGGTTATTACCTGCCACCTGGGTAACGGCTCCAGTATTACTGCTATTAAAAACGCTAAATCATACGACACCAGCATGGGCTTCACCCCCCTGGCAGGTTTAACCATGGGTACCCGTTGCGGTGATATTGATCCGGCCATCGTACCCTTCCTGATGGAAAAAGAGGGCTATACCCCGGCGGAGATGGACCAGGTGATGAACCGCCGGTCAGGGGTCTTGGGAGTCTCCGGCCTCAGCAGCGACTTCCGGGATATTGAAGCTGCCATGGCTGAGGGTAATGATCGCGCTCGCCTGGCCTGGGAGGTTTTCGTCCATAGCGCCAAAAAATATATTGGCGCTTACGCTGCCCTTTTGAACGGCCTGGATATCTTGGTCTTTACAGCCGGCCTGGGGGAAAACTCCATCGCCGCCCGGGAAGCCATATGCCGGGACATGGACTACCTGGGTATAAAGATTGACCCCGAGAAAAACCAGGTCCGGGGCCAGGAAAGGGAGATCACGGCCGCCGGAGCTAGGGTGCGCACCTTTGTTATCCCCACCAATGAAGAATTAATGATTGCTCGCGATACCCTGGCCCTCGTCCAGGCTTGACGCATCCCCGGTTTATATTTTTCGAAGGGCTGGGGGGTTATACCGAAAGGTCACTTTGTTTGAGGCGGCAGATACTTGGGTGAAGCCATAGGGAGGCAGCGGTGAACGGCATGCGCCCCCGTTCCGGTTGACACCAGGCCGACCGTTCGCTATAATCTACGGGGTGAATGTGGTGAAAATTGGTGTCGGCGATTTAAAAGCCAGGCCCGGCAGCGAGCTGGAGTTCAGCTTTAAAGCCGATTGGGGTCATCTGACGACGGCCACTTCCATAATCCCCGTCCTGGCACCCGTTCTGGTCCGGGGGAAGGTTATAAACACCGGGAGAGTGCTGCTGGTCCAGGGGCAGGTGGCCACAACCCTGGAATTAACCTGCGATCGCTGCCTGGCCAAATTTAATTTCCCGGTTATAGCCCCCCTGGAAGAGGCATACGTTACCAAAAACAGCCAGCCTCCGGGTGAGGATGAAGAGGAGGACCGGGAAATCCGGCCCCTGGAGGGCGATATCCTCGATTTACAACCGGCGGTTACTGAGGCTTTGCTTCTGGCTTTACCCATGAAATGGCTGTGCCAGGTGAACTGTCGTGGCCTGTGCCCTCATTGCGGCCAGAATCTCAACGAAGGCCAGTGCCACTGTCAGGGGGAAACATTGGATCCCCGGCTGGCGACGCTAGGGCAATTTTTAAGGAACCTGGAAGGAGAGGATACCCATGGGAGTACCCAAAAGGAGAACTTCAAAGGCCCGGAAGAATAAGCGGCGTTCCATCTGGGGCCAGATGGCGGCCCCTACCCTGGTGGAGTGCCCCCAGTGCCACCAGCTTAAGTTAAACCACCGGGTTTGTCCTAAGTGCGGTTATTATAAAGGAAGGGAAGCCATCCAAGTAGCCGAGTAAGTGTTATAACCGGCAATTGTGCCGGTTATTTTTTTGCTTGCATAAAACTGACAGGCTCGTTATACTATTACTATGGCCTGGTAATAGTATTTGGTACCAGGATTCGGGGTGACATAGTTGGTACGCCACAGGGGTAATAAGGAAGAGCGCCAGCAGGCCCTGCGCCGCTACCTGCGCAGCAACCCCTTCGCCACCGACGAGGAGCTGGCGGAGAAATTTGAAGTCAGCGTGCCCACCATTCGCCTGGACCGCCTAGCCCTGGGGATCCCCGAGGTCCGAGAGCGAATCATGGCCATGGCCCAGGAAGCCAGGAGCCGGATGCGCGGGGTGACGGCCGAAGAGCTGGTGGGAGAACTGGTCGAACTGCAACCGGGGGTTATGGGTATCTCCATCCTGGAAATAACTCCGCCGATGCTAGTTCAGCCCGCCGGGGTGGCGCGTGGTTATTACCTTTTCGCTCAGGCCCATTCCTTGGCCTTGGCTACTGTGGGGGCCGAGGTTGTCCTTACCAGCAGCGCTCGGGTACGCTACCGGCGGCCTGTTTACGCCGGCGAGCGGGTAGTTGCCAGGGCCATGGTTAAAGTGGTAAAAGATTCCACCTGCCTGGTATCAGTTCATTCACGGGTCAACGGAGAGATTGTTTTTAAAGGCCAGTATATCATTATCACGCCGGATGCTGCAACTGGAGGCGGGAGTGCTTGAAAATCGCTGTCGATGCCATGGGAGGCGACCTGGCCCCCAGGGAGATTGTCCGTGGTGCCGTAGCTGCCGCCGGGGAGGGTAGTGCCGAGATTATCCTGGTGGGTGATCAAAGGCGGCTGGAGGAAGAACTGGCCCTCCTGCATCCCTCCGGTAGGATCGAGATATATCATACCGATCAGGTAATTACCATGGACGAACAGCCAGCCCTGGGGTTACGGCGGAAGCGGGAAGCTTCTATCGTAGTGGCTACCCGCCTGGTCAAGGAGGGTCGGGCGGAGGCGGTGGTTTCCGCCGGCAGTACCGGGGCCCAGATGGCCGCGGCCCTCCTGATTCTAGGCCGGAGCGGCAAGATCCAGCGACCGGCTATTGCCACCCTCATCCCTACTTTGAAGGGCCCTAAACTCCTCCTCGACGTCGGGGCCAATGTCGATTGTCGGCCCGAACACCTCTATGAATTCGCCCTCATGGGTAACCTCTATGCCGCCCGGGTGATGGGCATCCCCAACCCCAGGGTGGGACTGCTGAATATCGGCACCGAGGCCTGCAAAGGCAATGAGCAAACCCTGGGAGCTTATAATCTCCTGAGGGGAGCCCCTTTAAACTTTATCGGCAATGTCGAAGCCCGGGAGATTTTATTTGGTGAAACCGATGTCATCGTTTGCGACGGTTTTGTCGGCAATGCGATCCTGAAATTTGGCGAGGGTCTGGGCCAGGCCCTCTTCACCATGATCAGCCGCGAGGTTAACAAGAGCCTCAGGTCCCGGATGGGTGCTGCCCTGCTTTTACCAGCCCTGCGGGGACTTAAAAAACAGGTGGACTATACCGAGTACGGCGGCGCCCCCCTCCTGGGAGTTCAGGGGATCAGTATCATCTGCCATGGCAGTTCCAATGCCAGGGCCATTAAGAATGCCATTAAAGTAGCTGTCCGCTGCGTCAACCAGGGCCTGGTAACCGCCCTGGGCGATCTACCTGGTGCCAGCGAAGAAAGGATGGTGAAGGGGTGCCAGTCCAATTAAGATCAGCCGCCATTACCGGTACCGGGTCCTGCCTGCCGGAGAGGGTTCTCACCAACCATGAACTGGAGCAAATGGTGGATACCAGTGATGAATGGATTCGTACCCGAACCGGCATCCGGGAACGCCGCCTGGCCGCCGCCGGCACGGCTGCTTCCGACCTGGCTGTACCGGCAGCATCCAGGGCCCTGGCCACTGCCGGGATAACAGCTGCAGACGTGGATTTGATCATCGTAGCTACGGTGACGCCGGATACCCTCTTTCCGGCTACCGCCTGCCTGGTGCAGGAACGCCTGGGCGCCAGGGGGGCGGCAGCCTTTGACCTTTCAGCTGGCTGCAGCGGTTTCGTCTATGCCTTGGGGGTCGCCAGCCAGTTTATTGCTGCCGGGATTTACCATACCGCCCTGGTGATCGGGGTGGAAGTCCTCAGTAAAATCATTAACTGGCAGGACCGGAATACCTGCGTCCTTTTCGGTGACGGCGCCGGGGCCGTCGTCCTGCGGGCTGTCCCGGCAGGCAGGGGCATCCTGGGCTTAGATCTGGGAGCCGATGGCAGCGGCGGTTCCCTGTTAACAATGCCGGCCGGGGGTTCCCGCCTGCCGGCCAGCCCGGCTACCGTCCGGGAGCAACTGCATACCATTCATATGAACGGATCCGAGGTCTTTAAATTCGCCGTCCGGATCATGGGCGAAGCTTCCCTCAAGGCCCTGCAAAAAGCGGGTCTGGCGAAGGAAGACGTTGACTTTTTAATTCCCCACCAGGCCAATATCCGGATTATCGAGGCGGCCACCAAACGCCTGGGGCTGGCCCCGGAAAAGGTTTACGTCAACCTGGACCGCTATGGCAACATGTCAAGCGCCTCGATTCCGGTAGCCCTTGATGAGGCCTACCGGGCCGGATTGTTGCAGCGGGACCATAAAGTGGTCATGGTGGCCTTTGGAGCCGGCCTGACCTGGGGAGCAGTCGTAGTTAACTGGGAGCTGGATCCGCCGAAAGGAGATTGATAGTCATGCTGCGGACACCCCTCTGCGATCTCCTGGGGATTACTTATCCCATTATTCAGGGCGGTATGGCCTGGGTAGCAACGGGAGAGCTGGCGGCCGCTGTTTCGGCTGCCGGGGGACTGGGAATTATCGGCGCCGGCAGTGCGCCGCCGGATGTAGTTCGCCGGGAGATTCGCAAGGTACGGGAACAAACGGACCGGCCCTTCGGGGTTAATATTTACTATCTATCACCTTATGTCGAAGAATTGGTTGATCTGGTATGCGAGGAAAGGGTGCCGGTGGTCACCACCGGGGCCGGTAATCCGGGCAAGCACCTGCCCCGTTTCAAGGAGGCAGGGGTGAAGGTAATTCCGGTGGTAGCCTCGGTGGCCCTGGCGAAGAGGTTGGAGCGCCTGGGAGTGGACGCCCTGGTGGCCGAAGGCATGGAATGCGGCGGCCATATTGGAGAGATTGCCACCATGCCCCTGGTGCCCCAGATTGTCGATGCCGTACATATCCCGGTGATTGCTGCCGGCGGTATTGCCGACGGACGCGGCCTGGCCGCCGCCCTGGCCCTGGGGGCCGCAGGCATCCAGATGGGGACCAGGTTTATCTGCGCCACCGAGTGTACCGTCCACGCCAACTATAAAGAAGCGGTCCTCAAAGCCGGGGACCGGGACGCCGTCGTTACCGGTATGGCCGGGCACTATGTCCGGGTACTAAAGAACAAGCTGACCAGGCAGTTTGAGGAACTTTCCGCCCGGGGAGCGAGCTGGGAGGAGATGGACCGCCTGGGAACCGGGAAGCTGCGGGCGGCGGCAGTCGATGGCGATGTGGAGTACGGTTCAGTAATGGCCGGCCAGAGCGCGGCCATGGTGCGGGAAATCAAGCCGGCAGCAGCCATCATTGCGGAAATCATGGCCGAGGCTGCTGAGGTTATAGCCCGGCTGGGCGCCTTGACAGGGTAGGTGACAAACCATGTCAGGTATTGTTTTTCTCTTTCCCGGCCAGGGATCCCAGTATGTGGGGATGGGACAGGAACTGGCCCAGCACTACCCAGAGGCGGCCGCCGTTTTTACCGAAGCCAGTGAAGAATTAGGATGGCCGGTCGATAAGCTTGTGTTTAACGGTCCGGCCGAAGAGCTGGTACGGACCGAAAACACCCAGCCTGCTGTTCTTACCACCAGTATAGCTTGTTACCGGGTTCTGGAGGCCCGGGGGATAAAGCCCCGGGCCGTAGCCGGTCACAGCCTGGGGGAATACAGCGCCCTGGTGGCCGCCGGCAGCCTCTCCTTCAAGGACGCCCTGCGGGTGGTTGTCCAGCGGGCCCGGCTCATGGCAAATGCCGTACCCTGCGGCCAGGGAGGGATGGTTGCCGTCCTCGGCCTGCCGGCGGAGAGGGTGGTCGCCCTCTGCCAGGAGGTTAAAGAAGGCGTTGCCGAGGCGGCCAACTTCAACTCCCCGGGACAGGTGGTGGTCGCCGGTGACCGGGCCGGCCTGGAGGCCATTACCGCCCTGGCCAGGGAGGCAGGTGCCAAAAAGGTCATCCCCCTCCAGGTAAGCGGGCCCTTCCATTCCAGCCTCATGGAACCGGTAGCCAGGGAACTGGCAACTGTTTTAAACCGGGTACCTCTTTCAGACCCGGTAGTACCGGTAGTGGCCAATGTAACGGCTGATTATACCGTGACGGCAGCCGCGGTGCGGGAAAACCTCCTGAGGCAGGTGGCCAGTCCGGTACGCTGGGAGGAGAGCATGCGCCGCCTGCTTGCCGACGGTTACCGGACCTTCGTCGAGGTTGGCCCAGGCAACGTATTGAGCGGTCTGATCAAACGCCTGGATCGCCAGGTGAGGATCGGCCAGGTGGAGAATATCCAGACTTTGGGAAAAACCCTTGCGTTATTGCAGGAGGCTCAGTAAAATGATCCTTGATGGCCAGGTGGCCGTTGTAACCGGGGCTTCCCGGGGGATTGGCCGGGCGACGGCCATAGAAATGGCCCGGGCCGGGGCCAGGGTGGTCGTCAATTATGCTCGCCAGAAAGGGGCTGCTGCCGAGGTGGTCGCCGCCATTCGCGATGGTGGAGGTCAGGCTATAGCTGTGCAAGCCGATATAAGTGACCACACGGCAGCCAGGGAGTTAATCCAGGCAACTATCCAGGAGTTTGGGAGGCTGGATATCCTGGTCAATAATGCCGGGATCGCCCGGGACAACCTGGCAGCCAGGTTAAAACCGGAGGACTGGACGGCAGTCCTCCAGACCAACCTGACGGGTATTTTCAATTGCTGCCAGGCGGCTCTAAAACCCATGCTTCGCCAGCGCCAGGGGCGTATAATCAACCTGACTTCAGTAGTCGCTCTGCGAGGCAATGTCGGCCAGGTAAACTATGCCGCAGCCAAGGCCGGGGTAATCGGGTTTACCAGATCTCTGGCTAAAGAGGTTGCCTCCCGGGGCATCCTGGTTAATGCCGTGGCTCCTGGTTTCATTACCACCGAGATGACCGCAGTCCTGGACGAGGAAACCCGGAAAGAATTTTACCGGCACATACCCCTGGGTCGGCCGGGTGAACCGGAGGAGGTCGCCGGAGTAGTCCTTTTCCTGGCTTCACCGGCAGCCAGGTATATGACAGGACAGGTACTGGTTGTCGACGGGGGTTTGACCCTGGCCCTGTAAGCCAGCTACATTCCGGGAAGGAGGTGAGGTCAGTGGACGTTTTTGAAAAAATCAAGGGGATCGTCGCTGAGCAGCTGGGGGTCGAGGAAGACACGATAACCATGGAGACCTCCTTTGAGGACTTGAATGCCGATTCCCTGGATATCGTAGAACTCATCATGGCCCTGGAAGAGGAATTCGACCTGGAGATTCCCGACGAGGATGCTGAAAAGCTCACGACTGTCGGGGCAGCAGTGGCCTATATTAAAGAACATACCAAGTAATCTAGTGGGGAAGTCCCGTAAAGTTTTACGGGACTTCCCCTGCAGAATGAGGGGGTAGCCTTGCAAAAGCGTGTCGTAATAACCGGCCTGGCGGCCATCTCCCCGGTGGGAACCGGTAAAGACAAATTTTGGCGGGCTTTAGTTGCCGGGCAATCGGGCATCGGCCCCATCACCCGCTTTGATGCCGCCGCCATGCCCGTCCGTTTCGCCGGGGAAGTAAAGGACTTTGATGCGGGCCTGTTTTTTGACCGTAAAGAAGCCCGGCGTATGGACCGTTTCGCCCAGTACGCCGTGGCAGGCGCGCGCATGGCTGTCGAAGATGCCGCCCTGGACCTGGATAAAGAGAATCGCGACCGGGTCGGGGTTATTTTTGCCACTGGAATCGGTGGCATGGAGACCTTTGAGGAACAGACCAGGGTCCTGTTAGAAAGGGGCCCCAACCGGGTGAGTCCCTTCTTTGTGCCCATGATGATTGCCAATATGGCCGCCGGTCAGATCTCTATAAACCTGGGTACCAGGGGGGTAAACTTTACAGTGGTCAATGCGTGTGCCTCGGGTACCAACGCCGTCGGTGAGGCCTTCCGCGCCCTGCAACGGGGCGATGCCGACGTGGTGATAACCGGTGGCAGTGAGGCAAGTGTCACTCCTCTGGCAGTTGCCGGTTTTGCTGCTTTAAAGGCCCTATCAGTGCGTAATGACGACCCGACCCGGGCCAGCCGGCCCTTTGACCGGGGCAGGGATGGTTTTGTCTTGGGGGAAGGGGCTGGAGTACTGGTCCTGGAGACCCTGGAGCACGCCCGGGCCCGGGGTGCCCGCATCTATGCCGAGGTAGCCGGGTACGGCTGTATGGCTGACGCCTACCACATTACAGCCCCGGCGCCCGACGGCAGCGCCGCCAGCCGGGCCATGGCCCTGGCCCTGGAGGATGCAGGTTTAAAACCCGGGGATGTTGATTATATTAACGCCCATGGGACCTCCACGGAACTCAATGACCGCCAGGAGACCCTGGCCATCAAGAACCTTTTTGGCGCCGACGCCTACAGGGTGGCTATTAGCTCCACCAAATCCATGATTGGCCATCTCCTGGGAGCTGCCGGGGCCATTGAGCTTGTAGCCACGGCCCTGACAATCGCTACTGGGGTCATCCCTCCAACTATAAATTATGAAGAGCCTGACCCGGAATGTGACCTGGATTATGTTCCCAACGTCGCCCGGGAACGGCAGGTGGCGGTGGCCATGTCCAATTCCTTCGGCTTTGGCGGCCATAATGCCGCGATAGTTTTACGTAAACTTTAGCAGGCGGGAAGGTAAACCTTGGATAATAAGCGCCAGGAACAGCTCCAGCACTTTTGGGAACAATTCCATCTCCCGGCAATCGACCTGGAGGGTTTAGATTTAGCCCTGACCCATCCCACCTATGCCTTTGAGCACCATTTACCAGGTGATAACCAGCGCCTGGAGTTTCTGGGAGACGCCGTCCTGGGCCTGGTTGTCGCCACTTACCTGTACCAGCATTTTCCACAGCTGCCAGAGGGGGACCTTACCCGGATGCGGGCGGCCGTCGTTTGCGAGGCCAGCCTGGTCAAGGTTGCCCGCCGTCTGAGGGTGGGCGACCTGCTGCGCCTGGGGCAGGGGGAAGAACATAGCGGCGGCCGGGAACGCCCCTCCAACCTGGCTGATGCTATGGAAGCCATTATCGGCAGCGTCTACCTCTCCGGTGGTTATGAACTGGCCCGGGACTTTGTCCTCCAGATCTTTACCCCGGCCCTGGAGATTTTAAGTGATACCAGCTTTATAGACAGCAAATCGGCCCTGCAGGAATTTGTCCAAAGCCAGGGGACGGAAAACGTAGTATATAAAATCCTGGAGGAATGGGGGCCAGACCACGCTAAAGGCTACAAGGCCGGTGTCTTTTTAAAAAACCGGCTGCTGGCTACAGGTTTAGGGCATAGCAAGAAGGAGGCCGAAAGGGAGGCGGCCAGGGCAGCTCTGGCCTTGCTCAAGGTTCAGGGTTAACAATTATCTTTCTCCTCAATTTAATTTTTTCAGTCCATTCGGAAGGAATACCGCCCTCCGACGTCGAATTAATTATGGTTGCAAAGATTGGTAAAGACAGGGAGGAGGAAGTAATGGAAGTCCTAAAGGTTTCGGCGCAATCGAACCCTAAAGCCGTAGCTGGAGCCCTGACAGCCGTTTTCCGCCAGCATGGTAAAGCCGAGGTCCAGGCAGTGGGAGCAGGAGCAGTCAACCAAGCTGTCAAGGCTATAGCCATCGCCCGCGGTTTTATCGCCCCCAACGGTATTGACCTGGTGATGATCCCTGCTTTTGCTGAGATTAATATCGATGGCGAAGAAAGAACGGCTATCAAGTTTATCGTGGAACCTCGCTGAAATTACCAGCAAGACTGCTCACCGAGCAGTTTTCTTTATGTAGAGGAGAATTTGCGGAGGATAACATGTTCCTTAAGGGTATTGAGATTCAGGGCTTTAAGACCTTCGTCGACCGGGTCAGGCTGGAGCTTGGCCCCGGGGTTACCGGTATCGTCGGTCCCAACGGTAGTGGCAAGAGCAATATCGTTGACGCCATCCTCTGGGTCCTGGGGGAGCAGAGTGCCAAAAGTTTGCGCGGAACCAGGATGGACGATGTCATCTTTGCTGGCAGCGCCCGGCGCCGGCCGGTGGGAATGGCGGAAGTAACCCTGTACCTGGATAACAGCGACGCAAGCCTCCCCCTGGACTTTCAGGAGGTAGCCATCACCCGGCGTTTTTTTCGTTCCGGCGAAGGCGAGTACTATATAAATAAAGTTCCCTGCCGCCTGAAGGATATCCAGGAACTCCTCCTGGACACCGGCTCCGGCCGGGGCGGCCTGGCTATTGTAAGCCAGGGTCGCCTGGAAGAAATCCTCGCCGCACGTCCGGAGGAACGGCGTTCTGTCCTCGAAGAAACGGCCGGTATTGCCCGCTACCGCCTGCGAAAAAAAGAGGCCCGGCAACGCCTGGAGGCAGTAGAGCAGGATTTAACCCGCTTGCAGGATTTAATTGGCGAACTAAAGGATCAACTTGGTCCTGCCGCCGTTGAGGCGGCCAGGGCGCGGCGACACCAGAAACTGATGGCCCTTTTGAACCTGGTGGAATTAATCCTCAAGTCCCGGGAAATGGCGGAAAGCCAGAACCGCCTCCGGCGCATCCGGGAGCGCTGGCAGGCCCTGAAGAGCCAGGAGGAGGAATTGGAGGCCAGGGAAGAGGAACTCGCAGGGCGCTCTCGGGACATCCGGGAACGCCTGGCCCGGAACCAGGAAGCCAGGGAGCGTAGCCGTGTCGAACTGCAAGGTCTCCGGGAGCAACTGGTTCAGGTCCGGGGCCGGTTGAGCCTGGTGGATGAAAAACTGGCGGCCCTGGCCCGGCAAAGAGTAGAGGACCGGGAGCGGGAAGGGCTTCTGGCCAGGGAGGAGGAAAAGTTGCGGGTGGCGGCCGCCGAGCTGGCCCGACAGGTGGAGACAGGTAGGGAAGAGATGGCCGCCCTGGAACAGGACCTGGCTGCCGGTCGGGAGACCCGGGAAAAACTCCGGGCCGAAAGGGATGAACTGGCGGCAAGATTGGCACGATTAAAAGAAGATCTCTTCCAGGTAGCCCACGAGCGCGCCGGGTGTCACAATGAACTGGTACGCCTGGAGGAAAAACAGGCTGGCATGGAGCGGGTGCTGGAGCAGAAGCAACGCCAGCTTCAGGAGCTAAATAATGAACGGGAGCGCCTGGAGGGCCTCCTCCGGGCCGGGGAGGAGCAACTGGGGGAGATTGAGGCGAACTTAAAAGCCCTGGAGGGGAAGAAAGCAAGCCTGGAAACCGAACTACCCCTGCAGGAGGCCGACCTGGCTGCCCGTGAGAAGCACCTGGCCGGTTTAAAGGAGCAGCAAAGGCTGCTTGTGGCCAGGCTGAAGGTTTTACGCCAGGCCCAGGCCGACTATGAGGGCTTCGGCGAGGGCGTGCGGGCTATTCTCCAGGCCAGGAGCCGGGGAGAAGCCGCCTGTGTCGGCGTCCTGGGGGTAGTTGTCGAAAAGATAGAGGTGCCCGGGGAACTTACCAGGGCCATAGAGGTCGCCCTGGGCGGTGCCGCCCAGCAGGTGCTGGTGAGGACGGCCTCCGAAGCCGAGAGGGTTATCCAGTTTTTAAAGTCCCGGCGCCACGGCCGGGCGACCATTTTACCCCTGGCCTGGCTGGAGCCGCGTCGCTGGCCGAACTGGGCCGGCTGGGTGCTGAATGAGCCCGGGGTTGTGGGGGTGGCAGCCGCACTGGTCCGGAGCGAAGCCGAAATCCGCCCTGCGGTTGATTACCTCCTCGGCCAAATCCTGGTCGTGGCCGATCTCCGGCGGGCCTTGGATCTGGGGGAACGCCTGCGGCCGCCGGTACGCCTGGTGACCCTGGAAGGGGAGGTCATCCAGCCCCGGGGACCGGTCACCGGTGGTAATACCAGGCAGAGAGCCGGCTTTCTCCAGCGCCGCCTGGAGATCCAGCAGGGTGAGACCGAACTGGCCAATCTGGTCGCCAGGCTTAATGACGCTCGGCAGCAGGCCAGAAAACTGGCCAGCACCCTGGAAACCGGCCGGCAGGAACTGCGCCGGGTAACAGAGGCTTTGATTGCCCGCCGGGGGGAACTTCACAATTTATTACAGCGCCTGAGCGAGTATAAAGATCAGCTGGCGCGCCTGGCGGAAAAGACGGCGGTACTGGGAGAAGAACTGGCCCGGAGTACCACCGATTCTCGAGAACTGGTAACTAGCCGGAGGGAGAGGGAGGAACTCCTGACCCGCCTGGAAGCCAGGGAAGGAGAGCTCCAGGGAGAATTAACGGGCTGCCAGGAGCAGCTAAACGCCTGCCAGCAGGCCCTGGCTGCCGTGGAGCAGGAACTGGCAGTAAACGAAACCCGGCAGCAGGCCCTGGCGAAGGCCGGGGAGCAGCTGGCCGCGCGCGTAGAGGAATTGGCCCGGCAGAAGGAAAACTGGCGGCGACAACAGGCTGAACTGGCTGCCAGGATGACAGCGGCCGCAACCGCGACCAATGAACTCCAGGAAAATAGGGAAAAGCTGGCCAGGGAAGAGGAGTGGCTGGCAGGGGCTATTCAACAGGCTGAAGAAGGGCTACAACGCCTGGATAATGACGGTTCGGCCTGCAGCCAGCAACAGGAAGAGCTGGCCCGGGAACTGGAGGAACTTCGGGCCCGGAAAGGAAAAATCGCTGCCCACAGGCAGCAGGAAGAACTCAATCTGGCCCGGCTGGAAACGACCCTGGAAGGTAGCCGGGCCGAACTGGAAGAGCGGTTTGGCCCCGGCTGGCAGGAAGTGCTCCAAAAACCCCGGCGCCACCTGGAAAAAGAGGCTCCCCGCCTGCGCAGGGTTTTGCAGGAGAAACTGGCAGCCCTGGGGGAGGTCAATCCAGGGGCTCCCCGGGTTTACGAGGGCCTAAGGAGGCGTTTTGAGGAACTGGAGCAGCAGCGACAGGACCTGGAAGAAGGGCGGGCGGCCCTGGAACAGGTAATCGCTGAAATGGAAAAGCTAATGGCCCGCCAGCTCCGGGCCACCCTGACCGCCGTCCAGGAACACTTTGCCGCCCTCTTCAGGGAACTCTTCGAGGGCGGCGAGGCCAGCCTGGAGCTCACCGGGAGCGATAACATTTTAGAAGCAGGCCTGGAGATCATCGCCCGGCCCCCGGGCAAGAAACCCCAGCACCTGGCCCTCCTCTCCGGCGGCGAGAAGGCCCTGACGGCGGTGGCCTTTATCTTTGCCCTCCTTAAGGTCAAGCCCAGCGCCTTCTGTATCTTTGACGAGGTGGATACGGCCCTGGATGAGGCCAATGTGGAACGCTTCGCCCGGCTGTTGCGCCAGTTTGCCAGCCGGACCCAGTTCATCGTCATCTCCCACCGCCAGGGTACCATGGCCGCCGCCGACGTCCTTTACGGGGTGACCATGATGGAACAGGGTGTCTCCCGCCTGGTCTCGGTGCGGCTGGAACAACTGCCGGCTTAAACACAGAGAAGCCCCAGCCGTTGTGGCCGGGGCTTCTTGTGTCCACGGCTATTCTTTAGCCCTTTTCGTAGTCAAATTATTGGGCGGCGTCTTGTACGGGTTTTCGCGTAAAACCTCTCCCTTTGCCTCCAAGTTCCACAACTCTTCCGGGGATTCCTCGCGTATGAGTTCGTGCCGGAAAGTTTTCTGACGGTCGCTGATTTCTTTATCCGTCATAACGGCACCTCCAGGAAAAGTTTCCAAGCAAGGATTAGTTTTCCCTTTGTTGGCCGAGAAATACCCTATAAACTAATGGCAGGGTATTTTTATTTTTTTACGTCTTAATTAATATAGAGAAGCCAGTAAACAGGAGGGGAGGGTATATACCTGGAAAAAGATTTAATCAGACGGGCTGCAGCTGGAGATGAACTGGCCTTCACGCGGGTAGTAGAACTTTTTAGTCCCTTCCTTCTAGCGGTAATCTTACCAATCGTAGGTGGCAAGGAAACAGCGGAGGATATCTTACAGGAGACTTTTATTCAGGTTTACCGTTCCCTTCACACCTTTCGCGGCGGTAGTTTCAAACGCTGGCTGGCCCGTATTGCTATCAATAAAGCGATTGATTGGAAACGCAAAGGAAAAAGCAATTTAGAGATGATAGTAGAATACCCCGGGCAGTTGGAGGTATTCAAGGTTGCCCCGCTGACTTCTGTGGAAAATGAAGTAATTTACAGGGAAACAGTAGCCAACTTACAGTCTTTATGCCGGGAATTACCCGAAAGTTATCGCCATGCTTTTACGGGCTATTATTTTGACGGCAAAAGTTATCGAGAATTGGCAGATGAAGCCGGCGTTACAGTAAAAACGGTGGAATCGCGTTTATATCGCGCTCGCAAAATACTAAGAGAGAAGTTAAAGGGGGGTTAAGTGGTGCCGCATTACAGTCGCCGGGAATGGCGGTTATACAAGGACGAACTGTTACCGGAGGGGGTACGGAGGGCCATGGAGGATCACCTGCGGCACTGTGAAGCTTGCCTTGAAAATTACCTGGCTGTCTTCGGCTCCCAGGAAGAAACGGCGGCTGCTGGAATCCTTTCCCCTGATTTTTCCGCCAGAGTTACCCGCAGGGTTGCCAGAATGGGCGCCCGACAAAAGTATAGGACGGGCCCGGGCGGTAACTGGCTTGCCAGGGCCATCCAGTATTATACCATAGCGGCTGCCGTTACCCTTCTGCTTTTGGCCGGAGGATGGTTCGACTTTATGGTTTCAGAAGCCATGCATAGCCAGGTGCGGGTAGCAAGAATCGCGCAGACCCTCGAGGAGAAAATTTCCTTCGGATGGTCCGAGCGCCTGTTTGAAAACGCTACTGATAAACTTACGGAGATTATCGATAAGGAGGTTGCCAATTAGATGGGTAAAAGCAAATTAATAAGTTTTATATTATCCTTTTTTCCCGGCCTTGGCCATTTCTACCTGGGTCTGATGAACCGGGGTATAGCCTTCATGGCAACGTTCTTCGGCTGGATGGCGCTGGTAATATTGGCCAGCGTCATCACCGGGTTCAACGGTTTTATTGCGCTGTTAATTTTACTCCCCCTTATCTGGCTCTACAGTTTATTTGACGCCGTCCAACTGTGCGGTCGCCTCCAATCCGGGGAAACGGTTTCCGATAGTTCCCCCCTGGCGGAGCTGAGTGAGAGTCTAGTCAACGGTTATAAGAGCAGGTTATGGGCGTTATTGTTTAGCATTATCCCGGGCGCCGGGCATATGTACCTTGGCTGGCAGCAGCGGGGGCTGGGGTTTATGTCTACATTTTTCCTGGCCATGTTTCTTATGGAATGGTTGCGCTTAAGCCTTTTCTTTTTCATGCTGCCGGTAATCTGGCTGTATAGTTTCTTTGATGTTATGCAACTGGTTTCGAACGACATATCGGTTCCGGCCAGCGAAGGAAGTTTTTCTACCTGGCTGTTAGAAAGACAACGTTGGGTGGGTCTTGTTTTAATTGGTCTGGGCATTCTTATTATATTTGACCGCATGGTTGTTCCTTACCTTAGCTATGAATTAATAAACTTCATCAAAACGGGATTTATAGCGGCAATATTTATCGGCGGGGGCTTAAGGCTGGCTCTGGGAAGTAAGATTGACCTGCCGGCGACAGAAGAAAAGACGGGAGTATCCTCAGATAATGAATTGATGGAGGGTGAAAGATGCAATCACAGGGAAAATCCATAAGGCAATGGCGGGTAGGTTCCTTTTCCACGGCAGTGGCGCTGATTTTGTTTGGCGTGGCTACCCTGGTGTACCGGCACGATCCGGGCTATGTTCCCCAATTAATAAATAACTGGTGGCCGGTGGTGCTCATATTGCTGGGTTTGGAAATTTTTCTGGCGGGTTATTTATGCCGCGATGATGTACCCCGGCTAAAATATGATTTTTTGGCCTTAATTCTTGTCCTCGTGATAGTAATTATCAGTCTGGTAATTTATGTTTTCAACAGCAGCGGTTTGGCTGCCAGGTTGACCCAGGCCCTTGGCGCGGCAAGCTATACGGTTGATCTGCCGGAAAAAAGGCTGGCTGTGGCGGAAGGAGTGAAGAAAATTGCAGTCCAGGGGCCGGGATGCGAGTGGCATAACCTGCAGCTACGTTCGGGTAGTTCTGACGATCAAATAGTATTTTTTGGCCAGGCGATGGTTACAGCTACATCTGAAGCGGAAGCCAGGGAGATGGCTCGCAATGCTGGCTTATTTTCCCACCAGGTTGGCGATACCCTCTTTTTGGAATTGAGGGAGGTACCTTTATACCAGGGATTTGGGCTTTCTGCCAGGATATCAGGCAGCACCTTGATTCTCCCTGCTGGTTTGGCAGTAGAGGTAGCTGGCGATAAGAATGGAGCAGGACTGGAGATGGTTTTGGATTACCTGGAAGCAGACTGGTCTATTACTAACTCGGGGCCTATCCGGGTGACGTTAAATCGGGGTATAAACGTTCAAATTGAAGCTTGTTCCCTGGCTGCCGAAATGTTTCAAGGAAATATTAACTGGAAGATTCAAAACAGGTTAACTTCTACAGCCTCCTCGGATCAGAAATTACCTGTGCCTACGTACAATCAATCGGAACCAGAAGTGATGGCCCGGGCTACTGTTGGCGAAGGCGGGCCGCTTTTGAAACTGTTTTCCCGGGATGCGATTATGATAAATACCCGGTAAAAAGGGTTCGAGCGCTGTCACAAAATCCCCTTTGCCGGTGTTATAGTTACAGCAGGGGTTTTAAAGGGAGGGAGGTTCCCATCAAATCCGCGGAATTCGAGGCCCTGTTTCAGAGCTACTACCCCCTGGTGTACCGGCGGCTCTACTACCTCCTGGGGGAGCGGGCGGCCGCCGAGGATCTGACCCAGGAAGCCTTTTTGCGGCTCTACCGCCAGCCGCCCCGGGATAAGAGTAACCTGAGCGGGTGGCTCCTGCGGGTGGCGGCCAACCTGGCCTACAACTACCTGCGCGGCGAAGAGCGGCGCCGCCGCCGCGAGGAGGGCCAGTACCGGGAGGGGACTGGCGTTATACCCCTGGAGGAAGCGGTCATCCGCAGCCAGGAGGCCCAGCAGGTCCATCAATGCCTAGCAAAACTCGCGCCCAGGGACCGCATCTGCCTGCTCTTAAAGAACGCTGGCCACAGCTACGCCGAGATTGCCGCGGTCATCCAGGTGGATAAGAATTCAGTGGGTACCATCCTGGCCCGGGCCCGGCGACACTTTGCCGAGCTGTACAGCCAAATGGAAGGGAGGTACGACCATGTGTCCGGAAGAGGGTCTTCTTCAGGCATATCTTGACGGCGAACTGGATGCGGAGATGACCGCCCGGGTGGCCGATCACCTGGCGGGGTGCCCTGCCTGCCTGCAACGCCTTCAGGACCTGGAGGAACTGGCGGATAGCACCACTACCGCCCTGGCGGCCTACCGGCGGGAGACCGAAGCCGCCGGTCGTCCCTTAAGGGCACCTGGGCCCGGCTCTATGCCCTTCCGCCATCGACCCCTGACTAAAGCAAGGAGGATGGTTGATATGATCCGGCAACATAAGTGGTTTTCCGGTGCAGCCGCGGCCGTCCTGGCCCTGGCCGTCTTCTTAAGCTGGGCCCCGGGCCGCAGCCTGGCCGCCCAGTTCCTCAACATCTTCCGCATGGAAAAGATCCAGGTGGTGAAGATCACCCCCGAGGATATGGCCCAACTGGATAAACTCTTTAACGGCCAGGGGGGCGAGGTGGACATCAGGAACTTCGGCCGGGTGGAGGTTAAGCGGCCGGCCCAGCCGCGGGTTGAGGCTGAACCGGCCCAGGTGGAGGCCTTGAGCGGGTTAAAACTGGACCTGCCCGCCACCCTGGCCGGGCGGGAGAGGATGGCCATCAACGTCGAGCAGTCGCCGACCGTCACCTTTACCCCCGACGTCGAGAAGCTGAACAGCTACCTGCAGAAACACGGCGGCGTCCTGCTGCCGGCCGACCTGGCGGGCAAGTCCTTCACTTTAAGCATCCCGCCCCTGGTGCAGGCCGACTATGGCCGGCGGCCGTTCCAGCCGGGGCAGAGCTTTACCATCTACGCCGCCCGCGACCTGACCATTGACGCGCCCCAAGGGGTTGATCTGCTGGCCCTGCGCCAGGCGTTGTTGAACCTGCCCTTCCTGCCGGCCGGCTTACGCCAGCAGCTGGCGGCCATTAAAGACTGGCAGCATACCTTGCCCATCCCGGAGACCCAGGGTATGGCGGCGCGGGAGATCACGGTCAACGGCAACCAGGGGGTCTACTTTACCAGCGCAACTCCAACCCACTACCCCAACGGGAAAGTACAAGATAGTGTCATCCTGGCCTGGCGCCAGGGTAATAGCTGGCGGGCCATCACCGGCCTATCCCTGGATGAAGCCCTGCGGGTAGCAGCGGAGGTCAAGTAATGGCTGTAATTGAAGCCCGGAATTTGACCAAAATCTACGGTCGGCAAGTAGCCTGCCGGGAGATCTGCCTCTCCGTCGAGGAGGGGCAGATCTTCGGCCTCTTAGGACCCAACGGCGCCGGCAAGAGCACCCTGGTAAAGATGCTGGTGGGCCTGGTCTACCCCACGGCCGGGGAGGCCCTGGTGGCCGGCTACTCGCCCCAGGACATCAGGGGCCGGCGCCAGGTGGGCTTTTTACCGGAGAACTTCCGCCTCCACGGCTGGCTCAAGGGGCAAGAACTCTTGACCTTTCACGCTCAGCTGGCGGGCCTGGACGGCAGGGCCGCCAGCCGGCGGGCTCATGAAGTCCTGGGACTGGTAGGCTTGAGCGGGGAAGGCCAGAAGCTGGTGGCCAATTACAGCAAGGGAATGCAGCAGCGCCTGGCCCTGGCCGCCGCCCTGGTGGGCGATCCCCGGGTGGTCTTCCTGGACGAGCCCACCTCGGCCCTGGACCCCCTGGGCCGGCGCCAGGTACGGGAGATCCTCCTGGCCCTGAAGGAGGCCGGTAAAACCGTCTTCTTAAACAGTCACCTGCTGAGCGAAGTTGAGCAGGTCTGCGACCAGGTGGCCATCATCAACCGGGGCACGGTGGTGGCCAGCGGCCGGCTGGCGGAACTACAGTCCGGCCCGGCGACGGTCGCCATCAGGTTGGCTGGCCTGACCGGAGAACTGGAAGCGGAACTACGCCGGCGTTACCCTTCCCTGCGGCTGGAAGGCGACCGGCTCACCCTGGACCTGGGTGGCCGGGAGGAAGTCGCCGACCTGGTGGCCCGGCTGGTGGCCGGGGGCTGCCGCATCTACGAAGTTACGCCCGGCCATAGTTCCCTGGAAGACGTCTTTGTCTACCTGGTGCGGGAGGGGGAGCAGGCATGTGGCTGATGGCCCTTTTTACTTTCCGGGAGGCATGGCGGAAAAAGGTGGCCTTCATCGCCGGCGCTCTTACCCTGGCCTTCCTCATCCTTTACGGCATCGGCCTGCACTTTATCTCTGGAGGTAGTATGGTGCATACGGCCAATCCCACCGCCAGCGCCGCCAGTTACTATGCCATGATGCAGGCCATTACCCTCTTTGTCCTGGGGATCTACCTGGCCAGTTTCCTGGTGGCGGGCCTGGCCATCCTGGCCGCTGTGGGCAGCATCGCTGGCGAGATCGAGAATGGCAGCCTTTACACCCTGGCCGTCCGGCCCCTCAGCCGCCGCGACCTGCTCCTGGGTAAATTCCTGGGCCTGGCGGCCATGCTGGTGCTCTATGCCGCCATCTTTTTCCTGGCCCTGGCCGGCCTGGTCTACTGGCAAACAGGCCTGGTCATCCCCGGGCTGGGACCGGCCCTGGGCCTCTTTATCCTGGAGCCCCTGGTCCTCCTGGCCGTCACCATGCTGGGCACCACCAGGCTCAGCACCCTGGGTAACGGCGTCCTGGCCTTCGCCCTTTACGCCCTGGCCGTAGTCGGGGGCATGATGGAGCAGATCGGCGCCCTGGTGGAGAGCACCGCTGCCATTTATACAGGTGTGGTTACCAGCCTCATCCTGCCGGCGGACGCCGTCTACCGGCGGCTGGTGGCGACGGTGGTCGACCGGCTACCCGCCGGCAACGGCCAGGATATTCCCCGCCTTATCAATCCCCAATCGATGCTGGGCCCCTTTGGCAGCCAGTCCACCCCCAGTGATTGGATGCTGGTTTATACCCTGGTATATATAGTCATCCTGCTGGCGGCGGCAGTTTACGTCTTTAACCGGCGGGATGTTTGAGCTTACGGCAGCATTAAATAAACCTTGGACAAAAGGCCTCGCCTCTGGTAAATTAGAGGGGAGGCCTTTGGTTTAGTTGGAGGGAACAGCGTTGAATTTTTTCAGCAGGCTCAAAGAGGGTTTAAATAAGACACGGGAGAACCTCACCCGGCGGGTGGGGGAATTGCTGGCCGGCAGCAGTCGCCTGGATGACGATTTCTTTGATGAGCTGGAGGAAATATTACTGACGGCCGATGTGGGCGCCAGGACCAGCATGGAACTGGTGGAAAGGCTCCGCCGGGAGGTCAGGGACCGCAAAATAACCGACCCGGCGGCAGTGGGAAGCCTGTTGCAGGAAGAAGTCGCCCGGATGCTTGGGGAAGAGGTGCCGCGTCTGGTTTGGGCGCCCGAGCCGCCGACGGTGATCCTGGTGGTGGGCGTCAACGGCGCCGGCAAGACGACAACTATCGGGAAACTAGCCTGCCGGTTCGCCCGGGAAGGTAAAAGGGTGATCCTGGCTGCGGCCGATACCTTCCGGGCCGCCGCCGGCGAGCAACTGGCCGTATGGGCCGAGCGGGCCGGGGCCGGGCTGATCCGCCACCAGGCCGGCGCCGACCCGGCGGCGGTGGTCTACGCTGCCATCCAGTCGGCCCGTAACCGCCGCGCCGACGTGGTACTGGTAGATACCGCCGGCCGCCTGCAGACTAAAACCAACCTGATGGAAGAGCTGAAGAAGATCCGCCGGCTCATGGAGCGGGAACTGCCGGGGTCACCCCACGAGGTGCTCCTGGTCCTGGACGCCACCACCGGCCAGAACGCCCTTTCCCAGGCCAGGCTCTTCAGCGAGGCGGTGGGTGTCACCGGCATCGCCCTCACCAAGCTGGACGGCACGGCCAAGGGCGGGGTGATCCTGGGGATAGCCGCTGAGATGGGCATCCCCGTCAAGCTGGTGGGCCTGGGGGAAGGCCCGGACGATCTGAAAGAATTTCAACCCCGGGACTTTGCCGCCGCCCTGTTCAGCGGCCTGGCTGGGGAGAAGGAGGAATAATTCGTGGGCAAGATTTTAATCAAGGATTGTACCATCGTTCCGATAAGCGGTCCGGTAATTGGGAAGGGGGTTATCGCCATTAATGACGACCGCCTCCATTATGTCGGCCCGGCAGGCGGTTTGCCGGCCGGCTGGCAGGCGGATACCGTAATTGATGCCGGCGATATGGTGGCCCTGCCGGGCCTGGTCAATGCCCATACCCACGCCGCCATGACCCTGCTGCGGAGCTACGCCGACGACCTGCCACTTAAACAATGGTTGGAAGAAAAAATCTGGCCCCGCGAGGACCGGCTGGAGCGGGAAGATATCTACTGGGGTAGCAAAATCGCCCTGCTGGAGATGATCCGCTCCGGCACCACCACCTTTGCCGATATGTATTTCCATATGGATGCCGTGGCCGGGGCAGTGGTGGAAGCCGGGCTGCGGGCCAGCCTTTGCCAGGGATTGATAGGCCTTCAGGATACCAGCAACAAACGGCTGGAAGCAGGCATCAGTATGGTAAAAGAGTGGCATGGCGCTGGTGAGGGACGGATTACCACCATGCTGGGTCCCCACGCCCCCAATACCTGCACGCCGGAGTATTTAACCAGGGTTGCCGAGACAGCGGCCGGGCTGGGGGTGGGGTTACATATCCACCTGGCGGAAACGCGGGGAGAGGTCGAAGACGTAAAAGCCCGTTACGGGGCTACCCCGGTAGCCCTGGTCAACAAGCTGGGTCTCCTGGACCTGCCAGTCCTGGCGGCCCACTGCGTCCACCTGACCACCGAGGAAATCGCTATCCTGGCCGAGAAAAAGGTCGGCGTGGCCCACTGCCCGGAGAGTAATCTTAAACTGGCCAGCGGCGTGGCCCCGGTAAAGGAGATGCTGGCTGCCGGCGTCAACGTGGCCATCGGCACTGACGGCGCCTCCAGCAACAATAACCTGGACATGGTGGCTGAGACCCGGACGGCGGCCCTGCTGGCTAAAGGCATTACCGGCGACCCCACGGTAGTACCCGCCCACCAGGCCCTGGTTATGGCCACCCTGAACGGTGCCCGGGCCCTGGGCCTGGAAAAGGAGATCGGCACCCTGGAAGCGGGTAAAAAGGCCGACCTGATCCTGGTGGACATGCGCCAGCCCCACTTGATGCCGCCCAACGATGTCGAGGCCAACCTGGTTTACGCCGCCCGGGGAAGCGACGTGGATACGGTTATCGTTAACGGGAAGATTCTCATGGCCAGGGGTGAGGTTAAGACCCTGGATGCCGAAGAGATTTACGCCCAGGTGACGAAGAGGATGCACAAAGGGTAAAAAAAATCCACCTCCTTCCACGCCTGCGAGGTTAGCTGCCGGGTGCGGACCAAGGATGGCCCTACCCCGCGCCCCTTTTTCCCCGTATAGGAAAAACTGGCGCGGAGATTAACCCCACTTACCTGGTTCCCCCGCTTTCCACCGAGGAAATTCGGCGATCAGGTGGAAGAAGTGGAATTGATGGCATCCTCATTGTAACACGGAGGGGCAATTTTGTTAACATAAAACTTAATGGCAGAGGTGGCGGGTTTATTCCAGCCGGGTAGCCGGGGATGAACGGCCGGCATCTGCCGGGCCAGCCCCCGGTTTTCGCCCGCCTGCCAAAAATTCATCCGGAGGGAATGCTAATGGAGTATCGCCGGCTTGGACGGACGGGCTTCAAGGTTTCCGAGCTATGTTTCGGCGCCCTGCCCATGGGGCCGCGCCAGAAAAACCTCGATGTTGACACCTGCACCAGGATTATCAAAAGAGCCCTGGAGGGCGGTGTTAATTTCATCGATACGGCGCAAATTTATGAGACCTATGAGCCTATCCGGCGGGCTATTCACGCCTACGGCGGTGAAGTGATTATCGCCACCAAGTCCGCAGCTGTCACCTATGAGGATATGGAGCGGGCGATCCAGGAGGCCCGGGAGAAGCTCCAGCTGGAATATATTCATATTTTCCACCTGCATGCTGCCCGGGCAACAGAGCGAATTTTTGAGGAAAGGGCAGGCGCCCTGCGCTGCCTCCTCGACGCCAGGGAAAAAGGAATAATCGGGGCTGTTGGTATTTCCACCCACGGCGTGGCGGCCGTGCGGAAAGCGGCCGCCGAAAAAGAAATAGACGTTGTCTTCCCCCTGGTGAATATCAAGGGGGCGGGCATCATCGACGGCAGCCGCGAAGAAATGCTGGCCGCCATTGCGGAAGCAGTGGCTGCCGGCAAGGGGGTTTACCTGATGAAGGCCCTGGCCGGGGGCAACCTGCTGGACAACTATCAGGAGGCCATGGCCTTTGCCCGCCGGGTACCGGGTATTGCCGCCATAGCCGTAGGCATGGTCAGCGAGGCGGAAGTGGATTACAACCTGCGCTACTTTAACGGCGAAGACCCGGGGATAATACAAACTGCCGCCAAGGAGTTTGCCGTGGTGGAGACTGTCTGCGCCGGCGACGGCGCCTGTCTTGAGGCCTGCACCAACGACGCCATAACTATGGTTAACGGCAAGGCCAGGATCAACCGCGCCAAGTGCCTCCTCTGCGGCTACTGCACCGAGGTGTGCCCGCAGTTTGCCATCAGGATGATCTAGTCCTGGGCATCTCCTCGGGACCTAAGATGAACAGGATGCCTTTTTGTAAGGGCAGTATACCTGCTGCAAGCGAGCAGGTATTTTTTATCTTTCCAGCCTGTCAAAGGGCGGCCCTTGACACCATTACGAAAGTGCCATATAATCATCTGCGGTGGTGCTCATGCTCGACGACCTGGCCCGGGTGGCGCGCCTCTATGATTTCTACGGTCCCCTCCTCACCCCCAAGCAGAGGCACTGGCTGGAACTCCATTACCACCACGATCTCTCCCTGGGAGAGATAGCCGGCGAAGAGGGGATCAGCCGCCAGGCGGTTTATGACGGCCTGCAGCGGGCCGTCAAAGCCCTGGAGGAGTACGAATCCCGCCTGGGTTACCTGCGGCGGGATATGGCCCTGCGGGAGCAATTGGCAGCAGCCATCAGGCATCTGGAGAACTACCGCCGGGGCGGTGGCGAGGGGGAGCTGGTTGAGACCAGCCGGATCCTGCAGCGGCTCCTGGAACTGCCTGAGGGTAGTATGGGGAAAAAATAAACAAGCCGCAGGTTACCGGGTCGTGAGGTTGTTTCACGATCGTCCACAAAACGGAGATGGAACGGCGATGGTAGGGAGTGGGGCCGGGGTGACCGGTTGAGTAATATCAAACTCGAATAACGGATACCGCGCGATCCAGAAAATCAGCAAACCGGGGGTGTAACAGGTGGCCGTCTTTGCTTCCCTGGCCGACAAACTCCAGGAAACCTTTAAAAAACTGCGCGGCAAAGGCAAGCTCACCGAAGCTGACGTTACAGCCGCAATGCGGGAGATCCGCCTGGCCCTGCTGGAAGCCGACGTCAACTTCAAGGTCGTCAAGGACTTTGTTAACCGGGTTAAGGAGCGGGCCGTCGGCCAGGAAGTCATGCAGAGCCTGACCCCTGGCCAGCAGGTGGTCAAAATCGTCCATGAGGAATTGACGGCCCTCATGAGTGGCGGGGAGAGTAAAATCAACTGGGCCAGCCAGCCCCCGACGGTCATCATGCTGGCCGGGCTCCAGGGTGCCGGGAAGACGACTACAGCGGCCAAGCTCGCCCGCCTGGCCCAGAACCAGGGCCGCCGGCCCCTGTTGGTAGCCGCTGATGTTTACCGGCCGGCAGCCATCAAACAGCTCCAGGTCCTGGGTGAACAACTGAAAGTCCCGGTCTTCAGCATGGGTGAGGGCAGCAGCCCGGTGGATATCGCCCGGGCGGCAGTAGAACATGCCCGTACCCATGGTAGCAACCCGGTAATCCTGGATACCGCCGGTCGCCTCCATATCAATGAAACGATGATGGCCGAGCTGGCTGCCATCAAAGAAGCCGTCCGGCCCCAGGAGATCCTCCTGGTGGTGGATGCCATGACCGGCCAGGACGCCGTTCAGGTGGCCTCTACCTTTCACCAGCAACTGGGCCTGACGGGGGTCATCCTGACCAAGCTCGACGGTGACACCCGGGGCGGGGCCGCCCTCTCCATCAGGGCTGTTACCGGTTGCCCGATTAAATTTATCGGTATGGGCGAAAAAACCGAGGCCCTGGAGACCTTCCACCCGGACCGGTTAGCCTCCCGCATCCTGGGTATGGGTGATGTCCTGAGCCTCATTGAGAAAGCCCAGGCCAACCTGGATGTTGAGCGAGCGAAAGAGCTGCAGAAGAAAATCCGCCAGCAGGAGTTTACCCTGGAGGATTTTCTGGAACAGATGAAACAGATGAAAAAAATGGGTCCCCTGGAAGAGATTCTAAACATGCTCCCCGGGGCCGGTAAAATGAAGCAGCTCAAGGATCTCCAGATTGACCCCAAAGAAATGATCCGTACGGAAGCCATTATCCAGTCTATGACGCCGGCGGAGAGGCGCAATCCGGCCATCATCAATGGCAGCCGCAAACGGCGTATTGCTGCCGGCAGCGGCACCCGGGTCCAGGACGTCAATCGTTTGCTGCGCCAGTTCGAGGACGCGCGGAAGCTGATGCACATGTTCAGTGAAGGTGGCGGCAAGAAAAAGCCCAAAGGCCGCATCCCCTTCCCCTTTTAGGGAACTTTTTGAGGAGGTGAAATGGATGGCTACTAAAATCCGCCTGAAGCGCATGGGAGCTAAAAAAGCACCCTTCTACCGTCTGGTGGTGGCCGATTCCCGCTCGCCCCGCGACGGCCGGGTAGTTGAGGAGATCGGTTACTATAACCCCGTCAAGCAGCCTGTAGAAATAAAGGTCGATGAAGAAAAGGCCCTGCACTGGTTAACCACGGGGGCCCAGCCTTCGGAAACCGTCCGGGCTCTGTTGAAAAAAGCCGGGGTATGGCAGAAATATATCGCTGCCCGGGAAGCTAAATAGGGGGGCGCATAACTAATGAAGGAATTGTTAATAACCCTGGCTAAAGCCCTGGTAGATCACCCCGACCAGGTCAGCGTCAACCAGATTGAAGGTGAAAAATCAGTTATCCTGGAGCTCCGGGTAGCCCAGGAGGATATGGGCAAGGTAATCGGTAAACAGGGACGTATAGCACGAGCCATCCGGACCCTGGTCAAGGCAGCCGCGGCCCATGAAGGTAAGCGCGTAGTGGTGGAGATTATCCATTAACCATGGATACAGAAAGGATTGGCGTCGGCAAAATTATCGGCACCCATGGCATCCGGGGGGAGGTAAAGGTTTTCCCCCTGACGGATTTCCCCGAGCGCTTCCGGCCGGGGACCAGGTTAATCCTGGAGCAGGAAGGGGCGGATGGCCGGGAAGGGAGAACTTTCCCGGTGACCGTCATCAGTGTCCGTCCCGGCAAAGGAAATCTCATCCTAAAACTGGCCGAAATTAACGACGCCGACCAGGCCGGAGCTGTCCGGGGAGCAACCCTTAAAGTAGAACCCTGGGAGGTTGAACCCCTGCCGGAGGGTCACTACTATATTTACCAGTTGCTCGGCAGCCGGGTCTATACAACAGGAGGCGAATTCTTGGGCATCCTGCGGGATATCCTGGCAACGGGAGCCAACGATGTTTATGTAGTCCGGAATGAAGACGCCGGGGAAATTTTGATCCCGGCCTTAAAAACAGTCGTCCGCCAGGTTGACTTGGCCAGGAAAGAGATACGGGTCGAACTACCGCCGGGGTTACGGGACTAGGAGGCCAGAGTTTGCGGGTAGATGTCCTGACGATCTTTCCCGAGATGTTTACCGGGTTTTTAAACACCAGCATTATTAAGCGTGCCCGGGAACAGGGCCGCCTGGAGGTCAACCTGGTCAACATCCGCGCCTACGCCAGGAATAAACACCGAAACGTTGACGATTATCCTTTCGGCGGCGGGCCGGGGATGGTTATGCAGGCCGAACCCCTCTTCCTGGCGGTGGAAGACCTGTTGCCTGGCGGAGAGGCTGCCAGGCCGCCGGTTATCCTCATGTCACCACAGGGAGAAGCATTCAACCAGGGAATGGCAGAGGAACTGGCCCGGGAGGAGCACCTGATCTTGATCTGCGGCCACTACGAGGGTGTCGACGAGAGGGTCAGGCTGGCCCTGGTGACCAGAGAGATTTCCATTGGCGATTATGTCCTCACCGGCGGCGAACTGCCGGCTATGGTCATTATCGACGCCGTCACCCGCCTGCTACCGGGTGTTCTGGGGGCGCCGGAGGGAGCGCGGGAGGATTCCTTTGCCATGGGACTGCTGGAATATCCCCAGTATACACGTCCCCGTTCCTTTCGCGGCCTGGAAGTGCCGGAGGTACTGTTATCGGGCAACCATGAGCAGATCCGGCGCTGGCGGCGACAACAGGCCCTGGAGCGGACCTGGCGGCGCCGGCCGGATTTACTGGCTAGGGTAAATTTAAGCCCGGAAGACCGGCGCTTTTTGGAGGAAATTAGCTGCCGGGAAGGGGAGAGAACTCCTTAACTCCTTGATGTTGTTACGCAGGAAATATTTATGGTATAATAAGCGCTGGTTTACCGGCTGGAAAGGAGGGGTTCAAGGTGAATATCATCGAAACCCTGGAAAAGGAACAATTGCGTACCGATATCCCTGATTTTAGACCCGGGGATACCGTACGGGTACATGTTAAAGTAGTTGAAGGCAATCGCGAGCGCATCCAGATTTTTGAAGGGGTAGTGATAGGCCGCCGGGGCAGGGGTATCAATGAAACCTTTACCGTACGCCGGGTATCCTACGGCGTGGCAGTAGAGCGGATCTTTCCCCTGCACTCGCCACGGCTGGAACGCATCGAGGTAGTCCGTCACGGCAAGGTCAGGAGGGCCAAACTTTACTACCTGCGCGAGCGGGTAGGCAAAGCGGCCCGCATTAAAGAGGAACGGTAAAGTAAGCCTGAAGAAGTTGAACAACGGGACTGGTGCTCAATCAGTCCCGTGTTTGACTAATGGGGGGCGTCAGCCTTTGCAGCCGTTAGAGGAAAGCAGAGAAGGTAAACAGAGCAGGGAAACGGCCTGGTGGTGGGATTTACTACAGTCCCTGGTTGTTGCCGCCGTCCTGGCTGTAATCATTCGCGCCTTTCTCTTCACACCATTTTATATTCCTTCCCCCTCTATGGAACCAACCCTTTACCCGGGGGACCGGATTATTGTCAACCGCCTGGCCTACCGCCTGGGTGATCCCCAGCGGGGCGATGTGGTAGTCTTCCACTATCCCCTGGATCCCAGCCGGGACTATATTAAAAGAGTCGTTGCCGTGGGCGGAGATACGGTGGAGGCGCGGAATAACGTCCTTTATGTCAACGGGCAACCACAGCCTCCGGAAAAGTACCTGCCGCCCGGGGTAGTTTACAGTGACTTCGGCCCGGTGAAGGTCCCACCAAACAACTACTTTATGATGGGTGACAACCGTAACAATAGTGCCGATAGTAGGGTATGGGGGACCCTGGATCGCCGGCTGGTTATCGGCAAGGCCATGTTTATCTTCTGGCCATTAAACCGCCTGGGCCTGATCAGGTAGGTGAACTTATGCCTGCTCCCCTGCAATCCCTGCGTCAGTATTTAAAGGTTGTTGACGCTGTCCTGGAGGTGGCTGATGCCCGCCTGCCGGTTTCCAGCCGTTACCCCGACCTGGAAAAGCTAATCGGTTTCCGGGCGCGGGTCGTGGTATTGACCAGGGCGGATCTTGCCGACCCTGCCGCCACTGCTTGCTGGCTGGAAAAACTGCGCGCCGGGGGTACCAGGGCCGTGGCTATGAACGCCAGGACGGGTTCCGGCGACCGCCTTTTGTACCAGTATTTGAAAGCCATTGCCAAGGCCAAAAGGGAAGCCCGGGCCCGGAGGGGGTTGGGTGAAGCCCCTTTAAGGGTTATGGCCTTAGGCATACCCAATGTTGGTAAGTCTTCCGTTTTGAATCGCCTGGCCGGCCGGGGCGCAGCCCGGACCGGGAACCGCCCGGGGATTACCCGGGGGCCCCAGTGGATCCGGATCAAAGATAACCTGGAACTCTTAGATACCCCGGGCGTCCTCTGGCCCCGCTGGCGGGAACCCCGGACGGCCCTGTGGTTAGGTGCCCTGGGATGCGCTCCGGAAGAGTCAGTCCCGGTCGTAGGAATAGCCTGCCTGGTGGGCGAATTTCTATTGCGGGAGGCTCCGGGAACCCTGGCCGCCAGGTACGGGATTCAGGAACAGGGGGACGCAACCGATATCCTGGCAGCCATTGGCCGGGCCCGGGGCTTCCTTCTCCCCGGCGGAGTAGTCGACCAGGAAAAGACGGCCCGGGCCCTGGTGAATGATTTCCGGGAGGGACGTCTGGGTCGTTTTACCCTGGAAAGGCCCTGAAAACTAAAAGCTTTATCTGTATTGCTGCCCGGCGATACCGGTGGCCGCCCTGGAGGGGACGAGGAGGGGTTCCGTGCCAGAAAAGGTAATAACTGCTGCCACCCTGGAGCAAATAGTAAAGGAAACAGTTAAAACCCTGGAGGAGAGCCGGGAAGCCATTTACAACATCGCTGAAACGGCCCGGCAGGAAGAGGCCCGGCTGCGCCAGGAGCTGGATGAGGTCCGCCGGGAATTCAGTGAGGCTGCAGCCCGGGTGGACAGGCTGGAAATAGAAGAAAAGAAGGCCAGGAACCGTTTGATGGAAGTAAGCCGTGACTTTTCCAGCTACGGGGAAAAGGAGATGCAGGCGGCCTACGAACGAGCCCGGGAGTATCAGGTCCAGCTGGGTTTGTGGCGGGAACGGGAGAGCCAGCTGCGCCTGCGCCGGGACCGCCTGGAAAGTACCTTGAAAAACCAGCAGGAGATGGTCCGGCGGGCGGAAGAACTGGTGCGGAATGTTGGTGCTGCCCTGGCCTTGTTGACCGGAGAACTGGCCCGGGTGGGCGATCACCTGGAGGAACTGGAACAGCGCCACCTGGTAGGATTAAAGATTCTCCAGGCCCAGGAAGAGGAACGCCGGCGCCTGGCCCGGGAGATTCACGATGGGCCGGCCCAGGCTATGGCCGGGATAGCCTTTAAAGCCGAACTCTGTACCAGGCTGGCTGATATTAAATCAGGTAATTTAAAGAACGAACTCCTGGCCCTGGGTAATCTGGCCCGGGATACCCTGGCAGAAATACGGAAAATAATCTTTTCCCTGCGGCCGATGATGCTTGACGACCTGGGATTGGTACCGGCCCTTTATCGTTTTGCAGGCGAATACCTGGAAAAATACGGCCTGGATGTAGAATTAATTATCATTGGCAATGAGGAACGATTGGATAAAGCCCTTGAAATAGGCATCTTTCGTCTAATTCAAGAGGCTTTAAATAATGTCTGGAAGCATGCCGGGGTAACCGAGGCCCGGGTTAAGGTGGAGTTCCGACCTGAGAAAATCACCCTGAGTATCAAAGATGAGGGTTGCGGCTTTGATCCGGCAGCAGCCCGGGGGAGCGGGTACGGCCTGGCCGGTATGCAGGAGCGAGTGAAACTCCTGGGCGGAAAGCTGGCAATTAAAACTGCCCCGGGCCGGGGTACGGAGGTAGAAATAGTTATCCCGCGGCAGCAAGGAGGGGGGTGGGGATTTTGACGGATATTGAGAAGATTACCATCTTGATTGCTGATGACCATTCCCTGGTGCGGGAGGGTATACGTAAAATCCTGGAGCTGGAACCGGACCTGCAGGTAGTTGGTGAAGCTGCCACCGGCCAGGAGGCCATCGAGATGACACGGCGTTACCAGCCTCAGGTCATTATTATGGATATTAACATGCCGGGCCTGAATGGCATTGAAGCTACGAAAGTAATACGGCAGGAATGGCCGCAAATCGCTATCCTGGCCCTTACTATTCATGACGATGAGGAATATATTATTGAATTGTTACGGTCCGGGGTATCCGGCTACGTCCTGAAGGACATCAGCGCCGAAGAACTGGTGCAGGCCGTCTACCAGGTGGCCCGGGGCGCCCGGGTTATTCACCCGGGGGTAGCCCAGAAGGTTATCGGTTGTATCCAGAAGCAAAAACCCTTTACACCGGCCCCCGTATCTATACCCCTGACCGCGCGGGAACGGGAGATCTTAATCCATGTCAGCCTGGGCAAGTCCAACCGGGAAATCGCCAGGGAACTATTTATTAGTGAAAAAACGGTAAAAAACCATCTAACGCATATCTTTCATAAAATTGGGGTCTCCGATCGTACCCAGGCGGCCCTTTATGCCTTGAAACATGGCCTGAATGATGCTAAGTTAGAGTAGGTGGTACAAGTGCGCGCATCCGCCGGTGAAAGGGAACGGGTCGAAGCCCTTTACGCCTGGGAACGGCGGTTACAACGCCAGGGTGTTGCCCGCATAGCCGGCGTAGACGAAGCTGGACGCGGACCGCTGGCCGGGCCGGTAACTGCTGCGGCAGTTATTCTACCACCGGGGTTATTCATTGCCGGCCTCAATGATTCCAAAAAAGTACCTCCTGCCCGGCGCCGGGAATTGGCCGCGGTGATAAAAAAAGAAAGCCTGGCCTGGGGTATCGGCTGGGTTTCAGTGAAAGAGATTGATTGCCTGAACATCCTGGCTGCCTCCCGGTGGGCCATGCGGCGGGCCCTATCGGCCCTGGCCATCCGGCCGGATCATGTGTTGATTGACGGCATGGAGTTACCTGGTTTAAAGATACCCCAGACCCCCCTGGTAGGTGGCGATGCATTAAGCGCTTCCATTGCAGCGGCTTCTATCCTGGCCAAAGTGGCCCGGGATGAACTGATGGTGGCCTATGATGCCGTTTTCCAAGGTTATGGCCTGGCGGGGAATAAGGGGTACCCGACCCGGGAACACCGGGAAGCCCTACGGCGTCTTGGCCCCTGTGCCCTCCACCGTCGTAGCTTTAAGCATTAAATAAAAAACCATTTTTTTACCAACCGCCAAGAAGGGATTTCCCCAAATAAAGCGAATTAATACTGGAGTATTTTTAAACAACCTGGCAATTTTTTATGAAAGGGGGGTCCATGGTGTTACAGCAATATGGCATTATAGCTGTATTCCTGGTTGGTGGAGCAGCAACGGCCGTTGCTGCCCTGGCCACCAATTGGTTGCTCCGCCCCAAGAAACCGCCCGAGGGTGATAAATTGGCCGCCTACGAATGTGGCCTGAAGACCCAGGGGCCGACCTGGATTCAGTTCAAAGTGAGTTATTTTCTTTATGCCCTTGTCTTTCTGTTATTCGATGTTGAGACCGTCTTTCTCTATCCCTGGGCCGTACGTTTTCAGGCCCTGGGGCTCTTTGCCTTTGCCGAAATGATCGTTTTTATCGGCATCCTGGTACTCGGCCTCTGGTATGCCTGGAAGGAGGGTGCATTGAAGTGGCTGTAACTAGATTAAAGCCAGCGGACCCGCAGATACCTGATAATATTATCCTGTCAACGGTTGATGCCATGCTTAATTACTGCCGTGCCCATTCCTTCTGGCCGGTAACCTTTGGTCTGGCCTGTTGCGCCATTGAGATGATGGCGGCCGGTGGCGCCCGTTATGATATTGCCCGTTTTGGGTATGAAGTTTTCCGGCCCTCACCGCGCCAGGCGGATTTAATGATTGTGGCCGGTACGGTTACCAGGAAGATGGCTCCCCTGGTGAGGCGTCTATACGAGCAGATGCCGGCACCGAAGTGGGTGATTGCCATGGGCAGCTGTGCCATTAGCGGTGGACCCTTTGTTGACTCTTACAATGTCGTGCCCGGGGTAGATACCATCGTGCCGGTTGATGTCTATGTACCCGGGTGTGCCCCCCGGCCGGAGGCTTTAATTAATGGCCTCCTGGCACTGAAGAAAAAGGTTATTAACCCTAAAGTGGCGTTGGTGAAGTAAAATGGACAACTTTATCCAGGAATTACAGCGCCTTTTTCCCGACCTAGAGGTCAGAGAAGGGGTTGACGTGCCGGCCCTGGTTGTACCGGCTGACCAGTTGCTGGCGCTTATGACGGAGTTAAAGGAGAAACGCGGTTTTAATTTCCTGGCGGACTTGACGGCTGTTGATTATCCGGAAGACGAGCGGATAGAAATGGTATACCATTTGTTATCCGTGCCGGGGATGGCCGAAATCCGGGTAAAGGTAAATCTTGACCGCCAGCATCCGGAGGTTCCTTCCTTAACTGCCCTCTGGCCGGCGGCCAATGTCCAGGAAAGGGAGGCCTTTGATCTAATGGGGGTAAAATTCCCTGGGCATCCCGATTTAAAGCGCATCCTGTGTCCGGATGACTTTGTTGGCCATCCCCTTCGTAAAGATTTTCGACTCCAAACAGAAGGGGGGGAATAAAATATGGCTGCTGCCGCGGAGAATTTACGAACGGAAGAGATTCAACTTAATATGGGTCCCCAGCATCCCAGCACCCATGGTGTTTACCGGGCCCTTTTAACCCTTGATGGTGAAAAGGTCGTCGGGGTAGAGAATATTATCGGTTACCTGCACCGGGGTATCGAGAAACTGGCTGAGGATCGCACTTATACCCAGGTTATTCCCTATACCGATCGCCTGGATTACCTGGCCGGGATGCTGAACAATCTGGGTTATGTCCAGACGGTGGAAAAGCTCCTGGGGCTCGAAGTCCCGGAGCGGGCCGAGTATTTGCGGGTAATTATGGCCGAACTCTCACGGCTGGCCAGCCATATGGTCATGGTAGCCTCCATGGCCCTTGATCTCTCCGGTTGGACGGCCTGGTTCCCCCCCTTCCGGGAACGTGAGCGGATCCTGGATCTTTTTGAGATGACGTGCGGTTCCAGATTGATGGTCAGTTATATGCGCATTGGCGGTGTAGCTGCCGACATACCGCCCGGTTTTCTGCCGGCCCTGGAGAGCTTTTTAAACGACCTGCCCCGGATGATTGCCGAAATGAACGGGCTGATTACCGGGAATGAGATCTTTAAGGCCCGCTGCCAGGGGGTGGGTAAAATTGACCTGGAAACGGCCCTGGCCTATGGCATCACCGGGCCTAACCTGCGGGCCTGCGGATTGCCCTTTGACCTGCGAAAAGCGCGGCCCTATAGTATCTATGATCGCTTTGATTTTGATATCCCCACCCTGAATAACGGGGATAGTTACGACCGGTTTGTTATTCGCCTGCTAGAAATGGAACAGAGTGCCCGAATTATCCGCCAGGCAATGGAGCAACTCCCCGATGGTCCGGTGCAGGCCAAGGTGCCGCGGGTGCTTAAACTTCCCCGGGGCGAGGTCTACCACCAGATCGAGGGTGCCAAGGGTATCCTGGGCTTCTACCTGGTCAGCGATGGTGGCAGCAAACTCTACCGTCTCCATATCCACAGCCCCTCGTTCGTTAACTTGGGAGCCCTGCCCAGGATTTCCGTCGGTGGTACTATCCAGGACTTCGTCGTCAATATCGCTTCCATTGACATCGTCCTGGGCGAGGTTGATCGTTAAAGTAATATCTACGAAGGAGAGGGTAGATGACCGTGGAAGATATCTTTACCGGCATAGCCGCTTACCTGCGGGGGTTCCTTGCCGGAGCACCGCCCTGGGTGGTGACCCTTGCCATAGGGGTCTTATACCTGATCGGGGTACTGGCCTTTATCTTCCTGAATGCCCTTTATTTAATCTATCTGGAACGGAAGATAAGCGCTTATATGCAACAGCGCATCGGGCCCAACCGTTTGGGGCCCCATGGCCTCCTGCAGTCAGTGGCCGATGCGGTTAAACTCCTGGGGAAAGAGGATATCATACCCCGGGGGGCTGACCGGTGGGTCTTTATCATCGCCCCGGTGCTAATCTTTATCCCGGCGACGATGCTTTATGCCGTCATTCCCTTTGGCAAAGGAATGGTTCCCGCTGATTTAAATATTGGTGTCTTTTATTTCCTGGCGGTCGCTTCAACTACAACCATCGCCATCTTGATGGGCGGCTGGGGTGCCAACAACAAATATGCCCTGCTGGGCAGCATGCGTTGTGTAGCCCAGATGGTCAGTTACGAAATCCCCCTGACCTTTTCCATCCTGGGGGTAATAATGCTGGCCGGGTCCCTCCAGACCTCCCAGATCGTGGCCGCCCAGGGGAAGATCTGGTATATCCTTCTTCAGCCCCTGGCCTTTATTATCTACTTTATTGCTGCCACGGCCGAGGTCAACCGTGCTCCCTTTGACCTGGTGGAAGGGGAACAGGAGATTATTGCCGGACCTTATACAGAATACACCGGCATGCGTTACGCCCTCTTTTATCTTTCAGAGTATGCCAACCTGGTCAGCGTTTCCGCCCTTGCGGTAACCCTGTTCCTGGGCGGCTGGCAGGGGCCGTGGTTGCCGTCATGGCTATGGTTTCTAATTAAGGTTTATATTATGATTTTTATCTTCATGTGGGTACGCTGGACCTTCCCTCGTATCCGTATTGACCATCTGCTCAGCTTTAACTGGAAGGTGCTCCTGCCCCTGTCCCTGGCCAATATCCTGGTGACCGGGGTGGGCATTAAGATCTACCAGTTGTTAACCCTGGGGAGGTGGTAGGATGTTCGGGCAAGGTTTGCTAAAAGGGCTGAGTATTACCTGGCACTTTTGTTTCGGTAAGGCGGTCACGGAGCAGTACCCCGAACGACGGCCCAACCTGCCGCCGGCCTCCCACGGGTCCTTCCGCCTGGAGAGGGAGAAGTGTATTGCCTGTGGCATCTGTGCCAATGCCTGCCCCAATCATGTTATTACCGTCGAGAGCGAGCGCGACGAACAGAAAAAACGTCACCTGACTGGCTACAGGGTCAAGCTGGGCCAGTGCCTCTTCTGCGGCCTGTGCGTGGAAAGTTGCCCCCAGGGGGCCCTCCATTGGCAGCCCGACTTTGAGCTGGCCTGTTACCGTCATGAAGACACGGAGCAGGATTTACTGGTCGGCCAGGCAGTGGAGGTGAAGAAAGGTGCTTGATATCAGTGCCCTTTTATTCTGGGTCCTGGCCGCAATTACCATCGCTGCGGCCCTGGCCGTAGTGCTGCTAAAAAATATCGTCCACAGTGCCCTTTACCTGGTTTTGACCTTTGCCGGGGTAGCCGGCCTCTATATCCTGCTCCAGGCCGAGTTCCTGGCGGCGGTGCAGCTCCTGGTCTATGCCGGGGCAGTAGCAATTCTAATTGTCTTTGCGGTGATGCTTACCCGCCGTGGCGATATCAAAGCCAGTAATTTGTTTAATATTAATTACCTGGCAGCCGGTGTTGTCTCCCTGGCCCTGTTTGTGGTCATCGTCCTGGGCACCGGGCGCATGACCTGGACTACCGCTCCCGCCCAGGCGCCGGCCAACAATGTGGCGGCCATTGCCAACGCCTTTTTGGGTCGCTTCGCCATACCCTTCGAAGTAGCGGCTGTTTTGCTCCTGGTGGCTATGGTGGGAGCTATCCTGCTGGCGAGGGGAGGGAAACCGGAACGGTGATCACCCTCAACCACTATCTGGCCGTGGGCGGTCTCCTCTTTTGCATCGGCCTTTTCGGAGCCCTGGCCAAGAGAAATGCCATCGCCGTTTTAATGGGAATCGAACTTATGCTCAATGCTGTCAACATTAACCTGGTGGCCTTCAACCATTTCCTGGCGCCGGATCAGGTGACGGGCCAGATCTTCGCAATCTTTGTTATCGTCGTCGCTGCTGCGGAAGTAGCCGTCGGCCTGGCCCTGGTCCTGAATATCTATCGCCGGCGCCTGGACAGCAATGTTGATGATCTGGACTGGCTCAAGTGGTAATTTCGTTTAAAAGGCAGGTGACGACTACCCTATGATCAATCATGCCTGGTTGATACCGGTTTTTCCGGCCCTTGCTTTTCCCATAATTATTTTTCTGACCCGTAGAGTGCGCCATTTAAGCGCCCTGGTGGGCATCGCCGCCATCGGCGCCAGCTTTGTCATGGCTGTGGGGGTATTACGGGAAGTCCTGCTTAACGGGATAACCATGTCCCGGCCGGTGGAGTATGCCGCCACCTGGCTGGGGGTCCCCGGTCTTTTGAAGATTGAAGCAGGCGTCCTGATTGATCCCCTGGCAGCGGTAATGCTCCTGGTAGTCACCCTGGTAGCCCTGCTGGTGGAAATTTATTCAGTGGGTTATATGCACGGCGACCCCGGATTTTCCACTTTTTTCGGCTACCTGTCCCTGTTCAGCGCTTCAATGCTGGGACTGGTCCTGGCCAATAACTACTTTATGATATTTTTCTTCTGGGAGCTTGTTGGACTTTGTTCCTATCTTTTAATAGGTTTCTATTACCACAAGCAGTCGGCGGCCCGGGCCGGCTTGAAGGCCTTTGTTACCAACAGGGTGGCTGACTTCGGTTTCATGCTGGGCTTCTTTTTCCTCTTTGCCATCTTTGGCACCTTTAATTTCCGGGAACTGGCGGCAGCCATTCCCAGTTACAAGAATACCGGCTTCCTGGCCCTGGCGGCGGCCCTGGTGTTTATCGGTCCTATCGGCAAGTCGGCCCAGTTCCCTTTACATGTCTGGTTGCCGGACGCCATGGAGGGTCCTACACCGGTTAGCGCCCTGATCCATGCTGCGACAATGGTGGCAGCCGGTGTCTATTTACTGGCGCGAGCCTTTGTCCTCTTTGCCAGCCTGCCGGGGATTATGCTCTTAGTTGCCTATGTAGGCGGTTTTACGGCCCTTTTTGCGGCCACCATAGCCATTACCCAGCGGGACATCAAGCGCATCCTGGCCTATTCTACCATCAGCCAGCTGGGATATATGGTCATGGCCATGGGGATCGGCAGTATGACGGCCGGAATGTTCCACCTCATGACCCATGCTTTCTTTAAAGCCCTCCTCTTTCTGGGAGCCGGAAGCGTTATCCATGCCCTGGAAGAACAGGATATTTTCCGCATGGGCGGTTTATATAAGGATATGAAGGTCACGGTAAGTACCTTTGTTATTGCCACCCTGGCCCTGGCCGGGGTGCCGCCCCTGGCCGGTTTCTGGAGCAAGGACGAGATCCTCGCCGGTGCCTTTGATCACGGGTTTACCGGTCTCTACATCATTGGTACATTGGTAGCCTTCTTGACAGCCTTCTATATGTTCCGGCTGATCTTCGTGGCCTTTTTCGGCGACCGCCGTGCCGGACTCCATGCTCACGAATCGCCGTTAACGATGACGGTGCCCCTAGTCATCCTAGCGGTACTTTCAGTGGTTTCCGGTTTTGTAGGGGCGCCCTTTGTGAGCCACGGGTTCAGCAGCTTTGTTTATTATGGCGAACCCCATCTGGTAGAACCAAACTATGGGGTGATGCTGCTTTCAACCATCGTAGCCTTGGCTGGCATCGGCCTGGCCTGGGTCCTTTACGGTCGTCCCAGTGATGTGCCGGCAAGGCTGGCCGAACGCTACCACAGCATCTATAAGCTTCTGGTCAACAAGTACTATATTGATGAGGTCTACCTGTGGCTTTTCCATCGTGTCGGCCTTGGGCTGGCCGAAGCCTTTAACTGGAACGATCGCCATGTTGTTGATGGCGTCTTTGATGGTATCGGCGATGTAACCCGGTTGTCGGGCCATAGACTACGCTTGATCCAGACGGGAAACCTCCAGACCTACGCCTTGGTTATCTTTACGGCCGTGGTAATCATTGCCCTCTGGATGGCAGCACCGGTGTTGGGAGGGGTGATCCAGTGAACTTTCCGATTTTGACAGCTATTATGCTGGCCCCGGTAGCCGGGCTGCTGCTCATCCTGCTGATCCCGGAAAGGGAGCAGCTGACCATTAAAATCACGGCTGCTGCCGCCACCTTTGTTTCCCTGGTGCTGGCAATCCTGGCTTATGTCCAGTATGATCATGCCCGGGGAGGCTTGCAGTTCCTCCAGGATATCCCCTGGGTACCGGGATTCGGCATCAATTACTCCGTTGGCGTCGACGGCATCAGTATGCCCCTGGTCCTGCTGACGGCCATTGTTATCTTTACCGGTGTCTTCGCCTCCTGGGATATGACCCAGCGGGTGAAGGAATTCTTTATCTTCCTGTTGATGCTGGTGACCGGCGTCTTCGGTGTCTTCATCAGCCGCGACCTCTTTTTCTTCTACCTCTTCTTTGAGGTGGCCGTTATCCCCATGTACCTCCTCATTGGTATTTGGGGCAGCACCCGGAAGGAATACGCGGCTATGAAGCTGACCCTTTACCTCCTGGTCGGCAGCGCCTTTGCCCTGATTGGTATTATCGCCCTGTTCCTTTATGCGTCCCAGCAACTGGGGTATGCTACCTTTGACATCCAGACCCTGGCCACGGTCAAGTACGACCTGGGGTTCCAAAAGTTTATCTTCTTCCTGATGCTCATCGGTTTTGGCGTGCTGGTGCCCATCTGGCCCCTGCACCTGTGGTCTCCCGACGGCCATGTGGCGGCACCAACGGCCGTCAGTATGCTCCACGCCGGCGTTTTAATGAAACTAGGTGCTTATGGCCTTATTCGCGCCGGAGTATTTCTGTTCCCCGAAGGAGCTAAATTTTGGGCGCCTTTGATTGCCGTTCTGTGTATTGTTAACGTGGTTTATGGTGCCATGATCGCCATGGTCCAGAGGGATTTGAAATTCGTTATCGGCTACAGCAGTGTGAGCCACATGGGCTATGTTCTCCTGGGAATAGCTTCTTTGAATATCCTGAGCCTGGACGGGGCTGTATCCCAGATGTTTGCTCACGGTATTATGACGGCCCTCTTCTTTGCACTAGTGGGTAATATCTATCATAAAGCCCACACCCGGGAGATTGCCCGCTTCGGCGGCCTTGCCCACCAGATGCCGCGGGTGGCGGCCGGTTTCCTAATTGGCGGCCTTGCCTCCCTGGGGCTACCCGGCCTTAATAACTTTGTGGCCGAGTTTCTCATCTTCATAGGCTCCTTTACCCGCGACCAGGCCCTGTTCGGTGGTATCCTGCCCTTCCGGATCCTCTCGATCCTGGCCATCTCCGGTATTGTCATTACCGCCACCTATATTCTCCGGGTAGTCATGAAGACTTTCTTCGGACCCAGGAAACCGGAATGGGATCACCTGGAGGATGCCCGCGGGGTGGAAATGGTGCCCGTTGTCGTCTTGATTGCAACTTTGCTGCTCTTTGGCCTCTTACCCTCCTTGCAAATTGATATGATCAATAGCGGCATAACCCCGCTGGTAGCCAAAGTTCAAGCGGCGAAGGCGATTGGGGGTATCTTTTAATGGCGAATTTGCATCTCTTAACGGTGGAAATCCTGACGGCAGCCCTGGGACTGGGACTCCTGGCCCTGGGTCTCCTGGTACCCCACAGTGATCGCCGGGGTATTGCCTATGTAGCTACTGCCGGTCTGGCCGGTATTCTAGCGGCGGCCTTCGGCATGCGGGAAGCCAGTGGTGTAGTTCTCGGGGGATATGTCATTGACCCCTTTGGTACCTATTTCAAAATTCTCTTCCTGGTGGCGGCCATGCTAACTGCTGCCTGCTCCTATGATTATGTAGAAAAGATGGGTCTGAACCAGGGCGAATACTATGCCCTGCTGGTCCTGGCCACCCTGGGAATGATGGTCCTGGCTTCCTCGGGGGAACTGGTCAGCCTTTACCTGGGCTTGGAACTGATGACCATAACCTTTTGTATCCTGGCGGCCTTTCACCTGGGCGACGCCAAATCAGCGGAAGCAGGCATTAAGTACGTCCTGCTGGGGGCCATGTCCTCGGCCATTTTCCTGTATGGCCTGAGCCTGGTTTATGGCAGCAGCGGTACCACAGTTATCCGGGAAATCGGCCAGGCAGTGGCTACCAGGGGGGCGAGCCCGGCCCTGCTCCTGGGGACCATCTTTATCTTGGCAGGTTTTGCCTTCAAGGTGACGGCAGTACCCTTCCATATGTGGTCCCCGGATGTGTATGAAGGAGCACCGACTCCGGTTACAGGCTTTCTCTCAGTTGCCTCCAAAGCTGCCGCCTTTGCAGCCCTGGTACGGGTGTTCTTCGGCGCCCTGCCGGACCTCCACAGCTTCTGGGTCCAGCTCTTTATCGCCCTGGCGGTCCTAACCATCGTTCTGGGCAACCTGGTGGCCATCCCCCAGACCAACATCAAAAGGCTGCTGGCTTACTCCAGCATCGCCCAGGCCGGTTATCTGTTGCTGGGTATTGTTTCCTTCTCCGTCCTGGGGGTAGGGGCGGTAATGTATTACGCCATGCTCTACGTCTTTGGCAACATGGGTGCCTTTATGGCTGCTACGGCCTTTTATAATAACGACGGCAGTGATGAGATTAAGGATTACGCCGGCCTGGCCAGGCGTTCACCCCTGGTGGCGGCGTTAATGCTCTTCTCCCTCCTGTCCCTGGCCGGGATACCACCCATGGCCGGTTTTGTCGGCAAGTTTTACCTCTTTATGTCGATAATTTCCCGGCAGTATATCTGGCTGGCCATCCTGGGCATTTTGATGAGCATGGTGTCGGTATACTACTATCTCCTGGTGGCCAAAGCCATGTACCTGGGTAACCCGCCGGAGGGGAGCAAACCTTTGCGGGTAGCACCCGGCCTCCAGGTGGCCATGGTAGTATCACTGCTAATTCTTTTTATCCTGGGAATTTACCCGACACCCCTTACCAACTATGCCATGAATTCGGCTGTAACCTTCTTTATGCCCTGAGGCTATCTGAAAAGGGAGGAAAGGGTAGGTATGACCATGACACGGCGGCGGCGCGGCCAAATCGGCGAGGCCGCCGCCGCTGCTTTGTTAGCAGATTCCGGTTACCGGATCCTGGAGCGTAATTATCGCTGCCCCCTGGGGGAAATTGATATTGTTGCCGCCCAGGGTGAGGAAATTGTTTTTATCGAGGTCCGGACGCGATCCTCCCAAACCTTCGGTACGCCCCAGGAGTCAGTTGATGGCCGCAAACGGCTGCGTTTGCGCCGGCTGGCGGCCTATTATCTTGGCTCCAGGGGGTTGGCCGGACGGTCCTGCCGTTTTGATGTCGTGGCGGTGTGGCTGGACCGGCAGGAGAGGGTAGCTGGAGTCGAGGTAATAAAGGGAGCGTTTTAGTTAAGTTGCTCTTGGGTTTGGTACTTCTCGTTCCTTAAGCCACGTTGCGATCCCCATCCCGTTCACCGCCGCCTCGCCTCGGCTTCGCTGAGTTTGCTTACGCCTCAAACCAATTCGCCCTCCGCCTGGACTCCTCCAGTCCCTTGCCAGCCTGCATTTTCATCCTTCGCTGGCGGGGGCATTAGCCCCCATGAGGGGCTCTTCCCAATAGGCAGCACCATGTGTCACCGAATGCCGTGAGGGCAGGGGGGGTTCAAATCAGCAAAAAGCCGGGGGTTTTCATCCCCGGCTCTAGAATTATTTCTTGAACAACTTATCTTCCAAACGGTCCTGGAGAAAGACTCCGTCCGGGTAATCAATGGTCTGGCTGCTTTCAAAGAGGGCATGGCCTTCTTCCTGGCAGCGGGGACAGGCGTCCCGAGGTATAAAGATGGCCAGAATGTGGCGGCCCTGGTCGGTACGGGAATCAATCCAGGTCACGCCGCCGCAATCATGGCAAACGCGGGTCGTTTCTTGCTGGGTTTCCATCAGCCCCTCGGTGTCGTAGAAAATACGGCGCCGGCGGCTGATTTCTTTTTTACCCCGGATATACTCTTCCCGGAGGGTATCCCTCTGCTGCCAGGCCTGGTAGGACTCGTCGCAGAGGCGGGCGATATACTCACTGACGCGGGGCGATTGAGCCACCTTTTCCGGAGTGTAGTCAGGTTCGCGGACCCTTGAGTAATCGAGGCCGGCCAGGGCCAGGATAATGCCTGCGTTGACGTAGGGCAGGGCGCCTTCGATGGAATAACCTCCCTCCAGGACGACGATATCCGGTTGCAGGCGGTCGTTAAGGCGGGCGTAACCCTGGGCTGAAAAACGCATGTTGGTTATCGGGTCGGTATAATGGTTATCCTGGCCGGCGGAGTTGATGACCAGATCCGGCTTAAATTCGGCTAGCACCGGCAGGATAAAATGTTCCAGGGCATAAAGGAACCCCTCTTCCCCGGTGTCAGGGGGCAGGGGAAGGTTAAGGGTATAGCCGAAGGCATTGGGGCCGCCGAATTCGTTCAGGAAGCCGGTACCCGGGAAAAGGGTACGGCCGTCCTGGTGTAGGGAGATATAAAGGGTATCCTTGTCGTGCCAGTAGATATCCTGGCTGCCGTCCCCATGGTGGCAGTCGGTATCGACAATGGCTATCCGTTTGGGGCCGTAATGCCGGCGAATATACTCAAGCATAATGGCCTCCATATTTATATTACAAAAACCCCTGGCGCCATGGACGATGCGGAAGGAGTGATGCCCCGGCGGCCGGATAATGGCAAAGGCCTTATCTACTTCTCCCTTTAAAACGGCTTCAGCGGCAACAATGGCCCCGCCGGCGGCAATGAGGTGGGATTCCGTCGTCCGGGATTGGACATCCGGCACACAGATATGCACCCGCTCTACATCGCCGGTACTGGCCAGGCGAGGGCGATATTCCCTGATGCCTTCGATGTCCAGGATGCCTTCTTCGAACACCTGGTCCTGGGTATAGAGGAGGCGCTCTTCCCGCTCAGGGTGGGTAGGGCTGATGGCCCAGTCAAAGGCAGGGAAGAAAACCAGGCCCAGGCGGCGCTTGGCTTTATACATTATGCTCACCTCCCTCCAGGGGGCTGACCCGGGGTTTAACCTGGACTTTGACTCTGATGTTTTTGCCCGTGGTATAAAAGCCGGAGACCATGTTAAAGGATTGTTCCTCAACTACTTCCAATTCGGAACCGGCTGCCGCCGGTGCCAGGCGCCGCAGGCGATCCTGCAGGGCTGCCAGGGCCCGCTGGCGGGCTGCCTCCAGGTTGAAACCGCGTTGGACTTTCTCCCTGATGCCCTCTTCGGGAATCGTCAGGAAGCCCTGCTCTGTATCGGCCTGGAGGGTGATTTCCGTAGTGGGCTGGCTCAGGGCGGCGCCAATGGCATTGGCAACCCCGGCCAGGGAGGGTGCTACCACCGGGAGGCCGAAAGCGGCTTCCAGCTCGGCCGCCAGGAGGGGCGCCGGGGCACCGATGACGATTACCTGTTCCGGGCGTAGTTTTTTGTCCTCCAGGACTTCCCGCACGGTATATACCGGGCGGCTATTAATTCTCTCAAGGAGGGCCCGGGTCTGGCGGGCAATCTCGCCGGCCATTTGTTTGATAATGGCATTAGCCACCTCCCCGGTATTGAGGCCCAGTTGATCCCCTAACTGATCCAGGCCCCGGCGGGCAGCCCCTTTATCCCCCAGGTCCAGGCGGCCCATGGTAATCAGGGCGTCGGTGGGAGTAGGGGCGGGGCCGCCCAGGGCCAGGGCCGGCCCCAGGCGCTCCGGACCGATGCTCAGGCGCCCGTCCCTGACCCGCAGGCAGCTGTCGCCGCCCAGACCCAAGGAATAACTGTAAAGGGCGCGTACCAGGGTTGGGTAACCGGCCAGGGTTATGCCTAAAGGTTCAAAGAGGGGGACACCGTCGGCCAGGAAGGCGATATCAGTGGTCGTACCGCCGATATCGAGAATAATAGTATCCCGGGAAGAGGGCGCCAGGGCCAGGGCTCCCATAATACTGGCCGAGGGACCGGAGAGGATGGTCTCCACCGGGAGGGACCGGGATGCGGCCAGGGAGAGGGTGCCACCATCGGCTTTTAGTATATCCGGTACTACTGGCAGTTGCCTGCCATCGGCATAGGCATTTATGGCGGTGGCAAAGGCATCATAGATAGATGCTACGGCACTGTTCAGATAGGCGGTAAAAACCCGCCTGGGGTAGTTCAAACGTCCCGACAGGCGATGGCCCAGGGTGATAAAGTCATAGGTCGGGGAAAGGGCTTCCTTGATCTGCAATTCATGTTCCGGGTTGCGGGTGGAAAACTTACCTACTATGGCCAGGTGACGGATGGCTGCTTTCCTTAGCTCTTTATCGGCAGCTTCGATTTCGGTTGCTACCAGGGAAGAGGTAGGGCGACCGCGATGATCGATGGCGCCCGAGAGGATAAAATTTTTAGCGCCGCAGGTCAGCCCGGCGGGATTTAATCCCGGCCCCGGTTCCAGGAGCAAGCCTACCGGGCTGGTCCTGCCGGTCACGATGGCATTGGTGCAGACAGTGGTGCTGAGGTTCAGGCGCTGTACATCGCCGGTTGCAACATCCTCCAGGACCTCGTCCAGGGCCCTGGTAACGGTATGGAGGTAATCTTCAGGGTCGGTCGGTGTCTTGCAGTAGCGTTGCACCCGGCCGTCGGCTATGAGGACGACATCGGTATGGGTACCACCCATATCCAGGCCTACATACATTTGCCTCGCCTCCCGTTTTATTTTAGACCTGTAGGCCAAAGGTTGCAAGTCTTCCGGGCAATGCCGGATGCAGGGCAACTGGTATAAAAAGGTTATAATTAGGGTAGGTAAAATATGGGTAGTAGTATTTTTGCTCCTGGAGCAGGCATATGATTGATAACAGGCGGATAAGCGCCTAATTTGCGAGGTGAGGGAGTTGCCCCCCAGGGCCCGGTTAACCAATCTCCATAGCAAAATAAATAGCCAGGGTGAGGAACAATTCAGTACCGTTACCATAGAGGCTACAGCACCGGCGCCGGTGGAGGTTAGCTACCCGGAGCCGACCCTTTGCCAGGTAACTGTCCGGGCGGCCATGAACATGTATCCAGGCCCCCTGTATGTCCAGGACGGCATTATCCGGGAAGTAACCTTGCATACGGTCGCGGAGGAAACGGTTTTTAATATTTGCCTGGATGAGGCAGTTCAGGCGGTAATAACCTGCATCGAAGGGACACCCTACCGGATTTGTTTAAACTTTAACCGCCGGCCCATGCAGGATTTCTACCAGGATAGGGTAGTAGTCATTGATCCCGGTCACGGTGGCTCTGATCCCGGCCACCGCGGTCCGGTAAACTTACTGGAACGGGATATGGCCTGGAAGACAGCCGGGGAATTGGCCAGAATCCTTGAAGGATTGAAAGCCAGGGTAGTTATGACCCGCCGGCAGGAAGAAAATCCCTCCTGGCAGGAACGTCTGGCCAGGGTACCGCCGGGTGCTTTTTGTTTCCTCAGCATCCACGAGTATGGCAGCCCGGATGCTGCCAGGCGGGGGACGGCGGTCCTTTATAACCCCGCCAGGCCGGAAAATGAAGAATTGGCTGCCGCCGTGCTGGAAAGAATTGTGACCAGGGTAAAGACACCTCCGCGCGGCACCAGTCCCGACGCCGAACTGGTCCAACTGGGACAACTACCCGCCCTGCGAATAGAACCGGTTACCATAACCAACTGGGTTGATGAGGGTCTGCTCCGCAATCCGTATTTTCACCAGAAGACAGCCCTGGCCGTGGTGGTCGCTATCAAACAATATTTCCGCCAGAGGAGCAAGGATTATGGCCCGAGGAACAAAGAAAATAGTTTTTCATAAAATCCCAGTTCGCACCCATGTGGTTACGGATAAGGATGATGCTATCAGCCTGGCAAAAAAGTATAGCGCCGGTATTGCTGCTCCCGGTGACGTTATCTGCCTGGCTGAAAGTGTTGTCGCCATTACCCAGCGCCGGGCCATCCTGCCGGAAGAGGTCAGGCCCGGGCGACTGGCGCGTTTCCTCTGCCGTTTTCCGGGTAAAGACGGCAGCCTGGCTACACCGCCGGCCATGCAGCTGGCCCTGGACGAAGTGGGCCCGGTGCGCCTCCTGGCCGGTTGCGCGGCCGCAGCTTTTGGCCGCCTTATCAGGAAAAGAGGCCTTTTCTATATTGTCGCCGGCCGCCAGCTGGCACTCATTGATGATATCGCCGGGACCATGTACCCCTATGAGCGCCATATTGTTATGGGGCCGAAGAACCCGGGCAAACTGGTCCGGGAGATTAAAAAGGCCACCGGTGCCGAGGCGGTAATCGCTGACGTGAATGATAAAAAGTGCGTCGATATCCTCGGTATTACTGATAGGCGTTACATCCAGGCTGTAACGGAAGCCCTGCGGGATAATCCCTTTGGTAATGAAGACGAACAAACACCTATCGTCATTCTTAAACGCCAGTGACAACCATAAGCAAATCGCCCGGAAGGGCGATTTTTTACTTGTAGGGGGAACGGGAAAAACTTTATAATATGTAGGTGACGTATCTCTTGGAGGTGGATTTTGTTGAAACATGTAGTTACTCTGATTCCCGGGGATGGTACCGGCCCGGAGTTAATCGCCGCCGCCAGGCGGGTCCTGGAAGCCAGCGGTGCGGAACTGGAATGGGAGGTTATGGCAGCCGGGGAGGGCGCCCAGGAGAAATACGGCAGCGTGTTGCCAGAAGAGACCCTGGCTTCAATCCGTAAAAATGGCGTCGCCCTTAAAGGCCCTATCACCACCCCGGTGGGCACCGGCTTCCGGAGCGTCAATGTGGCCCTGCGGAAAGAGCTGGATCTCTATGCCAATGTCCGGCCCTTCCGCAACTTGCCCAATGTCCCCTCACGCTATCAGGGTGTTGACCTGGTGATCTACCGGGAGAACACCGAGGACCTCTATGCCGGGGTTGAACATATGGTGGGTGAAGATGCGGCTGAAAGCATTAAGATTATTACCAGGAAGGGCTCCGAACGTATCGCCCGGGCAGCCTTTGAATACGCCCGGCGCCAGGGCCGGAAACGGGTGACAGCCGGCCACAAGGCCAATATTATGAAGTTCAGCGACGGTCTTTTCCTGCGGACCTTCTACGACGTAGCCAGGGATTATCCGGAAATAACGGCTGATGACCGTATTGTGGACAACCTGAGCATGCAGCTGGTCCAGAAGCCGGAGCAATATGATGTCCTGGTACTGCCCAACCTTTACGGCGATATCCTCTCCGACCTCTGCGCCGGCCTGGTGGGCGGCCTGGGAGTGGCCCCTGGAGCCAATATCGGGGAGAAGGCAGCCGTCTTTGAACCAATCCACGGCAGCGCACCCAAGTATGCCGGCCAGAATAAGGTAAATCCCCTGGCCACTATCCTCTCCGGGGTTATGATGCTGGAACACCTGGGCGAGAAGGAAGCAGCAGCCAGGATCCAGCGCGCTATCCTGGCGGTCCTGGCAGAAGGCAAGTACTTGACCTACGATCTGGGCGGCAGTGCCGGTACGAGCGATATGGCCGACGCCATCGTCAGGCGACTGGAAGTAGAATAACAGCAGGCTGGTTACCCTCGTAAAGCATACCAACCGTCACTGAAAGTGATATCCCGGATATGCTGGAGCCCCTCATGGCGGCCAGTTACCGCCGCAGCGAGGAAAAGAGCTTACTTTCTATTTCTCGCCTCGCACAACCCATATATGGAGGGGTAGGATTGGCCTTATTTGCCATTGCGGATTTACACCTGGGCCGCGATATGGCCATGTTTGGCCCGGCCTGGGAGGATCACCGCTCGAAAGTGGCGACCCGCTGGTGCAGGGTAGTGGATGAAGGTGATACCGTCTTAATCCTGGGAGATATCAGCTGGGGTATGCACCTGGAGGACGCCCTCCCGGACCTGGAGTTTATCAAATCCCTGCCCGGTGCGAAACGGCTCCTGAAAGGCAACCATGACTACTGGTGGCAGACTGAGAAAAAAATGAGGGAAGCCGTCCTTGATGCCCGGCTGGCCCTCCTGAAACCAGAAATCATCGCCGGGGTTGCCGTCTGCGGTACCCGGGGCTGGCTTGTTCCCCAGCACCCCCTCTTTAAAGAGGAAACTGACGGGAGGGTTTACCGGCGGGAGGTCCTGCGCCTGGAGATGGCCCTCAAGGAGGTCCGGGGGCTCCGCCGGAACGAACCCCTGGCCGTCATGATGCACTTTCCTCCGGCCTATCGCGACCAGCAAACGGACTTTATAACCTTAATGCAGGAGTACGGTGTCAGCAGATGCTTCTACGGCCACCTCCACGGTAACGACCAGGATAGAGCCCTGGTGGGTGAGGCCTGGGGGATCGATTTTTACCTGGTAGCCGCTGATTATGTAAATTTTACGCCGGTATTGATTCAGTAGTTAAACTTCGCCCGGGGAATCTCCCCCGGGCGTTATGTTTTGAAAAAGGGACAGGAAATAAACATTCCCGATTAAAGGGGACCCTCACCAGGGGTATCGGCGGCGGGAAGAGTTACCATTTACCCCTGGTCGGCAGGAAGCGCTTGTACACGGCTGTGTTGGTTGCCATCTCTAAGGTATCATCCAGAGGTGATAACTCCACCTCGCCGTAACGGCGTCGCAAGGCCAGCCTGAGGAGGTAGTCGGCCAGGTGGGGGTTTTTACTCAATAAAGGGCCGTGGAGGTAGGTGCCGATAGCATTCCTGTACCTGGCCCCCTCGGTTCCATCGGCACCGTTGTTACCGTCACCGTAGATGACTTGCCCCAGGGGCCGGGATCCCTTAAGGAAAGTACGGCCGCTATGATTTTCGAAGCCGATTACCGGGTGCTCGCTACCGAGTTCCGGCATTTGGATAGCGATGTTACCCTTGAGTCGTTTGTTTCCCGCCTCGGTGTAAACGGCAAAAAGACCCACCCCCGGTAGGGTCTCCCCGGAGGCGGTGCGGTAGTACTCCCCCAGGAGCTGGTAGCCGCCGCAAATGGCCAGCAGGGCGGTACCTTCCTCCACTGCTTCCTTTAGCCAGGGACCCTTGGCGACTAAATCGGCACTGGCGATCCCCTGCTCCTGGTCGGGGCCGCCGCCGAGGAAAAGGAGATCATAAGCTCCTGGTACCAGCTTATCACCAAGGGAGATGGGGGTTACTTCTACCTGTATGCCCCGCCACTGGGCGCGGCGGCAGAGGATCAAGACATTGCCCCGGTCTCCGTAGAGGTTAAGAAACTCCGGGTAGAGATGTCCCAGGTGTAACTTCACTGCGAGCCCCCCTATGCTGCAAAAGACGGCGGTAAACGGCCAGGTTGGTATAGGTACAGAGGATTAGGGCTTCCTTGACCGGTTTGGCCAGGAGACACTCTATACTGGCTGCGGGGTCGGGGATTACTTCCAGGTCGGCCTCCTTTATCCCCTGGTATTTAAGGCAGATGGCCATATCTCCGGCCCGGAGGCCGGCGCAAATGATGGGATTGCCAGGGATTGCCAGCAGGGGAGTAAGGTCGGCGTCCCAGAGCCAGGAGACATCCCGGCCGTCGGCGGCCAGGTCATTAATGGCCAGGAGAAAAGCCATTTTTTGCCGGCCCGTAGCCAGGGTCCGGAGGGCCACTCCCATGCCGGTGGGGTTTTTGACCAGCATTAAAGTAATACGTCTGTCCCGGAGGTTGAAGGCTTCAGCCCGGCCCTGGCCGGGAAGGAAGGAAGCAACCACCCGGACAATGGTTGCCGGCTCAACCCCCAGATATAGCGCTGTACCTGCGGCGGCCAGGATATTGTAGACGTTATAAATCCCCGGCATGGGAGTATGGAGGAACAGGGCACCACCTGGATGCACCAGGTTAAAGTCAGTTCCTCCCGGTTTTAACTGGAGCCCCCGGCCTTCATACTCGGCTCGGGGACGCCGGTAGGAGCAGCGGGGGCAGAAATAATCCCCCAGGTGGCTGTAGTGGTAAAATTTAAACCCCAAGGGCTGGTGGCAATGGGGACATATATGCCCCTCCAGCACCTCCCTGGTGGTCTCCTGGCTCCAGGGGGTCCGTGCCAGGCCGAAGTAACGCACGGTACTACGCCCATCTCCCAAGGAGGTTACCAGGGAATCATCGGCGTTAAGGACCAGGGCGGCATCCGGGGTATGGGCCAGGGCTATTTTTATGGCCTCGGCCAGTTGTTCCAATTCATGGTAACGATCCAGTTGATCCCGCAACAGATTAGTTACAACCACAACATCAGCTTGCACCTGGCCGGTAACAAGGGCCAGGGATCCTTCATCAACCTCCAGCACAGCCACTTCGCCCCGTTGTCCTAGCAGGGCCGTAGCAACGCCGGCGGGCATATTGGCCCCTTCGCTATTGGAAACGACTCTTAATCCTGATGCCCGCAGGATGCTGGCCAGGAGGTTGGTGGTGGTCGTTTTACCGTTGGTACCTGTGACTATGATTACCTTGCGGTAGCCTGCTATTAAGCCCTCTATCAAATCCGGGTCCAACTTCAGGGCCAGAAAACCCGGAAGGGAAGTGCCGCCTTTTTTTAAGCAGCGGCATAAAAAAGCTACCAGGCGGCCGGCCAGGATGGCCAGGATACGCCGCAGCATCTCCTCACTCCTTCTTATAACCGGTTGCCGGCCGGGAACGTTGCAGCCGGCGGCCCAGGATGTTCAGGAAGGATACCAGTTCTTCCATGCGCAATAGCCAGGCCAGGAGGCAATAGCTTCCTGCTCCCAGGGTTATCATCAGGGACAATTCCAGACCCTCCCGCACCAGGCGGGGCCAGGCGGCGGGCAGGGCCAGGTGGCGGGATATTAGTACCAGCAAGAGGCCCATCACGAGGGCTGCCAGGAGGCTCTTGGCGGCCGTCTGTACCATCCGGCGGCCTTCAAAACGGGCCCGGGCTTTAACCTGCAGGTAGTAGAACAACAGGGAAACGTTGATAAAACCGGCCAGGGAGTAGGCCAGGGCCAGACCGCGAATGCCGAAGGCCGGTCCCAGGGTAAAATTCAAAGCCGTACCTGCCGCCAGGGTGATCAGGCCGATCCAGAGGGGCGTGACGGTATCCTTAATGGCGTAAAAGGCGCGGCTCAAGATCTCGTAGGTGCCGTAAGCGCTGATGCCCAGGGAGTAAAATACCAGGGCCTCGGTGGTAGCCATGGTATCGGCGCTGGTAAAGTTGCCGTGCTGGAAGAGGACCCTGATCACCGGCTGGCCCAGGACCACCAGACCCACAGTCGCCGGGATGGAAATAAAGAGCACGGCCCGCAGGGAACCGGAGAGGTAACGGGTAAAGGCGGCCTGATCCCCTTCCAGGTACATCCGGGTGAGGGCCGGCAACAGGGTGATGCCGATGGAGGAAGCAAAGAGGATGGGCACCAGTACCACCCGGCTGGAAATGGTCAGGGCGTTAATCGAACCCCGGGGCAGGTAGGAGGCAATAAAGGTTTGATTAAAGAAAAGGTTGAGCTGGGCAATAGAGAGACCTACGGTCACGGGCAACATTAACTTGAATATCTTACGGATGCCGGGATTCTTCAAGTCCAGCACCAGGGAAAAGCGGGGGCGTAGACGCCAGATTCCCCACACCTGCACCAGGAAATTCAGGAAAGCGCCAATCAGGGTGGCGAAGGCGAAGGCGGCAATACTATACCTCCCGGCCAGGGCCAGCCCGAAGACGATGATGGCGGCATTATAGACCAGGGGACCGATGGCCGTGCCGATAAAGGACTGGTAGGCGTATTCCGTACCGATTAAAACCCCGTTAAGGCAGTGGAAGAGGATGGCCACCAGGACGATCCTGGTCAAGTAGGCGGTGTAGGCAACCTGGTCTGGGGTGAAGCCCGGGGCCACCAGGTGAACAAGGTTAGGGGTCCAGATCATCCCCAGGATAACGGCCAGGCCTACCACGGCCAGGACCAGGTTAAAGGCAATACTCACCGTCTGCCAGACGGCGTCTTCGTCCTGCTCGGCCAGGTAGCTTGACAAAACCGGGATAAAGGCTGAACTTACTCCCCCGCCCACCAGGATTAAATAAATAGTATCTGGGATCACGAAGGAGGTGTTTAACATGTCAGTCAGCCGGTTTTGGCCGAAGAGGGCCGATATGGCCGTGTTACGAAGAAAACCGAGGATACGAGAAAAGGCCGAGGCCAGGCTAAGGATTGCCGCCGACCGGGCCAGTCCCATCGTCCTGCGTTCTGTCACCCTAACGCTTCCTTTTTTATAAAATCGTTAGCATTCTTGACACACTACCTGTATTTTACTCGTTCCCGGAGCAAAAGGAAAGTCCTTTATATGTAAACCAGCTCTGGTATGGGGACAGGTATGGGGGAGGGAAAATACGAGTTGACAAACAATAATATCTTGGCTAAGATTATTTTTCGGGTTCCAAAATATACGGGAGGCGAAGGGTGTTGGAGCGCCTGGCGGAGGCAACCCGGGAATTGGAGTACCTGCTGCGGCAAATTAACCACCTGATGAACCACTCCACCCGTAGCTATCTAACTGACAGGGGATTGACCATGGCCCGCTTCTGGGTCTTGAGTAACCTGCTTCCAGAACGACCACTAACAATGGGGGAACTGCAGCGCCGCCTGCTCCTGGCGCCGGGGACTATTACCGGTTTGGTGGACGGCCTGGTGGAAGAGGGCCTGGTCCGGCGCTGGCGGGACAAAGCTGACCGGCGCCTGGTGTTTCTCACACTGACACCGGCAGGGGCAGAATTCCTGGCTGGGATTTTGCAATTCCGGGCTTCTGTCCTGAATAAGGCTCTGGCAGATCTGGACGGTATCGACGTCGAGCGACTTGATACCGAGCTGCGCATGATCTTAGACAACCTTAGAAACCAATGCCAATGTAAAGGAGAAAGAGAGAGATAGAGATGCTTGCGAAGACAAAAGAAAACTATAAGTGGTATGCCCTTTCCTGTACTACCCTGGGGGCCCTGCTATCTGTGCTTAACAGTAATACCCTGCTTATCGCTTTGCCGGTTATCGCCAGGGCCCTTCATGCTTCCCTGGAAACCATTATCTGGACCTTGATGATTTATATGCTGGCAGTCACAGTAATGGTGCCGGCAATCGGCAGGGTGGCAGATATTATCGGCCGGAAGAAGCTTTATGTAAGCGGCTTTGCCCTCTTTACCGTGGCATCTTTACTGTGCGGACTGGTCCAGTTGGGGGGGCAGCTGGTAGCGGCCCGCTTCATTCAATCGGTGGGCGGTTCCTTGATGCTGGCCAACAGCACTGCCATCGTCACCGACGCTTTTCCTAAAGGCCAGCTGGGGCGAGCCCTGGGGATCAACAGTATGGTTATTGGTGCCGGGGCGGTAATCGGGCCCATCCTGGGAGGCCTACTAACTTCCTGGCACTGGCGCTGGATATTTTTCTTTAACGTGCCCCTGGGGATTATCGGTACCCTGTGGGCGGCTATCCAGCTCAGGGAAATAATCGAATTGCCCGAAGGCCAGCGCTTCGATTGGCTGGGGACCTCGCTCTTCACCATTGGTTTTACCTTCATCCTCCTGGCCCTGACCTTTGGGGATATGGTCGGCTGGCATACGCCCTGGATAGTAGCCAGCCTGGTTGGCGGCAGCCTGCTCATGTTGCTCTTCATTTATATAGAAAACCACGTGGATCAGCCCATGCTGGATCTGTCCCTTTTTCGGCAGCGCTTGCTGGCGGCGGCCTATGCCAGTAACCTTTTAAACGGCATAGCCCGCGGGGCGGTGACCTTTTTGTTGATTTTCTTTTTCCAGGGCATCTGGGGTATTGACCCCCTGTGGGCCGGTATCTTATTGACCCCCTTCGCCCTGGCGATGATGTTCGTAGCTCCGGTGAGCGGTATTTTATCCGACCGGTACGGTTCCCGGGAACTCAGCAGCCTGGGATTGGCGGTTTCGGCCATAGGTCTCTATGGCCTCACCAGGCTCCAGATTAACACTCCCATGACGGTAGTTATCCTCTGGATGGTCATCATGGGCCTGGGGTCCGGCTTCTTCTTTTCACCAAATACCAACGCAATTATGGGGGCCGTTGCCGCCGAACGCCGCGGCATAGCCGCCGGTACCCGGACCATGATGAATAATGCCGGCATGGTCATCAGTATTGCCCTGGGGCTGGCCATGACCGCCTCCAGCATGACACCGGAAGCCATGCAGGGGCTTTTCGCCGGCACCCAGGTGGGTTCCCAGGGTATCGCCGTCCAGGAGTTTATGAACGGCCTGCACCGGGCATTCTGGCTGTCGTTTATCATTAGCATCGTTGCCGCCGTCGTAGCCCTCATGCGCGGCCCCCACGAGGTTTATTACCAAGAGACCGGCTCCGGTTCGAATAAGGCCTGATTGGGAGTAAACCGGCTATGGAGATAGAAGCAGCGACAGGGAAAAAAGCCGGTCGCTTTCAGGCCCTGGCGGCCTTGAAACATCGTAATTTTCGCCTTTTCTGGTCCGGACAGTTGATCTCATTGATAGGCACCTGGATGCAGAATATGGCCCAGGGATGGCTGGTGTTGCAGTTGACCAACTCGCCTTTCCTGCTGGGTTTGGTTAGTGCCATCCAGTTTACGCCCCTGCTGGTCCTGGCCCTGGTTGCCGGAGTGGTGGCCGACAGGGTACCCAAAAGGCGCCTGCTGATTTTTACCCAGTCCAGCCTCATGCTTCTGGCCTTTACCCTGGGGATTTTGACCCTTACCGGGGCGATCCGGTACTGGCAGGTACTTATCCTGGCCGGGTTGCTGGGCATGGTCAATACCTTTGATATGCCGGCCCGTCAGGCTTTTGTCGTGGAAATGGTAGGTAAGGGCGATCTGATGAATGCCATTGCCCTCAATTCCTCGATTTTTAATGCCGCCCGGATTGTAGGTCCGGCCTTGGCCGGGCTGGTCATTGGCCGTCTGGGCATGGCGGCCAGTTTTCTCCTCAATGGAGCCAGTTTCCTGGCAGTTATCGCCGGCCTGCTGTTAATCAGGATACCCGAGAAAATCGACTGGCACCACCGGGTGGCAGAGGGGATGGGGGAAAGGATTGCCGAGGGCCTGCAATATATTCGCCGGACACCAGTCGTCCTGCGCACCGTTGTCCTGATGGCCCTCCTCAGTATCTTCGCCATGAATTTTAGCGTCCTGATCCCGGTCCTGGCCCGGGATACCCTGGGACAGCAGGCAGAGGGTTACGGACTGCTCATGTCGGCCTCCGGGGTGGGGGCTTTATGCGGGGCCATCTTTCTGGCGGTGTTCAGCAGCCGCGGTCCCAGCCCGTGGTTACTTCTGGGGGGTGCGGCCGGTCTCTGCCTCTTCCAACTCTTTCTAGCGGGTACCCATTCCTATACCCTGGCCCTTTTATTCCTGGGGCTTACCGGCTGGTCAATGATAACCTTTACAGCCTCGGTCAATACCACCCTGCAGTTGAATGTGCCGGATAACTTGCGGGGGCGGGTCATGAGTGTCTACTCCCTCGTCTTCGGCGGGGTGACGCCCATCGGGAGCTTGTTTAGCGGGAGCATCGCCCACCTGTGGGGGGCACCTGCCGGCCTTGCAGCAGGTGCAACCATAGGCCTTATAAGCTTGCTGGCCGTTGCCGGCCAGACCTGGCGGTGTAAACCAAATGCAGGCGTCTAAGGGCGAATCCGGTGGCCCTCCCGGGATAAAACCTGGATCGCCCTTTCCAGATCCTTCTCTTTTACTAGTAAATAGTCTGTGTCGAAAGTGGATATGGCAAAAATACTAATGCCCTGATTCGCCAGGGGGACAACAAGGGCGGCCAGGATCCCGGTCAAGGAAAAAGCCAGTGGTCCCTCGACCATCAGGCAGCGCCATCCTTTTTCACATTTTACACCTGACGGAACCCCGGCAGCGGGGCAGACAAGGGAGAGCTCGTCGGGGGTTCTCGTAATTGAGACGAAATCACCTTTCAAGGCCCATCCCGGGACGGGCGCATCTTGCTGGAGCCGGCAAACTGCCAGCTCCTCTTTAAGTATAATGAGGTCGAGCTTACAGTTGCCCATTTTTATTACCTTCCTTATTTATTATGCCCAGGCGTCCGATATGATTGAATGTCTATAGTTATCCGACCGGTACTGGATGCCCGGCCGCAACCAAATATCCGGGGGTGCTTTACTATGAACCTGATCTTAACTGATCTCAGGACCGGGGCCGGTAAGTCTATAACCGCCAGCGGGGCAGGGGCCGTAAAGGACAGCCGGGGCCCAGCCTGGGAAGTGGGGGAGGTACTCCAGGGCAGGGTGATGGGCCAGCGGGGAGCTGGCTCTTTTATCCTGGAACTCGAAGGCCGGGAGATCCTGGCGAGATCTCCCTTTTTATTATCCCAGGGTGAGGTAGTCAGCCTGCAGGTCCAGGAGCGCCAGGGAAGCCGTTACGTGGTCAAACTTCTTTCCCGGGCAGGGTTAACGACCAATGACATTCCCGGGGAAATTCTTGCCCGGCTGGGACTCAAAGACACACCACTGCACCGTTCCCTGGTACAAAAATTTATCACCCACAGGCTCCCGTTGCAACTAGAATTATTGGGGCAGGCAAAACAGGCCCTGGCCCTCCTCGGTAGGGAGGACGAGGAGGGAATGGAAGTGGTTTTACAGGCCCTTAAGCTGGGAGTCTTGCCCCGGGCGGACGTCCTCAAGCTCCTACAGGAGTTTATGCTGGGGGAGACGGACCCGGAGCAGGCAGGGATGACGCGCCTGGTCCGTTTTATCCCTTTCCTGGCAGATCTAATTGACGGTTTAGCCGGGGAAAGGGGGGAGGAGACCGGGCTTCTTTACCAGGAACTAAAGGAACTGGTGGCTTCCCTGGTCCTTCAGCCGGAGGCAGGCGGGGTAAAGGTGGCGGAGCAGTTGCGCAACCTTTTATCCTCCCAGTTACCCGCCAGGGAGGGTGTCTCTCCTTTTAGATCCCTTCCTTTGAATGGGCTGATAGAAAAATTGGACGGCCTTTTACAGGCCTTAAAAAATGGCATGCGGGAGACAGGCCGGGGAGGGGAGAACAGTAGTCAACTTCTCGATACCGGTAAAGGGATTGCCAGGCAGCTGGCCGGGCACTTGCTTTTCCAGGGGTGTGGCGGAGATAACGAATTCCAAAGCCACCTTTATTTTACCCTGCCCCTGGTGAGAAACAATGAGGTTACTACCTGGGGGCAGCTATTGATTAAAAAAAACGGTGGGGGAAACAACCATGTTGATCGCCATAATTTTAATATGTCTATCCTTGTTAATACGGAGAACCTGGGCAGCGTGCTACTGGACATAAGTGTCTGGCAGAGGGAGGTCCGGGTGCGGGGGAGGGTGGAGAAGGAATGGGTGGGCCGGTTGATTAATGAATCCTGGCCGGCTCTCCAGGGGGCCTTTGCCCGCCTGGGCTATCATTTGCACGGGTATAAATGGCAACCGGGTATCGTTCCCCGGTGCCTTCTACCCTGGGAAATGGCTTCCGGGGAAACCGGTTCTTGGATTGGTTTTCTGGATAAAAGGGTTTAAACCTATTTCACCAGAACGGGGAGAAGGAAAAGGCTGCCATGAAGGAGCGGGAAAGGATAAGAAAGGCGGTGGCCCTGCGCTATAACAGCGAGGAGGATAAAGCACCCCGGGTAGTGGCTTCCGGCAGGGGAGCTATAGCCGATAAAATCATTACCGCCGCCAAGGAAGCTGGCGTCCCCATACACCGGGACACCCATCTGGCGGAGATGTTAGCAGGGTTAGATGTCGGGTCGGAGATCCCGGTTGAATTGTACCAGATGGTGGCCGAGATTCTGGTTTTTATTTATTCTTTAGACCAGAGCAGGGGTAAATCGGGAAAATGACTGCCGCGGTTACGTTTTACCGGTGACGTTTTACCCCCGGAAAAGGGCTTGTAAAGAAGGAAGTGGTCCGCTAGAAATCCAGGGGGAAGATAGCAGCCTTTTTGTTTTGCAGGAGCTCCGGCATTTCCCCCAGGCCCCAGCCGGTGGCGGTCGTTTCAGCATAATAATAGCTGCGACCGTTGTAATCAAAGGCAAAGAGATTCCTGCCGGGAGGTAGTTCATCCCTGTTAAAGGCAATGGCCACAGCTTCATGGCCAATATTATCGGCAAACTCTTCCGGCGGGAATTCCAGGAGGATTGTCTGGTAGCCGAGGTTATGGAGCAAAGAAGCCAATAAAATTGACTTGCTTTTACAGTCGCCGCCCTTGATCAGGGTTTCTCCTGCCAGGCGGGGCAGGGGCGTATATATATACGGTAACGATTGGACAAAGCTCAATATGAATTCGGCCCGGTGAAAGCGATCATATCCCTCGGACCCGGCCATGCCTTCCAGTTCCCGGGCCAGGGAGGCGGTGTACTCCAGGTTTAATTTTTCTTTTATCCAGGGCCGCAAATCACCGGGAGGGGCATTCAAGACGGCATCTAAAAACTGGGCTATCTCAGCCGGCATATTTTCCCGGGCCAGGACTTGTTCATATACACTCAAATCGTTCCAGCCGGCTATGGTTTTCTCTAAACTCTGGTTATAATTACTCAGGGAGCGGGGTTGGGCCACCTGCCAACTGTATTGAAGGCCGTCATAAACCCATATATACCCCTTGTTTAGATACTGGTCGGGAGGGGCCGGTAAGGTCTCCCCCGGGGTGATGGAGACTCCGCCGGGCATAATGTAGACCGTTTGGGTATCTGGGTCCCAGGTAACGGTATAACCCAGGGCTTCAGCGACGTAACGGGCGGGTAGATAAACCCGCCCGTTGATTAACAGCGGGGCCACATCCATAGTTTCCGTCCTGGCCACCGCCCTCAGGCTGTTGTTAGCTCCATTTTGGGTTACCGTTGTTAAATCCCTGTGGTTGACCTTCATGCTGATTTCTACCGAACTGGTACCGGTAGCGTCCTTTAAGGTAACAGTGCCGCTAACCTCATTCCAGGAGATATGGTTAGCGTCAATGCCCAGGGCATTGGCCAGGTAACGCACAGGTATGTAGGTGCGGTTTTCCCGGACAAATGGGACCGCATCCATGACTATTTTCTGGTTATTAACTGTATAGAAGTTTTGCCCGACGGTAAAGGAGGCTTTAAATTCCCCGGCAGCATAGGCCGGAAGGGTAAAGACGGTTAAAAGGGCTATAATCAAGATAATGGTTATCCGGCGCATGAACGCTTCCCCCTGCATCCCTCTCCCGATGCTTTACAAGTAAACGAAACTATTCGCTACGCAATAAAGGAGGTGGTGGTTGAGTAACTTTTGCGGTCCTGGTTTGAGCTGGAGGCGCAGTTCCCTTGGCTTTCCTACCCGATCGCCAGCAGGGCCGCCCCCAGAGCCCCTATTATTTGCGGGTCCGGGGGTACGCGGATGCTGGTGCCCAGGGTTTCTTCCAGGCTTTTTACCACTCCCGGGTTTTTGGCCACCCCGCCCGTCATGGCCACCGGCTCTTCCCAGCCTACCCGTTGGGCCATGGCCACTACCCGCTGGGCGACGGCATTATGCAGGCCCCTGATTATTTCTGCCACCGGACGCCCTTCGGCCACCAGGGAAACAACTTCGGATTCGGCAAAGACGGTGCACATGCTGCTAATGCTGGCGCCCTGGCCTGCCTGCTGGGAGATGGCCCCCATTTCCTCCACCGGGACATCCAGGGCACCGGCCATGACTTCCAGGAAACGGCCAGTACCGGCGGCACACTTCTCGTTCATGACAAAATCCCGTACCTTGCCCCCGGCATCCAGGAGGATGACTTTGCTGTCCTGGCCGCCGATATCGATGACCGTGCGTACTTCCGGCCAGAGGTGATAAATTCCCCGGGCGTGGCAGGTTATTTCGGTGACCCGGCGCTGGGCGAAGGGCACCCGGATACGGCCATAGCCTGTGGCGACAATGCCGTCCAGGGACTCTGCGCCTGCTCCGGCCTGTTCCAGGGCTTCCTGTAAAGCCTTTTCGGCGATCTCGACGCTGTTAACGCCACTCTTAAGGACGGCGGCTCCCACCATCCGGCCGTCCCGGACTATTACTGCTTTGGTGGTCAAGGAGCCGATATCTACTCCCGCAGTTAGACTCAAAGGGCATAACCTCCCGGTGTTTTTTATAATAGCATTTCCAGGAAACCTTCCAGGCGCGTTCTGGTAGCGCCGGGGGCGTACTTACTTTGATCGACACAATCGCCTTCCAGGTTTAAGAATGGTATTCCCCTTTCGCGCAGAGCGTCCTGCAACAAGCGTAAACCGGCGGTGCTCTGGCGGCAACCCCAGTGGGCGAAATGGATAATCCCGTCGGCCTGGTAGGCGTCGACCATGGCCAGGATGGCCTCTACCCTCCTGGCCATGGGAGCCAGGCCGTGGTGGCTTAAAACCTTACGCGCCAGGCTATAAAAAGGCTTTTCCGGGTCCAGCGGCTCCCAATAAACATGACTCATTTCTTCAAAAACAACCACCGCCCCGGCCTCCCGTTCTAGCAACTGGAAGATGGCGTTAGGATAATAGGGCCGCAGGTGCAACCATAGCAAGCGGGCCTTTTCTTCCGGTACGGCCCGGCGCTGTTCCCGGTTACGCCGGTCCAATTCATCCGCCAGTTGGCCGTAGACCTCCACTGAGGTTGCCGCACCAAAACCAGCCAGCATGGGGTAAATGAAACCGTGGGCTTCTTCCCCCCGGATGCAGGCCGGGCGTTGCTGGCGCAAGCGGTTGACGGCCAGCAGGCGTTCCCGCGCCGCGTTGGAGTTAACTATGGCCTCCTGGAAACGGTCCTCGTCCCATACCAGGCGTAAGGATTCTACCAGGGAAAAGGTTATGCCCTTAAGCTGGCGGGCGACATAGTTCAGGGCTTCCGCGTCCTGCCGATGGGGTACGTCCAAGAGGTAAAAGGGCACCCCGTGGTAGGCCGCCGTCGTCTCCAGGGACTGGGGGGCCGTGTCGCACAGATGCGAGCTACAGACTACAGCTCCTGGCGGCGGGAAGTAACCTTCCCGGTCGCAACCGTGGGCCAGGCGGTGGAAGGAGCAGGCCTCGCCGCTGACCCAGTCACCTTCAGCCCGCCGCAAGGCCCCCCTGGCTATCCCCAGACCGGTTGCCACCACGGCGGCTGCTTCCGGGGCAAAGGGAATTACTCCCAGGCCATAAAGGATCTCAGTGGGGAAGAAAACATTGTGCCACACCACCGGACCCTTTTGGAGAAAGGCTGCTGCTGCCTGGTCGATGGTATTTAGAAGCAGCCGGTGGGCCGCCTGCCAGGTATAATGCTTCTTTTGGGCTGCTACGGCCTGCCGCAATAATCTATATGTCCAGGGGGATTTAAAGGCGCGCTGGCGCAAGGCGTTTCCCAGGTGAGAGCGCAAGAGCTGGTAGATATCCATTACTCCACCCCTAGCATTTCTAAAAAGGCTTCCAGCCGCGTCTGCCATTGACCCCGATTACCGCCGCTGAAATCCCCATCAAGACGAAGAAGGGGTAACCCCTTTTTTTCACTAAAAACCTTCAGGGCTATGTAGTCGTACATAGCGGCGTCGCAGAACTTCATGGCATGGTAAATGATTCCCTGGATACGGAACCGGTCTACAGCTGCGGCCCAGTACTGGCGTCGTTTCTCCCGGTCGCCTACCATCCGGGGACATGGGGGTCCTCCCAGGTAGAGCCTGGCCAGGTAGAGGTAAGGGTCACCCTCGGCCCTGGCGGCGGGGGCCAGTAATAGCCGCATGCCATTGCAGCTGTCCTCGAAAACAGATAAACCGCCGCACTCTTCCACCATAGTAATCAATTCCCGCGGGAGGATGCTTCCCGCTAGCAGCAGGCGCGGCCGCCGGGCGGTTTTCACCCGGGGTTGCCTGGTTAACCGAGTAATTACAGTCTCCCATTTATCTGCCTCCTGGGGATTAAGGGGAGTTTGCCACCTGGCCAGCCCGTCCATGATTTCTTTCCCGCCGGGAGGGTCTTCCCACGCAGCCCGGCAGGCTAAAAGCTCGCGCCAGGCTGCCCGTTGTTCTTCCCACCAGGTAATGGCCGCCCACAAACGTTCTTCATTTAATTGTCGCTCCCCAGGGGGAGCTAGTTCTGCCGCCAGACGGCGTAGATTCTGGCTGAAATAGAAAACTGCGTCCTCGTCGAACCGGCGGGGTACATCGAGGACTACGGTCTTACCCCCTGCACCATAATGGGGCCAGACATTAGCCAGGTGGATCATGGCATTGCAAGATCGGGCGATTACGACGCCGGCCAGGAGGGGTAACTCCTGTTTGATGGCTGCCTCGAGGCAGCTCTGGACATAAGGGCAGAGGTTGCCCACCAGATATGTAGCGGCGCGGGGGTTATTGCCCTCCCGGCCCAGCAGCCGGTAAGGGGTGTACCCGAGAGCCGTAAAAATTTCTACCGGCGTATAGTGGCACAGCCAACCCACTAAATGGCTCATATTTTACTCCCATCAATTTAGGCCTGCCCGGCCCTGGCGATATCCAGATCCGTGGCAGGAGAGTCTCTAATGAAATATATTATAACTCTTTCCAGCCGGCAAGTTTATAAAAAATTGCTTTTGGAAAGATATGCGTTGAAACTATACCACAAAAGGCAATAGATTACTCAAGAACGGCTACAGTCGTAAAATCTCGCATGGTTGAAGCCATGATCTTGAGCCTGGTGGGCGGCCTGATCGGTATCGCCGGGGGTATTATAGGCGGCAAGGTTGTTTGCCATGCTGGCCAAAGGGCCGACGGTCCTCAACCCCATGGCGATCCTGTTGGCAATGGGCTTTGCCGCCCTGGTGGGGAGCTTTTTCGGTTATTACCCCGCCCGGTAAGCCGCCAACACCGACGCCACCGAGACCCCTGCGCTTTGAGTGATTATTGCCCGGCCGGGAGCCGGGCGGTTTGAACCGCATTCAGAATGAGCAGCTAATGACATACCCGGCCAGGAAGTGAGTAGGGAGGGAGATAAGGTGACTCAGGAAAGAACGGTGTTATATAATGGGGGTGATGAAAGGGAAAAAGAACCCGAGGGGGGCAATTACATTCCGGGGAGAGTGAGAATATGGAATCCACTTTAATTATCCTGGCCGTTCTGGTAGTAGCCGTCCTCGGCCGGGCCAATACTGTAGCCCTGGCCGCCAGCCTTCTACTGGTACTCAAACTTCTGCAGGTGGACCAGTATATCTTCCCCTTTATAGAGAAGGGTGGTACCTTCTGGGGCCTGGTGCTGTTAATAGCTGCTATTCTGGTTCCCCTGGCCCGGGGTACAGTCACCCTGCGGGATCTGGGGCATGTTTTTCTTTCCTGGGTGGGACTTTCCGCCTTTATTTTATCCCTAATTACCACCTATATGAGCGGCCAGGGGTTGCAATACTTGACGGTCCAGGGCCATAGCGAGGTGATGCCGGCCCTAATCTTGGGAGCAGTAATTGCGGCAGCCTTCCTGGGCGGTGTTCCGGTAGGCCCCTTCATCACCTCCGGGGTCCTCGCCCTGCTGGTAAAGCTGATCGCCAAATTATGATTGGGAAGAAAAAACTTAACTTGTTTTCAGGTTTCCCCGGAGCATAATTGTTAAAATAGGCGCTGGAAGGGAGTTGAAGCCCATGGGGAAACCCCATATTGGCGAGGTCGATTACCTGCGAGTTTTCGGCCTGATAACCATTGTTTTGATCCATGCCTGGGGATTTTACCTGTTGATGCCGGTGGCCAGTCCTTACAGCCGTATCGCCCAGGAATTGGGCGTTAACCTGCTTCGCTTTGGCCGCCAGATTTTCATGTTCATTACCGGCCTGGTTCTTTTTTATAACTACAGCGGTCGTAAACTGAATCTCAATCGCTTCTTCAGCCGCCGGCTAAAAAACCTGGCCATCCCCTATGTTATCTGGACAGCTTTCTACCTGATCCTCAAACGTTCTTCCGGAATGCTCAACTGGACCGGCTTTGGCGGTTTTCTAACTTTATGGTGGCAAAATGTCCTGAACGGCAATGGTTACAGCCATCTCTATTACATCCTGGTAGCTATTCAATTTTATTTGTTTTTCCCTTGGCTCGTCGCCCTTTTTAAGCCCCGCCGCCCGGGAATGACGGCGGAGATTATTATCGGGTTGGGCCTGGCCCTGTATGCCCTGTACTTTTACCTCTTTGAGGTCCGGCAGGACTTGGTAGGGGCGGCGGTTGCCGGTACCCCCCTGGCTGGTATTACCGGCTGGTTGTTCCTCTATAAAGATCGCCTGCTAGTCTCCTATTTTCCTTACTACCTCCTGGGAGCCCTGGCCGGCCTGCACCTGGATTCATGGCGGCGATGGCTGCAGGACCACCTGGAAGTAGCTGTGGCCTTTCTAGTAATTGCGGCCAGCCTGGTTATCAGTGAGTATTTTTATTACTACCGGCGCCAGGGCCAGCCCTGGGCTCTGACCATCAGCGTTTTTAAACCCAGTATTTACCTGTACAGCCTGGCAATCATCACCGTTTTTTTTCAATTGTCTTTTTACCTTGAGCGCCGGGGTTTCCTGCGCTGGCTGGTTTCCCCCCTGGCAGCCAATTCTCTGGGAATTTACTTGCTTCACCCAGCGATATTATTTATTTTTAACAGCTATTTCTGGAATTACGTGCACCTGCCCGGTTTCTTGCTGGCTATCCTGGAACCTGCGGCAGCAATCGTTATCTCGGGAGCCATCAGCACCCTGCTGGGCAGTAACCGCTACACCCGCTTTATTGTTGGTGAAGCCGGGAATCTAAGGAATAGTTTCCCGTGGGGTAAGTGGCGGGAGCACAGGGCCGTTCTCCACGGTGTAGGCCGGGAAAGCTGAAGGCGGTTTTCCGGCGTTCCTTCTTACACGCCGGAACGGTCGGGCTTGTGGGTAGTGGCTCCCTGGTACTTGACGCCCAGGTATGTTTTATGCTGGTCGCTTCATGGAGCAGCTTTCTGCTGGCGGCGAGGAGGAAAAGTTGGGTATTCGCTGCGGTTTTGGGGTAGAGCGGCGGGTTGTCAGGTAATACATCGGGGAAAGTAGCGTTGGTGAAGGGTTTTTATGGCTAGGCCTGCGTTAGAATTTCTTCTTAGGTATTTCTTAGGTTAATCTCATATAAGTTTAATAAAAGAGGGGTATAGTACAAGCTGAAAGGAGGAAATCGATATGAAACCAGCAGTTACATAAGCGCACCTTTCCCTAATTGATGAAATTAAATGCGAGGAGATGTTAAGAATGAGCAAATTAAAAAAGTATCTCAGCTTAACACTTGCGGCCGCGCTGATTATGGGCCTGGGCGTGACGGGTATTGCCCTGGCCCAGGGAGACACTTCCGCCAAGCCCCAGACGAGTCTACAACAGATTTACCTGGAAAAATTGGCCGGGGTATTGGGCATCAGCCAGGATCAGCTTGTGAATGATTTAAAAACCGCCGGACAACAAACTGTTGATACCGCTGTTTCCGAAGGGTTAATTACCGCCGATCAGGGGCAAAAAATAAAGCAAGAGATTGCAGAGGGACGTTTTCCCGGTTTACACGGGATGTTTGACCCCGAGGATTCTCACCCTGGCATGAGGGGTTTGCATAACCTGGATGCTATCGCCTCAGCCCTGGGAATGACACCCCAGCAACTTACACAGGAGTTTAAAAATGGTAAATCCCTTCAGCAGTTGGCCACCGAAAAGGGCCTGAGTTTAGACCAGATCAAAGAGAGTATAATCAAGGCCGTGAAGTCCAAACTGGATCAGGAGGTAGCTCAAGGCAAGATAAGCCAGGATAAGGCCACCCAGATTCTAAATCATTTACAGCAACTTGATTTGACCAAATTTCCAAACCATGTAAAGTAAATTTTATGGTATCCAAATCCGGTGGAGCAACAAGCTAAAATAAACTTTGATAGCGTTCAGTTAAGCTCCTGAGCCCCAGGCTTGGCGGTAGGCATGGCCCGGGGCTCTATTCTTTGGTCCCGAGCCATGCCCATGACTCCTGGCAGGGTTAAGAATTTCTCACAATTAATCAGGACAGGAAAGCAGCATAATAGCACATTCGGCTAGGTCAGGGTACTGGTCACATAGCGCTAAAAGGTGGCCAGGGAAGCCTTAGCAGGTGTGCAGTACCTGGATTGTTTTAAGCCCCCAGGGGTCTCACCGAGCGCGACAACGAAAAAGGGCAACAAGATAAAGTAAGGAGGGGATGCCTACCAATACCACCAGGCCCAGGGGTTGAAGAAAGAAAAAGAAGCTTTTAACTTCAAAGGGATTACCGGGCCGCCAGGCTAAGTAATAAACTACGGGTAACTGGTAAAAAGCCAACATTTTATAGTCTTTTAAGTTTAAGAGGCGGCCTAGCAAATATGAGCTTGCCCAGAGGAGAGCCGAGGCGGTAGGAAAGACTAAAATAATCCATACAGAAATGAATATCAGGCTAATCCGTTCGATAAAGGCTCCAGCGAATTCTGCCAGTTGCGTCACAGTTAAACCTGGAATCAGCGTATACTTCAGTTGATCTACCCCCAGAACCCCCTGACAGGTAGTTATAATGGTGATCACTACTGCCATGACTGTTAAAAAGCCATAGCTGGCGGCACGCCAGGCTCGCCGGGGTTCCTTTAAAAAAGGAACCAGGATAAGGAAAAGACTCATCTCTTCAGCGTTACTAATCCGCCATAAAGCCAGCTTTATCACCGGCCAGGGTCCATGGGGCAAGATGGGTAAGAAGTTGTCCAGATGGATTCGCGGTATAACCAGGGCAAAGAGAAGCAAGGTGATGGGTAAAGTAAAAATAACAATGATGATAGAAGCACGTGCCAGGGGCTCTAAACCCTTTCCAGCCAGGTAGGCCGCTACCAGCAGGTAAGAAGATAACACTACTGCATCGGGTGTGTGCGACAACAAAGAACTCTTAATAGTATCAGCAGTTACCCGGCCGACCTCGGCCGTTAAACCAACCCAGTAAACTAAAACTATTAAACCTAAAAGCCAGGCCAGCCACTTGCTTACCAGGCGGCGGCTAAAACCAACTAGGTCCAGGTCAGGAAATTTCATAACAAGCGCGGTCAGGAGGTAAATAGCTCCGAGGCTGAATATAGTTTCCAGGGGAGATACCAGCCAGGTGTCCACCCCGACTTTTTCAACAATATTCCTGGCCCCTTTTAACGTCCCCACTTCAATCATTGCCGCAACAATTAAAAAGGTGGCTTCGTTCGTTCCAATTCTTTCCCGCAATCTCTAGCTCACCATGCCCGTATGACGAATTTTAATCTTTACATCCACTGATACAGGCATCTGCATAAAAATTTGCCGCCAGTTATTCTTAATGTTTTCCCACAGACGAGGGTTACTTTGCTCAATTTTATGCCCGAACCCAAGAACATCAGCCTGGTATTCCCGTTGCAACCTTCCTACCACCTGCTGGACTCGTTGTTTAATCTCTTCGCCAGCTTGCGACTCTATCAGGGGTAGATCCTTTGCCCCCAGGGGCGACCTGTTACCCATTGTTTCCGTAATGTCGGCGTTAATATCTAATTTGATAGCCATGCTAACGCCTTCTCCTGTAAATTGAGGGTGGACATCCGCCTTTATCTTGTTGAGCTTAAGACTTAAAATGCGGGCAAGTTCAGGTATAGGCAGAGCCAGGATCTCGCCCCCCTTAAATTCCCCGGAAACCCAGACAGCCGCCTGGGTTTCCGCCGGATTGAGCCAGCCAACCAGTTTTCCTTCTTTTATTACTCCCGTCCCGCTTACCTGTAATTCCGGGGCATCTTTTCCTTTCACCAGAGCCGCTCGCGCTATCAAAATATCCCTCCCGGCATTAACGGTTGCAATCAAGTCGGACAGGTTATGTTTGATAAAACGAGAAGTCCTCAACTGGCGTTCAGCCTGCTCCTGCAAAAACATGCTAACACTACGGGCAAATTTTGGCTGGGCGGTAAACAAATCGCCGGCTCGCCCATCGGTTAACAGTACCGTGATCGCCAGGTATCCCTCGCGGTTGCGAGGCCAGAAATCCAGCACTTCCATGAGGTTGTGGCGTCTCGCCAATTCCTTACCTATGATTATCACCTTTTGGTGGCCTAAAAAGATCCTGCGTTCAGATCTGGTAGCAGCGTTGGATATGGCCTCATCTACAGTAAGCCCGGTTAAGGTCAATTGCCAGGTTGGTAGCTCCTTTTCATCGCCTCCTCCACCCCCACCCCCCCCCCACCACTAGACCTGGCAGCCATACGGCGTAAAATTGGCATTTCCAAAGTCAGCTCAATTTGCTCATTTTGTTGCGAGCCGTTCTCGACTGATAATAGATCCACTGCCGCTCCCAGAACCAGAGCACGTCGTTCTAGATCCAGATTATCCCAGCATCCAGTTGTTACCACGGCAGTAATAATAATCGTTAAAAATAAGGCTGTAGCCTTCAATTTTTCTTCACCCTGTCACCAATTCTTTTGACTTCACGTGGTTTAAGGTAGAAAGGGCGCCAGCGTTGTTTAAAAAAAGCGGCACGGTAAACACTGTCTTTAAGATCAGGTACCCGTAACGGTGCCCATGGTTGAAGGTAGGGCACACCAAAACTTTTTAGGGAAGCCAGGTGGGCCAGGATTAACATCAGCCCAAGTATGATGCCGTAGAGTCCTAAAAATGCCGCCATCACCATAAGAAAGAAACGGAGAATCCGTAAAGCTATGGCGGCATCAAATCTAGGGGCAACAAAGCCACTTATAGCTGTCAAGGCTACGACGATGACCATGGCAGAACTGACGATGTTGGCCTGAACTGCCGCCTGGCCGAGGATCAGGGCTCCCACTACGCCCAGGGTCTGGCCTAAAGGACCGGGTAAACGGATCCCTGCTTCTCGGAGAAGCTCCAGGACAACCTCCATTATTAAAGCTTCTACTATTGAGGGAAAAGGCAACCCTTCCCGCCCGGCACCTATAGAAATGGCCAGGGAAGTGGGTATCATTTCCGGAGAAAAGGAAACCATGGCAATATATAGGGAGGGGAGAATGAGCGCCAGGACAGTTCCCAAAAAACGCAAGCTCCGGATAAGGAATGAAATCAACCAGCGATGATAAAAGTCCTCCGGGCTGTGCATCAGGGAATTAAAGGTAGCGGGAATGAGCAGGGCAAAAGGGGTATTATCTGTTAAGACTATGACCCTGCCTTCAAGGAGGGCGGCAGCCGCCTCGTCAGGTCTTTCTGTACTCTGGATTTGAGCAAAAGGAGAGTACCAGCAGTCCTCAATTAACTGTTCGATAAAACCGCTATCCAGGATGCCGTCAATATCAATATTTTTAAGTCGTCCCTCTACTTCCGCCACCAACTCAGGATCAACTACACCTTTCAAGTACAATAGTCCCACTGCAGTCTGGCTGCGCCGCCCTAGAAAATAGGTCTTTAGCTTGAGCTGGGGATCGCGGAGGCGCCGCCGTAAAAGCGCCGTATTAGTACGGAAGCTCTCGGAAAAACCATCCCGGGGGCCACGGATCACCGCCTCGTTTTGAGGTTCTTCAACCCCACGGTGTTCCCAACCGCAAACCTCCAGGGCCAAACCTTTATTGCTGCCTTCCAGGATCAAGAGAGCAAAGCCACTTAAAATACAAAAGGCAGCTTCACGGAAATTGGCTATCTCCCGGACATTGGCAACTGTTAACAAGGAATCACGCACCTGGTAGAAGAACTTCCCATCTGGAGTGAAGGCAGGGGTTGCCTGGTGGGCTTCAAGCAAGAGAGACTTGACAATTTGGGTATCGATAATCTCGTTATCTACCAGGCCATCTACATAAACTAATAGAGCTGCCAATCCACCTGTACCACCGATTTTCATCCTGCGGTAGACGACATCCTGGCAATCGCTAAAAATTTCTTGTAAGATTTTTAAGTTGGCTTCTAAAGAACGCTGGAAAGGAAGAGCGATAGCTTTACCTTCATCTACCAGGGGAGACGCCAATTGATCCTTCCCCGGGCTAGGTCTGGCCTTCTTTTTTCTGCGTAAATAAAACCAGGATTTTCGCAGCATTAGAACACCCCTAGTGGTATAAAAATTAACAGAACCCGGCAACTTTTAGGGTTCTGTCAATAACGGGTTTAAATAATGTAGCGTTAATGAACTTTCCTTTTTTCCACCATTTTTATCATGGCGCCAGCAATAGCCTCTTTTTCGTCTTTATCAGCAACTTCCCATAGATCCCGCAGGAACCGGTTTTCAGGAATATCCGGGTTTATATTTTCTGCCAGGAAATCCCCTAAATTTGCCGCCGATTTTTCGAGAATCTTTTGCGGCATTCCCATGGACTTTGCTTTATCGAGCGCAGCCCCCAGGGTGTCGAGCCATTGGTCAAAATTATTGATATCCATTACTGTTCGCCCCCTTTCCTTAAACAGTAGGCATAAGTTATCATGACCCCAAAATGGTATTTTATCCAAGCTTAAATACTTCTACTTTGCTGGAAATATTTATAAGGGTAATGAGTTGCAGCTTGCCTCTATCCGAAGACGAAGAATGAGAAAGGTACTTCTGCAGGGCAGGGGCCACAGGCATCCGGGAACCAGGCTAATGCCTGAACCAGGCATTCCGGCCCCTGGAGGTTCCCTCTTATCTTCTTTTCGGCCTCGAGATAAGAAGCTGCCAAAGCCGCCCCAACTATTTTACTGGGGCGGGATTTGCGGCTCGGCAAAGGACGGTGGTTGCGGGTTGTGCAGGGAGGAACCCACATAGTTGCCGGGTGTGGACAGGTTGAAAACGAGCCGGGCGTCCTTGTCCACACCCCAATCCTGGGTGGAGCCGGTGCCCCTGACCTTCTGGAAGCATTCCCGGAACATGGTGTTATGCGCCTCTTCCCTGTTCAACAGGAAGTCGATCATCTGCCGCACATACCGATCCGCGATTTGCCGGTGCAGATATTCATAAACAACCTTGGCACGTTGTTCGGCGGCGATGTTGGAAAGCAGGTCCGCTGGCAGGTCACCGGTGGCTTCAATGTAGGACGCGGTCCACACCTGGCCGGAGGCGTTGCTGTAAAAGGGATTGAGCCCGGTCGTTACATGCGCCTGAACATTGCCGATGGTGGCGTTCATGGCCTGGGGTTCATGGCCGTTCAAGAGGTTGACCGCTGTACATACCATTTCCAGGTGACTGAGTTCCTCCGCGGCGATGTCAAGGAAAATATCCTTGATGGCCGGGTCTTGAATGCGAAAACTTTGGGCCAGGTATTGCAACCCGGCTTTCAACTCACCGTGTGGCCCCCCGATTTGTTCCTGCAAAAGCGCCGCGTAGTTTGGGTTCGGGCGTTCCACACGCACCATTTCTAGCAGCTTCTTATCGTGCTTGAACATGTTATTCCTCCTTTCTTAGTCTATTATCCCTTTCTGGGCTTTATGGTATGTACGCTGGTGAAGCATATTCGATTTAATTAAAATTCAATCAGAAGCTGTTTTTAACATAGACGAGTTTTTAAAGAATTCCGGACAGGACGTCGTTCTCGTGGGCCTTGAGGGGCACGGGTTAGGGCGTCCGCAATGGGATAAAGCCGTGTACATCCCCAGAAGTTCCCTGGCCGCCATCTCCCCAGTACCCCCCTGGGTCCCTTCGGGCTTAGGGGGCCGCTACAAATTCCAGTTCCAGCTCGAATTCTCCTCTGGGCACCCCGTCGGATCGGCCTCTGACCAGGCCACTTGCACTCTTTCAAAGTGCTTCACAGACCCGCATATACCAAAAAGGAGTAGCCATAGTGAAGGGGATTGATAACAGGAGAAGAAAAGTAAAAATCAGGGAGAGAGGTCGGGCAATATTGATTAAATGGTAATGCTGGGGTAAAATGGGGGCAGGGAAGGTGGTAAAAATGGCAACACCAGCTGAAGAAATAAAGTCTTTGCTTGACAGGCTTAGTTATAAACAGTTAGAAGCTTTAAGAATTATTGTTGAGTCAATGATATGGCCCCAGGAGCAACTAACACCAGAAGAAGCAGAAATAGTTGATGAGGGCTTTGCTGAAATCGAACGCGGCGAAGGTATGTCCTGGGAAGAGGTTAAAAATGAACTCGGATTATAAGGTGGTTTTATCGTCTCAAGCCAGAAAGACACTGGCTAAAGTGGATGGCAATACAAGGGAACGTCTGGCGGGGGCGATTGAAGGACTTAGGAAATACCCGCCTGAAGGTGATATCCGGGCACTAGTGGGCAGGCCCGGGCAATTAAGGTGCCGCGTGGGACAATGGCGGATTATCTTCCGGCAGAATAGAGAACGGTGTATAACCGAAATAGGCGCTATTTTGCCGAGAGGTGAGGCGTATAAGTAATCTGGGCAGACATAGCCAATAAATTAATCCCGGTTTAGGCGGGATTTTTTATTTTCGTGGCGTGACCATCGAAAGGCGTTACGCGCCTACTATATTAACGAAAATAGTAGATTCCTGGCAAGTTGAAATCATATAACGGTGGAGGTGCCGGCCAGGAAATCCTGGGGATGTATCTCCTGGCCGTTACTCCGGCGGCGCCCGGTGGAGGAGCCTAGTCTGGCAGCTATTGGGATGCCTGAGGTTGCCGTTATGATTAACGGGGGAGCCTGAGGTGCCCCTGGTGTAGGTTATCCCGAACATCGGGGGCTGCTATAAATTATAACTGCCCGTGACCAGGAACCTTTTAGCATATAGAAGCGTCATACTAAATAAAGACCTCTAAAACCAATTAGACCGCATTATTAATAGTTTTGGGGATAGTGGAATAATTGACTACTCTCGTGATCAAGAGGTTTAATCAAGCCCGCTCGTAGACAGAGGTTGACCAATACCTGGCAGCGATGACCCCGGGTTTAACGAGGGCCCAGGAGTTGGGGGTGGTCACACCCCTTAACATAGAAATACCAGTACCCGAAGCCAATACCGCCGTCACCTGGAAAAGATCTGGTACAATAGCATTACCAACGTAACGCAGCGGCAGCGAGGGGTAGGTTAACCTCCGGGGTTCAGCTTATCCAGTGGCAGCCGGGCGTGGAAAGGGTGCCACTGGAGGCCTTTAAGAGAAAAGGAATAATAAGCAGGGGGTGGAGAATAATGCTTACGCTTATTTTTGGCATTCTTAGCATTTTGCTTGGTATATTACAACTAATTAGGCCAGCAAGGGTCTACACTGATAACCCGGAAGTTCAAGTACATTTTCGACCAAGACGTTTCAGTTTTATTAACATTTTACTTAGCTTGACATTAATTGGCTTTGGGATAGTCCTTCTATATTCATTTTATCTTACAGGCACCAAACCCCACGGGCTCCCAGGAAAATTTGGATAAAGCTTCCTCACGAAATGCCCGAAATAGGAATAGTTGCAATTAGATTGCCTTAAAGAACTGGGAAAAGGGAATAAGTAAAGCATTTTTGAAGGTGGGAAGAAACTCAAGAATTGTTATGAAAAAAAACATATCCATAGCAATAATTTTTGCCGCCTTAATTACCTTGATATTAGGTAGTACGTACTGGTATATCGAATGGTTTGGGTGGAACACGGCTCCCAAGCGAGCTGATGTGATTATAGTGTTAGGTGCTGCTGTTTGGGCGAATGGTCCAAGCCCGGCTTTAATGGAACGTATTACACTGGCCGAAACTCTTTATCAACAGGTATATGCAGCGACGCTAATTACGACAGGTGGCATTGGGAGATCTAATCCTACCCCGGAAGGAAGCGCCGCCCGGCAGGTTCTTATTTCCCATGGTATACCTGCCAATGTAATTTATGAGGAAGTCACTTCGAGCAACACCAGGGAAAACCTGGTTGGGGCCCTCAACATTATGCGCAAACACGGTTGGAAAAGTGCCGTTATCGTCACCCATGATTTTCACCTTTTACGGGCCATGACCGAAGCTCGCCGGCTAGGCATAGAGGTTTCCGGCGCCGGTGTCCATGAAACAGCCATGTTTAGGCCGCCGCTGGTACTACGAGAGGTAATCGCTAACCTGGTTAAAGCGATCGGGTATAACTTGCAAATGTACCGCATGGAAGAAGGGGATAATGTGCTCGCCGGCAACAATCGGATCCTGTTGAAAGCATTAATCGTTATGACCTTACTATCAATCCTCGCCTTTACAGCCTGCGCCCGATCTTCTCAATCGCCAAAAGAAATCGAGGAGGCAGTAGCCCTTGTAAATGGTCAACCAATAAATAAGGAAGCTCTGGAAAAAGAAATGCTTAGAATGCAATTAATGGCTGAAATGAGGGTTCAATCAGGAACTGTTTCTATAGACGAGTTTCTTAAGCAATCCGGACGGGACTGGTCCAAGATGTCGCCAGAAGAAAAGCGTTACTACCTGCGGGCAAAACGTCAAAGCGAAATGACAGGGGAGAAGAATGAGGCTTTTAACCGGCTGGTGCGGGAAGAGGTTCTGTACCAGGAAGCGGTTAAAGAGGGATATGAAGTTTCTATAGACGAGGCCCGGCGGCGTTACCAGGAAATAGAGACCCTTTCCCAGGAATCCCTAAAAGAGGCGCTTAAAGACGCAAAGGCCAAGGAAGAGATAGAAAGGCTGCAAGAGGTTGAAAAGAAGTTCATGGAATTGATGGGCTTTACCAGTCCGGAAGCGCTAACAGAATACCGGGTGCAAAGGCTCATGCGAACCATGCCCATTAGCCGTTTACGGGAAAAGTTTAAAGCGGATTGGGGCAATAAACACCCGGAAATCCGCGGGGACGAGTTCCGGTACATGGTTGAAAATCGCTGGGAAGATTATACTAACGAACTTTTGCGCCAGGCTAATATTCGTATCAAAGACAAAGACCTCGAGGTTATTTATGAGTAGTCTATTTTACCATCTCAGCATGAACTCTTATGTCTTTCGGCGAATAGCAAAATTAACTATGTTAGCCATTGTCAATTCCGTCGTCCTCGTGGGCCTGGCGGGCAGAGCGTACGGGTAGAGGTCGATATTAGCAACGGCCTGCCGGTTTGTGAAAGTGTTGGTCAAATTGTACAGATAAAAAGTCTAAAAAATAGGTAGGAGACGTGACGCTAGTATTTGCGTCCCCCTTATTTCTTACTTGTATCCATAGCATTAAAAGTATATACTATGTATAAACAAAGAAGGAGTGAAAATCGTTATGCAACCTCATGTGCAAAAGTGGGGCAATAGTTTAGGGATACGTATCCCTTTGTCGCTAGCCCAAAAAATCGGCCTTAGAGAAGGCACACCGGTTGATTTACAGGTAGATGAGGATGCGATAATTATCCGCCGCAAACAATACAGCCTGGAACAAATGTTAGCCCGGGTTAAACCTGAAAATATTCATAGTGAAATAGATACTGGGCCTCAGGTTGGGCGGGAAATATGGTAAACGAGATGGAAACCTATATTCCCGAACGTGGTGATATAGTCTGGCTCCAGTTTGATCCTCGGGCAGGACATGAGCAAGCTGGCAGGCGGCCGGCGCTGGTAATTTCACCGCAACTTTATAACGGCAAAGTGGGACTGGCCCTTTTTTGCCCAGTTACTACAAAGGCGAAGGGTTATCCCTTTGAAGTAGAGATACCGGCTGGTTTAAAGATTACCGGAGTGATCCTGGCAGACCAGGTAAAAAGCCTTGACTGGCGGGCAAGGGAGGCGCAATTTGCCTGTAAAGTCCCGGCAGGGGTGGTAGCAGAAGTCCAGGCTAAAGTTCAGGTGTTGATTTCCTGAGTTACAAAAGAATGTGAGCGGGAGATACTCTAGACTTCCATGAAAAAAACATATCCGTAGCAATAATTTTTGCCGCCTTAGTTAGTTCCCCCTGAAAAAGTCCATTTTTTGCATCACATAGGGGAAAATGTTATTTCCGGACTGTAGATCGAGTAGAATTCTAACTGTTTCATCCATTATGTTATACCATTGTTGCCAATCAGTGTAAATTATAGGCCAAGATTCCATAACCAACCCAGGTAGTGGTACCGCCCAGTATTAATGATTAGTCTTTTTCACCACCTTAGCAGGAACTCCCGTTCTGGTGGCGAATAGCAAATATTGGACATAAAACCACCTGGGGGTTCAAAATGCTGGCCATTGTTAACTCAGTCGTCCTGGTAGGCCTGGAGGGGCAGAGCGTACGGGTAGAGGTGGACATCAGTAATGGTTTGCCCCTTTGTGATATAGTGGGGCTGCCGGATCCCTCGGTGAGGGAGGCCCGGGAACGGGTGCGAGCAGCTATTAAAAATTCGGGTTTTGACTTTCCGCTCCGCCGGATTATTGTTAATCTAGCCCCTGGTGACATCAAAAAAGAAGGTCCAATCTATGATTTGCCGATTGCCCTTGGTATCCTGATGGCTGCAGAAGCTATCGGTAGCGGACCAGAATTGGCCATTTATGCTGTAGGCGAGCTTTCCCTGGAGGGGAGCTTGCGGCCCATTCCCGGGGTTTTGCCTATGGCATTGGCCCTCCAGGAGATCCAGCCCGGGGCTATTTTTATCGTCCCGGCCGCCAATGCCAATGAAGCCGCCCTGGCTACCCGCTTAAGGGTGCTGGCAGCCGAAAGCCTGGCCCAGGTGGTGGCTTACTGGCGGGGAGAGGGTGAATTACAGGAAATAAAGGCTGCAGGAGATAGTCCGCCGCCGGCCTGCAGAGGGGTGGACCTGGCCGACATCAAAGGTCAGGTGGCCGCCAAACGCGGTCTGGAAATAGCCGCTGCCGGTGGCCATAATATCCTCCTTATCGGCAGTCCCGGGGCCGGGAAAACCATGCTCGCCAGGAGTCTGCCTACCATTTTGCCCCCCTTAACCTATGAAGAAGCTCTGACGGTGACCAAGATTTACAGTGCCGCTGGTTTACTGGCCCCGGGCCAGGGGCTGGTAACGGAACGCCCCTTCCGTACTCCCCATCATACTGCCTCAACAGCCAGCATCATTGGTGGCGGGCGGTTCCCCAAACCCGGCGAGGTAAGCCTGGCCACCCACGGCGTCCTTTTCCTGGACGAAATGGCCGAATATCGCCGTGATGTCCTGGAGGCCCTGCGCCAACCCCTGGAGGACCGGGTGGTCACTGTTTCCAGGGTAGCCGCGGCTATTACTTATCCTGCTGATTTTCTTTTAGTTGGCAGTATGAATCCCTGTCCATGCGGGTATTATGGTGACCAGGTAAAGGAATGCCTTTGTACCCCCCATCAAGTAGCGCAATACCGGAAGAGGTTATCCGGACCTCTACTGGATCGCATTGACCTGCACCTGGAGGTGCCCCGTTTGACCTACAGGGAGGTTGAAGCCGTGATCCCGGCAGAAAATTCAGTTACCGTGAGAAAAAGAGTACAAATTGCCCGCCAGCGCCAGTTGGAAAGGTTAAAGGGTACCGGGGTTACCTGTAATGCCGCCATGACTCCCCAGCAGGTGCATCGCTTTTGCCGACTGGCACCCCAGGCCCGGAGCATATTACGGGATGCCTTCAATAAATTAGGCCTCTCTATGCGTGCCCATGATCGTTTGCTCAAAGTGGCACGCACTATAGCCGACTTGGCCGGGGAGGAAACAATCACCGCAGCCCACCTGGCTGAAGCCATCCAGTACCGCAGCCTGGACTGGGGTGAGAGGGCGTAAAACTTAAATTTCATTCCTTGCTCAGGAGCCTTGAAATATAAGGTTGGAAGTTTTACTATAATGTTTTGCCGGCATAACAAATTCAATTTTTATTCGGTTTTAGGGTAGGATGCGGAAGATAGGGTAAAAAATATGCAGAGGAGGTTTTTCATCATGCCGGAATTTAAAGCAATGGAACTGGTTGCCGAGTTGATGGCTATTGCTGCCCGGACGGCCCCCAAAGCCGGGGGTAAAGATTTTATTGAACTAAAGATCCTTCAGGGGGATTCCCTGGAGCAACTGGCTATAGCGATGACCCGTTATGGCCAGGAGAAGGGCAAGAAAAACTTTGACCGCGATGGCGAGAACGTCCGTCGTTCTGATGCCGTCCTCCTGGTGGGGCTAAAGAAAGCAGCCAAGGCTGGCCTGGATTGCGGCGCCTGCGGTGCTGCCCGTTGTGCCGACCTGGAAGGACCCCATGAAGGCCCGGAGTTTGCCGGCCCTATCTGCGCCTGGCGTCTCATAGACCTGGGTATTGCCCTGGGATCGGCCGCCAAGACGGCCGGTATCCTCAATGTCGACAACCGCGTTATGTACCGTATCGGCGTTGTTGCCCGGAAAACAGGCCTTATGGATGCCGAAGTCATTGCCGGCATCCCCATCTCCGCCACAGGGAAGAATATTTATTTTGATCGGTAAATAAGCACCTCATACAGTTTATTTACCAAATGATTGAGCGCCCAGGGGCATCCCCTGGGCATATATGCAGGTTGGACCTTCGCCCCTCATGGGGGCTGCCGCCCCCGTCAGCGAACTATAAAAAGCTCGGTTGATGTAAGGGGCTGGTGGGTAAGGTTACAAACCTATTTTTGGAGGAGACAGATAGTCATGTCCTTCAGTTTTTATTTACCAACAAAGGTCTTTTTTGGCGAAGGGGCTGTTAACAATCATGGCGTCTTTCTTAAAGGCAGGGGCCGCCGGGCCCTGGTAGTCACCGGGCGCCACAGCGCTACAGCCAGCGGTGCTATGGCCGATATTGAAGCCTTGGCCAAGAAACTAGATATAACCCTGGCGACCTTCAATCAGGTCCCTTCTAACCCCACCCTGGAAGTAGTGGGCCGGGGTGTTGAAATGGCCCGCAGCGAGGGGGCGGATTTTATCATCGGAATTGGCGGTGGTTCTCCCCTGGATACGGCCAAAGCCATCGCCCTCCTGGCAACCAACAAAGTACCGGCAACCGCCCTTTATGAGGCTGAGCTACCGGAGCCGCCTCTACCTGTGATTGCTATACCGACTACTGCCGGCACCGGGAGCGAAGTCACCCAGCATGCCGTTTTTACCCTGCCGGAAAAGAAAATCAAGAAGGGCTTTAGTGACGACCGCTGTTTTCCCCTGGCAGCATTGGTGGATCCCCGTTATACCGCCTCTCTCCCCCTGGAGGTTACCATTGATACCGCCCTGGACGCCCTGAGCCATGCCATCGAGGGTTACCTGTCCAGGCGGGCGACGCCTTTAAGCGATACTCTGGCCCTTGAGGCCATGGGCCTCTTCGCCAGGCATAAGGAAGCCCTGGTGAGGGGAGAGTTGACTCCTGCTACCAGGTACGATCTCATGTATGCTTCCACCCTTGGTGGCATGGTCATTGCCCAGACGCGTACGACCATCCTGCATACCCTGGGTTATCCTCTAACCTTCAGCCATAATATCCCCCATGGCCGGGCCAATGGCCTCCTGCTGGCAGCCTACCTGGAGTTCGTACAACCGGCGGAACCGGTGAAGGTCGCTCGCATCCTGACTGTTTTAGGGATGACCTCCCTGGCAGAGGTGCAACAGATGATCCGGCTACTCCTGCCGGTGCCGGGAAAATATCCGGAGAAGGAATTGGAACGCATGGCGGATCTGGTAACCGGGGCCAGCAGTATGGCCTGGACGGCCCGCCAGGGGACCCGGGCCGATCTGGTCCGGATACTGCGCCAGAGTTTGGGTTAGTATGAAGGGGTTGCCTGTTGGTCAGAATACTCAAAAGGGCTGGCTGCCGGCGCATTTACGGGAGCAACTTCTCGAATGCGACCTTGACGGGCCGGTAAAAAATAGATATCCTTTTAAGAAACCGTACCATGTGGCTCCGATTACTTTGTAGATAGGGACAGGGGAGAAACCATGGAGGAAAAACCATTCTGGGTAGCCCTGCAGCAGACACCCGGCCTGGGAGCCCGCCGGGTCCTGCAACTGGTCAAATACTTTGGCGGTGCCCGGGCTGCCTGGGAGGCTCCGGAAGGGGAACTCTTAACCCTGGAGGGCCTGGGTAAAGGAGCAGTTTCCCTGCTAAATTGGCGCCGCCAGGTACATCCGGAGAAAATAATGGTTTCCTTGGCTGCTGCCGGCATCGGGGTCATAACCATCGAAGAAGAAGTCTATCCTCCGGAATTGAAACGTATTTACGACCCGCCCCCGGTTCTTTACTGGCGGGGCAGCCGGTTGCCGGGGGAAGGCTTTAAGATAGCCATTGTTGGTACCCGCCGGGCGACGGCCTACGGTCTGAAGGTGGCCGAAGAACTGGCGGCCGGCCTGGCGGAGGCTGGCGTAGGGGTAGTCAGTGGCCTGGCCCGGGGTATTGATGCTGCTGCCCATAGGGGCGCCATCAAGGGCGGGGGATTGACCTGGGGCATCCTTGGCTGCGGCGTTGATATAGTTTACCCGCGGGAACACCGGGAACTCTACCGCCAGGTTATGGAACACGGGGCAATTATCTCGGAGTTTCCCCCAGGGACGCCGCCGGATGCCGGCCATTTTCCGGCCAGGAACAGGATTATCAGCGGCCTGACGGCTGGGACAGTGGTAGTCGAGGCGGCGGCCAGGAGCGGCGCCCTCATAACTGCCGACCTGGCCCTGGAGCAAAACCGCGATGTTTTTGCGGTCCCAGGTCCCATCACCAGCCGTTATAGCCAGGGCCCACACGATTTGATTAAGCAAGGAGCCAAGTTAGTAAGCGGCGTAGCAGATATTTTGGAAGAATATGAGCCCCGGTCGCTATGGAGTTTACCCCGGGAAGAAACTCGGGCCTCTGTAACCCTGAACGCTATCGAGGAGAAGGTGTTGGCCGTTTTGGAGGCGACCCCATCTCACCTGGATGTCATTATGGCGGCCACTGGTTTACCGGCCGGTGAACTTAATACAGCTTTAATCATGTTGGAGATGAAGCAATTGATCCGGCGGTTGCCGGGAGGTTTTTATGTGCGTTGCTAAGGAGGGTGTATGTTGGCCAAGACCTTGGTTATCGTGGAGTCCCCGGCCAAGGCAAAAACCATTGGCAAATTCCTGGGTAAGAATTATACCATCAAGCCGTCCATGGGGCATGTCCGGGATTTACCCAAAAGCCAGTTCGGCGTTGATGTGGAAAATAATTTTGAACCCCGTTATATAACCATCCGGGGCAAGGGTGAAATTGTCAAGGAACTGCGGGCTGCCGCCCAGAAGGCCCAGAGGGTTTTACTGGCCCCGGACCCGGATCGTGAAGGAGAGGCCATTGCCTGGCACCTTCAGCACCTCCTTGGCCTTCCTGATGAAGCCATCAGGATCGAATTCAACGAGATTACCCGCAATGCCATCCAGGAAGCGGTCAAGAAACCCCGGAAGATCGACCAGGACCGGGTAGATGCCCAACAGGCGCGGCGCATCCTGGACAGGGTGGTAGGTTACCGTTTAAGCCCTCTCCTCTGGCGCAAAGTCCGTAAAGGTTTAAGTGCCGGCCGGGTGCAGTCAGTAGCCGTGCGCTTGATAGTCGACCGGGAGCAGGAAATCGAAGCCTTTCAACCGGAGGAATACTGGAGCCTTACAGCCTGGCTATTGCCGGAGAACGAGGGTGAGGCTTTTCCTGCTAGGTTGGTGAAATATGCCGGCGAGGATTTAAATGTTAAAAACGAAGGGGAAATGGAGTCAATTCTTCATTCCCTGGAAGGAACCACCTATGTTGTAGCTGAAGTAAAGCAGCGGGAACGCCGGAAAAATCCGGCTGCTCCCTTTACTACCAGTACCCTGCAGCAGGAAGCCTACCGGAAATTAAACTTTACCTCCCGGCGTACCATGCAGGTGGCCCAGCAACTCTACGAGGGTATTGACCTGGGAGGCGGCCAGGGCCCTGTAGGTCTTATCACCTATATCCGTACGGATTCCACCCGGGTGGCCAGTGTGGCTCAGCTGGAAGCCCGCGATTTTCTGATGGAACGCTTCGGCTCGGAATATGTTCCGGAAGGTTTACGTCAGTATAAGGGGCGCAAAGATATCCAGGACGCCCATGAGGCCATCCGGCCGACCTCAGTTTGGCGTGAGCCGGCGTCCCTGAAAAACATCCTGACCCGCGATCAGTTTCGCCTTTATAATCTTATCTGGGAGCGTTTTGTTGCCAGCCAGATGCAGGCGGCTGTGATGGATACCGTGACGGTGGATATTACTGCCGGGCCGTGTCTTTTCCGGGCGACGGGTTCGGTCGTCAAGTTTCCGGGTTTTCTAAAGGTTTACCAGGAGGGCAGGGATGGTGAAGATAAGGACCAGGAGCAGCGGTTGCCACCCCTGGCCACAGGCCAGACCCTGAAACTGCAATCCCTGGAACCCAAACAGCACTTCACCCAGCCCCCGCCTCGCTATACTGAAGCTACCCTGGTCAAGACTATGGAGGAACTGGGTATCGGCAGACCAAGTACCTATGCGCCGACCATTGAAACCATCCTCCAGCGGGGATACGTCACCAGGGAGCAGAAACAATTTGTTCCCACGGAACTGGGCCGGGTAGTCGTCGCTTTGTTAAAGGAACATTTCCCGAAAATAATAGACGTTGAATTCACGGCCCATATGGAAGAGCAACTGGATGCCATTGAAGCCGGGAAGATATCCTGGCGCCAGGTGCTGGCGGAGTTTTATGGCCCCTTCGAGGAGGTCCTGGAAAAGGCTGAGGCTGAGATAGGTACGGTGGAGGTGCCGGAAGAGGTCAGCGAGGAAAAATGCGAACTCTGTGGTCGCAACCTGGTGGTCAAGATGGGTCGTTACGGCAAATTCCTGGCCTGTCCCGGTTTCCCGGAGTGTCGTTTTACCAAGCCCCTGCTGGAGACCATCGGCGTCAACTGCCCGGAGTGCGGCGGCCAGATCGTTGCCCGGCGGACGAAAAGGGGGCGGAAGTTTTACGGCTGCCAGAACTATCCCCGTTGCACCTATGTTTCCTGGGATAAACCAACCAATCAAACCTGCCCGCGCTGTGGTAAGCGTCTGGTAGAGAAGGCCTCACGTCAGGGTAGCCGCCTCGTTTGTCCCCAAAAAGAATGTGGCTATGTAGAAGAGGTCCGGCAGGCAAAATAGTATTTGGCAGGGGAGAAAAGTTGTCTGATAAAGTGATTATTATCGGTGGCGGCCTGGCCGGTAGCGAGGCTGCCTGGCAGGCCGCCCGGCGGGGAATGAAAGTTGAACTCTGGGAAATGCGGCCGGGCAAACTTACCCCGGCCCATAGTACAGGATACCTGGCCGAACTCGTCTGCTCCAATTCCCTGCGGGCTGATTCTCTAGAAAACGCCGCCGGCCTGCTCAAGGCCGAGATGCGCCAGGCCGGTTCTTTGATTATGGAGGTAGCTGCAGCCTGCCGGGTACCGGCGGGCAAGGCCCTGGCCGTAGACCGTGAGGAATTTGCTTCCAGGGTAACGGCAATACTGGAAGCCCACCCGGGGATTACTGTTATTAGAGAAGAAGTCCAGGCTATTCCTGATAACGGCCCGGTGATTATTGCTACCGGGCCACTGACTTCACCGGCCATGGTGCGGGCTCTAAAGGAATTTACCGGTGCTGAGTACCTCTATTTTTATGACGCGGCGGCCCCTATTGTTACCGCTGAATCCCTGGATTACAGCCGTATTTTTAAAGGCTCCCGCTATGGCAGGGGGGAGGACGATTATCTCAACTGTCCCCTAAATAAAGAGGAATACGAGGCTTTTTATCAGGCCCTGGTGACAGCTGAACGCCATCCCCGGCATGAGTTTGAGCCCGAAGTGGTATTTGAGGGCTGTATGCCGGTGGAGGTTATGGCCGCCAGGGGCCCTGACACCTTGCGCTTTGGACCCATGCGGCCGGTGGGTTTAATCGACCCGGCCACAGGACGAGAGCCCTATGCCGTGGTCCAGCTGCGCCAGGATAACGCCGCCGGTACCCTGTATAATCTGGTGGGGTTCCAGACAAGTCTCAAGTGGGGGGAGCAGGAGCGAGTTTTCCGCCTGATTCCAGGTCTCAGGGAAGCCGAGTTTGTCCGCTTTGGCGTGATGCACCGTAATACCTATGTTAATTCACCCCGTCTGCTCCAACCGACCCTGCAGGTGAAGGGATATCCCTGGCTCTTCCTGGCCGGCCAGTTAACTGGTGTCGAGGGCTATATAGAATCTGCTGCCTGCGGCCTGGTGGCCGGCGTCAATGCCACCCGTTTCGCCCGGGGAGAGGAACCCCTGATTCCTCCTCCGGCCACGGCCCACGGGGCCCTTCTGCATTATATAACGGATCCCACCCACACTCCCTTCCAACCCATGCATATTAATTACGGTCTCCTGCCGCCCCTGGAACACCGGGTGAAAAACCGCGTCGAACGTAACCGGATCCTGGCGGCCAGGGCATTAGAAATCTGGAACAGTAGCGGTGAATTTTCCGGCAATTAACTTGCACTTTAAAAGTGATTATGATAGCATATATGCAGTCCGGGGGTGAGGTAATGCCCGGAGTTACCTTTGGGGAAGCCCTGGAGGGTTTTCTTTTGTATCTAAAAGGCGAAAGGCAGGCTTCGCCCTGTACCGTCGATGCCTACCGGGCTGATATCGAACAATTCGCCGCCTTCGTAGCAGGACGCGCGGGCCAGGAAGCAGGCCCTGCAGCAGTCGATATCTGGATGGTGCGGCGCTACTTGGGCTGGCTGAACCAGCTGGGCCAGCAGCGGTCAAGCATGAACCGTAAACTGGCCGCGTTGCGTGCTTTTTATCGCTTCCTTCTACGGGCGGGGCAGGTACAGAGCAGCCCCGTCGCCCTGTTATCCGGCCCCCGCCGGGAGAAAAGATTGCCCGGCTGTCTGAGCCATGCTGAAATGGAAAAACTCTTAAGTATCCCGGCGACTACTCCCCTGGGTTTGAGGGACCGAGCTATTCTGGAGACGCTCTACGCCTCCGGTATCCGGGTGGCTGAACTGGTAGGCATGGACCAGGATGACCTGGATCTGGTAGCAGGTTATGCCAGGGTCCTGGGTAAAGGCCGGCGGGAAAGGGTGGTACCCCTTGGTCGCTATGCTGTTAAGGCCCTGGAGAATTATTTACATCGGGCCCGTCCGGAACTGGCCGCCCGGCGTATCCCTCCTGAACCCAGGGCCCTTTTCTTGAATCACCTGGGGGGGCGGTTAACAACCCGGGGAGTCCGGGAACGCCTGAGCCACTACGTAGAAAAGGCCGCCCTGCGGAGGGGGGTTTCCCCCCATACTATCCGCCACACCTTTGCTACCCACCTGCTGGAGGGAGGGGCGGATCTGAGGGTGGTCCAGGAACTCCTGGGCCATATCCGCCTGGCGACGACCCAGATTTACACCCACATCAGCCAGTCCCAGCTGCGTGAGGTTTACCGCCAGTTCCACCCGCGGGCCAGCCGTGATAATATAGATAATCGAAGGTGAGGGTAGACCATGGAAGGGACAACAGTTATCGCCGTCCGCCATCAGGGTCGGGTAGCCCTGGCCGGCGATGGCCAGGTGACTTTCGGCAATACTGTTATGAAGCACAAGGCACGAAAGGTACGTCGCCTTTACCAGGACAGGGTCCTGGCAGGCTTCGCTGGCAGCGTGGCCGATGCCTTTACCCTTTTTGAGAAGTTCGAGGCTAAATTAGAGACTTATCATGGCAATCTCCAACGGGCCGCTGTTGAACTGGGGAAAGAGTGGCGTACCGACAGGTTCTTGCGGCGGCTGGAAGCCCTTTTGGTTGTGGCTGATAAAGAACACCTCCTGATTATTTCCGGTAACGGCGAAATTGTAGAGCCCGATGACGGTATTGCAGCCATTGGTTCCGGTGGCCCTTATGCCCTGGCAGCGGCCCGGGCCCTGGTGGCCCATACCAGTATGACGGCCGGGGAGATCGCCAGGGAAGCCATGAACATTGCGGCCTCCATCTGCATCTATACTAATAACAACATTATTGTTGAAGAGCTTTAACCCTGAGGGGGGAAAATGATTGGATTTTACGCCCCGGCAGATAGTAGCCGAACTGGATCGCTACATTATTGGCCAGGAAGAGGCGAAGAAGTGTGTGGCGGTGGCCCTGCGCAACCGTTACCGCCGCCAGAAGCTGAACCCGGAGCTGCGAGATGAGGTTTTACCCAAGAATATCATTATGATTGGGCCGACGGGCGTTGGTAAAACGGAGATCGCCCGCCGGCTCGCCAAACTGGTGGGGGCACCCTTTTTAAAGGTGGAAGCCACCCGCTTTACCGAAGTAGGCTATGTGGGCCGCGATGTTGAATCGATGATCCGGGAACTGGTAGAAAATGCCGTGAGAATGGTTAAAATAGAGAAAAGGGCTGAAGTAGAGGCTAAGGCCGCCAAGATGGCCGAAAAACGGTTACTCGACCTCCTTGTTCCTAGGCAGGGTAAAGAGAAGGGTACCCATAACCCCTGGGAGGTTCTTTTCGGCGGTGCCCAGGTGAACAGTGAGGGTACGGTCCTGGAGGAAGAGAGTCTGAGGGAGAAAAGGGCCATCCTCAGGGAAAAACTGCGACGCCAGGAACTGGAAGACATGATGGTAGAGGTCGAAGTAGAAGACACCACGGGCCCCGGGGGCGTCATCCTGGGCGGGCTGGGACTGGAAGAGCTGGGTATAAACCTCCAGGATATGCTGGGCAATATGCTCCCCCGGCGTAAGCGCAAGCGCCTGGTAACCGTAGCCGAAGCGCGGCGGATCCTCACCCAGCAGGAAGCCGACAAGCTCATCGACATGGACGATGTCGCTGCCATAGCCGTCCAGCGGGTGGAACAGGAGGGCATTATCTTCCTGGACGAAATTGATAAAATAGCTGGCCGGGAGAGCAGCCACGGCCCTGATGTTTCCCGGGAAGGAGTCCAGCGGGATATCCTACCCATTGTTGAAGGAACTACGGTGCAAACCAAATACGGCCCGGTAAAAACAGACCATATTCTCTTTATTGCCGCCGGCGCCTTCCACGTGGCCAAACCGGCGGACCTAATCCCTGAACTCCAGGGGCGTTTCCCCTTGCGGGTCGAACTTAAGAGTTTGGGTCGTGAAGATTTTCAGCGTATTTTAACTGAACCCAAAAATTCCCTGTTAAAGCAATATACAGCATTACTTGCAGTAGATGGTATAGAATTACAATTTTCAGCCGATGCTATTGCGGAAATTGCCGATATTGCTTATACTGTAAATACTCAAGGCGAAGACATCGGTGCCCGGCGCCTGCACACCATTCTAGAAAAAATACTGCAGGATCTCCTCTTTGAAGCGCCAGAGGTGCAGGAGCGTAAAGTAGTAATCGATCGCACCTATGTACGTAAACAATTAGGTGACATCATGCAGCGTACCGATGTGCAAGCATATATACTCTAAAGAAAGGAAGATGGAATGCCTATGGAGACTCTTCTTGAGCGCTCAAGAAAAATCAACCGCCTCCTGCAAAGGGCGGCGGGTAATCCGGTTGATTTTCAGGAAATGGCCAGCGTCATGCGTGACGTCCTGGGAGCCAACGTCTATATCGTTGGCCGTCATGCTCGCGTTCTGGGATACGCCTTTGTTGAAGGCTTCACCTGCGACATCATGGAGGAGATTGTCTTCCAATCAGAAAGATTCCCGGAACAGTATAACGAACAACTGTTACGTATTGACGAAACTCAGGCCAATTTCTGCCAGGTTGGCAACGGTTGCGTTTTCGATATGGATAAAAAATGCGTCTTCAACAACAAATTAACAACGGTGGTACCCATCATCGGCGGTGGCCAGCGCCTGGGTACCCTGGTCCTGTCCAAGTTCAATGTCCGCTTTGACGATGAGGACCTGGTCCTGGCCGAGTATGGCGCGACGGTAGTCGGTATGGAGATCCTGCGAGCCAAGGCCGACAAAATTGAGGATGAAGCCAGGAAGCGGGCTGCTGTCCACGTGGCCCTGGCAACCCTGTCTTACTCCGAACTGGAGGCCGTGGAGCATATCTTTGCCGAACTGGACGGCGATGAAGGTATCCTGGTAGCCAGTAAGATAGCTGACCGGGCGGGCATCACCCGTTCTGTTATCGTCAATGCCCTGCGTAAATTCGAAAGCGCCGGGGTTATTGAATCCAAATCCCTGGGGATGAAGGGTACCTATATACGCGTCCTGAATGATCACCTGCTGGAGGAACTGGAGAAACTCCGGCATTAAGTCAGTTTTAGTTTATTTTTAGTGATAATGGTCGTTGCTGTTGCTTTATGACTTGCCGGCACCAGAGGTTTATGCTATACTAACCTCTGGTGTTTGATTCCACACGCGCCGGACGCCGGGAGCAGTGCCGTACAGCGGTCCTCTAGGACGGATGATGGTAGCGGCGGGTTAAAACTAGAGGAGGTGGCCTTACATGGCAATTATTTCCATGAAACAGTTGCTGGAGGCCGGGGTTCACTTCGGTCACCAGACCAGGCGCTGGAACCCCAAAATGGCTCCATATATCTTTACGGAACGTAACGGGATCTATATCATTGATCTCCAGCGCACCGTCAAAAAGATCGAAGAGGCTTACAACTTCATCCGTGATCTCTCCCGGGATGGCGGTAAGGTCCTATTCGTAGGGACAAAGAAACAGGCCCAGGAGTCCGTTAAGGAAGAAGCCGAACGCTGTGGTATGTTCTATGTCAATGTGCGCTGGCTGGGCGGGACATTGACCAACTTCCAGACCATCCGTCGGCGTATTGAACGCCTAAAGGAACTGGAAAGGATGGAAGAAGAGGGTACCTTTGATCTCTTGCCCAAGAAGGAAGTAGCCCACCTGCGTGGTGAAAGGGAGAAACTTGAGCGCTTCCTGGGCGGTATTAAAGAAATGAAAAGCTTGCCCGACGCCCTCTTTATTATCGATCCGCGAAAAGAGCGGATTGCCGTTGCCGAGGGCCGGCGCCTTGGTATTCCCATTGTGGCCATAGTGGATACCAACTGTGATCCCGACGAAATAGATTATGTAATCCCCGGTAATGATGATGCTATCCGGGCTGTCCGTCTCTTGACCAGTAAAATGGCCGATGCCGTTATTGAAGGCCAGCAAGGTCAGGATCAGCCGGAGGAAGAAGCAGTAGTAGAATAATAATCCCGGCGTAGGCTCCAGGCCTGCGCTTACATAATCCGCACTAGATCCCCAGGCTAGTTCGATTATAACCAGGACAGGAGTGAAAACATGATTGCGGCTGCAGATGTGAAAGCGCTGAGGGAACGGACGGGGGCTGGTATGATGGACTGCAAAAAAGCCCTCACCGAGGCCAATGGCGATATGGAAAAGGCGATTGAATACTTACGTAAAAAAGGGCTGGCTACAGCCGCCAAACGTGCCGGCAAGGTTGCCAGTGAAGGTCTAGTGCACGCCTATATCCATGGCGGTGGCCGGATTGGCGTTTTAATTGAAGTTAACTGTGAGACCGACTTTGTGGCCAAGACCGAAGATTTCCGGGATCTGGTCCACAATCTAGCCATGCAGGTGGCTGCTTCCCGACCGGAGTATGTGGCCCGTGAAGACGTACCTGAAGAGGTTCTCGCCAAAGAGAAAGAGATTTTAAGGGCTCAGGCTCTCAATGAAGGCAAACCGGAGAAAGTGGTAGAAAAAATAATTGCCGGTCGGCTGGAAAAATTTTATCAGGAGAATTGCCTGCTAGAACAACCCTTTATTAAAGATATGGACCGGACCGTTCAGGATCTTATCAATGAAAAAATCGCCAAATTGGGCGAGAAGATAGTCGTCCGGCGCTTTGTCAGGTATGAAGTTGGCGAGGGGATTGTTCAATCGGAAGAATAGACAACCGGAAAAAGAGCACGGGAGTGCTCTTTTTTTCCACGGGGAAAGAGGAATTTTAAGGAACATGTAGAAAGTATACATGAGTTACGGGGGTAAGGACAGGGTATGGGTCAACCCAAATATAAACGAGTTATCTTGAAGATTAGCGGCGAAGCCCTGGCCGGTAATCAAGGTTTTGGTATTGACCAGGAGGTTATCACTTCCATTGCCAGCCAGATTAAAGAGGTAAGGGAACTTGGTGTAGATGTAGCTATTGTCGTTGGCGGAGGTAATATCTGGCGGGGAGTTAAAGGGAGCGCCAGGGGAATGGATCGAGCTACGGCTGACTATATGGGTATGCTGGCTACGGTAATTAATTCCCTGGCCCTACAGGACGCCCTGGAGAACCAAGGGGTAGATACCCGCGTCCAAACGGCCATTGAGATGCGCCAGATTGCTGAACCCTATATTCGCCGCCGGGCCATCCGTCACCTGGAAAAGGGGCGGGTAGTCATTTTTGCTGCCGGGACAGGTAATCCTTATTTCTCTACCGACACTACAGCAGCCCTGCGGGCGGCGGAACTAGAAGCCGATGTTATTTTAATGGCCAAGAGGGTCGACGGCGTCTATGACTCTGACCCGGAAATCAATCCGGAAGCCAAACGCCTCAAAGACCTGGATTATCTCACCGTCCTTAACGGCGGCCTGGGCGTCATGGATTCCACGGCAACTTCCCTGTGCATGGATAACCACATCCCCATTATTGTTTTTGGGATTAAAGAAAAAGGTAATATCCTGAAAGCGATTTTGGGTGAACCAATAGGCACCTATGTTGGGAGGTTGGAGTAATGCTGGCTGACATCCTCCAGGAAGCAGAAGAGAAAATGAAGAAGGCGGTAGAGGGTTTACGGCGGGAACTGGCGTCCCTGCGGGCTGGCCGGGCCAACCCGGCCCTGCTGGAGAAAGTCCTGGTAAGCTATTATGGCACGCCGACACCCGTGAATCAGCTGGCGACTGTTTCATCACCGGAAGCCAGGCTCCTGGTTATTCAGCCCTGGGATCGTAACATCCTGCCGGAGATCGAGAAGGCCATCTTGAAATCTGATCTGGGCCTGACCCCGTCCAGTGACGGAACCGTAATCCGCATTACCATTCCCCAGTTGACGGAGGAAAGGCGTTCCGAATTGGTAAAAGTTGCCCGTAAAAAGGCGGAAGAGTTCCGCGTTATGGTCCGTAACGCCCGCCGGGAGGCCAATGATAAATTAAAAGCCAGTGAGAAAAACAAAGAGGCCTCCGAAGACGAGGTCAAGCGGGCCCAGGAAAAGGTACAAAAGACCACCGACAACTATATCCAGATCATTGACAAGATCCTGGCCACCAAGGAAGCAGAGATTATGGAGGTTTAACCATGGAGGCGCCTGACTGCCTAGGTTTTACCCTGGCGGAGGCCAGGAAAGCTCTGACGGCAACAGGGTGGCAGCTTCAGAAGTATACTTACACCGGTCCCCGGCGCCCTGCTCCGGGGGAAGAAGACGCCGGCCGTGTCGTACGCGTGCGCCTGGTGGGAGCCGGCCAGGTTGACCTGGTCCTGGCTTATGTAGATACTGACCACCAGTGAAAGGAGGTGGAGAGACCATGTCCCATCGGATAACTGAAGAATGCCTGGCATGTGGCGTTTGTGCTGACGAATGCCCCAACGGCGCCATCTCTGAGGGCGAAGACAAGTATGAGATTGACCCGGAACTCTGCACTGATTGCGGTACTTGCATGGAAGCCTGTCCGAATGAGGCCATCGTAGCAGAGTAAGATGGCAACAAACCCCCTCCAGTGAGGGGGTTTGTTTTATAGCCATGAACCCTGGGAGGAAAAGTGGTGTTTAGTTTCCTGACAAAACGTTCCCGGTCGCGGAAGACAAGGGAAGATGGGAGCCAGGAATTAGACCGGGAACGCCTGCCGCGTCATGTGGCCATTATCATGGATGGTAACGGTCGCTGGGCTCGCAGCCGGGGCCTCCCCAGGCTGGCCGGCCACCGGGCCGGGGTGGAATCCCTCCGGGATATTGTCCGGGCCTGTGTTGATTGGGGGATCGGTATTCTTACCGTTTATGCCTTTTCCACCGAGAACTGGAAACGGCCCCACGAAGAAGTAGAAGGGTTAATGAACCTGCTGGTAGAGTATTTGCGCCGGGAATTAGCGGAATTACGGCGGGAAGGGGTTCAGGTACGAGCCATCGGCCGTCTGGAGGGCCTGCCCCGGCAGGCCAGGGAAGAATTGGAGCGGGCCAGGAAAGAAACGGCCGCCAATAAGCGGTTAATCCTTAACCTTGCCTTGAATTACGGGGGCCGGAGTGAACTGGTAGACGCCTGCCGGCGAATTGCCACCCTGGTGGCCAGGGGGGAGCTTGACCCCGGGGAAATCGATGAAGAGGTAATTAATAACTTCTTGTATACCGCCGGCCTGCCTGACCCGGACCTTTTGATCCGGCCTTCCGGAGAAATGCGGGTGAGTAATTTCCTCCTCTGGCAGCTTGCTTATACAGAGTTCTGGGTTACCGATATCTATTGGCCGGATTTCCGGCGGGAAGACCTGCGCCGGGCCTTGCTGGATTACCAGCAGAGGGAGAGGCGTTTTGGTGGCCTAAAAATTTGACCCGATGGTGGTGTGGCTATGCTTGCTGCCAGGCTGGTAGTAGCCCTGGTGGGTATCCCGTTACTACTAGGAGTAACATTTCTGGGCGGTTGGTGGCTTAACCTCCTGGCCGAATTGATAACCCTGGTGGGATTGATGGAGTTTTACCACCTGGCTAAGCGGATGCAACTAAAACCCATGGTACCGGCCGGCCTCCTGGGTGGCCTCTTCCTGATCCCGGTAGCATATCTTAGTAAAGGAATGCCGGCATGGTTCCTGGTAGTCGTAACACTGGGCTTGTTGTTCCTTTTTCTGTTAATGTTTCCACGCCTCGGGGTGGCCGACCTGGCGGTGACCTTCCTGGGCATCTGGTATGTAGGAGGCCTGGTGGCTTACCTGCCCTTAATACGCCTGTTGCCCGGTGGTGCCGGGGCCCTTACCATGGTCTTCCTGTTAACCTGGGCCACCGATAGCGGCGCCTATTTTTGCGGGCTCCTCTTTGGCCGCCGTCATCCCTGGCCCCGCTTAAGCCCCGGTAAGACCTGGGCCGGGGCAATCGGGGGGCTGTTCGGGAGCATACTCATAGCCCTGGCAATTGGCCCGTTGCTATTGCCGGGCCTGAGCTACTGGCTTTTGGGGGTGCTGGCAATCCTGGTGGCGGTTACTGCCCAGGCAGGTGATTTAATCGAATCCGGATTAAAACGCCAGGCAGGGGTGAAGGACAGCGGCTGGCTCTTACCCGGTCATGGCGGCATTTTAGACCGCTTTGACAGTTTACTTCTGGTTGCACCGGTGGTATACTATTATCTGGTCTTTTTCTTGTCTTAACCTTGAGGAGTGAAATCTTTGGCCGGCCTGAACGGGCGCTTTCAACAGACTTTCCAGTCTCTATTACTAGCCTTAATGGCTGCCGTCCTGTTCCTGTTGCTTTATTATTACATATTTCCTGCGGCCAGGGAGATTATCAAGACCCTGGTCCCTATCGTCTTGCCCTTTGCCCTGGCAGCTTTACTTGCCGCCATTATCGATCCTGCAGTCAACCTGCTTGAAAAAAAGTTAAAAATAGGACGTGGCTGGGCTGTCATCACCACTCTGCTCCTGGTACTGGCCATTATGGGCGTAGCCCTGTTTTACCTGCTCGCCAATCTAATTATCGAGCTGGAAAGCCTGGTCCTGAACCTGCCAGCCCAGGCCCGCAGCCTGGGAGCGCTTCTCCAGGAGTATTTTTACCGCCTGCAGGGCTTTTATTTCGGCGGCAACCTGCCGCCGAACATCTTGATTTCCTTTCAATCTTTATTCAATAATGCCGTTAACGTTTTAAAAGGTTTCCTTACCCAAACAGTTCAGGGACTGGTTATTATTGTCAGCTCCCTGCCCGACTTCTTTATTTTTGTTATCATTACCCTGGTGGCCACCTATTTCTTCAGCCGGGATAAGGAACTAATCCTGCGGACCTTGCTCCGGGTTATGCCGGCCGGGTGGCGGGAACGGACGAGCCGGGTTTTCAGTTCCCTGGGCCAGGCGATTATCGGTTACCTGCGGGCAGAGATCCTGTTAATCAGCCTGCAGATGACCCAGAGCGTCCTCGGTCTCCTGATTTTAAAGGTGGACTACGCCCTGACCCTGGCCTTTTTGATCGGCCTGGCCGACTTACTCCCCATTGTAGGGCCGGGTACGGTCTTTATCCCCTGGATCATTATTGAATTTATCCTCGGCCACTACGGCCTGGGGCTGGCCCTGCTGATTCTCTACGCCTTTATTATCATCCTGCGCCAGGTACTCCAGCCCAAGCTGGTGGCTGTCAACCTGGGCCTGTACCCTTTAACCACTTTGATTGTCCTTTATGCCGGCTTAAAGCTCCTGGGAGTAGTGGGCCTGGCCTTGGGGCCTCTGACCATTGTTGTTTTAAAGGCCTTTTTCCGTTCCGGACAGGAGGTTAATAAGTAATTGGCTAAAGAGATAACTGTACTGGGATCAACGGGTTCCATTGGCCGGCAGACCCTGGAGGTTGTTGCTGCCCACCCCGGCAGGTTCAGGGTCGCCGCCCTGGTAGCAGCCAGGAATGACGAGCTTCTGGCCGCCCAGGTGCGCAGGTTCCGGCCCCGCCTGGCGGTTCTTTTGGATGAAGAGCGGGCCCGGGTCCTGGCCGAAATGGTCAGCGACCCCGGAATCCGCATCCTCGCCGGGGAAGAGGGCCTGATGGCCGCCGCCTGCCTGGAAGGAGTGGAACTGGTGGTGGCGGCCATGGTCGGCATTCGCAGCCTGAAAGCCATTCTGGCGGCCCTGGAGGCGGGAAAAGATATCGCCCTGGCCAACAAAGAGGTCCTGGTGGCGGCCGGTCAACTGGTCATGGACCGGGCCCGGCGCCTCAGCCGCCAGATTATACCCGTGGATAGCGAGCACTCGGCCATCTTCCAGTGCTTGCGCCAGGGAGGCCGGGTGGCAGAGGTAATAATCACTGCCTCCGGAGGACCCCTGCGGCAGATGCCCCGGGCCGAGATGGCTAACGTTACTCCAGAGCAGGCTTTAAACCATCCCACCTGGGTGATGGGGCCGAAGATAACCATAGATTCCGCGACCCTGATGAACAAGGGGCTGGAGGTAATTGAAGCCAAACATCTCTTTAACCTCGATTTTGATCAAATCAAGGTCTTGATTCATCCCCAGAGCGTTGTACACGCCCTAGTGCGTTACAGCGACGGGGCTCTTTTTGCCCAACTGGGGCCGGCCGATATGCGCCTGCCCATCCAGTATGCCCTGACCTGGCCGGAGCGTTGGGATCTGGACGTGCAGCCTCTGGATCTGGCAGCACTGGGACACCTGGAATTTGCTCTGCCGGACCTGGAGCGTTTCCCCTGCCTGGAGCTGGCGCTCCAGGCAGGTCGTGCCGGGGGCACTTACCCGGCGGTCCTGAGCGCTGCCGATGAAGTGGCGGTGGAATATTTCCTGGCCGGGAAGATAACCCTTACCGCCATCAGCCAGGTGGTAGGACGGGTCCTGGATGAGCATCAACCGGAGCCTGTACCCGACCTTGAAGGCATCCTCGCCGCCGATGCCTGGGCCCGACGGCGGGCAGGAGCAGTAGCTGAAGGATTGTCGTTTTAATAATTCAAGGTTGAATGTGGGGGCGACCCCCCATTTATCACCTAACGTATCTCATTTACAGGAGTTGAGGTCTGGTGACCATTATCCTGGCCCTGGTTATCTTCAGCATTCTGGTTATCGTCCATGAAGGGGGGCACTACCTGGCGGCCAAGCGCGCCGGGATTAAGGTGGAGGAGTTCGCTATCGGCATGGGCCCGGCCCTGTGGCAGGTTAAAAAGGGAGAAACCATTTATTCCCTGCGGGCCTTTCCCCTGGGAGGGTTTAACCGGATGGCCGGCATGGAGGGGCCAGACCTTGACGACCCACGTGGCTTCAACCGCCAGCCGGTACTCGCCCGGATGGGGGTCATCGGCGCCGGTTCTGGTATGAACTTCCTCCTGGCGTTGTTCCTGTTTATTCTGGTCTTTATGGTCCTGGGGATACCGGCTGATATCAATATTATTGGCCGGGTCGAGCCGGGTATGCCGGCCGCCCTGGCCGGCTTGCAACCCGGGGATAAAATCCTTCAGGTTAACGATACCCCGGTGAATACCTGGCGCGATATGGTCGACCTGATTTATAAACACCCGGAAGAAAAAATAACCCTGGTGATTGAACGGGACGGCCGGCAACAACAGATCAACCTCACCACCGCCAGGGATCCCCAGACGGGGGTGGGATTGATCGGCATCGGCCCCACCTGGGAGAGGCAGGGTTTCTGGCGCTCTATTGTCCTAGGCACCAGGCAGGCAATAGAGATCACCAGGCTCATTATCCTGAGCTTGGTAGAGATGGTGACCGGCAAGGTGGCGGCGGAGGTAGTCGGTCCGGTGGGTATCGTCCAGCTGGTGGGCCAAGCGGCAGCCTTCGGCCTGGCCAATGTTTTGAACTTTATGGCCGTCCTGAGCCTTGACCTGGGGATTATTAACCTGCTGCCGGTCCCCGCCCTGGATGGCAGCCGGCTGGTGTTCCTGGGCCTGGAAGCAGTGCGCGGGCGACCCATTAACCCGGAAAAGGAGAATTTTATCCACCTGATCGGCTTTGCCATCCTGATGGGCCTGTTAATTCTCATTACCTATAAGGATTTAATCCGGATCTTCAGCTGAGGTGAACTAAATGCCTGGCAGGCGCCGTCCCACCCGGCGAATCCAGGTGGGTAAGGTTGCTATTGGGGGCGGGGCTCCTATCTCCGTCCAGTCTATGACCAATACCGATACCCGGGATATTACCGCTACTGTCGCCCAGATCAGGAGGCTGGCCGCCGCCGGCTGTGAAATCGTCCGCCTGGCCGTACCGGATCAAGAAGCGGCCCTGGCCCTGGCGAAAATAAAGGCCCAGGTAGAGATACCTCTTATCGCCGATATCCACTTCGACTACCGCCTGGCCCTGGCGGCCCTGGAGGCCGGGGTTGACGGCTTGCGTTTAAATCCGGGCAACATTGGCGGGCCTGAGCGGGTAAAGGCGGTAGTCAAAGAGGCTGCTGCCCGCCGGGTGCCCATCCGCATCGGCGTTAACGCCGGTTCCCTGGAGAAAGAAGTCCTGGCGGCCCATGGCGGGGTGACGGCGGAAGCCATGGTTGCCAGTGCCCTAAAACACATCCGCCTCCTGGAGGATCTGGATTTCCGGGAGATTAAAGTTTCCCTTAAAGCCTCCGAGGTGCCTTTAATGCTGGCAGCCTACCGCCTCATGGCGGAAAAGGTAGATTACCCTCTGCACCTGGGGGTTACCGAAGCCGGCCGGGGGCTGGAAGGAGCGGTAAAATCGGCCGTAGGCATCGGCATTTTACTCGCAGAGGGGATTGGCGACACCATCAGGGTCTCCCTCACCGGCGACCCGGTCCAGGAGGTTATTGCCGGCTTTGCCATTCTGCGCGCCTTGGGCCTGCGCCAGCAGGGCATTGAGTTGATCTCCTGTCCCACCTGCGGCCGCTGCCAGCTGGACCTGGACGCGGTGGCGGCCAGGGTTCAGGAGGAACTGCGGGGCATTAAACAGCCCCTGAAGGTGGCTGTCATGGGCTGCGCCGTCAACGGCCCCGGGGAGGCCCGCCAGGCTGACGTCGGTATTGCCGGCGGTCCGGGCTTCGGCCTCCTTTTTCGCCACGGTCGCCCGGTACGCAAGGTGAAAGAAGAAGATCTGGCCCGGGCCCTGGTGGAGGAAGTGAAACGCCTGGCGGCAGAGAGGCGGGAACAGGGATAATGTATGTCATGAGGAGGCGGTATTTCCCGGAGCCGCGAAGCATAAGGGCCGGGAGCAGGACAGGGACAGCATTTAACCGTATGGGGCAGATGGCTAACAGGAAAACGCAGTTATAAAAGCTAAGGACAATCCGCAGACGGCGTACAGCACCCGGTATTTAACCGGTGGCCGCCCCAGATGCTTGAGTTAGTGTATAGAGCCTTTTTGTAACTATTTGAGGGCCGGGCGCGTAACTCCTGAGGGGCGAAGGGACATATCCCCGGCCTTATACTAAGTACCATAGAGCTCAAAGGAGGACGAGGATGCGAGCGAGTGAATTGCTGGCTCCGACCCTGAGGGAAACCCCAGCCGAGGCCGAAATTGTTAGCCACCAGCTACTCCTCCGGGGCGGCTTTATCCGTAAGGCCGCCGCCGGCATCTACACCTACCTGCCCCTGGGTCGGCGGGTACTGGCCAAGATCGAGCAGATTATCCGGGAAGAAATGGACCGGGCCGGCGGGCAGGAAGTGGTCTTGCCCATTATCCAGCCGGCCGAACTCTGGCAGGAAAGCGGCCGTTGGGAGGTCTACGGCGAAGAAATGTTTCGCCTCCAGGACCGGCACCGGCGCCAGTTTTGCCTGGGTCCCACCCACGAAGAGATTATCACCGCCCTGGTACGGAGCGAAGTCACCTCCTACAAACAACTCCCCCTGCTCCTGTACCAGATTCAAAATAAATACCGGGATGAGCGCCGGCCCCGCTTTGGTCTCCTGCGGGGTCGGGAGTTTATCATGAAGGACCTCTATTCCTTTGACCTGGACCAGGAAGGGCTTAACCAGAGCTACCGGAAGATGTACCAGGCCTACAGTAATGTTTTCCGTCGCTGTGGTCTGGATTTCCGCCCGGTCCAGGCTGATAGCGGTGCTATCGGCGGCAATTACAGCCACGAATTTATGGCCCTGGCCACCGCCGGTGAGGCCCTGCTGGTTTATTGCCGGGAGTGCGATTATGCGGCCAATGTGGAAATCGCCGTGGCAAAAGCCCTGCCCATGATAGCGACGGAAAATCCCGCTCCTTTAAAGGAAGTGGCTACACCGGGGCAAAAGACGGTGGCGGAAATCTGCACCTTCCTGGAGGTCACCCCGGACAGGCTCATCAAAACCCTCTTTTACGAGGCCGACGGCCAGCTTATTGCTGCCCTGGTTCGCGGCGACAGGGAGCTCAACGAAGTCAAGCTCCAGAATCATCTCGGCTGCCGGCACCTGCTCCTGGCAGACCCTGAAAGGGTGCGGAAGGCCACCGGGGCGCCGGTCGGCTTTGTCGGCCCGGTGGGCTTGCAGGGTATACCCCTTTACGCCGACCTGGAAATACCCTACCTGGTCAACGGGGTGGCTGGTGCCAACCGGGAGGGCTACCACCTGGTAAACGTCAACCCGGGCCGGGACTTTAACCCCACAGCTGTGGTCGACATCCGCCAGGTGGAGGCCGGGGAACCCTGTCCCCAGTGCGGTGCCCCCCTGGCCCAGGCCCGGGGGATCGAGGTTGGCCAGGTCTTCCAGTTAGGAACCAAATATAGCGGCGCCCTGGGAGCCAATTATACCGACGCCCGGGGCCAGGAGCATCCCATCGTGATGGGCTGCTATGGTATTGGCGTTAGCCGGACCATGGCGGCGATTGTCGAGCAATGCCACGACGACCAGGGGATTATCTGGCCTTTGAGCGTTGCTCCCTACCAGGTGGTTATTATCCCGGCCTCCCTGAAGGATGACGGCCAGCGGCAAGTGGCCGAAGGGCTGTACCGGGAACTGGCCGCCGCCGGGGTGGAAGTCGTCTATGACGACCGGGATGAACGGGCCGGTCTCAAGTTTGTCGAGGCGGACCTCATCGGTTATCCCCTGCGGATAACCGTCGGCAAGAGGACCATCACCAGCGGCACGGTGGACGTTAAATGGCGGTCCCGGAAGGAGGAAACACCGCTGCCCCTGGAGGGGCTGTCGGCGCAGATCCAGGCCTTGCTGGCCCGGGAGATGGAAAAGTACCGGTAATAAGAGGCTGATGGGGATGTCTACAAAGGAAAACATCTGGCTGCAACTACTTCAGGGCGGGGCGGTGCGCAAAGTAGAGATTACCCGCCGGGAGGGCAGGTGTTGCCTCTGGCTCTGTCCACCCCATCCCCTGGAGCCGGAAGACATCGCCGCCTGCACTCGCTTCCTGGCCGGGGAATTTCCCGGCTTTACTTTTAGCATCAAAACCCTTGACCAGGCCGACAGCGGCGACCTGGCAGCCCTGATCCGGGAAAAGCGGGGTGCGATCCTGGACCAGGTGGCCGGTATCCTTGGAAACGGCAGTTCTGCCTGGCTGGCCGGCGCCAGGCTGGAACTGCAGGGCCGGCACCTGAAGCTGGTTTTGCCGGCTTCCCTGGCCGTCGAGGCCCTGAAGGCCCGCCGGGGGGATGTGGTTTTACAGGAAGTACTGGGCCATTACGGTCATCAGGTGACTGTCGACCTGGTGTCAGATAAGGATTACCAGGAAGAACTCCTCTCGGCTTCCCGCCAGCTCCAGGCCCGGCAACTGGAAGGGGTGCGGCGGGAAGTCCCTGCCGAGGTTAAAACACCGGCTGGCACCAAGAGTACTTCCACTGACGGCCAGTTGCTGGGTAAAAAAATCACCGCTGCTCCCCGGCCCCTGAAGGATGTCCAGGAAGAGGAGAAGCAGGTGGCCGTCCAGGGCGAGGTGTTAAAGTTTGAGTCCCGCCAGCTAAAATCGGGCCGCTGGTTGATTACCTTCGATATAACCGATTACACCGATTCCCTGACGGTGAAAGCCTTTGTTGATAAAGGCCCCTTAATTGAAGGTGGCCTGGCAGAGGGGGACTGGGTCCTGGTCCAGGGGCAGGCCCAGTATGATCGCTACAGTCAGGAGTTAATACTTCTGGCCGACGCTGTGGCCCGCGGCCAGCGGCCCACCCGGGAAGACAGGGCAGCGGAGAAAAGGGTGGAGTTGCATTTACATACCAAAATGAGCGCCATGGACGGTGTTACTGAGGTGGCCGCGGTGGTCCAGCAGGCAGCCCGTTGGGGCCACGGAGCGGTAGCCATCACCGACCACGGGGTGGTCCAGGCCTTCCCGGCAGCGGCTGAGGCCGGCCGCAAGTATGGCGTCAAGATCATCTACGGGGTGGAAGGATATCTCTTCGACCAGGATAACCAGCCTCCCGACCACCAGCGTACCTATCACATTATTATACTGGTTAAAAATAAGCAGGGCCTGGCCAACCTTTACCGCCTTATATCCCGGGCTCACCTGGATTTCTTTTATCGCAAGCCCCGCCTGCCGCGCCACCTCATCCAGGAGTACCGCGAAGGGCTCCTCTTAGGCACGGCCTGCGAAGCCGGCGAGTTGATCCGGGGTTACCTGGCCGGGGCCGATCAGACCCGCCTGGAAGAGATCGCTTCTTTCTACGACTTCCTGGAAATCCAGCCCCTGGCCAATAATGACTTTTTAATTCGCCAGGGACAGGTGGCCGACCGCCAGGCCCTCATGGATATGAACCGCCAGATTATCGCCCTAGGACAAAAATTGGGGAAGCCAGTGGTGGCCACCGGGGACGTCCATTTCCTTAACCCTGAGGACGCCATCTACCGCCAGATCCTCCTGGCCGGCCAGGGCTATGCCGACGAAGTCCAGGCCCCCCTGTACTACCGGACTACGGAGGAGATGCTGGCCGAATTTGACTATCTTGACGGGGAAACGGCCCACCAGGTAGTTATAACCAACCCCCGGTTGATAGCGGAGCAGGTGGAAGAGTTAAAGCCCATTCCCGACGAATTCTACCCGCCGGAGATCCCGGGAGCAGAAGAAGAGTTAACTCGCATCGTAACTACCCGGGCCAAGGAGTGGTACGGCGACCCCCTGCCGGAAATAGTTCGGGCCCGCCTGGACAAAGAAATGCAGGCCATTATCGGCCACGGCTTTGCCGTCCTGTACCTCATAGCCCACAAGCTGGTGCACAAGTCCAACGAAGACGGCTATCTGGTTGGCTCCCGGGGTTCGGTGGGGTCCTCCCTGGTGGCGACCATGGCCGGGATTACCGAGGTTAACCCCCTGCCGCCCCATTACCGCTGCCCATCCTGCCGTTACAGCGAGTTTATTAGCGACGGCAGCGCCAAGTGCGGTGCCGATCTCCCGGCCAGGGATTGTCCCCGATGCGGGACCAGGCTCTTGAAGGACGGCCACGATATCCCCTTTGAAGTCTTCCTGGGCTTTAAAGGGGACAAGGTACCCGATATTGATCTCAACTTTTCCGGGGAATATCAACCCCGGGCCCATCAGTATACTGAGACCATTTTCGGTAAAGACCATGTTTTCCGGGCCGGGACTATCGCTACCCTGGCGGAGCGAACGGCCTTCGGTTTTGTCCATAAGTACCTGGAGGAACGGGGCCTTAAAGCTCGACAGGCGGAAATAAACCGCCTTGTAAAGGGCATCACCGGCGTCAAAAGGACTACCGGCCAGCATCCAGGCGGATTGATGGTAGTTCCCAAAGGAGTGGACATGCACCTCTTCACACCCCTCCAGCACCCGGCCGACGATACCGGCAGCGGCACCATCACCACCCACTTTGATTACCACTCCATCAGCAGCCGCCTGGTTAAATTAGACCTCCTGGGCCACGACGACCCGACGGTCATTAAAATGCTGGAAGATCTCACCGGTGTCAATGCCAGGGAGATCCCCCTGGACGAGCCCCGGACCATGTCCCTTTTTTCCAGCGTCGAGGCCCTTGGCATCAGGCCGGAAGACATCGGCTCCCAGGTGGGGACCTTAGGCATCCCCGAATTTGGCACCCGCTTTGTTCGCCAGATGCTGGAGGATACCAGGCCGCGGACCTTTGCCGAGCTGGTACGCATCAGTGGTTTTTCCCACGGTACCGATGTTTGGTTAAACAACGCCCAGGATCTGATTAAAAGCGGCACGGCGAAACTGAGCGAAGCCATCTCTACCCGGGACGACATCATGAACTACCTCATGCAGCACGGTGTGGTGGCCGACATCGCCTTCCGCACCATGGAGGATGTGCGTAAGGGTAAAGGAGTGAAAAAAGAGTACGAAGAAGCCATCCGGGCCGCGGGCGTACCCGAGTGGTTCATCCAGTCCTGCAAAAAAATCAGCTACCTTTTCCCCAAGGCTCACGCTGTGGCTTACGTGACCATGGCCTTCCGCATCGCTTATTTTAAGGTCTATTACCCGGAGGCCTTCTATGCATCCTTTTTCAGCATCCGCGCCGACGAATTCGACGCCGACGTGGTTGCCGCCGGGTTGCCCCGCATTCAGGAAGAGATTGCCGCCCTGGAGCGCAAAGGCAACGAAGCTACCGCCAGGGAGAAGAACATCCTTACCATCCTGGAGGTAGCCAGGGAGATGTATTGCCGGGGCATCACCCTGGAACGTATCGACCTGCAAAAGGCGGACGCCAGCCGTTTTCTGGTGGAGCCGGGTAAGCTCTTGCCACCCCTGGCGGCCTTGCCCGGGGTTGGCCGGGCGGCGGCCGAGGCCATCGTCCGCGCCCGCCAGGAACGCCCCTTTACTTCCGTCGAAGATTTGCAGTACCGTTCCCGGGTCAGCAAGACGGTCATCGAAGCCCTGGAAAAGCACGGCGCCCTGGCGGATCTACCGCCCTCGGACCAACTGGTGTTTTTCGGGTAAATGTCATTGATAAGCGTCTCTTTCCCCAGGCTTGTCCCGGTAAAAGTCTCACTTTTCCCTTGCATGCCCCCCAGAACCTGTGCTATACTATTTTCAGGTCGATTGCAGCCAGACATTACCTTGCTGTTTTGTTGGAAAAGAGTGGGTTCCTGCCCACTCTTTTATGTTGACTCCAGGGAGGTAAATCCTTGAGTAAATTAACAGCACTAATCCAGGAACTGGTAGAGCCGCTCCTGACCCCCATGGGCTATGAGCTGGTTGACCTGCAGTACGGTCGGGAGGGGGGGCGTTATATCCTACGGCTGTTCATCGACCGGCCGGAGGGGATTGGCCTGGATGACTGTGAGCAAGTCAGCCGGGTCGTCAGCGCCCTGCTGGATGAGAAGGACCCCATCCCCCATAGCTACTACCTGGAGGTATCTTCACCAGGCCTGGAGCGCCCGTTAAAGAAAGAAGCTGATTTTAACCGTTTTGCCGGGCGGAAGGTAAAATTACGCACTTTTGCTCCTATAAATGGGCAGCGCCATTTTCAGGGGCGGTTACTTGGTTATCAGGATGGGCAGGTCCGGATGCACCTTGAGGAGGGGTGGGATCTGGCTATACCCCTGGAGCAGGTAGCGACTGCCAGGCTGGTCTTCGACCTGGCAGATGACGAGGAGGACTAGCTAGAGATGAACAGTGAGTTTATCCAGGCACTACGGGACCTGGAGAGGGAAAAGGGTATTAACGCCGATATTTTACTGGAGGCCATTGAAGCGGCTTTAATCTCGGCTTACAAGAAGAACTTTGGCTCCCTGCAGAATGTCAGGGTGGACATCCAGCGTGATACCGGGGAGATTAAGGTTCTGGCCCAGCGCCAGGTGGTAGAAGAGGTAACCGATCCCCGGCAGGAGATCTCCCTCGAGGAAGCTCGGGCCATCAACAGTAAATATGAACTGGGGGACATAGTGGAGAAAGAGGTTACTCCCAGGGATTTTGGCCGCATCGCTGCCCAAACGGCCAAACAGGTGGTCGTCCAGCGCATCCGGGAAGCCGAGCGCGGCTTGATTTATGAAGAATTTATCGGCCGGGAAAATGACCTCGTTACGGGTGTAGTCCAGCGCCAGGAGGGCAAAAACATTATCCTTGACCTGGGCCGGGCCGAGGCGATCCTGCTTCCCAGCGAACAGAGCCCCGGAGAGACCTACCGCCAGGGCGAACGCCTGAAGGCCTATGTCCTGGAGGTCAGGAAGACTAACAAAGGGCCCCAGATTCTCGTGTCCCGGACCCATCCCGGCTTGATAAAGAGGCTTTTCGAGCTGGAAGTTCCGGAAATCCACGATGGCATTGTTGAAATTAAGGGAGTCGCCAGGGAACCTGGGGCGCGCTCCAAGATTGCCGTTCATTCCCGGGATGAAAAGGTGGATCCGGTGGGCTCCTGCGTAGGTCCCAAGGGGGCACGGGTACAGGCTGTGGTCCAGGAGCTGCGGGGCGAGAAGGTAGATATCATTAAATGGAGCGATGACCCGGCTGTTTATGTGGCCAACTCCTTGAGCCCGGCCCGGGTCCTGGACGTGACTGTCGACGAAGAAAATAAGGTGAGCCAGGTCATCGTTCCTGATAACCAGCTCTCCCTGGCCATTGGTAAGGAAGGCCAGAATGCCCGCCTGGCAGCCAGGATCACCGGCTGGAAAATCGATATTAAACCGGAATCCGAAGCTGGCGATTGGGATTCCTGGGATGCCGACCTGGATCTTGACGGCACGATAGAGGAGGAGTAAGCTTGCCTAAGCCCAGGAAAATACCTGTGCGGATGTGTGTCGGTTGCCGGGCCCGCAATGATAAGCGCAACTTACTGCGGGTGGTGCGGACACCGGAACAGGAGGTAGTTATCGATCCCACCGGTAAACGGGCCGGGCGCGGTGCTTATCTGTGTCCGCGGGTAGAATGCCTGCGGAAGGCTGTTAAGAGCCGGGCCCTGGAACGGGCCCTGGGCGTAGCTGTTTCCCCTGAGGTGCTGGAACGCCTGGAGGCCAGTTTCAACCAGGAAGGGAACCATGAATAATATCTATAGCCTGCTGGGTTTAGCTTACCGCGCCGGTAAAATCGTCTGGGGTTACCAGGCAGTTGTAGCAGCCCTGAGGAGCCAGAAAGTGGAACTCGTTTTACTGGCCAGGGACGGCAGTCCGGGACTCAAGACAAGGATCTTGAGGTTTTGCCGGGAGTATCGCCGTCAGGGGTTGCTTTACGGGTACAAAAACGAGCTGGGAGCGGCACTGGGCAAACCCCCATGTGCTGTCGTTGGCATTACCGATAAAAACTTTGCCTTTATAATTCGGCAAAGGGTGCGGGAGGTTGATGTATGAAAATTTGGGGGTGGTTTAATGGCCAAAACACGTGTTTACGAATTAGCCAAGGAATTAAAGGTGACCAATAAGGATCTTATAGATACCATGGCCCGGCTGGGGATTTATACCCGTTCCCACATGAGCGTCCTGGAAAATGGGGAAGTTATTAAAGTACGCAATCATTACCGGCAGCAGTGGCGGGCGGCTAAATTGGCCCGGATGCACCGGGAACAAGCTACCCTGAAGGGAGAAGGGCCGGTACCTACCCGCGGGGTGCCTGATGCTCCGCGGGCAGAAGAGGTGCCTTCGCGTCAAGTACCAGCTCCCGAAACTGGAGCACCGGCGCAAGCAACCGGAGCAACCAGGCAGCCTGCCATCGGGTCAGCCAGGCCTGCTAACACCGATGAAACCCGCGTCCAGGAGCACAAACCGGCTACAGCTGCCAGACAGGCCGGTGATGCACCGGCAGCAGAAGGAACGGCGGCCGCCGGGCAGCCCCTGGATGGTAAAGAGCTCCGGCAGGCCGTTGCCAATGGTCAGGGGACGGAAGAGCCCCGGCAGCAGCCGGCAGCAACAGGCCAGCGGGCCCAGGGCGGCGAGGCCGGGCGGGGACAACAGTCACGACAGAAGAAAAAACGCAGGGGAGAAGGTCGTTCCCGGCAGGATGAAAATAAGGGTTCGGCCCGGGAAGACCAGGCAAATCGGTTTGCAACCAGGGACAAAGAGGCCGCTCCATCTGCCGGCCAGCAATCGCCGGCAGAGAAGGGCCAGCGCCGGCCGGCCCACAGCAAGCCCCTACGGATTCCCAAGCCCCCCGAGGCCGTCACCAAGGATTTACCGGAAAAGCGGCGTGACCGATCGAACGCCAGGCCCGGTGCCAAACCTGCCGAGTCCGGCCGCAGCCGTAAGCGGGAAATGGAGAACCAGCTCGAAGAGCGCCTGATGCGTCGGGATAAGAACAAGGGGAAAGCCCAGAAGCATAAAGAGACTCCCAAAGTGGTATTCAAGATTACCCTGACCGGTAGCATCACCGTCCAGGAGCTGGCGAAAAGGATTGGCAAAACGGCGGCCGAGGTTATCAAGTACCTCATGGGCCAGGGAATTATGGCAACTATCAACCAGGAACTGGACCTGGAGACTGCAGCCCTGGTAGCCCAGGACCTGGGTGCCATAGTGGAGATCAAGGCCGAAAAACCGATTACCGAGCTGGAAGACCTGGTCGATCCCCCGGAGACCCTCCGGGAGAGGCCGCCGGTCGTCACTGTCATGGGCCACGTCGACCACGGTAAGACCTCCTTGCTGGACGCCATCCGGCGTACCAACGTTACGGCCAGCGAGGCCGGTGGTATTACCCAGCATATCGGCGCCTACCAGGTAAGGCTGAAGAACAGAAAGATCACCTTCCTGGATACCCCCGGCCATGCTGCCTTTACCGCCATGCGGGCCCGTGGTGCCCAGGCGACAGATATCGCTATCCTGGTGGTAGCCGCCGATGACGGCGTCATGCCCCAGACCATTGAGGCTATTAACCATGCCAAAGCTGCCGGGGTACCTATTGTAGTGGCCATTAACAAGATCGATCGTCCTGAGGCCAATCCGGAACGGGTGAAGCAGCAATTGACGGAATACGGCCTGGTCCCGGAGGAATGGGGCGGCGATACCATCATGGTCCCGGTGTCGGCGGTAACTAAAGAAGGCATTAATGATCTCCTGGAAATGGTCTTGCTGACGGCCGATGTAGCTGAACTCAAGGCCAACCCCGATCGTCCGGCCCGGGGTATCGTCATTGAAGCCAAGCTCGACAGGGGCCGCGGCCCGGTGGCTACCATGCTGGTCCAAAAGGGTACCCTGAAGATAGGCGATAACCTGGTAGCCGGTTCGGTTTATGGTCGCGTCCGGGCCATGATTGATGACCGGGGCGAGAGGGTGAACAGCGCCCCGCCTTCCACACCGGTGGAAGTCCTGGGCCTGTCGGAATTGCCCGAGGCCGGCGATATCTTCCAGGTGGTGGAGGATGAAAAGCTGGCCCGCCAGATTGCCTCTTCCCGCCAGGAAGAAAAACGACAGGAAGAACTAAAGGCCGCGAGCAAGACCACCCTGGACGACCTGTTCAAGCAGATGGAAGCCGGAGAAGTCAAGGAACTTAACCTGGTCATTAAGGGGGATGTCCAGGGTTCGGTAGAAGCCCTGCGGGGCGCCCTGGAGCAACTTTCGACCAGTGAGGTTAAGGTCAACCTCCTCCACGGCGGTGTGGGGGCCATTACCGAGACCGACGTCATGCTGGCGGCGGCCTCGAAGGCGATTATCATCGGCTTTAACGTGCGCCCCGAGGCTAACGTGCGCAAGGCGGCCGAGGAAGCTGGCGTTGAAATCAGGCTTTACCGGGTTATTTATGAGGTTATCGACGATGTCAAGGCGGCCATGTCCGGCCTTCTGGAACCGGAGGAGCGCGAAGTTATCCTGGGACGGGCCGAAGTCCGGGCTACCTTCAAGGTACCCAAAGCCGGGACGGTTGCCGGGTGCTTTGTTACCGAAGGCAAAATCCAGAATCGCGCCCTGGCCCGGGTTATAAGGGATGGTGTGGTAGTCTTTGAAGGCCGGATTGAATCCTTAAAACGCTTTAAGGACGATGTGCGTGAGGTAGCCCAAGGCTACGAGTGCGGCGTTGGCCTGGAGAAGTTTAACGATATTAAAGAAGGCGACGTCATCGAAGCCTATACTATCGAAGAGATTCAAAGGGAATTGTAGGGAGGCGATGGCCGTGACCGCAAGGAACCAGCGGGTAGCTGAAGAGATGAAGAAAGAAATTGCCAGGATTATCCGGGATGAAGTCAAGGACCCGCGCCTGGAAGCCGGATTGGTCAGCGTTACAGGGGTAGAGCTGTCAAATGACCGTCACTATGCTAAGGTATATGTAAGTATCTATGGTGACGAGGAGGCAAGGAACCAGGCCATGGAGGGTCTGGCCAGGGCTACCAGCTTTATCCGGCGGGAGATCGGCCAGCGCTTGAGCCTGCGCTATACACCAGAAATTACTTTCAAACTGGATGTCTCAATTGAGCATGGAGATCATATCAACCGCTTGCTGGCCCGGGTCAGGGCCGGGGAATATGCTGATGAGTGAGATCGGGCAGATAGCGGCTATTCTGGCAACCGCCCGGGAAGTGGCGGTTGCCACCCATATTATACCGGATGGCGATTGCCTGGGGTCGATGCTCGGCCTTACCCTGGCCCTCCGGAAACGGGGCACCAGCGTAATAGCTATTAATGCCGACCCGGTTCCGGAGATGTTTCAGTACCTGCCTGGCCAGGAAACCATCATCGACCCGGACCAGGTAACCTCTATGCCGCCGTTACTGATCATGGTCGACTGCACTGATATGGAACGGGCCGGTAAGGGTTTTAGCAACTGGCAACAGCGGGTAGAGAAAATAATTAATATCGATCATCACGTCAGCAACACCCGTTTCGGCCACCTGAACCTGGTTGACAGCCGGGCGGCGGCCACGGCGGAATTGATTTACGCCGTCCTAGAACAAATACCGGCAACCTTTACGCCGGAGGTAGCAACCTGCCTTTATACAGCCCTGGCCACTGATACCGGCTCTTTCCAGTATGAAAATTGTACGGCCAGGACCCTGCGCCTGGCAGCCAGCCTGCTGGAGAAAGGGGCCGATATGCCCTTAATCCGGGAGCACCTCTGGGAGAGTAAGCCCTTAAACAGCATCCGCCTTCTGGCGGCTACCCTACCCACCCTGACTCTGGCCTATGAAGGTCGGGTGGCCTGGATGACAGTATCCAGGGCAGCCCTGGAGGCCAATGGCGCCAGGCCGGAACACGCCGAGGGCCTGGTAAATTATCCTCGCAGTATTGCCGGCGTAGAAGTAGGCATGCTTTTCCGGGAATTGCCGGATGGCAAGGTCAAAGTAAGCCTGCGTTCGAAAAAAATTGTCGACGTCAACAGGGTGGCGGCATTATTTGGCGGCGGCGGTCACCGCCGGGCCGCTGGCTGTACCCTTGACGGCGATCTGGATACAGTAGTCGCCAGGGTTGTGGCTGCAGCCGGTGAGGCCCTGTAAGTATGGTTATGGGTTTTGTTAATGTCTTAAAACCGCCGGGACTTACCTCCCATGACGTGGTGCAGAATCTGCGCCGGCTTCTCAAAGTCAAGAGGATCGGCCATGGTGGCACCCTGGACCCTCTGGCGGCTGGCGTCCTGCCGGTTGCCGTTGGTACGGCTACCCGTTTGCTGGAATACCTGCAGGGCGGCGATAAAGCCTACCGGGCCGAGTTTATCCTGGGCCTGAAGACCGACACCCAGGACTTGGGCGGCCGGGTCCTGGCCAGGAAACCCTGCCCGCCTTTCACAGAAAAGGATTTACAGGCCGCCACCAGGCCCTTTACGGGGACTATCAGGCAGGTACCACCCATGGTATCGGCTGTGCACTACCAGGGCCGCCGGCTTTATGAACTGGCAAGGGAGGGCCTGGAGGTTGAACGACCGGCCCGCCAGGTGACCATCCATGAATTTCGGCTGATTAGGGCCTGGCCTGATGGACCTTACTACCGGGCGTTAATAGATATCACCTGCTCCCGGGGTACCTATATCCGTACCCTGGGGGCTGACTGGGGTGATTACCTGGGGGTAGGTGCCACCCTGGCCTTTTTACTTCGTACCCGAGCCGGGAGTTTCCGATTGACAGATGCCTGGACCCTGGAGGAAATAGCCGGGGCTATAGATAGGGGCGAGAGGACCTTCCTTCTCCCGCCCGCCGCCGGCCTGGCCCACCTGCCAGTGATAATAGTTCCAGGCGAGTTTATCCGCCATGTAAGTAACGGGGTAGCCATCAAGGGTGATGTATGCCGGCCGCTACCGTCCCTCAGAGAAGGGGATATAGTGCGCCTGGAGACCGGCGAAGGCCAACTCCTGGCCCTGGCCAGGGTGGAGCCAGATACCAGGGGGTCCTTCTTACTAAAACCCCATAAGGTTTTGAAGTGAAGGAGTCGTCAAGATGCAGGTCTGGCAGGGACTGCCCGCCGAAAGGGCGATGAATGGTTGCAATCTGGCCCTGGGGAATTTTGACGGCGTCCACCGGGGTCACCAGCACTTAATAGGCAGTGTTGTCCAGAAATCCCGCTCCGGAGGGGGCGAGGGGGTGGTTATTACCTTCGTCCCCCACCCGGCCCGGGTTCTTGAAGGTAGCCCGCCAGGGTTGTTGACAACCACGAAACGGAAAATTGAACTTATTGGCCAGCTGGGTATAGACCACCTGTTTTTATTACCCTTTACCCCCTCCCTGGCAGCCTTGGAACCGGAGGCCTTTGTACGGGAGATTTTATGGGCTCATTTCCATCCCAGTCTGGTGGCGGTGGGCTTTAACTTTACCTTTGGCCACAGGGGAGCAGGCACGCCGGCCCTCCTCCGGCGCCTGGGGGAGGAGTTGGGCTTTAAGGTTGAAGTGATGGGGCCGGTAACCTTGCGGGGTCTCACCGTCAGTAGCACGGCCATCCGTAATGCCCTGGAAAATGGTGACATCGGCCTGGCGCGGGATCTCCTCGGTTACTGGCCGGTCCTGGCTGGCAGGGTTGTTGCCGGCGATCAGCACGGCAGGCAACTGGGTTTCCCTACTGCCAACCTGGCCGTACCCCCGGAGTTGAAGTTGCCTGCCTACGGCGTTTATGCCTGCTTAGCCTCCTTCCGGGGCCGGAAATGGCAGGCAGTGGTAAACATAGGCCGACGGCCAACCTTCGGCTCGGCCCTGCCGGCGACCATTGAAGCCCATTTACTGGATTTTAGCGGCAATCTTTACAATGAAGAAATGGAATTGGAATTCCGGGCTTTCCTCCGCCAGGAGCGGAAATTCGCCAGCCCCGGGGAGTTAAAGGCCCAAATGGAGGCTGATCGGGAACAGGCCCGTAACATACTGGGAGGACATCGGTTTTCAATTCTTGAGCAGAGGGACCGGCAGGCGTAACCAGATTGGAATTCCTGGCGTAAAATATACTGGTTTAATAAAATTTACCAGGGCGGATTGGGGCTGGGATGATGAAGATAATTATTACCGCCCATGCCAGGAAACGTCTGCAGGATTTACGCCAGGATCAGATAAATGAAAGCGATATCCGGGTAGCCGCCCGGAGTATACCCGGTTATATACCCACGGCGACCCGTTTTCGGGGATTTATGGCCAGTACGGGACGGCCCTTTGACATGGTGGTGAAGGATGTTCTGGCCGGGCGACTGGTAATTACTATTATCGGAAAATAGGCAGGTAAAAGGAAGTTGCGTTTGTTGCCGGGACAGCTTATAATATAGCTAATGAACCCGTGGCGAGGATTAGCGAAGCTCCGACGCTTTTCTTGGCCGGTTGGGGATGCTGGAATAAAGGAGGTGAAGTTGATGGCCCTGGATGCAGCCAAAAAGAGGGAAATTATTGCCCGCTATCAAAAACATGAGAATGATACCGGTTCGCCAGAAGTACAGATTGCCATTCTAACGGAACGCATTAACCACCTAACAGAACACCTGCAGGTACATCATAAGGACCATCACTCCCGCCGGGGATTGCTTAAGATGGTTGGTCAACGCCGGGGATTGCTCAATTACCTGCGCGAAAACGATGTTGAGCGTTACCGGCAGATTGTCGAGTCCCTGGGCTTGAGACGCTAATTTTTCTGGGAGCGGTAGAACCGCTCCTTTTTTAATGACTTCTTAACAGTATTTAAGGTGTTGTTGGAAGGAAATACTATGATCAATGTCGAATGAAATTGGGTTTATAAGGATAAGAGTAGAGGAGGCTATTTATAACTAATGCAAGGGGTATTACGTAAAACCCTGGTTGTTGCCGGCCGGGATCTGACCCTGGAAACCGGACGCCTGGCCAAACAGGCCGGGGGAGCAGTTATGGTTAGTTATGGTGGCACCATGGTCCTGGTAACGGCAACAGCTTCAGAGGAACCCCGGGAAGGAATCGACTTCTTTCCCCTTACCGTTGACTACGAAGAGAGGCTCTATGCTGCCGGTAAAATCCCGGGAGGGTTTATTAAACGGGAAGGACGGCCCAGCGAGAAGGCCATCCTCTCGGCCAGGTTGATCGACCGCCCCATCCGGCCCCTTTTCCCTAAATTCTACCGCAACGATGTCCACGTGGTGGCTACGGTGATGTCGGTCGACCAGGATTGTCCTCCCAATGTGGCTGGTATTATCGGGGCGTCGGCAGCCTTGATGCTCTCGGCGATACCCTTTGCCGGGCCCATTGGGGCGGTAAGTGTCGGATTAATCGACAACCGCCCGGTTATTAACCCGACCCTGGAGGAAGATTCCCGGAGCAGTCTAAATCTTACCGTGGCCGGCACAGCCAACGCCATCATGATGGTAGAAGCCGGCGCTAAAGAAGTACCTGAAGACCTGATGCTGGAATGTATAATGCAAGGTCATGAAGAGATCAAGCGGATTGTTGCCTTTATCAATGAATTTCGTGCAGAAGCCCTGGCCATGGGCCTGGCGAAGGAAAAACCGGAGCTAGTTGCCCCCCAGCTAGACCCGGCATGGGAGAGCCGGGTGCGGGAGATTGCTACTCCCAGGCTTCGTGAGGTTATTTATCGCAGCCGTGACGAGAAGTGGAGCAAGCAGGAACGGAATAAACAGTTAGACGCCTGCCGGGAGGAAATCAACAACTTGATCCTGGAGGGCCAGGAAGAGGCCCTGGCAGCCAACCCCGAACTCCCTGGCCTGATAAAAGAGCTGATTACCAAGATCGAGAAGGAAATAGTCCGCCGCATGATCCTTACGGAAGGTATCCGGGTGGATGGGCGCACCCTGGAAGAGATCCGGCCCATCACCTGCGAGGTGGGGGTCTTAAGCCGCACCCATGGTTCCGGTCTCTTCACCCGGGGAGAAACCCAGGTTTTGACGGTCACTACACTGGGGCCCATTAGCGATGAGCAGATCCTCGACGACCTGGGAGTCGATGAATCGAAACGCTATATGCATCATTACAATTTCCCGCCCTACAGCGTCGGTGAAGCACGCCCCATCAGAGCCCCCGGGCGGCGGGAGATTGGCCATGGAGCCCTGGCCGAGCGAGCCCTGGAGCCCATGATCCCCTCGGAAGAGGAATTCCCTTATGCTATTCGCCTGGTATCGGAAGTCCTGGGCTCCAACGGTTCAACATCCATGGGCAGCGTCTGCGGCAGCACCCTGTCCCTCATGGATGCCGGGGTGCCCATCAAGGCCCCGGTGGCAGGGGTAGCCATGGGCCTGGTAAAGGAGAACGACCAGGTAGCCATCCTTACGGACATCCAGGGATTAGAAGACGCCTTGGGAGATATGGACTTTAAGGTGGCCGGGACGAAAAAGGGTATAACAGCCCTGCAGATGGATATTAAAATTGCCGGGATCGACAGATCCATCCTGGAACGGGCTCTGGAACAGGCCCGCCGCGGCCGGCTCTTTATCCTCGATAAAATACTGGCAACTATCCCGGAGCCGCGCAAGGAGCTTTCACCATATGCCCCGAGGATGCTGACTATTACCATTGACCCGGATAAAATTCGGGATATTATCGGCCCGGGCGGTAAGATCATTAAAAAGATCATTGAAGAGACCGGGGTGGAGATTGACGTCGAGGATGACGGACGCGTCTTCATTGCCTCTACCGATGCCGCCGCCGGGGAGCGGGCACTAAAGATTATTGAATCCTTGACCCAGGATGTGGAAACAGGTAAGGTATACAACGGCAAGGTAACTAGGGTGACTGACTTTGGTGCCTTTGTAGAGGTAATACCCGGGGTGCTGGGGATGCCCGGTAAGGAAGGGCTGGTCCACATCTCCCAGTTGGCCAACGAACGGGTAGAAAAAGTGGAGGATGTAGTCCAGGAAGGCGATTATATCCTGGTCAAGGCCATCGGTTTTGACCCCCAGGGCCGGCTGAAACTCTCACGTAAAGAGGCCCTCAATGAGTCGACGGTCGGGGAAGGGGGGCACCGCCACTTTCGCCGGGCTGGACGGGAAGGCGGCCATCGGGGCTTAAACAACCGCAGACAATCTCGTTAGTCTGAAGGCGCCGATAGATGCATATACATTGATCAGGCAACCGAATAAAGGGGTGCGGTCAATGTATGTGTTTTATTGGCAGAGGCATGGGTTTAAAGGCTGGGGCTTCCTGGCTATACTCGGATTACTCCTTCTCCTGGGTTTTACCTGCTGGCGGTGGTTCGGCAGGGCGGCGGTACCGGTCATGAAAACCCAGCCCATTTATCAGGGTGATCCGGAGCGGAAGGCAATAGCCCTGACCTTTACTATCGACTGGGGAGAGGAATACCTGCCGGCCATTCTGACCGCCCTGGAACAGGTCGGAGCCAGGGCGACCTTTTTCCCTACCGGCCAGTGGGCAGAACGCCACCCGGAACTGGTCCGCCAGATGGCCGCTGCCGGCCACGAAATCGGCAACCACGGCCAGAGCCATCCCCATCCCGACAATCTCAGCCGGGAGGAAAATCGCCAGGATATTCTTCAAGGCGAGGCAACGTTGAAGGCTATTACCGGGAAAAAACCCGTCCTCTACTCTCCACCCTACGGGGAGAGTAAACCCCAGGTAGTGGCTGCAGCTAGCGACCTGGGCTATAAGTTTATCATGTGGACGATTAACACCGGTGATTACCTGCCCAATACCCAGCCGGAGGATATCCTGGCCACGATACTCCCCAAGTGTCAGAACGGGGCCATTGTGCTGTTGCACCCGACGGAACCGGCGGCGAAGGCCCTGCCGGAACTTTTAAAGCAACTTAAGGAACGGGGATATGCCCTGGTAACAACTTCTGAGATACTTCCAAACGGGTGAGCACCCGTTTTTTTATAAGGTATGCCACAGTTGGAGATAATAACCTGGGATTAGCCTGCCGGGAGGGCTCTTTATCTGCCAGGGGCCCGAAAAAGCAGGGAATTTTCCAGGGAGTGAAGCATGTGAAACATGTAGTCCTGATTTTAGCGCTGGTTGTTTTTTGTTTCCTGGGTTCCAGCCCGGTAAAGGCGGCTGATGAACTTCAAATTACGGCGCCGGCGGCCGTTTTGATGGAAGCAAGCACAGGGCAGGTCCTTTATGAGCGAGGTGCCAGGGAAAAGCGACCCCCGGCAAGCACGACGAAGATCATGACGGCCATCCTGGCCCTGGAGTTGGGCCGGCTCGATACCCCTATTAAGGTAAGCGAAAATGCCGCTACCACCCCGGGGGCCAGTATCTACCTGCAAAAGGGGGAAGTTTTGACCCTGGGGGATTTAGTAAAAGGGGCTCTCCTTGAATCCGGTAACGATGCCACCGTAGCCATTGCCGAGGGACTGGCCGGTTCCGAGGCCGGCTTTGCCTTCTTGATGAACCGCAAGGCCTGGCTCCTGGGAGCCCGTACGACCCACTTCAATAACCCCAACGGTCTCCCTGATCCGGGCCATTATACCTCAGCCTACGACCTGGCCTTAATAGCCCGCTATGCCCTGGGTAACCCTGTCTTTCGCCGCCTGGTGGCCACAGTTGAAGACCAGATCCCGGGACCGGATGGGGTACGCCATCTCTATAATACCAACCGCCTCCTGGAAAGCTACCCCGGGGCCGACGGGGTCAAGACCGGCACTACCGCAGCCGCCGGCCAGTGCCTGGTGGCCTCGGCGACAAGGGGGGGCCGCCAGTTGATTGCCGTGGTCCTGGGCAGCGCTGATCGTTACGGCGACACCAGGACCCTCCTGGATTATGGCTTTAAAAATTTTTATTGCGAAATGGTGAAAGCCGGGGAACCCCTGGGCCAGGTATATATTCCCAACGGAGAAATGACCAGCATCGGCGTGGCCCCGGCTATGGACGCTGGCTTCACGGCACCCCTGGCCCGGAGCGGCCAGCTGGAAAAAAAGGTGCTTTTACCGCGTGCCGCCAGGGCGCCGGTAAGAAAGGGTCAGGAATTGGGGCGGGTGCAGATACTTTTCGCAGGCCGTGAGGTCGCGGCCGCTCCCCTGGTGGCCACCGGGGATGTCAGGGCAATTCCCTGGTGGTCGCGGTTAATCTCCCTGGGTAGTAATATTTTTCATGCCGGCAGGTTTTCGGCCCTTCTGGAACGAAATAGATGAAAAAAAGTTAGGGGGAAGGGAATGTACCAGAAAGAAATCCTGGAGAACGGTATCCGGATAGTCTCCGAGGAAATCCCCTTTGTTAATTCCGTAGCCCTGGGCGTATGGGTACGGACCGGGTCCCGTAACGAGGATGAGGATAACCAGGGCGTTTCCCACTTTCTGGAGCACCTTTTGTTTAAGGGGACTACCAGGCGTACTGCCAGGCAGATAGCGGAGGAACTGGAAGCAGTCGGCGGGGTCATCAATGCCTTCACAACTAAAGAATATACCTGCTTTTACAGCCGGGTCCTGGCGGAACACCTGGACCTGGCTATCGATGTTTTAAGCGATATGTTTTTTAATTCCCTCCTGGCCCCGGAAGATATCGAGAAGGAAAAAAGGGTGATCCTGGAGGAAATTAAAATGTACGAGGACTCCCCGGATGAATTGATCCACGACCTTTTTGCCCGGACCATCTGGCCGGGCCATCCCCTGGGAAGGGCTATCCTGGGGACCTATGAAACAGTGGCTGCTTTAAACCGGGATCTCATATACCGCTACTACCAGGAACAGTATAATTGCGCCAATATTGTCCTGGCTGCTGCCGGTAAGTTTAATACCTCCGAACTGATAGTCAAACTGGAAGCATCCTTCGGCCGGCAAAGGCGTCCGGGCAAGGCAGCCCAATTCCACCCGCCTGTAAACCGGGCGGCCACCAGTATGCAGGTCAAGGATACGGAACAGGTCCAGATCTGCCTGGGTGTGCCGGGACTGGCCCAGGATGATCCAGCTATTTATGCTGTCCAGGCCTTAAACAATATCCTGGGGGGCGGCCTGAGTTCCCGCCTTTTCCAGCTTATCCGGGAAGAACGCGCCCTGGCCTATTCTGTCTATTCCTACCATGCCGGTTTCGGCGACAGCGGCCTCTTTACTGTTTACGCCGGTACCAGCCCGGATAATTACCGGCAGGTGGTGCAACTGGTTCTGGAAGAACTGGCGTCCCTGAAGAACAACGGCGTTACCGAAGAGGAGTTAAAAAGGACCAAGGACCAGATCCGGGGCAATCTTCTCCTGGGTCAGGAGAGTGTCAGCCAGCGTATGAGCCGCCTGGGGAAAACGGAGGTTTCTTTTGGCCGGGTAATCACGGCCGAAGAAGTAATCGAGCGCCTGAACCAGGTTACGAGGGATGACGTCCAGGCCCTGGCGCAGCGGCTTTTCCGGCCGGAATACCTATCCCTGACCGCCCTGGGGCCGGAGGTAGAACCCCTGGACTTGGCCGCCATCGCCAGCTCCGCAGGGTTGTAGGGGAGCCCCCATTGAGGGCAGGTCTAGAGCAGGGATTGATTACTGCGATAAAAGGCGATAGGGAGGAGAAACCGGTGGACCGTTTGGAACATATCTTCGAACTCCAGGAGCGCTTTGACCGGGACCTGGCCCGGCGGCGGCAGCTGCCAGATTATAGCCCCGCTGAGTGGATCCAGAAAGAAGTCCTGGCTATAGTCGCCGAGCTGGGAGAGCTCCTGGACGAAGTAAACTTTAAGTGGTGGAAGAATCCCCACCCATTGGACCACGAGGCCATTAAGGGGGAACTGGTGGATATCCTGCATTTCCTGGTCAGCATGTGCCTCAAAGCCGGGATTACAGCTGAGGATTTTTACCAGGCCTATTTGGCCAAAAACCAGGTGAATTTTCGTCGCCAGCAAGGCCTGACGGACCAGAAGGAATATGCCGCCGGGTGGGCGGACAAGGAAGAATAAAAGGGCTATTCCCCCTCATAGGTTTTAGAGGGGTGATAGCGTATGGAAATAGTTCTGCTCCTGGCACTTTTGTTACTCCTCTTTTTCGTGGCCCTCTGGCTCAAGGTGCACCATTACCGGAGCAGTAATGTCGAGGCGGTGGCCAGCCCTGCATCCAGGGCTCTGGCCGAGTTAGTAGCTGTGGCCGGTGGGATCTACCTGTCCCTGGTTCTCCTGGTAAGCTTTTTAAAAATCAACCTGCCAGAGGTGATTACCATCGGTCGGGTCCAGGTCGACCCCCTGGCCATAGTCGCCCTTCTGGTAGCTTTCCTCCAGCCCGTGTTTTTCAGCCTCTGGCCCCGGTTCAAAGGGCGGTAGGTGGTGCACATGCGCTTTACAGAACTCATGGGAAAGGAGATAATTAACCTCTACGACGGTTCCCGGCTGGGTAATTTCGCCGATGCCGATCTGGTCCTGGATGCGGATGAGGGCAGGGTAGCGGCGATTATTTTGCCGCCGCGGGGAGGTTGGCGTTCCCTTTTTGGTAGCCGTCAGGAACTCCTCATACCCTGGGAGGCGGTTCGTAAGGTGGGCAATGAGTTAGTGGTGGTCGATATGGATCCGACCTACAGCCGCCGCCAGAAAGATTGACAGTTCTCTTCCCCGGTGGTATCATAGGGGCAACAAATTAAAACTAACCTCATCTCGTGTGCAGTGGGGTAGAGGTGCAGCCGGCAAGAGTATTACCGGTGAGGGGGGCCCCGGTGAACTGGTAAGAAAGGGCCTGGCTGCCGAAGGGAGATGGCTGGCCCGGGCCGTCTTCCTGGGCCGGTGGCTGAATAAGCACCGGACTGTCACCATCACGGTGGAGCGCTACTCACACGATGCGGCCTGGCGAGATGAGTATTCTGGTGATCCGGGAGAAAACCGGGGCGGGATGCTCATGGTTTTCTCTTATTTTTTTAGCGAGGTGATAGCCACGATACGAGTTGTTGTAACCGGAGCGGCCGGCCGTATGGGCCGGGAGATGACGCGGGGATTGTTGCAAACAGAGGACATTGCCGTGGTCGGGGCCGTAGACCGCCGGGAAGTAGGCGTAGATATCGGTTCTTTGAACGGTCTCCCCCCGGCGGGAGTAATCATCCAGGAGGATTTGGCCGGGGTGATCGCCAGTGCCCGGCCCGAGGTTATGGTCGATTTTACAGTAGCTGCGGCGGCCCTGGCCAACGCCCGGCTGGCAGTGGAGCAGGGCGTTAGCCCGGTGATTGGCACCACCGGCATTAGCCTGGAGCGGCTGGATGAATTACACCAGCTCTGTGAGGCCCGCCAGGTCGGGGCGGTAGTCGCTCCAAATTTTTCCTTGGGAGCAATCTTGATGATGCATTTTGCCGAAGAAGCGGCCCGTTATTTCCCACGGGCGGAGATCATTGAAATACATCATGACCAGAAAATCGACGCCCCTTCGGGAACGGCCCTGAAAACAGCTGAATTGATGGCTGCCCGGGTAAACCGTCCCCTTACGCCGTCCCCGGCGGAAGAAAAGGTGGCCGGCGCCAGGGGTGCTACTTACCAGGGCCTGGCTGTCCACAGCGTTCGCCTGCCGGGGGCGGTAGCCCACCAGGAGGTAATATTTGGGGGGCAGGGCCAGCTTTTGACCATTCGCCACGATACCACCAGCCGGGAAGCCTTTTTACCCGGGCTGCTCCTGGCTATAAAGAAGGTCCGCCAGCTCAAGGGGGTGGTCTACGGGCTGGAAAACCTGCTGGAATTTTAGACCTGGCACCTCCCGGAAGGGCTCCACATATATTGCAAGTAGTACAGGTGTACTATTAGTACAGGTGTACTAAGTTTGCAGGAGGTCGTTCCGGGATGGGTGGGATGCTAACAGGCATTAAAGTGGCAATGCTGGGGGGCGATGCCCGGGAAGCAATCCTCCTGGAGGAATTGCTGCGGCAGGGAGCTGAGGTCCAGGCCTGCGGCCTACCAGAAGTACCAGGAGGGGGCGGTTATGCCTGTTATGATGATCCCCGCGCGACCGTCCGGGGAGTACGGGTAGTCATCCTGCCGGTACCGGGGGTCAACTCCGAGGGCCGGATTCACGCCCCCGGGAGCCAGCAGCCCCTTTATTTCAACCAGGAACTGGCGGAAGCCATACCAGCAGGGACCCTGGTCCTGGTGGGAGTCGCCCGCCCCCTGCTCAAGGAAATGGCAATTACTGGGGGCTGGCAACTAGTTGAAACGGCAGATAGGGATGAAATGGCGATTTTGAACTCTATTCCTACTGCCGAAGGAGCCTTGATGCTGGCCATGCAGGAGTTGCCTATTACCCTCCACGGTAGCCGGGCCTTTGTCCTGGGGCTGGGGCGGACTGGTTTTACCCTGGCCCGCATGTTGGCCGGAGTAGGGGCCCTGGTAACGGTGGTCGACCGGGGCGCGGCCGACCGGGCGCGGGCCTATGCCGAAGGGTGGCGGGCGGTAGCCTTTACTGACCTGGCAGGAGTAATCGGGGAGGCAGATGTGATTTTTAATACTGTGCCCGCCCAGGTCCTGACAGCGTCCGTTTTGGCTGCCACCAGCCCGGGGGTCCTGATTATTGACCTGGCATCGGCTCCCGGTGGGATAGATTTTGCCGCTGCTACCGCCATGAAACGCCGGGCCATGCTGGCACCCGGGCTACCGGGGAAGGTCGCTCCCCGGACGGCGGGGCTTATCCTGGCCCGCCTCTATCCTACCCTGATCTTAGAGTGCCTGGAACGGCTGTAAACCCTACGGAGGTGCTTTTAAAATGTTACAGGGTAAAAAAGTAGGGTTTGCCGTCACCGGTTCTCACTGTACCCTGGCTGCGGTGATGCCCGAACTGGCCAGGGTGATCGCCGAAGGGGCAGAGGTTGTACCCATCATCTCCCCGGCTGTTAGGGATAGTGATACTCGTTATGGCACCAGCAGTTACTGGCGGGCCGAAGTGGAACGGATTACTGGCCATAAGGCCATTGATACTATTGTTGCGGCCGAACCCATTGGCCCCCAAAAACTCTTTGATATTCTCGTTATAGCTCCATGTACCGGTAACACCCTGGCCAAACTGGCTAACGGGATTACCGATACCCCGGTTTTAATGGCCGCCAAGGCTCAGTTACGCAACCTGCGACCGGTAGTGCTGGCCATTGCCAGTAACGATGGCCTGGGGGCCAATGCTGTCAACCTGGGCCGGATTATGAACACTAAAAATATCTACCTGGTTCCCTTTGGTCAGGATGATCCAGAAAAGAAACCCAACTCCTTGGTAGCCAGGATGGATTTGCTTGTTGCTACCATCGTGGCAGCCCTGGAGGGCAGGCAGATTCAGCCTGTTTTAATGGGGTCTCCGGAAAAGGGGCAGGTGACAGGAGGATAGATCAAACAGCGATGGCGAATTTGAATGTTGCCGTAGTAGGTACCGGAGCTGTAGGCCAGACCATGCTTAAAGTTCTGGAGGAAAGGAATTTTCCCGTCGGCAGGTTAAAGGTCCTGGCGACCAGTCGCTCCGCAGGAAAGAAAGTCACCTTCAAGGGCGAGGAGTACCGCGTTGAGGAAACCACTCCGGAATCCTTCGCCGGGGTTAACGTAGCCCTCTTTGCCGGGGGTGAAGCCAGTAAAATCTTTGGCCGGGCGGCGGTGGCCGCCGGAGCAGTGGTAATTGATAATAGCAATAACTTCCGTATGGATCCGGAGGTACCCTTGGTGGTACCGGAGGTTAATCCCCAGGATGTACGCTGGCATAAAGGGCTGATTGCCAACCCCAACTGCTCCACCATTCAGATGGTGGTTGCCCTGAAGCCCCTGTATGACGCCGCCGGCATCAAGCGGGTAGTAGTCTCGACCTACCAGGCTGTTTCTGGCGCCGGCCAGGAAGCCATCGATGAGCTGCGGAAACAGAGCCAGCAGGTCTTGGAGGGCAGGGAAGTGAGCGGCAGGGTCTTCCCCTGGCAGATTGCCTTCAACTGCCTGCCCCATATCGATATCTTCCTGGAGAACGGTTATAGCAAGGAAGAAATGAAGATGGTCAACGAGACCAAGAAAATTATGGGAGATAATGATATCCGGGTGACGGCCACCACGGTACGGGTTCCGGTCTTTAACGGCCATTCGGAAGCAATTAATGTAGAGACAAGGGAAAAGCTGACGGCCTCCCAGGCCAGGGAACTCTTGAGCCGGGCCCCCGGGGTGGTGGTAGTCGACGATCTTGATAATAAGGCCTATCCCCTGGCCATCCAGGCCGACGGCCGGGACGAGGTATTCGTCGGGCGTATCCGGGAGGATTTCTCCATTGCCAACGGCCTGAACCTGTGGGTGGTTGCCGATAACCTGCGCAAGGGTGCAGCGACCAATGCCGTGCAGATTGCCGAATTACTGCTGCAGGAAGGCCTTCTTTAGGAAAAAAGTAAAAGTTTTAACCCCGGCGCACCCGGCTCCAGGCCTGGCAGGGTATTAATAAACAAGTAAAGAGGGGTGGCCGGCGTGAAGGTCCTGGTCCAAAAGTTCGGTGGTACGTCGGTAGCCAGTCCCGAGCAACGACTGGTGGTAACCGGGCATATCGAAAGGGCCTGCCGGGTGGGTTACCAGGTGGTAGTAGTCGTTTCGGCTATGAGGCGCCGGGGCGCGCCCTATGCTACCGATACCCTCCTTGAACTGCTGGGGGATAACGAGGTTGAGCCCCGGGAGCGGGATCTCCTCCTGGCTTGTGGCGAGGTTATTTCCGGGGTGGTCCTGACCGGGCTCCTTAAAAGTAAGGATCTGCCGGCAGTTTTCCTGACGGGAGGCCAGGCCGGCATCATTACCGACGCCCAGTTTGGGGATGCCCGTATTCTTAGGGTTGAACCGCGCCGGATTCAATCCTACCTTGACCAGGGCCGGGTAGTGGTGGTAGCCGGTTTCCAGGGAGTCACTGAATCCGGGGAAGTAACCACTCTAGGCCGTGGTGGCAGCGACACCACGGCGGTGGCCCTGGGAGTGGCCTTGGGTGCGGAAGCAGTTGAAATTTTTACCGATGTGGATGGGGTTAAAACTGCCGACCCACATATTGTCAGCGATGCCAGGACCCTGAGCACCATCACCTACAATGAGGTTTGTCAGATGGCCTATGAAGGGGCGAAGGTCATCCACCCCCGAGCCGTAGAAATAGCCCGGCAGAAGAATATTCCCTTACGGATCAAGTCAACCTTTAATGACGGCCCTGGTACCCTGGTGGTAGCCTGGCAACCGGGGGTCACCGGCGTCCATATCAGCCGGGACCGGGTCATTACCGGCATTACCCACATGGACGGTCTGACCCAGTTGCGGGTTTCCCTCCCCTCAGGGGAGGGAGCCGGGGAGGTTTTCCCGCTGCTGGCTCAAAATAATATCAGCGTGGACTTTATCAATATCTTTCCCGGGGAACTGGTCTTTACCGTTAAAAGCGAGGTTGCCCGGCAGGCCCGGGAACTGATTGAAGGGCTGGGCCTGAAGGTGACTGCCCGCCCCAGTTGCGCCAAGGTGGCCACGGTAGGGGCCGGTATGCGCGGCGTACCCGGGGTCATGGCTACCATTGTTACGGCCCTGGAGCGGGAGGGCATTAAAATTCTCCAGTCAGCAGATTCCTATACTTCTATCTGGTGCCTGGTGGACAGGAAGGATATGGAACGGGCCGTACAAACCCTTCATCGGGAGTTTAAACTTAACGACGGTAAAACAGGCGAGGTGAAAGTTTATGCAGTGGGGTAGGATCCTCACAGCAATGGTGACTCCCTTTACAGCGGACGGGAAATTAGATTTAGACGGTGCCCGCAGGCTGGCCGCCTACCTGGTAGACCACGGCAGCGACGGGTTGGTGGTTGCCGGTACTACCGGGGAATCGCCGACCCTGACCCACGAGGAAAAAATAGCCCTTTTCCGGGAGGTTAAAAAAGCAGTAGGCGACCGGGCGGCAGTCATCGCCGGTACAGGTACTAATTCCACCGCCGCCAGTATTGAACTCTCCCGGGAAGCCGAGGCCCTGGGGGTAGACGGCTTGATGCTCGTAGTACCCTATTACAACCGGCCATCCCAGGAGGGCCTTTACCAGCATTTTAAAGCTATAGCAGCGGCCACCACCCTGCCTATTATCCTATATAATATTCCTTCCCGTACCGGGCGCAATATGGATGCGGCTACAACCCTACGTCTGGCTGAGATCAAGAATATCAAGGCCGTAAAAGAGGCCAGCGGCGATCTGGACCAGGCAACGGCTATCCTGCGGCAGGCGCCGGCCGATTTTCTGGTATATAGCGGCGACGACTCCCTGACCCTGCCCCTGATGGCTGTGGGTGGTTACGGCATAATCAGTGTCGTCGCCCACGTGGCCGGCGAAAAGATGCAGGCCATGGTCAGGGCCTTTACTGCCGGGGATGTCCAGGGGGCGGCAGCTCTTCACCGGGAACTCTTTCCCCTCTTTAAAGCCCTCTTTATAACCAGTAACCCGGTGCCGGTAAAGGAAGCCTTGCAGATGTTGGGACTGCCGGCCGGCCCGGTGCGTTTGCCCCTGGTGGGGGCCACCCGGGAGGAGAAGGAGAAAATCGCTGCTGCATTGAAGGAAACAGGCCTGTTATAGTCCCCGAAAAGGTTGCAAGCCGGGACCAGATAGGGTATAATAAAAATAGCTGGTTTAGAACGTAAATAGTACCGGGTCGGCGAACTGCAGGCCCGGTATTTAATTGGCGCCTCAGGTTTGCTTCTTTGAAAACTGAAGATGGAGGTGGATTAATGGCCGAAAATGAGCGTAAGGTTTCCTTGATCCCCCTAGGTGGCCTCGGGGAAATCGGCAAGAACATGATGGCGATCAGGTACGGAAACAGCATACTGGTCATCGATTGTGGCTTGACCTTTCCCGAGGATGAATTGCTGGGTGTCGATGTGGTCATCCCGGATTACACCTACCTGCTAGAAAACCGGCAAATGGTAAAGGGGATTATAGTCACCCACGGCCATGAAGATCATATCGGGGCCCTGCCCTATGTTTTAAAGGATCTAAATGTACCGGTTTATGGAACCAAACTAACCCTGGCCCTGATTCAGGCTAAACTGAAGGAACAGGGTAACTTTAACGGTGTCCGGCTGCAGCAGGTGAAGCCCAGGGATACTTTAAAAATCGGCCCTTTCAGGGTTGAGTTTATTCACGTCAGCCATTCCATTGCCGATACTGTCGCCCTGGCTATTCATACGCCGGTGGGCACCATCGTCCACACCAGCGATTTTAAAATCGATTATACACCAATCGACGGGGAAGTCTTTGATTTCTATAAGTTTGCCGAGCTGGGTGAAAAGGGCGTCCTGGTGCTAATGTCGGACAGCACCAATGTTGAACGCCCGGGCTTTACCATGTCCGAACGCGTAGTCGGTGGGACCTTTGATGAGGTGTTTCGCCGGGCACGGGAACGGATAATTATCGCCAGCTTCGCATCCAATATCCACCGGGTCCAGCAGATAATATCTACGGCTTACAAGTACAATCGCAAAGTAGCTGTGGTAGGCCGCAGCATGGTAAACGTGGTCAATATTGCCCAGGAGATTGGGTACCTGAATATCCCGGAAGGTACTCTGGTGGAGCTGAGCGAACTGGCGCACTTGCCTAAAAACCAGACGGTAATCATATCCACCGGCAGCCAGGGGGAGCCAATGTCGGCCCTGACCCGGATTGCCCGGAATGATCACCGCCAGATTGAAATTGTTCCAGGGGATACGGTGATTATTTCCGCCTTGCCCATCCCGGGCAATGAAAAACTGGTGGCGCGAACGGTAGACCAGCTGTTTAAACAGGGTGCCGATGTCTATCATGAAGCCGTTGAAGGGGTTCACGTTTCCGGTCACGCCAGTCAGGAGGAATTGAAACTGGTTCTCAGCCTGGTCAAGCCCAAGTTTTTCGTCCCCGTTCACGGCGAGTACCGCATGTTGATTAAACACGCCCGCCTGGCCGAAGAGCTGGGAATACCCCCGGAAAACATTTTTGTGGCTGAGAACGGCCAGGTAATGGAGTTTACCAGGGAGGAAGGTAACTTTAATGGCCGCGTCACCGCCGGTCGTCTCCTGATTGACGGCCTGGGAGTGGGTGATGTGGGCAATATCGTCCTGCGGGATCGCAAACAACTGGCCCAGGACGGCCTGCTCATTGTGGTCCTTACCCTGAGTAAAGAAACCGGAAGTGTAGTCGCCGGGCCGGATATTATCTCGCGGGGATTTGTCTACGTACGCGAGAGTGAGGAACTGCTGGATGAGGCCAAAGAAAGGGTCCGCCAGGCCCTTGATAAGTGTAGTGAACGCAAGGTAAATGACTGGTCAACCATTAAAGGCAATATTCGCGATAACCTGAGTAAATTCCTCTACGAGAAAACCAGGCGGCGCCCCATGATCCTGCCTATTATTATGGAGGTGTAGCTACTAAAGAACCGGTGCCACGGGCACCGGTTCTTTGCTGCCAGCTTGGGAGTACGGAACTTGAGGCTTTATAATCCTGCAGGCTTTATATTATTGAGACTGCGGGGGTCGATTATGCTTTTCGGGGCAAAGCTGATAATGCACCCCGGCTGGTAGGGGCTATATAAATAGTCGGCCGGGTCAGTACTCAAAAGGCGGGTTATCCGGGCCTGGTTGAAGCCCAGGGGTTCGATTTCCAGGGTTAAGCGACCCACTCTGAACTCCTGCCGCTGGGGGCAGAAGTCATCCATACCCTCCCAGATAAGCTCCGGGGGCAAGGGGCTGTAGACATACACTAGTGTCGCCTCCCCGGACCGGGAGAGCCTGCCGCGATGAGTTCCTTCACTTTCCGGACGGCAGACGCCAGGCCACCGACTTCATCGATTAACCCTACTCTAACGGCATCCTGGCCGACCAGGATGGTACCGATATCCCGGGCCAATTCCCCAGTCTGGAACATCAGCCGCCGCAGCTCCTGCTCCGATATGTTGGCGTGCTCGACTATAAAACGGATGACCCGGTCCTGCATCTTGTCCAGGTATTCATAAGTCTGGGGCACACCGATGACCAGGCCGGTAAGGCGGATAGGGTGGATGGTCATGGTTGCCGTCTCGGCAATGAAGGAATAATTTGCCGCAACGGAAATGGGCACGCCGATACTATGCCCGCCACCCAGGACCAGGGAAACCACCGGCTTGGACATGCTGACCAGCATTTCGGCAATTGCCAGGCCTGCTTCGACATCACCGCCGACGGTATTTAAGACCACCAGAAGGCCCTTGATGCTGGGATCCTGTTCTACGGCTACCAGCTGGGGAATAATATGTTCATATTTGGTAGTCTTGTTCTGGGGTGGCATTACCAGGTGCCCCTCGATCTGGCCGACTATCTGCAGGCAGTGGATTTCACTTTTAAAGTCAGGAATATTGGCCTGCCCTAGCTCTCTGATGTTTTCTACCTCGGGATTGGCGGGACGGTGCCCAATATTACCCCGGGCTGGTTCCCTCTGGGGCTGGGGTGGGGGCGTTGCCGGCTGGTTGGGTACCGGATTGGGATTAATATCGGGACCAGGCATTTTAGCTTTCCTCCTTCTTGGTAAACCCTCATTCATTAGATTGGCTTAGATTAGTATAAGGATTAAAAGGGGTTAACATACATTGATACTTTTTAAAGGCGGTGCAAGGAATCTGGCCGCCCAGCGTAGAATAGTAGCAACCGGGGTGATGGAAAATGCCTCCTGCCAGGATCATGAGTGAGAAGATAAAAAACGAGATCATGGGTGTAGCCCTGGTGGCGCTATCCTTTCTCTGCCTGGCGGGCCTCTATGTACTTGATCTTGGATATGTGAGTTCAGCGGCCAGTATCGGTGCTATTGGCCAGCTGCTGGTCCAGTTTTTAAGGGCCATGACTGGGGAGGGTAAATACTTATTTCCCCTTCTGATGGCTGGCTGGGGAATAAGGCTCATTATTGGCGGCAGGGTTAAGGATTCCCGGCCCAGGCTGGCCGGAGGGATATTACTTTTTATAACCCTTTTAAGCGCCCTGCATCAGCCTTTAGTGAACGGTAACAGCTATAAGGAAGTCTTGGCGAGCGGCCTGGCCGGCGAGGGTGGCGGTTTCATCGGTGCTGTGGTAGGTTTGATGCTGAAGTCTATTTTTGGTCGCCTGGGTACCTGGATTGTTTTGGCTGCTTTGACGATAATTTCTTTTCTCCTGGCTACGGGGATTTCCTTGAGCCGTATACTACGCCGCATCGGGGAGGGGTTAGGAAGAGTAGTCCCTGCTATTAAGGCCTGGCTCCTGGCTTTCCTTTTTACCGAAGTTGACGAAGAGGAACCGGTTGCGAAAAAGGAAAAGGGAAAAAGAAGGAAAAACAGGAAAGGATCCCAGCCGGAAGAACAGGAGGCAGTACCGGTAGTCATCAATCCTCCACCCGAACCCCAGCCGGTAATTACGCCGGCTATTAGCAAAGAGGAACCAGTTCCGGTCAAGGTATATCCTGAGAGTACCCTCCCTCCTGTTGCCGAGGAAGACAAAAAAAACCGGCGGCGACCCAAGGTTAACCTCCAGGCGGACAACGCCGCTGTCCCTGAGGAAGGAGGTGCTTCGGAACCGGCCGGGACATATGTCCTGCCACCATTAAGCCTTTTAAGTCGTCCAGTAAGGGTTAAAAATCCCCGCCTGGAAAAGGATATTACCGACAGGATTAAGATCCTGGAGGATACCTTTGACAGTTTTGGAGTCAAGGTGAAGGTAACCCAGGTTAGCTGTGGCCCGGCTGTTACCCGTTACGAGGTCCACCCGGCGCCGGGGGTAAAAGTGAGCCGGATCGTCAGCCTGGCCGACGATATAGCTTTGAGCCTGGCAGCTGCCCAGGTGCGCATCGAGGCTCCCATTCCCGGCAAGTCGGCCGTGGGCATTGAAGTACCCAATAAGGAGATCGCCGTCGTTCACCTGCGGGAAGTGCTGGAAGACCCGACCTTTACCGAAGCCAGCAGCCGTTTGACGGTAGCCCTTGGTAAGGATATTGCCGGCAATCCGGTCATTGCCGACCTGGCCAAGATGCCCCACCTGCTCATTGCCGGGGCTACCGGTTCCGGTAAGAGCGTGTGCTTAAACGCCCTTATCTGCAGCCTGCTCTTTAAAGCCACTCCCCAGGAATTGAAGCTTTTAATGATTGATCCCAAGATGGTGGAGCTAACCCAGTATAACGGTATCCCCCACCTGCTGGCCCCGGTGGTCAGCCAGCCCAAAAAGGCTGCGACCGCCCTCCACTGGATGGTCAATGAGATGGAGAAACGTTACCAGCTTTTTGCTGAAACAGGAGTCAAGGATATTACCAGATACAACCGTCTCCAGCAAAAGGAGAATAACGGCCAGGAAGCCCTCCCCCTGGTGGTCGTTTTGATTGATGAACTGGCCGACTTGATGATGGTTGCTCCAGCAGATGTAGAAGACGCCATTTGCCGCCTGGCCCAGATGGCCAGGGCGGCTGGTATCCATCTGGTTGTCGCCACCCAGCGACCCTCGGTAGACGTTATTACCGGTTTAATCAAGGCCAATATCTCATCGCGGATTGCCTTTGCGGTTTCCTCCCAGGTTGATTCCCGGACTATCCTGGATATGGCCGGGGCTGAACGGCTCATGGGAAGGGGCGATATGCTTTTCCTTCCTATCGGAGCCAGTAAACCCATTCGCGTCCAGGGGGTTTATGTCTCCGACCGGGAGGTTGAGGACCTGGTTACCTATGTGAAGCAACAGGGCCGGCCGGAATACAATCCTAATTTTTTAAAGGGTGAAGAGGTCGGGGAAGAAAATAACGAAGCCACGGACGAGCTTTTCCCGGCTGCCGTCAGGGTGGTCCTGGAAACGGGCCAGGCTTCGATCTCCATGCTCCAGCGGCGCCTGCGGGTAGGCTATACCAGGGCGGCACGGCTGATGGATATGATGGAAGCCAGGGGATTTGTAGGCGGTCATGAAGGAACCAAACCCCGGGCCATCCTCACCAATTGGGACGAATACCAGGAACTATTTGGCGCAAATGATGAAACCTAAGGGCAGGAATCTTCCTGATTGGTGTCGAAGACTTAGAGTACCAGGAGGTGAGGCTATGGGACAGGTAGGCGAGATCCTTCGCTCTACACGCCAGGAAAAGGGAATATCCCTGCGAGAAGCTGAAGAAGCCACCAAAATCCGCCTGAAATACCTTGAGGCCCTTGAAAATGGAACCTATGATGAAATTCCCGGGCGGGTGTACGCCCTGGGCTTTTTACGTAATTATGCCCGCTTCCTGGGGCTGGACCCTGCAGAATTAACCGCCCTGTTTAAGGAAGAATACCCCCCTAAAGAGGAATCTTACCAGGTAGAGGAACCACCCGGTATAACCACACCCCGGTTAACCACCAGGGGATGGGGCCGCTGGTTACTTATCCTGGGAGTTATCCTGGTCCTCTGGGGCGTGAATCGTTTATATAATTATTATCGCCCTTCGCCGGAGCAGTCACCGGCACCGCCGCCGGTTACCGAACCGGCACCAGCAACGCCCGCACCTGTAACCCCAGTGCAGCCAGCTTCACCACCGTCCCAGGTCCAGGGAGTGGAAGTTAAGATCCGGGCTACCGGGAATTGTTGGGTAGGAGCAGTCGTCGACGGTAAGGCCGATTTCTCCGGGACTCTCAAGCCCGGGGATGAAAAGGTCTTCCAGGGAAAGGATAAAGTAAGTGTAACCCTGGGGAGCGCCGGCGCCGTCGAGGTAACCCTCAACGGCCAGGTTCAGCCACCACTTGGTAAAGCAGGGAGTGTTGTTACCTTTGAGGCTGATAAGGGCGCAAACCAGTTGCGCATAATTAAAAAGCAATGATTAGAGTTGCTGTTATAACCCTCGGTTGTCCTAAAAACCAGGTAGAAAGCGAATATATGCTGGGGATCCTGGAAAAGAACCACCTGGAAGTGGTAAGCGATCCCCGGCAGGCGGAAGTAGTAATCATTAACACCTGCAGCTTTATTACCGCGGCACGGGAAGAGGCTTTAGATACGATCCTGGAGCTGGCCCGGGCTGCCAATCACCCGCGGTTAATTGTTGCCGGTTGCCTGGCCCAGCAATACGCCTCCGAGTTGTGGCAGGAATTGCCGGAGGCGGCAGCCTTTATCGGACCCGGGGCCACAGGCCGCTTGCCGGAAATTATTAACCGGGTATTAAAGGGTGAGAGGGTGCTGGATGTACCCGGCCCGGAAATGATTACCGGGGAATTGCCACGCCTTATCGAAGATGGGAAGCCCTTTGCCTATTTAAAGATTGCCGAGGGTTGCAATAACCGTTGTACTTACTGTACTATCCCTTCCATCAAGGGGCCCTATCGCAGCCGGCCCCTGGAGAAAGTGGTAGCCGAGGCCGTTTCTCTGGCGGCCAGGGGCATAAAAGAGCTGGTCCTGGTAGCCCAGGATACCACGGCGTACGGCCTGGATTGTTACGGAGAGTACCGCCTGCCGGAACTCCTGCGCCGCCTGGCCAGGATTGAGGGGATAGAGTGGGTGCGTCTACTCTACGCCTACCCGACCAGGATCACCCCGGAATTGATCGAGGTAATGGCTACTGAGCCCGGGGTGGTACCTTACCTGGATCTACCCCTGCAGCATGCCAGTGAAGGCGTCTTGAGACGAATGGGCCGTCCCGGGACGGGAGCGGCGGGCCTGAGAGCTATAGAAAGCCTGCGGCGGGCCATACCGGAGATAACCATACGCTCTACCTTTATCGTGGGCTTTCCCGGAGAGGAAGAGGAGGATTTTCAAATCCTTCTTGACTTCCTTACTGACGCCCGGTTGGACTGGGTGGGGGCTTTTAAATTCTCTCCCGAGGAAGGTACAATAGCGGCGAGCCTTCCAGGTCAGGTACCAGAAGAGGTGAAGGAAGAACGTTACCAGAGGTTAATGCTCCACCAGCAATCCATCACCAGGGCCTGCAATGAAGGCTGGCTGGGCCGGGAGGTCCAGGTTTTGAAGGAAGGGCCGGAGGTAGGGCGCAGTATGCGCCAGGCCCCGGAAGTAGACGGTGTGGTATATGTTAAGGGAGATCCCTCACCAGCCGGTAGCATGGTTACAGTGAAGCTGACCCAGCTTTATAATATCTATGACTTTCTGGGGGAGATTAAGTTATGACCCTTGCCAACCGGGTGACCATGTTGCGCCTGATGCTGGTGCCATTATTTGTATTTTTTATCCTTCGCCCCTGGGGGCCCGGGTATTATCTGGCCGCCGGGTTGTTTCTCCTGGCGGCGGCTACCGATGGCCTGGACGGTTACCTGGCCCGCAGGCGCGCTGAGGTAAGCGGGCTGGGCAAGTTGCTGGATCCCCTGGTAGATAAACTCCTGGTCACTACGGCTTTAGTTTTACTGGTACAGATGCACCTGGTCCCCGGGTGGGCTGTAGTGCTCATTATAGGCCGGGAATTCTTAATCAGTGGCCTGCGTCAGGTAGCTGCCGGCGAAGGGTTAATCCTGGCCGCCAGCTACTGGGGTAAAATCAAGACTTTTGCCCAGGTGATAGCTGTGGTCGCCCTCCTGGTAGGTATACCCTGGGCATTACTAATCCTCTATGGCGCCCTGGCCCTGACCCTGATCTCGGGGTTCCATTACTTTTTCTTAAATCGGGAACTCCTTTATCGGCTGGGATAAAGGAATGGTGGCAGGACTGCCAGGTAATTCATAAGGTCTAAAACCAAATAATTTGCTATAATTGAAGGTGTTACCTTGGAGAGGAGTGTTAAAGATTGCACTTCAAAGGGTGGCGCCTTCATTTTGTTTTGCTTGCAGCCCTTTTGAGTTTAAGCCTCTTGACGGGGGGGCAATGGGCCTACCAGCACTTCGGCCAGGAAAAGCCCCTGGCCAGGGCCCTGGAAGCGGTGCCCGGGGTCCAGGGAGTCCAGATAACCTCCGGGACAAGTGGCCTGGAGGTCGGTGTAACCCTCGGCCAGGTGGCTGACCTACAACAAACTTACAAGCAGCTGGAAAAGGTAATCCAGGGGATATATGGCCAGCAACCGGTCAAAGTTGTCATCAAGGATAATCCCTCGCCTGTTTTGGACAGGCTCTGGCAGGCCAGCCAGTATTCTGTTTACGAGGCTTCCGTCCGTGGCAATTTTACCACCATGGCCACCAGTATTGCGCAACTGGCCAGCAAAGCCGGTGTCCCCGACTATGCTATCAATATTGATGAAAGGAACATTTATCTCCAGTTCAGGCAGGGACAGAATTACCTTTACCGGATAATACCCAGGCAGAATAATAGCCAGCAGGGAGGAGGAGTGTAGTGCTTAAGGAGACTAGTGCCGGTACCGTTATTGGAGTACTGGTATTTCTGACCCTTAAAGGCTTTGATATCACCCCTCTTCTTCTCCTGGCCGGGGTAGGATTCCTCGCTTATTGGTTGATTGAAAAAAAGGGTATGCTTTCTTCAACCTTTGGTGGTAAATCCTACATCCCGGCAGTCCCTATCTCCTTTGCCGACATTGGCGGCCAGGAAACAGCCATCCGGGAACTGAAAGAAGCCCTGGAGTTTTTATTGCGGAGCAAGCAGGTAAGGGCGATGGGTATCCGCCCCTTGAAGGGCATCCTTTTAAGCGGGCCGCCGGGAACCGGTAAGACCCTGATGGCCAGGGCGGCAGCTACCTACACCGATGCCGTCTTCCTGGCTGCCAGCGGTAGTGAGTTCATCGAGATGTATGCCGGGGTTGGTGCCCAGCGGGTGCGGGAACTTTTTAACCGGGCCCGGGAACTGGCCCGGCGCCAGCAAAAAAAACGGGCCATTATCTTTATTGACGAATTGGAAGTCCTGGGGGGTAAACGGGGAAGCCATACCTCCCACCTGGAATACGACCAGACCCTTAATCAGCTCCTGGTCGAGATGGACGGTTTAAAAGAAGACCAGGATGTCCAGATTCTAGTTATTGGAGCCACCAACCGGGCCGATCTCCTTGACCCGGCCCTCCTGCGGCCGGGACGTTTTGACCGGCAGGTCAGGGTTGATTTACCAGACCGGGAGGGGCGCCTGGCCATTTTAAAACTGCATACAGCCAATAAACCCTTAGGACCGAAAACCGACCTGGAGGCTATAGCCAGGGAGACCTTCGGCTTTTCCGGAGCCCACCTGGAAAGCGTGGCCAACGAGGCCGCTATCCTCGCCCTGCGGGAAAAAGCACCGGTCATTGAGCAGCGGCACCTGCTGGAGGCGGTTGATAAAGTAATGCTGGGCGAGAAACTGGGCCGTAAGCCGACGCCGGAAGAGTTATACCGGCTGGCCATCCATGAAGCCGGCCACGCCGTAGCCGCTGAGCTGTTACGACCAGGGTCGGTTTCCCATGTCACCATAACCTCCAGGGGCCAGGCCCTGGGCTATACCAGGCAAAAGCCCGAGCACGACATCTACCTTTATACCCGGGACTATCTCGAAGTTCAGATAGCCATCTGCCTGGCAGGGGCGGTGGCCGAGACCCTGGTCCTGGGCAACCGCAGTACAGGTTCCCTCAACGATTTTAAAGAATCCATCCGCCTGGCCCGAGTAATTATAACTTCGGGTTTATCAGACCTGGGGGTAGTTGGGGAAGAGAACCTATCCAAGGAGCAAATGCACACCGCCTCGACAACAATTATTAACCAGGAAGAAGAAAAGGTCGTTTCCCTCCTGCAACCCCACCTGCCGGTTTTAAAGGAACTGGCCCGCAATCTGGTAGAAAAGGAAACTATCACTGGTCGGGAATTACGGAACCTCCTGCAGGAGCAGGCCAAAGCTTCTTGAAAAAATTGGTCGCGTCAAGGAGGATTATGGGGCCTCGAGGGCGAATAAGTTCTGGAAACAGGTGATCGCTATGCGACTCTTTATTGCCATTAACTTTTCCACGGCCATGGTCGCGAGTCTGGCCCGGTTGCAGGCGGAATTGCGCCAGTTACCGGTCCCGGTGAAATGGGTGAATCCGAACAGTATCCACCTGACCCTAAAGTTTTTGGGGGAGGTGGACCCGGCCCGGCTTGAGGAAACAGGTAAGGCCCTGGAAAGGGCCACCATGGGGATCAATCCCTGGGATTTGGAAGTAAAGGGAACCGGCGTTTTCCCCAACTGGCGGTCACCGCGGGTTATCTGGGCTGGGGTGGAATCAGAGGCCCCTTTATATGACCTCCAGCGACAGGTGACGCAGGAATACCTGGCCCTGGGGTTTAAGGCTGACACCTTTACCCCCCATTTAACCCTCGGACGCCTGCGACCGGGGGTTGCTGGCGGCATCCTGCGGGAGAAGTTGCAAAGCCTGGCCAATGTTTCCTGGGGCCGGGAAAGGGTAACAGCCGTAAGCCTCATGGAGAGCCAGTTAAGCCCCCGCGGCGCCAATTACCGCCCCCTTTTAACCCTCAATCTACCCATTAGAGTTTAGTGGTGATAACGGCTCGTTACCAGCCTGCCCACCAGGGGATTATTGACGGCGATGAGCGTCACCAGCTAAAGGAAGAGTCTTTTTTGAGGAGGCGAATGCAACGCGTGGTCATAAATGAAAAACAACGGGCTCTGGAAATGGCCCTGAGCCAGATTGAGCGCCATTTCGGTAAAGGTTCCATCATGCGGCTGGGTGAAACCGGCGCCCGCCTCAATGTTGAGGCCATCTCCACCGGAGCCCTGCCCCTGGATCTGGCCCTGGGAGTAGGGGGGTTGCCCCGGGGGCGGGTAATAGAGATCTTTGGCCCGGAATCCTCCGGTAAAACTACTGTAGCCCTACATGTCATTGCCGAAGCCCAGCGGGCCGGGGGTACAGCAGCCTTTATCGATGCCGAACATGCCCTGGACCCAGTCTACGCCCACAACCTGGGAGTAGATACGGATAACCTGCTGGTGTCCCAGCCCGATACCGGGGAACAGGCCCTGGAGATAGCTGAAGCCTTGGTACGCAGCGGGGCTATTGACGTTATCGTCATCGACTCGGTGGCCGCCCTGGTACCCCGGGCCGAACTGGAGGGAGAGATGGGCGATGCCCATGTAGGTCTCCAGGCGCGGTTAATGTCCCAGGCTTTGCGTAAATTGGCAGGGATTATCTCCAAATCGCGGACGGTGGCCATTTTCATCAACCAGCTACGGGAAAAGGTGGGAGTCCTCTTCGGCAACCCTGAGACTACCCCCGGTGGCCGTGCCCTGAAGTTTTATGCTTCCGTACGTCTGGATGTCCGTAAAGTAGAACAGCTAAAAGCCGGGACAGAGATAGTCGGCAATCGAACCAGGGTCAAGGTTGTTAAGAATAAGGTAGCACCACCTTTTCGCCAGGCCGAATTTGACATTATCTACGGCCGGGGAATCGACCGCGAGGGCTGCCTCCTGGATATGGGGACTGAACTGGATATCATTAAAAAGAGCGGTGCCTGGTATTCCCTGGGGGAAGACCGCCTGGGACAGGGACGCGAAGCCGCCAAGGATTTCCTCCGAGAACACCCCGATCTGGCTGCCGCCCTCGAGACCAAGATCCGGGAAAAAGCAGGCTTAATTAACTTTACGGCCGGGAAAGAAGATGCCACTTCGGGGGAAGACTGAATCGACTCCGGCTGTTGCCTGGGAGTATGCCCTCAAACTGCTAACCTATCGCCCGCGTAGCGAAGGGGAGATGATGCGGCGTTTACAGGCCAGGGGTTTTGCTTCCCGGATAGTGACGGCCACGGTAAATAAACTAAAAGAGGTCGGCCTTCTAGATGATGAACGCTTTGCGTGCGACCTGGCTACCTACCGGTTGGCCACCCGGCCGGTGGGCCGTATACGCTTGCAACAAGAACTGCAGCAGCGTGGAGTGACCCCCCAGCTGGCGGCCGCTACAGTAAAAGACCTGCTGACCCCGGAAACCGAAATGGCTGCAGCCAGGAAGCTGGCGCAGAAATATCGGCGGCGGCCCGGGGAAGATGACCGGCGGTTTTCCCGGCGCCTGGCCCGTTTTCTCTGGCAACGCGGGTACGATGGGGAGATAATCCGGGGGGTACTTGCGGAAATACATACCAGAGATAATATTGACAGGCACCGTTAAAAAGAAATATAATAAGGCTGGGAGAAACTAGGTATAGGATTACTACCATAACCTTTATTGAATGATTTCACTACCGGGTTTGGCCTGGATGGAATATAATAACTTTTTGACCGGACAGTTGATGGTCTAATTGTTTAGAGGTTCCCAACAGGCGAGATAGGTCCTGGTTTTGAACCAAATAAAGGCTATTTGGTAGGTATTCCTATGGTTAAGCCGAGTTTCGACTCGGCTTTATTTTGTGAGCGGGAGGTGAAAAACAATTCAATATATCTTATATGTGTTAATAGCTTTCCTGGTCGGCGGGGCGGGTGGTTATGCCATCCGCAAATACCTGGCTGAGGCCAAGATAGCTTCAGCCGAAAAGGCTGCCGCCACCATTATCGAAGAGGCCAAAAAAGAAGCTGAAGCCAGGAAAAGGGAAGCGGTTCTGGAGGCCAAGGATGAAGTCCACCGCATGCGTAATGAGGTGGAACGGGAGAGCAGGGAACGACGCAATGAACTCCAGCGTTTAGAGCGGCGCTTGCTGCAAAAAGAGGAAACCCTGGAACGCAAATCTGAAACCCTGGAACGCAAAGAGGCCAGCCTGCACCGCCAGGAAGAAGCGATTCAGCGTACCAGGGAAGAGGTAGAGAAAATTCGCCAGCAGCAAGTGAGCGAACTGGAGCGGATTTCCGGCTTAACTACCGAGGCTGCCAGGAATATCCTTTTGAAAAACGTGGAGGAAGAAATCAGGCATGAAACAGCAATGCTCATCAAGCAGGTAGAGGCTGAAGCGAAGGAAGAGGCCGAGAAAAGGGCCCGGGAAATTATCACCTACGCTATCCAGCACTGTGCTGCCGACTATGTAGCTGAAGCTACAGTATCGGTAGTTAACCTGCCCAATGACGAGATGAAGGGGCGGATAATCGGCCGTGAGGGCCGGAATATCCGGGCCCTGGAAACCCTGACTGGCGTAGACCTCATTATAGATGATACGCCGGAAGCGGTTATCCTGTCCTGCTTTGATCCTATTCGCCGGGAGATTGCCCGGATAGCCTTGGAAAAACTTATAGCCGATGGGCGCATCCATCCGGCGCGGATTGAAGAAATGGTGGAAAAGGCCCGGCGGGAACTGGATACGAAGATCCGGGAGGAAGGCGAGCAGGCCACCTTCGAGGTGGGTATCCACGGCCTGCACCCGGAATTGGTGCGCCTGCTGGGTAAATTGAAATATCGTACCAGCTACGGCCAGAATGTCCTGAAACACTCCCTGGAAGTCGCCTTCCTGGCGGGGGCTATGGCCGCCGAACTGGGTGTAGATGTACTGGTGGCTAAACGGGCTGGCCTGCTTCATGACATAGGCAAGGCGGTGGACTTTGAAGTTGAAGGCCCCCACGTCAACCTGGGGGTTGAACTGGCCAAAAAGTACCGGGAGTCACCGGAGGTCATTCATGCCATTGAAGCCCATCACGGCGATGTAGAGCCTAAAAGTATTGAAGCTGGACTGGTCCAGGCTGCTGATGCCATTTCCGCCGCCCGTCCCGGAGCCAGGCGTGAGACCCTGGAAGCCTATATTAAGCGCTTAGAAAAACTGGAAGAGATTGCCAATTCCTTTAGCGGCGTAGAAAAATCCTATGCCATCCAGGCCGGACGTGAAGTTCGTATCCTGGTTAAACCGGATAAGATTGACGATGCCATGGCCGTTCGCTTGGCCCGGGATATCGTCAAAACCATCGAGCAGACAATGGAGTATCCAGGCCAGATCAAGGTAGTGGTCATCCGGGAAACCCGGGCTGTAGATTACGCCAAATAGCGTGCTGTGAAGTTCAATGGCAGGGATGGGCAAGATGCTTACCATCTCTGCCATTAAATTTTCATACCTCGGGGAGGACAAGACAGGCAGGATTTTGCTAGTGGGTGCAGAAGTAATGTCATATTGGTGGCAACATCTTATACATAAAGTACGGGGCAGGTGTCTACCATGAGCCTGAAGTACAAACACGGCGGCGAAGTATCCGACAGCATTGGTCTCCTGATTTCCATCCTGGTGCGGTACCCTGAAGTTGGAACCATTAATTATGAACCCCGGGACCAGGTCCTGCGTTTTACCTTCATGCTGGCCCAGCCGGTGGCCGTAGAACAGGTCCAGGAATTTGAAAAGAAGTTCCGCAAATCCCTGGAGGTTTACAATTACCTCGAAGACCGGGAACCGCAGGTTATTAACCTCCATCATACCTGGAACGACCAGTTAATGTCCCTGGAGGTCCAAAGGGATGTCGCCACCCTCTCCCGGGATGAGATTAACCTGATTATGACCCTGGTACGGGAAGAGTTTGGTAACAGCCTGTTAGTTGAAAATACTGATGAGGTTCAGGAAGAGGAGCTAATCCTCCAGGAAGAATTGATTGATCATATGCTGGAGAGTGTCAAGGGGACCGTCTCGGAAAGGCAATTGATTGCCTTCCGGGAAGAAGGCAGGGTCATGGTGTTTAACAAGTAGGGAAAGGCTAATAATAAGATTAAGATTAGGAACGACTAAAGAAAGCTAAGGGGAATTCTTTTGCGAATCCTGATGATCGGCGACGTGGTAGGACGGCCGGGCCGGAAAGCGGTACGGGAAGTCTTGCCGGCCTTGCTCCAGGAACACCGGCCTGATCTGGTGATAGCCAACGGTGAAAATGCTGCCGGAGGGAATGGCATTACACCAGATACCGCCGGTGAACTTTTTGCCAGCGGCATCGATATCCTTACCATGGGAAACCACGTTTGGGATAAAAGGGAAGCTCTAACTTTGCTGGAAGAGGAAGAGCGCATTATCCGGCCGGCCAATTATCCGCCAGGGACCCCCGGGCGGGGTTATAACCTGTTTGAGGTGAAGGAAGGTTTAAAGGTAGGGGTAATCAATTTATCCGGCCGGGTTTTTCTCCCACCACTGGAATGTCCCTTCCGTCTCGGCAAGCAGCTGGCCGAAGAGCTCCGTGCCGAGACCAGGGTCATCATAGTAGATTTTCATGCTGAAGCCACTTCGGAAAAGGTGGCCCTCGGGTGGCATTTAGACGGCCTGGTTAGTGCCGTTGTCGGGACCCATACCCATATCCAAACTGCCGATGCACGGGTCTTGCCCGGGGGAACGGCCTATATTACTGATGTCGGGATGACCGGACCCCGGGATTCCGTCCTGGGGGTAAAAACAGAGATCATAGTGCATAAGTTTTTGACCCAGTTACCGGCCCGCTTTGAAATAGCCGGGGGAGTAATCCAGCTGGAAGGGGTAATCCTGGATATTGATCCCTCCACGGGCCGGGCTGCCGGGATCCAGCGGGTACAGCATTATTGTAATCCTTGAAAGGGATCCTCATGAGGAAATTAAAACTTAAAAGAATTGTATGCTTTTTAAGAGGAGTTTCACCACCTGTGGCGAAATAGTATTTGAAGGTCTATGGTGAGGGGGAATAGCCCATGGAGGTCCTGAAGGTAGCAGCCCGGTCCAATCCGAATTCGGTTGCCGGGGCCCTGGCGGGGGTATTGCGTGAAAAGGGCGGGGTAGAAATCCAGGCTGTCGGCGCCGCTGCCCTGAATCAGGCCATAAAAGCCGTGGCCATTGCCAGGGGGTTTGTTTCTCCCAACGGACTGGATATTGTCTGCATCCCTGCCTTTGCCGATATTCAGATTGAAGGCCAGGAACGTACGGCCATGAAACTAATCGTCGAACCGCGGAAAACCCAGTAAATTTGAAGCCTGCTTACCGTGAGGGAGCAGGCTTCAGGTTATAATATATAGCAAAGAATATACTTGGGGATAGAAATATGGTCGTAAGCGCCGATTTACATACCCATACTACAGCTTCTGACGGACAGCTATGCCCGGCCAAGATGGTAAGGCTGGCCCGGGAAAGGGGACTGACGGCCCTGGGCATTACCGACCATGATACCGTTTCTGGCCTTGCTGAAGCCCTGGCTGCCGGCCGTGAAGTGGGCTTAAAGGTTATTCCCGGGATAGAATTGAGTACCGAATGGGAGGGGCGGGAGATTCACCTTCTAGGTTATGGCCTGGACTGGGAGCAGGGAGAACTCATGGCTTTTCTGGAAACCATGCGCCAGGCTCGCCAGCGGCGCAATCTGAAGATCGTAGCCAGGCTCAGGGATCTGGGTTATAACCTGACCATGGCTGACGTCGCGAGGGAAGCCAAGGGTGAGACTACAGGCCGTCCCCATATAGCGGCGGCACTGGTCCAGAAGGGATATCTGCCCTCCATTGATGCCGCCTTTAAAGCCCTCCTGGATAGGGGTCGACCGGCCTATGTACCACGGGCTAAAATTCCGCCCTCTGTGGCTGTGAAGGTAATTCTGGAGGCAGGTGGGGTACCTGTTCTGGCCCACCCCGGGCTGAGCCAGGCCGATGACATTATTCCCGCGTTGGTAAACTCCGGGCTCCAGGGCCTGGAGGTTTATTACCCCCACCATGATCCTGTCACCAGGGAGCGTTACCTGAAACTAGCCTCCAGGTACGATTTGGTAGTGACTGGTGGTTCCGATTTCCATGGCCGGTCGGGAGACAGCCATGCTGATCTGGGTTCCTGCACCATCGGAGCTCCGGAACTGGTACGGCTCAAGGAGAGGTGGCAAAGGATCAGGGATGCGGGCGACTAAGGATTAGTTTTTGGTCATATACTTTAGCAAGAAATAAAAGGGGGTGGGCCCGTTGGCTGGAGATAGCCAGGTAGCCCTTTACCAGCGTATTCAAGAGCTGGAGAACAGAGTTGAACAACTGCGGATCAGCCGGCGTGTCCTGATGCGCCTGGTGGAAAAAAGTGAAAACGAAAAATGGGAGCTGGTAAACCGCCTGCGCCAGGAAAAAGAGCAACTCCGGGCTCGTAACCGCCGTTACGCCCGGGTCATCTGGCAAAAAAATAGAGAGTTGGTATTCCTTAACTGTAAACTCCGGGGGGATATTGTATCATAGGACTTGACCTGGGCCAGGTGGTGGTTTATACTATAAGCAAATTTAATAAACAACAGGTGCCTGCAGGGTTAAAAGGGAATCAGGTGTAAATCCTGAGCGGTCGCGCCACTGTAACCGGGGAGTTTTTCCTCAGAGGCCACTGGTGATCTACTGGGAAGGCGAGGAAAAGTAATGAGCCGGGAGCCAGGAAACCTGCCTGTTGGTTCAACCCTCGCGTAAAGGGGCGAAATATAAACTTAAGGTTCTTACTCCAGCCATGGTCGCGAGGCTGGAGTTTGTTCTTTATAAACCTCCCATGCCGCCGGGGGAAACCATGTATTCTAACGTGGGGAGAGTATTATATGGAACGCGGGCCGCTAATTATGGTGACCGGGGGAAGCCGGAGCGGCAAGAGTAGCCTGGCCGAGAAACTGGCCGGGGAAGCAGGTGGCCAAGTGGTTTATCTGGCAACGGCCATGATTAATGATGAAGAAATGGCCGCCCGGGTAGACCTCCATCGAAACCGGCGGCCAGCCAGCTGGCGGACGATAGAAACCCCCCTGGAAGTCATCGAGACCATAAGACAGGAAGGCCGGCAGGCTGACACCCTGCTCCTTGATAGCCTGGGAATGTGGCTCAGTAATCTCTTGAACAATTACCATTACGAGGCTGAAAAAAACCGGGAACAAAGGGAAGAGTTGATAGCAAGGATTACCTCCAGATTCAGGGAACTGGCAACTACAGCCTACCAGGTCAGGGCCAGGGTAATTGTAGTTACTGAAGAAGTAGGTCTGGGCCTGGTGCCACCCTATCCCCTGGGACGGCTGTTTCGCGATCTCCTGGGCCTGGCTAACCAGGAATTAGCCCGCCAGGCGGACAGGGTATACCTGGTGGTGGCAGGGCTGCCTGTAGTCCTTAAAGGTGGGGAACAAGCTGTAACTGCGTGGTAAACCTTGGGGTTACAGGGCGAGCCCTAAAAGCGTCTCATCCTGCCACCGACCTGTGGCTTCCAGAGAAAACTACACTTGCCGACATTTTTCTGAAGCGAGCTATTTTCGGAGGAAAAAGCAGTGGTCCAAAAATTACGTCGGGGTTATACCACGGGGACCTGCGCTGCAGGGGCAGCCAAGGCAGCAGCCCTGGCCCTGTGGCGAGGGGAAGAGGTCCAAGAAATTACCCTGACCCTGCCCCGGGGAGAAATAATAACTTTACCCGTTACCGTACATAAAGGTGTTGAAGAGGCCGAAGCCATCATCATAAAAGACGCCGGTGATGACCCCGATGTTACCCACGGAGTTGCCATTCACGTAAGGGCCAGGAAACAAGCCGGGGGCATTACCCTGCGGGGCGGCGAGGGTATAGGGATAGTCACCCGCCCCGGCCTGGCGGTGCCGGTGGGGGAACCGGCCATTAACCCCGTGCCCCGGGCCATGATCAAGGAGGCCGTAGCTGCCATTGTTCCCCCTGGCTTGGGTATGGAATTGGAGATTAGCATTCCGGAAGGCGCAAGGTTAGCCAGGCGTACCCTCAATCCCCGCCTGGGGATCGAGGGCGGTTTATCTATCCTCGGCACCACCGGCATCGTCGAACCCATGTCCGAAGAGGCCTTCCGGAACTCCCTGGTTCCCCAAATCGATGTTGCCCTGGCCGCCGGCTGGGAGACCCTGGTTTTAACCCCTGGTCGCCTGGGCCAGCGCCAGGCGGAAGAGAAATATGGTTTACCTGCCACCGCCATTATCTTAACCAGCAATTTTATTGGTTATCTCCTGGAAGCCTGTGTTGAACGCCGGGTCAAAAGGGTCCTCCTGTGGGGCCATGGGGGTAAGCTGGTGAAAGTAGCGGGTGGCATTTTTTATACCCATAGCCATGTTGCCGATGCCCGCCAGGAGATTATTGCCGCCCTGGCGGCAGCCGCCGGAGCTTCCCGGGAAATAGTGCAACAGATACTTGCAGCCACTACAGTAGAAGCGGTCCAGGAAGTTATCCGGGGGTCGGATTTTGAGCCCGGTTTTTGGGACTCCCTGGCAGCCAGGGCCAGCCAGCGGGCCACTGACCTGGTCCACGGGGAATTAACAGTGGGTACGGCCCTTCTGAATCTTCAGGGGGACATCATGGGTCGGGATGAGGTAGCCCGGCAGATAATGGGGGACTGGGGCTATGACCGTTAGTAAAGGATGGTTGACTGTGATCGGGGTTGGCCCCGGCAGCCCGGAATACCTGACACCAGCGGCCCGGCGGGCTGCCCTGGCGGCGGAAATCCTGGTAGGGGGCCCCAGGGCCCTGCAACTCTTCGCTGATTTACCGCGGGAAAAACAGGTAATCGGGGGGGACCTGGAAAAGATATATTCTTTTTTGCTCCAGGTACGTCCCCGTCCCACTGCCGTGCTGGTATCGGGTGACCCGGGCTTCTTTAGCCTCCTGGGCTGGCTGAAACGCAAGTTCCCCGAGGAGGAGATAAGGGTCATCCCGGGTATCAGTTCCATCCAGCTCGCCTTTGCCCGCCTGGGGCAGGGCTGGGAAGGAGCGACTTTTCTGAGCCTCCACGGGCGCCCCCTGGCCACCCTGGAACCTTACCTGTCACACCTGGCAGCCGGGTCCATTAAAATGGTGCTTCTAACGGGGGGGACCAGTACCCCGTCAGCCCTCGGCCGCTACCTGGCTGATAAAGGCCTGGCGAAGCTGAGATTATGGATAGGTACCGACCTGGGTACAGAACAGGAGCAGACAGCCTGGTTGACGGCTGTCGAACTGGCCGCCGGGGACCTACCAGCGGCAGGTGTGGTGATCATTGGCTATGACCATCCTTGATTGGCCCTTCATAACCCCGGGAATACCCGATGCCTGGTTTACCCGCGACCGGGTGCCTCTTACCAAAGAAGAAATCCGGGTCCTGACCCTGGCCAAAGCCCGTCTGGGATCAGGGATGACGGTTTACGATATAGGCGCTGGTACCGGCTCCCTGGCCGTTGAGGCAGCCCGCCTGGTGGCACCGGGACAGGTCCTGGCCGTAGAGGTTAACCCGCTTGCTTGCGACCTTATCCGGCAGAACTCCGAGCGTTTTAACCTTGGCAACCTGCAGGTGGTAGCCGGGGAAGCGCCGGAGGTTTTAGCCGGGTTACCTGCGCCAGACCGGGTTCTCATTGGGGGTAGCGGCGGCCGCCTGAAGGACATCTTAGCCAGGTGCCATAATTTGTTACACCCCGGCGGGATTATAGTTATCAACGCCATCACCCCGGAGACCCTGACCACGGCCCTGACATTCGGCCAGGGCCGTGGTTACCGGGTCGCTGCCCTGGCGGCAAGCCTCGCTCGCCTGGAACCTGCTGGGCGCGTTCACTTCTGGCGGTCTTTAAACCCGGTGCATATCGTCCAGCTTATTAAAGAGTAGTAAGGAGTGGCGAAAATGTATGGGACCCTGTATGGCCTGGGGGTTGGACCGGGGGACCCTTCCCTCCTGACCCTGAAGGCGAAAGCAATTCTGGAGCAAGTCCCAGTGGTGGCCGTACCCGTTTCCCAGCGAGGGGAGGAAAGCCTGGCCCTGCAGGTAGTCCAGCAATACCTTAGCCCGGAGCAGAAAGTATTAAACCTCTTTATGCCCATGAGCCGCGACCAGGCCTATCTTGAACGCTCATGGGATGCAGCGGCGGCCGAACTACGGGAAAACCTGGCGACGGGCCGGGATATCGCCTTCCTTACCCTGGGCGACGCGTCCCTTTACAGCACTTATAGTTATCTAGTCCAGAGGCTGCAAAATATAGTACCGGAACTAAAAATAGTAACCGTTCCCGGGGTAACTTCCTTCGCCGCGGCTGCTGCCAGCCTGAATCTACCCCTGGCAACAGGGGATGAACCCCTGGCGATTATCCCGGCACTAAAGGAGCCGGCCCTCCTGAAGGAGTACCTCCACCTCTTTCCCAACCTAGTTTTAATGAAGGTCGCTCGCCACTATGATGCCATCGTCGAGGTACTCCAGGATGCTGGCCTGGCTGAGAAAGCGGTTCTGGCCAGTCGTTGCGGTCAACCGGGAGAATGCTTTAATCGCGATCTGGCGGCTACTAAAGGGCAAAAGCAGGACTACCTGTCGTTAATCATCGTCAAGGGGGACGAGCGGGCATGAAAGTCTATTTTGTCGGCGCCGGGCCCGGGGACCCGGAGTTAATCACCGTCAAGGGGCGCCGCCTTCTGGGGGAGGCCGGGGTGATTATCTACGCCGGTTCCTTAGTCAACCCCGAAATTTTAAAATATGCGGCCCCGGGGGCAGTCCGCTACGACAGCGCCTCCCTGACCCTGGAAGAAGTCCTGGCAATTATCCGACGGGCCATCGCCGGAGGCCAGGTAGTGGTCCGCCTGCATACAGGCGACCCGTCTTTGTATGGAGCCATTCAAGAACAAATGGACGCCCTGGAACGGATGGGCATCCCCTATGAAATAGTGCCCGGCGTCAGCTCCTATGCGGCCGCCGCGGCCGCTATAGGTCGCGAGTATACCCTGCCAGGGGTGAGCCAGACCCTGATTTTAACCCGGCGGGGCGGCCGGACGCCGGTACCTGAAATGGAAAGCCTGACGGAACTCAGCCGCCACCGGGCCAGCCTCTGCCTTTTCCTCAGCAGCCAGTCCCTGGCTGCAGCCACGGCTGAACTGGCCAGCGGTTATGGTCCGGAGACACCGGCGGCAGTGGTATATAAGGCCTCCTGGCCCGAAGAGAAGGTAATCCGGGGTACCCTGGGCGATATTGCCGCCAAAGCCAGGGAGGCAGGCATCGAACGGACGGCCCTGCTCCTGGTTGGTGATTTCCTGGCGGGAGATTACAAACGCTCTCGCCTCTACGATCCTGCCTTCAGTCACGGTTATCGTGGGGCCAGAAACAATAATGGCTAGGGAAAAGAGGCTGGCCATTGTAGCCCTTACCCGGCCGGGGCTGCAAACAGCCCTGCGCCTGGCTGGTAGCCTGCCCGAAGGGACCCCGGTTTTTGCCCCGGCCAGCCTGGCCGCGGGTGGCGCCGAAACGGATGGGGAAATAAGGGTTGATTTTTATTCCGGCGGGTTACCAGATTTCCTGGGGGAGATTTTTCACCGGTACCGGGGCTTGATCCTGATCATGGCTGCCGGTATTGCCGTCCGGGCGTTGCGTACCCACATGGTATCCAAGTTGACCGACCCGGCTGTTGTAGTAGTTGATGCTGCTGGTAAATATGCTATCAGCCTGCTCTCCGGCCACCTTGGGGGTGCCAACGAGCTGGCCCGCCGGGTGGCCGCCATCCTGGGAGGAGAGGCGGTGATTACCACGGCCAGCGAAAGCCGGGGCCTCCCGGCCCTGGACCTGGTTGCCCGGCGCCTGGAAATGACTATCTGGCCCCGAGACAATATGACAATGGTGATGGCCGCCCTGGTGAATGGTGAAGCTATTGACCTGCTGGTGGAACCTCCCTTGCTGGCACGCCTGCAAGGCGAACTCCCGGACTTGGGAGCCCGCCCGCTGGAGGGGTACTCCGGGGTCAGGGGTGAGGGGGCCGGAATTATGGTCACCTGGCGGCGACTGCCTCTGCCCGGACCGCGCTGGGTTTACTGGCGGCCGCGGGTCATAGTCGCTGGCGTTGGTTGCCGCCGGGGCGTACCTGCTGGCACCATTCTCTATGCCCTGGGGGTGGCCTTGAAAAGGGCCGGTATCAGCCGCCAGAGCCTGCGATCACTGGCCAGTGTGGATTTCAAGGCCCGGGAGCCTGGCCTTGAGCTGGCGGCCCGGCAGCTGGGGTTGGAGTTACGTACCTTTCCACCGGATGAACTAGCCGCCTGCCTGGAAAGACACCCGGAACTGTCCCGTTCCCAAACTGTAGCTGCCAGGGTGGGTTTAACCGGAGTATGCGAGCCAGCGGCCGTGCTGGCAGGAGGAGATGGTGAATTATTATGGCCCAAAATAAAATGCCGGGGGGTAACCATCGCCTTGGCCCGGGTTCAAGGGGCGAAATAGTGGTCGTCGGCCTGGGGCCTGGGCAGGAGACGGAAATGACCGCCAGGGCCCGGGAAGCCCTGGCCAGGGCCGAGGTAATCGTGGGTTACCGGACTTATATCGATCTGGTAGCCACCCTGATAGCCGGGCGCGAGGTAGTGGTCAACGGGATGACCGGTGAAGTGGACAGGTGCCGGGAAGCCGTCGAACGAGCGGCCGCCGGGGCCCGGGTAGCCGTAATTTCCAGCGGCGATCCCGGGGTCTACGGTATGGCCGGTCTGGTGCTGGAAATCCTCGCCGCTCACCCACGGGGAAGGGAGATACCGGTGACCATAATTCCCGGAGTAACTGCAGCCACAGCGGCAGCGGCCGCCCTGGGAGCCCCCCTGATGCATGATTTCGCGGTAATCAGCCTCAGCGACCGTCTCACTCCCTGGGAAGTCATTAGCCGGCGCCTGGAGATGGCGGCGGCGGCCGACTTTGTTCTGGTTCTCTATAACCCCCGGAGTCATGGCCGGCCGGACCACCTGGGCCGGGCACGGGAGATAATCCTTAAATACCGCCAGCCTTCTACTCCGGTAGGTGTCGTCCGGAATGCCGGCCGGAAAGGGGAGGTTGCCTGGTTACGGGACCTGGACACCCTCCTGGAATTGCCGGTGGATATGGTCAGTACCGTCATTATTGGTAACAGCCAGACCAGGGTGCTGGACGGGCGGATGGTAACACCGCGGGGGTACCGGTTATGATCCTTACCCTGGCCGGGACGGCAGACGGCCGGGAGATTATCCGGACCTTAAAGGAGGCGGGTTACCAGGTTATAGCTACCGCTGTCACTCCCTATGGAGCCAAACTGGCCCGGGAGGCCGGCGCCGATAGAGTGCGTGAAGGCGCCCTGGAGGGAGAAGACCTGGCCGCGCTGCTGGGAACCGGGAAGATAGAAGCCGTTATTGATGCTACCCACCCCTACGCCACTACCATTACGTCCCGGGCCCGGGAGATCTGCCGGGTTACCGGGATACCGTACTTTCGCTACCAGCGGCCGGCAGTAGAACTCCCGGCGCACCCAAATCTCTTAATAGCCGCCGACTGGACCCAGGCAGTAGAACTGGCCTCGCGCTATGGGACCATAATGCTTACCATCGGCACCAGGCACCTGGAACTATTTACGGCGGCCCCGGCAATGGCCGGCAAAAGGATTATTGCCAGGGTATTGCCGGAAGTAACTTCCCTGGAAAAATGTCGCCAGCTGGGCCTCTGGCCGGGGGATATCATAGCTATCCAGGGGCCGTGCAGCTATGAACTGAATCGGGCCCTTTATCGCCAGTTTGGCGTCGAGGCGGTGGTTACCAAGGATAGCGGCAGCACCGGCGGGGTAGAAAGTAAAATCCAGGCAGCTCTTGATCTTGGCCTGCAGGTAATCGTCCTTCGTCGTCCGCCGGAGCCCGACAGCCTTCCCATGGAAGAGATCATCGGACAGTTGCAGAGGGATATACCAACTGGGGACTAATTACTAATAGTAACCATTTGTGGTAGAACTCTATTTCGAAGGAGGGCAACAATGGCCACAGGGATAATTTTGCTGGGCCACGGCAGCCGGATACCGGAGGCCAATGAACACTTAAAGGTCCTCGCAGACCAGGTGCGGGAAATCCTCGGTGGCGTCCGGGTCGAACCCTGTTATATGATGCGCACCCATCCGAACCTGGCTGAAGGGATTGCTACTCTGGTCAAAGAAGGGCGGCGGAAGATTGTGGTTGTGCCTATGTTCTTTAGCAACGGCCTCCACGTCCAGAGGGATATTCCCGAGCAACTGGCCGCCGCCAGGGAACGCTACCCGGATGTTGAATTTATCTATGGTGCCAACCTCGGCGCCGACCGGCGTATCGCTGAAGTGATTGTCGAGCGCATTCAGGAGGTGGCCCCGGGTGGGTTTTCTGTCTGACCCGCGGGCCATCGAGGCCCGCAGCCGGGAAATAATAGCCGCCAGGGTGGGAGACTTGGGCCTGGAACCGGGGGCCAGGGCCATAGTCACCCGTATCATCCATGCTACCGGCGATTTGAGCTACGCCAGCCTGGTCGCCGTCCACCCCGGGGTGGTCGCAGCTGCCACTGCTGCCCTGCGCCAGGGGGCAGATATCATTACCGATGTCGAAATGGTACGTAACGGTGTCAGCAGCCATCTGGTTTCCCGGGGCGGGGGCCGGGTATTGTGCGCCATCAGGGAGGCCGAAGTTATTAAAACGGCTACTGCCAGGGGGGAAACCCGGGCCATGGTAGCCATGGAATATCTCGCTCCCAGGATGGATGGTGCGATAGTTGCCATTGGTAACGCGCCGACAGCCCTTTTCCACCTCCTGGAGCTGGTGGCCGGAGGCCGGGCGGCACCGGCTGCAATTGTCGGCACACCGGTAGGCTTTGTTGGGGCGGCGGAAGCCAAAGCAGCTCTAGAAACTACCGGTATACCCTATGTGACGGTGCGGGGGCCCAAGGGTGGTAGTACCGTGGCCGTTGCTGCTGTTAATGCCCTGCTGCATCTGGCCTGGGATGAGGAGGAGTAGCTGTGGCCAAAGCTATTATGCTCCAGGGAACCAGTTCCAATGTCGGCAAGAGTGTCCTGGCAGCGGCCCTCTGCCGGATTTTCCACCGGAACGGCTATCGGGTGAGCCCCTTTAAATCTCAGAATATGGCGCTTAACTCCGGAGCCACCCCCGATGGAGGCGAGATGGGCCGGGCCCAGATCGTCCAGGCCATGGCGGCCGGGGTGGTACCCCGCGTAGAGATGAACCCGATCCTACTTAAACCGACGGCCCATGCCAGCTCCCAGGTAATCGTCCTCGGGCGACCGGTGGGCAACCTGGGCGCCCGGGAGTACCACGGCCATTTCAACCAGAAGCTCTGGTCCCGGGTAGAAGAGGCTTATGCCTTCCTGGAGCGGGAGTTTGAGATTATTGTAATCGAGGGGGCCGGCAGTCCGGCGGAAATCAACCTCAAGGCCGGGGAGATCGCCAATATGCGGGTGGCCAGGATGGCCGGAGCCCCGGTGCTCCTGGTAGCTGATATTGACAGAGGTGGCGCCCTGGCAGCTGTAGTGGGCACCCTGGAGCTCCTGGAACCGGAAGAGAGGGTAATGGTGGCCGGCATCATCATTAACAAGTTCCGGGGTGATCTCGACCTTCTAAAACCGGCTCTGGACTTTCTGGAAAGCCGCACCGGTAAACCGGTACTCGGCGTGATCCCCTTTTTACCCGACCACGGGCTGCCGGAGGAGGATTCCGTTGTCCTGGAAGGGGTCACCGGTCGCTCGACGGGTGCCGGTGAAGTGGAGATAGCGGTTATCAAGCTGCCCTGCATCTCCAATTTTACCGACTTTGACGCCCTGGAAAGGGAGAAGGGGGTCAATCTCCGTTATGTAGAAGCAGCGAGCGACCTGGGCAATCCAGATCTGGTCATCCTGCCCGGCAGCAAAAACACCATCGGCGATTTATTATGGCTGCGGTGCCAGGGGCTGGAGACAGCCATTAAAGAGCTGGCCGGCCGGGGAACGCCGATTATCGGGATTTGCGGTGGTTATCAGATGCTGGGAAAGGAGATCAGGGACCCCGAGCATGTGGAAACCGATGTGGAGATGATAAAAGGCTTGGACCTTTTACCAATCAAAACCGTCTTTCAAACCTCCAAGGCCACCAACCAGGTCCGGGGCGTGGTTACGGGTTCAGGACCCTTCCTGGGGCCATTGCAGGGCCAGGAGGTTCAAGGATATGAGATCCATATGGGTGCCAGCTTTTTGCTGGACGGCAGGCCGGCCTTTAAGATCACCTCACGGGGCGGCCGACTGGTGACCCTCGACGATGGGGCCCTGGCCGGGGAGGGACGCATCTGGGGTACCTACATCCACGGCATTCTGGATAACGATTCTCTGCGCCACCAGGTTATCTCAGTCTTAAGGGCCAGGCGCGGCCTACCGGCCAGGCCGGGGATGCTGAACTTTATGGCCGAGCAGGAAAGACGCCTTGATATTCTGGCCGGTGAGGTGGCCCGGCACCTGGATCTGGGCCGCCTGGCGGCAATCATGGGGTTGGAACGCCCCCTGGTATGGACCGGCCATGACAACTGACCTGTTGCTCCTAGTTACAGCCCTAATCCTGGACCTGCTGGTGAGAGACCCGTCCTGGCTTTTGCACCCTACCCAGGTCATGGGTGCCGGTATCAACCTCCTGGAAAGACTCCTGTGGCGGCCGGGAGCAAGACCGGCTTATTTAATCAGTACCGGCGGCATCCTGGTAGTCATTATTATGGGCACTACCTGGACCGTGACCAGGGCATTGTTATGGTTGGCCGGCAACATTAGCCACTGGCTGGAGTTTGTCCTGGCCGCATGGTTGCTGGCGACCACCATCGCTCCCCGGGGCCTGGCTACAGCCGGCAGGGCCATCGCCCGGGCCCTGAAGGCCGGCGATCTTGGGGCAGCCCGCCGGCAGGTGGGTTTAATTGTCGGCCGGGATACGGATAGCCTTACCGCTATAGGTGTGACCAGGGCAACGGTGGAAACCATAGCCGAAAATACCAGCGATGGAGTTGTGGCCCCACTCTTTTACTTTTTCCTGGGAGGAGTACCCCTGGCCATGGTCTATCGGGCGATCAACACCCTGGATTCCATGCTGGGTTATAAAAACGAACGCTATCTCTTCTTTGGCCGTATGGCGGCCAGGTTGGACGACCTGGCCAATTACGTGCCGGCACGGATAACCGGGCTGGCTATCTGCGTGGCAGCCTTCCTCCTGGGCCAGGGGCGCCGCGCCTGGATCACCATGTTAAGGGACGCCAGGAAACATCCCAGCCCCAATAGCGGTTACCCGGAGGCGGCCATGGCCGGAGCCCTGGGGGTCCAGCTGGGGGGGCTGAATTACTACCAGGGTATACCTTCCCACCGGCCCCTCATGGGGCAGGCCCTCAGGGAACTGGAACCGGGGGATATTGACCGGGCCATTACCCTCATGGCTGGAGCCACGGCCATCATAACCATGGCCGGGTGTATCTACCTAGCCTTCAGGATTTACTGGCATTGAGGGGAAGAAGAATATGACATACAAGCGGATTGTTATTGCCGGTACCAGGAGCGGCGTCGGCAAGACAAGTATTGCCACCGGTTTAATGGCCGCCCTGGCCGCCAGGGGGTTAAAGGTCCAAGGGTTTAAGGTCGGTCCCGACTACATCGACCCCGGTTACCACACCCTGGCTACGGGCAGGCCTTCCCGCAATCTGGATACCTACTTAATGACCCCGGCGGCCGTCCTGGAGGCCTTTGAGCGCGCCGCTGCCACCAGCGATATAGCCGTTATTGAAGGAGTTATGGGGCTTTATGACGGTCACCGTGACACCGGCAGCGGGAGTACGGCGACCATTGCCCGCCTGCTGGCCGCCCCTGTCCTGCTGGTGGTGGACGCTACTTCCCTGGGGCAGAGTGTGGCCGCCGAGGTCCTGGGTTACCGCTCCCTGGACCCGGGGGTAAACCTGGCCGGGGTCATCCTGAACCGGGTCAGTAGTGAGGGTCACCTGGAGGTGCTCCGCCAGGCTATAGAAGAATATACCGGCATACCGGTAGTTGGCTGGTTGCGACGGGGCTCCCTGCCTCCCCTCCCTTCCCGGCACCTGGGGTTGATCCCGGCCGGGGAACAGGAGGACCTGAGGCCCGTCCTGGCGGAACTGGCCGCTACCATAGCCACCGGCCTGGACCTGGAGAGGGTACTCGACCTGGCAACACAGGCCGGCCCCCTGCCGGCAGGGGGAAGCCGCCTTTTTGCTACCGCCGGTGCTGGGGTGAGGGAGAAAATCCCGGTTGCTGTGGCCCTGGATAAAGCCTTTAACTTTTACTACCAGGATTCTCTAGATTACCTGGCGGTTCTCGGAGCCGAATTGCTACCATTCAGCCCCCTAGAGGACGACAGGTTGCCCGCTGGAGCCGCCGGGATAATTATTGGCGGTGGGTTCCCGGAGATTTTCCTCGCTCCCCTGACGGATAACAGGCCCCTCCTCGCTGACCTCCGTCGGCAGGTCGCCCGGGGGATACCCCTTTATGCTGAGTGTGGCGGCCTCATGTACCTGGCCCGGGAGATCATTGACCTGGAAGGCAGCAAGTGGCCCATGGCGGGCATTGTACCCGCCGCCTGCCGTATGCAAAAGAGCCTGGCCGGCCTCGGTTACAGGGAGGCCCGCCTCTGCCGGGAAACCCTCGTGGGCCACCGGGATGATTGCCTTCGGGGGCATGAATTTCATTATTCCACCATGACAAGTAAGGATACAGACTTCCCGCCGGCTTACACCTGGAAACACCGGGGGTCAATCTGGTACGATGGCTACGGGACACGGCAGATAGTAGCCTCTTATTTGCACTTGCATTTCCTGGGCAATGTAGGAGCCGCTCAAAATTTCCTGGCCGCCTGCCGGGCATACAAAGGAGGAAGAAACCTTGAAACTGCTTGACCAGACCCTGCAAAGGATTAAGCCCTTGGACGCAAGGGCCATGGCGAAGGCCCAGGCCCACCTTGATGAACTCACCAAACCCCCGGGAAGCCTGGGAGCCCTGGAGGATATTGCCAGACGTTTGGCGGGGATCAGGGGGGAAGTCCCCCGCCGATTGTCCCGTAAAGCCCATATCCTCATGGCCGGGGATCACGGCGTGGTCGCCGAAGGGGTCAGCGCTTTTCCCCAGGAAGTAACCCCTCAGATGGTATTTAATTTCAGCCGGGGCGGGGCGGCCATCAACGTCCTGGCCCGCCACGCCAGCGCTGAGCTGGTTCTTGTCGATATAGGTGTCGCCAGCGATCTCCCTGAACTTCCGGGGTTACTGAAACGTAAAGTGGCACCGGGAACGGCCAACCTGGCCCGGGGTCCGGCCATGACCAGGGAACAGGCCATTGCCGCCCTGGAGGTGGGCATCGAGGTAGCCAGTGCCAAAATCGAAGCCGGTAATGAGTTGCTGGGAATTGGGGAAATGGGGATCGGTAATACCACCCCCAGTTCGGCTATCCTGGCGGTCTTTAGCGGCCGGCCGGTGGAGGAGATTACCGGCCGGGGTACGGGGGTGGATGCCAACCGGTTACGGCTGAAGATCAAAGCCATTCAACAGGGTCTGGCCATAAATAAACCTAATCCTGATGATCCCCTGGATGTCCTGGCCAAGGTTGGGGGCCTGGAGATTGCCGGCATGGCCGGGGTAATCCTGGCCGGGGCAGCAATGCGGGTGCCGGTAATCATCGATGGCTTTATCTCCGGAGCGGCAGCCCTGGTGGCGACGCGGCTGGCACCCCTGGCGGGTGAATTTATCCTGGCTTCCCATCTCTCAGAGGAACCGGGCCATGCGGTGGCCCTGGAACTGATGGGTCTTAAGCCCATGCTGACCATGCAGATGCGCCTGTGAGAGGGAACCGGCGCCGCCCTGGGTATGACCCTGGTAGACGCTGCCATCATGATTTACCACGAAATGGCTACCTTCAGCCAGGCGGGTATATCCGGGGCGCTGAAGTCTTGACTAAACAGCTAGCGGCTTTCCTGGCGGCCCTCCAATTCCTGACCAGGATACGCCTGAGCAAAAGGGACACCGGGGCTACTTCTTTCCAGGAGAGTATAGTTTATTTTCCCCTGGTGGGCCTTATCTTGGGCTTAATCCTGGCTGGGGCCGGCCAGATTTTAAGCAGCCTGGTCCCGGTACCGGCCAGAGCCGGCTTTATCCTGTTCCTTGGTATCTTCCTGAGTGGAGGCCTGCATCTGGATGGCTTTATAGATACCATGGACGGCCTTTTATCCGGCCGGGAACGGGAGCGGGTCCTGGAGATTATGAAGGACAGCCGCGTGGGTGCCCACGGAGTCACCGCAGTTATCACCCTTTTGCTTTTAAAATTTAGCCTTATATTTTCCCTGCTTTCCCTGTCGCCTGGGCGCCTCTGGCTGGCGGGTATGCCCTTGTCCCCCTTCCTCCTGCTGATGCCGGTACTGGCTCGCTGGGCGATGGTGCCGGCCATTACCTGTTTTCCCTATGCCCGGCGGGAGGGCTTGGGCAGCCTCTTTGGAGCCGGGCAGGGGCGAAAGGCCCTGCTCCTGGCCACCTTCTCAACCATGATCCTGAGCTGGCTGACCCTGGGTTATAAAGGTTTGATCCTCATGTTCCTGATAGCCCTGGCCGTTTGGAGCTGGTGCAGCCATATTAAAGGGATCCTGGGAGGTCTGACAGGGGATACCTATGGTGCCCTGGCAGAGATAACGGAGGTTTTAGTCCTGGTGGCAGGTTTATTCTGGCCATGGTTAGGGGTGTGATTATGTACGGGCGGGCTCGGGTACCAGGAGCTTGCGGGGAACTGGTCCAGGGAATGATCGACGGTGATTATTTTCTCATTACCTGCCCCATTAACCTGGGGTCTGAGGTCAGGGTTTCCCTGCAGCCAGGGGGCCAGGTTACCGGTCCGGGAGAAAAAGGGAAGGCCCTGCGGGCTGTCCGCCTGACCCTGGATCACCTGGCCGCCCCCTGGGGTGCGCGGGTGGATATCTACAACCCCCTGCCTCCAGGTAAAGGACTGGCCAGTAGTACGGCTGACGTAGTCGCCGCGGCGGTGGCCACGGCGGAAGCCCTGGGGACGGGACTCTCCCTGGAAACGATAACCGAGATCGCCCTGGCCGTTGAACCAAGCGACGGGACCTTTTTGCCGGGCATTGTCTGTTTCGATCACCTTCAAGGTAAACGATGGGAGTACCTGGGGCAGCCGCCACCCATGGACGTGCTGATCGTCGATCCCGGGGGTATGGTGGACACCGTTCTTTTTAACCGGCGCCGGGACCTGGTGGCCCTTAACTTGGCTAAGGAAGAAAAAGTCAGGCAGGCAGTAAAGCTGGTCAAGGAAGGCCTGGCCCGGGGAAGGGCAGATTTAATAGCCAGGGGGGCTACCATTAGCGCCTTGGCCAATCAGGATATTCTCTCCAAACCGGAACTGGAAACCATTCTGGAACTGGCTACCAGCAGGGGAGCCCTGGGGGTAAATACGGCCCATAGTGGTACGGTAATAGGTATCCTTTACCGGCCGGGGGAGGTAGACGTGGACGCCCTGGAGGCAAGCATACGAACGACCTTTCCCTATGTCGATTTTATCCGGGCCACCATGGTCGGCGGCGGGGTGGAGGGTAGAGACGGCCCATGGTTCATGAAAGGGCAAGCAACAGCAATGGCCGGGAACTGACCGGGGTCATTCACGGCGGAGACTGGCAGGGAGCCGTAGATCGCTACGGCTGGAAGGTGGAAGAGATACTGGACTTCAGCGCCAACATCAATCCCCTGGGGCCGCCGGTCGGGGTACTGGAAACCTTGAAGGAAAACTTGCCGGCCGTTCAGCGTTACCCTGACCCGGCAAGCCGGCGTTTGAAAGAAGCACTGGCAGATCAACTGCATGTAGATACCGGCGCTATAATTATTGCTAACGGGGCGGTAGAATTAATTTACCTTATAATGCAGGTTCTAAAGCCTGATCGGGTGCTGGTAGTCGAACCCACCTTCGGCGAATACCGCCGGGCAGCTACCATCGCCGGGGCCGAAGTGTTGCCTGTCTACCTTGATCCCGCTACCGGTTTTACCTTTGATTTCGACCGCTGGCGCCCGGAACTGCAGCGGTCGCAGGTAGCCTTTATTTGCAATCCCAATAATCCCACCGGCCGCCTCCTGAACCCGGATATTTTACATCGGGCAGCAAGCCTATGCCGGGAACAGGGGGTTTTCCTGGTGATGGATGAATCCTTTCTGGACTTTGTCCCCGACGGGGATAAGTTTTCTCTGGTACCCCAGGCGGCCGCCGGGCCGGGGATATTTATCCTGCACTCTTTGACGAAGATTTTTGCCCTGCCGGGATTGCGCCTTGGTTACGGTGTCGGCTGTCCGGATATGGTACGCAGGCTGGAGAACAGCCGGGACCCCTGGAGCGTCAATATCCTGGCCCAGATGGCAGGCGTAGCCGCCCTGGCCGATAAGGAGTATTTAAAGAAAACCCGGGAACTAATCAAGCGGGAAAAGGAGTATCTTTTCCATAACCTGTCCAGGCTGGCAGGATTCCGGCCCTATTACCCCGAAGTTAATTTTATCCTGACTAACATTCAGAACGGCTGCCTGACGGTATCCCGGTTGGCTGAACTCCTGGCCCGGAAGCGCATCTTAATCCGTGACTGTTCTTCTTTTCCCGGTCTTGGACCGGCCTACTTCCGGGTTGCCGTACGTGACCACCGGGCCAATAAGAGACTGGTGGCTGCCTTAAAGGAGATAATGGAGGAGAGTTAAGTGCAGAGTACAAGGGTTTACCTGGTCCGCCACGGTGAGACGGAGTGGAACAATTCGGGACGTTACCAGGGGCATTCTGATATCGCCCTTAGTCCTAACGGTCGCCGGCAGGCGGAACTCCTGCGGGAGCGTTTTTGCCGGGTACACCTGGATGCAGTCTTTACCAGCGATTTGCGGCGGGCCCGGGAGACGGCAGCGATTATAGCCGCTCCCCATGGTCTGAAGATCAACGAGGTGCCTGCTTTGCGGGAAATAAACTTCGGTGTCTGGGAAGGATTGACTTACCAGGAGATTATTGCTAATCACCCCAGAGAATGGGAAGCCTGGCGCCAGGACCCCGGTGCGACTATAATTCCAGGGGGAGAGAGTTTCCAGCAGGTCAAGGAACGGGCCCTGGCAGCCTTTAACGGAATATTGGACCGGGAAAGGGGCCGCAATCTCCTGGTTGTTGCCCACGGCGGTAGTCTGCGGGCCCTTATTTGTGGTATCCTGGGCCTGGATTTGACGGCCGTCTGGCGTTTCCGCCTGGATAACACCGGCGTCAGCGTGGTCGATTGTTATGGTGTGCACCAGATCCTGGTTTTATTAAACGACACCCACCACCTGGAGGACCTGGGCGGCCCCGACGGGAGCGGGATTCTCTAAGGTGGGGTAAAAGTAGGTCGTTCAAGGCAAACTACCTACCAGGAGGTGGTTAGCTTTGGAGCCTACTTTCCGGCCCTCACGGGCACCCTGGAGCACCCAGCCCAGTTTAAAGGAAATGGCTGCCGAAGTTGGTGTCGATTTTGACCGCTTGATTGCTGGCCTGGCAGCCAATCGTTCCGATACCGAACTGGCGGCGGAATTCGGGGTCGATTGCCGGGTGATCTATCATCTGCGGGATCACTTTGAACGCTACGGGATTCACTCCATCATGGGGCAGGACTAGCCGGGTATCCCGGCTTTTTTTATCGAGGGATGGTTGATGGGAATAAACCGGGAGGGATATATGAAAAAAGCGAAAGATAGTTCAGGGGAAGGACGGGGTCTTTTCCTGGCGGTCCTGGCGGCCGCCGCCCTGGGCCTGGAAGGAATATCTGCCAAGCTGGCCTACGCCGGTGGCGCCAATATCTTGAGTATCCTGGCCATACGATTCTTAGCAGCAGGCATTCTTTTCTGGGGCAGCCTGATAGTTTTTCCCCTCGATTGGAAACTGAACCTGGGTACCATGGTACGTTTAACCGTCCTGGCCCTGGGAGGCCAGGCGACCACTATTTTATTGCTATTCTATGCCTTTGAGCGCATTCCGGCAACGGTAGCCATGTTATTCTTCTACCTTTACCCGGTGATTGTTAGCCTCCTAGCTACCGTTTTTCTAAAAGAAACCCTCACCCGGGCCAAAATCGGCGCCCTGGTCCTCGCCTTTACAGGGCTTGCAATCATCCTTGGTGTCCCTACCGGCAATCTGGAAATATGGGGTATTGTCACAGCCCTTCTGGCCGCTTGCACCAATGGTATATATATGGTCGGCCAGACGGGCTTATTGAAAACGATAGAACCACGGGTTTTTAACGCCTATGCAACCCTGACTATAGGCGTGGCCTACTTTATTCTGGCCATAGTTACCGGTACCTTCAGTCTTGCTTTTAATAGCCAGGCTATCCTGGCTATTGCCACCTTGAGCTTGATTTGTACTCTACTGGCATATACGGCCGTGGCCTGGAGCCTGAAATATATCGGCGCCTCCCGGGCGGCCATTATTTCCACCCTGGAGCCGGTGGTTACCGCTGTGCTGGGCTTCCTGATCTTGGGGGAGAGACTGCATCCTATCCAGCTTCTGGGAGGGGCCTTGATCCTGGCTGGAGTAACGGTGCAACAGGTGCTAACGTCGAAGGATAGCGGTGAAGGTCATGGTTATGGTATAATTAAGCAATAATTAAATCCTGCTCTAAGGAGGCTTGGCCTTGACGACGGATAAAATAATTGGCGAGGGTTTAACTTTTGATGACGTCCTCCTGGTCCCCGGTGAATCAGAGGTGTTACCGCGGGAAGTTGATATCAGCTCCAATTTTACCCGTCATATTCGCCTCAATACTCCCCTGGTGAGCGCTGCCATGGATACAGTGACTGAGGCCCGGACGGCGATCAGCATGGCCCGGGAGGGGGGCATCGGCGTTATCCATAAGAACATGACCATCGAACGCCAGGCCAGGGAGGTCGACCGGGTCAAGCGTTCAGAACATGGCGTCATTACTGACCCCATTTCCTTGAGCCCGGATCATAAGGTCCGGGAAGCCATCGCCCTGATGGAGCACTACCATATCTCAGGGGTTCCCATTACCGATAATGGTAAGCTGGTAGGCATCATTACCAACCGGGATATACGTTTTGAAGACAACCACGAGCGGCCTATTAAGGAGGTTATGACCAAAGACAACCTGGTAACGGCGCCGGTAGGTACTACCCTGGCCGAGGCCATGGCCATTTTAAGGGCCCACAAGATTGAGAAACTCCCCCTGGTAGACGCCGACTATAACTTGAAGGGGCTAATTACCATCAAGGATATTGAGAAGACACGCCGGTATCCACAGGCCGCCAAGGATGAGAGGGGGCGCCTGCGGGTGGCAGCGGCAGTGGGTACCTCAGCCGATACCATGACCAGGGTAGAGGCCCTGGTAGCCGCCGGGGTAGACGCCATTGTTGTGGATACAGCCCATGGCCAGTCCCGGAGTGTTATTGAAACAGTGAAACGTATCAAGGCTGCCTTCCCGGCGGTGGAGCTGGTGGCCGGTAATGTAGCAACTTACGACGGCGCCCGGGCCCTGGCTGAGGCCGGGGTTGACGCCGTGAAGGTTGGGGTTGGACCAGGTTCCATTTGTACTACCAGGGTTATCGCCGGCATTGGCGTCCCCCAGATTACGGCAGTGATGGAGTGCGCCCGGGCAGCGGCGGAGTTTGGTATTCCGGTAATTGCCGATGGGGGTATTAAATACTCCGGTGATATTACCAAGGCCATTGCCGCCGGCGCCAACACAGTAATGATCGGCAGTCTCCTGGCCGGCACAGAGGAAAGCCCTGGTGAGATTGAAATCTTCCAGGGCCGCAGTTTTAAGAGTTATCGCGGCATGGGTTCCCTCGCGGCCATGAAGGAAGGCAGTAAAGACCGCTATTTCCAGGAAGAAGCCGAAAAACTGGTACCGGAAGGGATTGAAGGCCGCGTCCCTTATAAAGGCCCCCTCTCGGAGACTATTTTCCAGCTGGTGGGCGGTTTACGAGCCGGCATGGGTTACTGTGGTGCCCGTAATATCGCTGAACTCCAGGCCCGAGGGCGCTTTATCCGCATTACCCCGGCGGGCCTGCGGGAGAGCCATCCCCATGACGTGATGATCACCAAAGAAGCCCCCAACTACCGTATTTCCTAGGTACAAATCTAAATTAACTATACGGGAGAGGTGTTAAAATGGCTGCCGAAGTTTTTTGGACCAATATGCGTACCAAAAAGGGGAAGAGCCTGGTTGACAAGGTGGCTACCCTGTGGCACCGGGCCGGTTTCAAGGACGCCGTCGACCCCGGCGACCTGGTCGCCATTAAAATTCACTTCGGGGAAAAGGGCAACACGGCCTATATCAACCCCGTCTTTGCCCGCCGGGTGGTGGAGTTAATCAAGGCCGCTAAAGGAAAGCCTTTCCTGACGGATTCCAATACCCTGTACGTAGGTTCCCGTTCCAATGCCGTCGATCACCTGCAGACGGCCATTGAAAACGGCTTTGCTTATGCTGTAGCCGGGGCGCCCCTGGTTATCGCCGATGGCTTGAAGGGAAAAGATTATTACGAGGTGCCGGTAAGCGGCAAACATTTTCAAAAGGTAAAAATCAGCAGCGCCATCTACCATGCCGATAGTATGGTCGTCATGAGTCACTTTAAAGGCCACGAGCTTGTTGGTTTCGGTGGGACCCTCAAAAACCTGGGCATGGGTTGTGCCAGCCCTTCCGGCAAGCAGATGATGCATAGCGACGTTCTGCCCCGGGTTGAAGAAGAGGAGTGTATTGGTTGCGGCAAGTGCCGGCGCTGGTGTCCAGCCGGGGCCATTACCGTCACCGAAAAGGCGACGATTAATGGCGAGCTGTGTATCGGTTGCGGGGAGTGTACCGTCACCTGTCCCCGCAGGGCCATCAAGGCCAGCTTTAAGAGTGATCCAGTGGTCCTGCAAGAAAAGATCGTCGAGTTTGCTTACGGTTCCCTTAAGGGCAAGGAGAACAAGTGTGTCTTTTTTAACTTTGTCACCCACGTAGCCCCGGAATGCGATTGTAATTCCTGGGACGACGCGGCCATCATCCCTGATGTTGGTATCCTGGCTTCCCTGGACCCGGTAGCCCTGGATCAGGCCAGTTTTGACCTGGCCAATGCCCAGCCGGCCCTGCCGGGGACCCGCCTGGACGGTCACGAGGACGCCAGGGACAAGTTCCAGGCCGTCAGCGGTTATGACGGGACACCCCTTTTAAGATATGCCGAGGAAATAGGCATGGGGACACGGGAGTATAACCTGATAAAGGTTTAAAAAAGCCGGAAGCTACCATTAAGCATATATAGTTCCCCGGCAGCAACCGGTATGCTAAGAAAAAATAACAGGTGCAAGATGGAGTATAATTGTAGCAGGAGGTTCTAAAAGAATGGCGAATCTATACGTTAAAAAGATGGAAGGGCATTCCGGTAGGCGCCTGGCCTTTCGCCTGGCCTACGGCTGCGATCTCCTGGAAGCCCTCCAGGGTATTGTCGAAGAAGCAGATGTACTTTTTGGCTCCATCAATTTCCTGGGAGCTGTCCAGAAGGCCAGGGTGGGTTACTACCTGCAGGATGAAAAACGTTTTATAACCCTGGATTTAGATGAGCCCATGGAGATCCTGAGCGGTCTGGGCAATGTATCCTTAAAAGACGGCAAGCCCTTTGTTCATGCCCATGTTACCTTTCTGGATCGCACGGGAACCATCAGGGGCGGTCACTTATTACCCGGAACCATTGTCTTTGCCGGGGAGGTTTTTATTGAAGAACTTGAACTTCCGGCACCGCCGGAGCGGGTTGATGACCCGGTGACAGGCTTGAGCCTCTGGGAATAAAATTATTTAATAACCGGGGTAGAAATATTTTAATGGGGGTGGGGTAAATGCTCATACTGGTAAAGGTGAAACAAATAGTCCTGGATCAAACCCTAAATCCGGTAGTGTTACTGGGTGAACCGGAGGGGAATCAGGTATTGCCTATCTGGGTAGGTCCCTTCGAAGCCCAGGCCATTGCCCTGGCAATGCAGGGTATCTTAACACCGCGTCCCCTGACCCATGACCTGTTACGTTCCCTTTGTGAAAACCTGGGGGTAGAAGTGAATAAAGTCCTGGTCCAGGATATCAGGGATGGTACCTACTATGCCGAACTTTACCTCCGCCAGGGAGATAGAGAGGTGGTCGTAGACGCCCGGCCCAGCGACGCCATAGCCCTGGCCCTCAGGACCAACGCCCCCCTTTATATCACCGAGAAGGTGGCCGCTTACACCCTCAATGTCGAAGACCTGGTCAGCGAGGACCAGGCCGAGGAGTTGCAACAAATGCTGACGGATATCAAACCCGAAGTAGATAAAAAACACCTGCATTAGAGCCTTGCATCCCGGTCACGTAGCGGCCGGGATTGTTTGTATTTAAAGTCGAGAAACGATATAATGGAAAGAAAAGCAGAAACCACAGGAGGCAGGTCGTGGTAAAAGCAAGAAAAACCTTCAAGATTATAACCTATGGCTGTCAGATGAACCAGAGGGACAGCGAAATGATGGCCGATCTCCTTCAAGATGCTGGCTATGAACCGGTGGCCCGGGAAGAAGAAGCCGGCGTAATCATCCTCGATACCTGTTGCGTCCGGGAGAAGGCTGAAAATAAGGTTTACGGCAAACTGGGCCAGATCGAGAAGTTAAAGAGTGCCAACCCGGACCTGGTAATTGCTGTGGCCGGGTGTATGGTCCAGCAGCCGGGGGTCGCCGAGAAAATCCGCCAGCAGGCACCTTATGTCGATCTCCTCCTGGGGACCGGTAACCTCCAGGAGCTGCCGCAACTGATCGAGGAAATCAAGGCCATGCACCGGCCCAGGATAGTTGTCGGCGAGCAGGAAGGACCGGTAGTGGAGGATCTCCCCCGGCGGCGGGCCAGGGGGGCCCAGGCCTTTGTAACCATAACCTACGGTTGCAATAACTTTTGCACCTATTGTATTGTCCCCTATGTCCGCGGGCGGGAGAGAAGCCGCCGGCCGGAGAATATAATCAAAGAAGTAAAAGAACTGGTTGACCAGGGAGTAATTGAAGTTACCCTCCTGGGCCAGAATGTCAACTCTTATGGCCGCGACTTGAGAGACGGGATCAATTTTGCCGGCCTGCTGGAGCGTGTTAATGCTGTTGAAGGTTTAAAGCGTATACGTTATGTAACTTCCCACCCCAGGGATTTTACCCCCGAACTGGTAACTACTATTAGCCGGTTGGATAAAGTCTGTGAACATGTTCATCTGCCTGTGCAGGCCGGCAGTAACCGGATCCTGGAACTCATGCACCGGGGTTATACCAGGGAACACTACCTGGAACTGGTTGCCGACCTGCGGCGCCATATCCCGGGGATCAGCCTGACGACGGATCTCATTGTTGGTTTTCCCGGGGAGACAGAAGCCGACTTTGAGGATACCCTGGACCTGGTTGCCAGGGTGCAGTTCGATAATGCCTTTACCTTTATGTACTCGCCGCGACGGGGCACGGAGGCTGCCACCATGCCGGGTCAGCTGCCCACGGCCATCAAGAAGGAGCGCCTGAAGCGGTTGATGGAACTCCAGAACAGCATCAGCCTGGCGAAGAATGAAGCCCTGGTAGGCCAGGAAGTGGAAGTTCTCGTGGAAGGCCCCAGTAAAACCGATCCCGACCAGTTGAGCGGCCGTACCCGGACCAATAAGCTAATTATTTTCCCCGGGGATCAATCCCTGACCGGCCGGCTGGTAAGGGTGCGGTTAACCCGAGCCCAGACTTGGTTATTAAAAGGAGAAATGGTTGATGGCTAGGGAACAGGCCTTAACCCCCATGATGGCGCAATACCGCCAGATCAAGTCCCAGTACCCGGATTGCATCCTCTTCTTCCGCCTGGGAGATTTTTATGAGATGTTTTATGAAGACGCCGAGGTGGCAGCCCGGGAATTGGACCTGGTTTTGACGACCCGGGGCGGTAAAGAGGCAGCCCCCATGTGCGGGGTACCCTTTCACGCCGCCGACAGTTACCTGGCCCGCCTGGTAGGTAAGGGCTACAAGGTGGCTATTTGCGAACAGATGGAGGACCCCCGCCAGGCCAAGGGCCTGGTACGCCGGGAGGTTATCCGGGTGGTTACCCCGGGTACGATAACCGATGAGAAGGCCCTGACCCCCGGCGGAAATAACTACCTGGCGGCGATAGTGCGCTATAACGGCTGCTGGGGGTTGGCCTGGGCCGATGCCTCCACGGGGGAATTCTTGTTTACCACCTGCCCGGACCAGGAAACCCTGGTGGACGAGCTGGTACGCCTCATGCCGTCGGAATATTTGCTGCCCGGGGAACTGGCCCGGGATACGGCCCTAAAAAGGCTCCTGCAGATTTACACCCGGGGCGTGATTACCGGCTGGCAAGTAGCCAGTAATCCGGAGGCAGCCCGGCAGTCCCTGGAGGACCATTTTGGCCACGAGGCCCTGGCCGGGGTCGAATTACCGGCAGCTGCGGGCCTGGCAGCGGCCATGATTCTTTCTTTCCTGGTTGCTACCCAGCACAACTCCCTGGCCCACCTGGAGGCCCCGGCTGCCGCAGCCACAACCAGCCGGATGTTCCTGGATCAGGCTACCAGGCGCAACCTGGAGCTGGTGACTGCCGGCCGGGAGCAAAAACGGGAGGGTTCCCTCCTCTGGGTCCTGGATAAGACCCTCACAGCCATGGGTGCCCGGACCCTGAGGCGCTGGCTGGACCAGCCCTTGGTAGATGCCGGGGCCATCAAGGAACGCCAGGAAGCCGTCGCCGAACTGGTTGAGGGCTTCATCCTGCGCCAGGAATTGCGGGAGAGGCTGCAGGTGGTGCGGGACCTGGAACGCCTGGCCGGCAGGGTGGCCTATGGGACGGCAGGCGGGCGGGAACTCCAGGCCCTGCGGGGTTCCCTGGCCGTAATCCCCGGTATCCTGGAGCTGATGGGCGAAGTACATTCCAGGCTCCTGGCGCAGGTGAGGGCCCAACTGGACCCCCTTGACGACCTGGTCGATCTCCTGGGCCGGACCCTGGTGGACGATCCCCCGGCCAGCATCACCGAGGGCGGCATTATCCGTACCGGCTATAATGGAGAGGTCGATAAGCTGCGCGAGGCGGCCACCCACGGCCGGGATTGGATTGCCAGCCTGGAAGCCGAGGAGCGGGAACGCACAGGGATTAAATCCCTCAAGGTCGGTTACAACCGTGTCTTCGGTTACTACATAGAGGTCACCCGTCCCAACCTCCCCCAGGTGCCGGCCGACTACGAGCGCAAACAGACCCTGGCCAATGCCGAGCGTTTTGTTACCCGGCGCCTGCAGGAACTGGAACGTCAGGTCCTGGGGGCAGAGGAGAGACTGGTCCAACTGGAGTATGAACTCTTTCAGGGCCTGCGGGAAGAGGTGCTGGGCGTCCTGCCCCGTATCTAGGCCACGGCCCGGGCCCTGGGAGTACTGGACGCCCTTATTTCCCTGGCTACGGTGGCCGTAGATAACAACTATACCTGTCCACGGGTCGATGACGGTACGGTGATTGAAATCGAGCAGGGGCGCCACCCGGTGGTGGAACTGGTCGGTTCTCCGGGGACCTTTGTCCCCAACGACACCTACCTGGACCAGGAACAGTATATCCAGATCATTACCGGGCCCAATATGGCCGGTAAATCCACCTATATCCGCCAGGTAGCTCTGATTGTACTGCTGGCCCAGATTGGCAGCTTTGTACCGGCCCGGCGAGCCCATATCGGCCTGGTGGACAGGATTTTTACCCGGGTCGGTGCTGCCGATGATATCTTTGCCGGCCAGAGCACCTTTATGGTTGAGATGCAGGAAGTGGCCGGTATCTTGAAACACGCCACCAGGCGGAGCCTGGTTATCCTTGATGAAGTGGGCCGGGGTACAAGCACTGCTGACGGTCTGAGTATTGCCCGGGCAGTAACGGAGTATATTCACAATGTCATTGGTGCCCGCTGCCTCTTTGCCACCCACTACCACGAATTGGTTAGCCTGGCGGAGGAATTGTCCAGGGTCCGCAATTACTGCGTTGCCGTCCTGGAAGAGGGAGAGGACATTACCTTCCTCCGGACGATAGTGCCAGGTAGCACCGACAAGAGCTACGGAATCCATGTGGCCCGCCTGGCGGGCCTGCCGGAGCAGGTCCTGGAACGGGCGCGAGAAATTCTGGAACAGCAACCCAGGGCCCAGGTGCGGGTTTTAACGAAACCGGTAAAAAAGCCGACCCTTACTCCCGGCGAGGTACAGGTACTGGAGGAACTGGCCGGTTATAACCTGATGGCGGCCACGCCCCTGGAAGCCATGGAGCAGATCTTCCGCTGGCAGAAGATGCTTCACAAAGAGCTGGATATTGTTAAAAGGAGCAGGGGATGATTCCTTGACAGGGAGCCAGGAGACCAGAATTACGATCCTGGATGCTATGACTGCCAACCAGATAGCCGCCGGGGAAGTGGTAGAGAGGCCGGCTTCAGTGGTGAAGGAGCTGGTAGAAAACTCCCTGGACGCAGCGGCCCGGCACATTACCGTGGAGATTGAGGGCGGCGGCCTACAGCTCATCCGCGTCCGGGATGACGGCAGGGGGATAGAGCCTGAAGATGCCCCCCTGGCCTTTGCCCGCCACGCCACTAGTAAAATTCGCCGGGCCGCGGACCTGGCGCGGATTACCACCCTCGGTTTCCGGGGGGAGGCCCTGGCTAGCATCGCCGCCGTAGCCAGGGTGGAGATGGCCACCCGCCCCCCGGGAAGACCGGGCGGCACCCTGGTACGGGTGGCCGGAGGCAAGCCTCCGGAGGTCACGGAAACCGGCTGCCCCCCCGGGACCTCAGTTACAGTAAAGGACCTGTTTTATAATACCCCGGCCCGGCGCCAGTATTTAAAGAAACCTTCTACAGAAGCCAGGGCGATTGTAGCCACGGTAGAAAGGCTGGCCCTGGGGCACCCCGGCGTGGCCTTCTCTTTGAGCCTCGACGGTAGGCGTTCCCTGGCTACCCCGGGTAACGGCGACCTGCAGGCCGTCCTGGCAGCCCTTTATGGCCTGGAGATTGGTCGTGAGTTGCTGCCCTTTAACGGCTCCGGCGCCGGCTGGAGTTTGCACGGTTTTACCTCGCCGCCATGGCTCCACCGTTCCAACCGGGATCAGCAGGTGCTGCTAATTAATGGCCGCTATATTACCAACCGGCTCCTCACCTGGGCGATCGAGAGCTGTTATCGGAATGTAATTCCAGCCGGCCGCCACCCCCTTTTTGTCCTTCATCTGGCAGTAGACCCGGGTGAGGTGGATGTCAATGTTCACCCGGCTAAACTGGAGGTCCGCCTGCAGAGGGAGCAGGACCTGGCCCGGCAGGTGACAAACCTTGTTAAAGGGGCTCTTTTTACTCCCAGGGCTGTCGCCCCGGCAACCATTTCCCGTTCCGGGGATAGGAAAGGCGCTGGGTCCGCACCACCGGTGCAGCAGGGTTTTACCTTCCGGGAACCGGACAAGCAGGCCCGCTATTGGGGTGAGTATGTACTAAGGGAAAGAGCCCGGGAAAACCGGGAACCGGAATGGCCGGAAAAAACAGGGGAGAATACCGGGGCAATCAAGACGCGGGAGGTACCAGAAGGAAACGGCCCGGTAGAGAGGGATAAACCCGACCCTATCGGGCCAGAAACGCCGGCAGAAGAAACGGGCAAGCAGGTCCTACCACCTTTGCGGGCCCTGGGCCAGGTTTTTAATACCTATATCCTGGCGGGGGGCGAAGACGGCCTGTATATAATTGACCAACATGCGGCCCATGAGCGCTGCCGTTATGAAGCCCTGGTAAAAGAGGGGACGCCTGGAAGTCACCCGGCCCAGATGCTGGAACCGCCCTTACCCCTGCATCTGGCCCCGGATATGCAAGTCAAGCTTATTGATCAGATAATAACCCTGCGGGAACTGGGTTTTATCATCGAGGAATTCGGAACCGGCGTCTTTTTATTACGCTCGGTTCCCCTGGGAATTCCTCCAGGTAAAGAAAGGGAGGTCTTAGAGGATTTCCTGGCGGAAAGCACCCTCCCGGCGCCGGAAAGGCTCTTGAAGTTAATTGCCTGTCACGGGGCAATCAAAGCCGGGCAATCCCTGGCAGGGGCCGAGATGCAAAAACTCCTCGATGACCTGCGGGGGGTTGACCATCCCTATACCTGCCCCCACGGCAGGCCGGCGGTAGTACGCCTGGATGAGGCCCAGCTAGCGCGGTATTTTCACCGACACTTAAAGTGAGATGGAGGCCAGGCTCAATTTGAGTACCTTGAGTACCAAGGAACCCCTGGCGGCTATTGTCGGCCCCACGGCTACCGGTAAATCGACCATTGCCCTCAAGGTTGCCGCCCGGCTGGGGGCGGAGATAATCTCTGTGGATTCCGCCCAGGTTTACCGCGGTATGGATATTGGTACAGCAAAACTGCTCCCGGAGGAAAGGGTGGGGCCCGACGGCCGACCCATCCCCCACCACCTGATAGATATCGTCGATCCCGACGAGCCTTTCAGTGTAGCCGATTACCAGAAACTAGCCCGACAAACGATAACAGCCATCATCAGGAGGGGTCACCTGCCCCTTCTGGTCGGCGGTACAGGCCTGTATTATCAAGCGGTAGTCGATCCCTACCGCTTCACCCCGGAGGGGGGGGATCCCCGGGTCCGGCAGGAGCTCGAGGAGCTGGCGGCCAAGTTTGGTGACGCATATCTCCATGAACAATTGAAAAGGGTCGACCCGGAAGCGGCCAAACGGATACATCCCCATGACCGGCGCCGCCTGGTAAGGGCCCTGGAGGTTTTTAAAACAACCGGGCAACCCATATCGGCTGCCCTGGCCTGGCGCCGGCAACAGGAATCGCCCTATCATCTGGCGGCAGTAGCTCTCAGCATGCCCCGACCCCTCCTTTACCGACGCATCGAAGCCCGGGTCGATGCCATGATCGCAGCGGGCCTCATTGAAGAAGTTTCCCGCCTGCTGGCCCGGTACGATTACCGCCTACCGGCCCTCCAGGCCCTGGGTTATAAAGAAATCGGCGCTTATTTGCGTAAAGAAATAGAACTGGAGGAAGCAATAGCCATTTTAAAACGCAATACCAGACGTCTAGCTAAAAGGCAATTAACATGGTTCCGGCGCGACCGTCGCCTGCACTGGTGGGAAGTAGATCCGGATAAAATTGAGGAAATTTCAGCCGCTATTGCCGATTTTATTAGCAGGACAATTGATATTAATGTAGAATAGGGTTATACTAAACAAAAAATACCAACCTGGAGGGGAAAAGATGAATAAAACCCAAGGAAACCTGCAGGATTTGTTTTTAAACGTCTTGCGTAGGGACAATACCCCCGTAACCATTTACCTGGTCAATGGCTTTCAGTTAAAAGGTGTGGTACGGGGCTTCGACAATTTTACCGTCGTCCTGGACGCCGACGGCAAACAGCAGATGATTTACAAACATGCCATATCAACCATCATGCCCTTTCGGCCGGTCAACCTCATGGCTGAAAGCCGGGCCCAGGCCGAGGCCAAGCAGTAATTACCATTCCCCGCTCCCTGGTTACAACCGGGGAGCTTTTTAATTAAAATTACAACCCCAGGCATGGTATCCAGGGTATAATTCTCATACCCTGGTAAAAAATAAGAGTGGCCAATCTGGCCGCGAAGGAGGAACTACCATGCCCGGACCCAAGGTTAAGTGTAAAGTGAATACCTGCAACCACTGGATGAATGGCGACCTCTGCGCGGCGGGTAATATAGATATCATGCACGAAGAGGAAGGGAAGATGGCCCAGAACCCCGAGCAGACCCAATGCAAGACCTTCAGTGCCCGCCGGGGGCTAGCCAATATGATCGGTACCCTGGATAATGTCAACTGGGGCGGTGTCCTCAGTAATACCTTCCTCCCTGGCGGTGAGCTTTATCCTTCCGTGACCTGCATCGTTAATAGCTGCTCTTACTGGGCGGAGGGAAACCATTGTAAGGCGGAAAAGATTGACGTGGTAGGAGTCAACGCCGACGAGTGCCAGGACACCAACTGTTATACTTACCAGCGCAAGGGTTAGAGGAAAGAAATAGCAGGCCGGATAGAACGGCCTTTTTTCTTACCTGGCTGTCAGGGCGCGTATAAATAAAAAGAGAAAAGCGGGGGAGGGGGTTAGATATGCTGCGGGTGAAATTTGGTCCCCAAAATAATAAGAATAATTCCTGGTCCCCGGTTCGTCCCCTCCAGAACAACAGGGCTGGCGGGGAACCGGAGCAGGCCGGTAGGCGGCGGGTAGAGGCGGTTATGGCCGAGCTGGATAAGATGGTGGGATTGGAGGCAGTAAAGAATTTGATTAAAGAGTTGCGGGCTTTTGTTGAGATCCAGCAAAGGCGCCGGGGTGAAGGTCTGGCTGCTTCTTCCACAGTAATGCATATGATTTTTAAGGGAAATCCCGGTACCGGCAAGAGTACTGTTGCCAGGCTCATGGGCCGCCTCTTCAAAGAACTGGGTGTTTTAACCCAGGGCCAGCTCATAGAAGTCGAGCGGGCTGACCTGGTGGGGGAGTATATTGGTCATACGGCCCATAAAGCCCGCGAACAGCTTAAGAAAGCCATAGGAGGTATTCTTTTTATCGACGAGGCTTATTCCCTGGCCCGGGGTGGTGAAAAGGACTTTGGTCGGGAGGCCATCGACGTCCTGGTCAAGGGAATGGAGGATTACCGGGATAACCTGATTCTCATCCTGGCCGGGTACCGGGAAGAGATGGAGTACTTCCTGGAAATTAATCCCGGTCTGCGTTCCCGTTTCCCCATTCAATTGGAATTTCCCGATTATACCGTTCCGGAATTACTGGCCATTGCCCGGGTGATGCTGGCGGAAAGGCAGTACGTCCTCGCACCGGAGGCTGCCGCCGAGCTGGAGAAGATTCTCCGGCGGGAGGTTCTCTTTGGACACCGCTATAACGGCAATGCCCGGATGGTACGTAATATCATTGAAAGGGCCATCCGGCGCCAGGCCCTGCGCCTAGTTAATAAAAATAGAAACCTCAGCCGCCGGGAATTGATGTATATCGAAAAGGAGGACCTTTTACGGCCGGATCTGCCTGCGGGGGTTAAAGATGAGGGGAGTGAGCTTCCGGGAGGCCCATCAGTCTGCTATAATAACACCCGGTAACTTTATTCATGGGGGGTTAAAGTTTGGCGTACCTGGATAGCATTAGCAAGCTTTTTCCTGTTGATTCCTGGTTGGTAGAAAGGCTCCGGCAGGCGGAACATGCCAGCCGGGAAGCCCTAACCGCAGTTGAGGAGGTTTGTGCCTTTAACCACCTGAAGGTTCTTCGGGCCTTTCAGGATGCGGGGGTAACCGAATTTCATTTTCAGGATTCTACTGGTTATGGTTACAGCGATCTGGGTCGGGACGTTCTGGAACGGATTTATGCCAGGATTTTTGGGGGCGCAGCCGGCCTGGTACGGTCCCAAATTGTTTCCGGTACCCATGCCCTTACCCTGACCCTCAGGGCTATTCTACGCCCCGGGGATACCCTGCTGGCAGCCTGCGGCCGGCCCTATGATACCCTGGCGACAGTTATCGGCCTGGGTCCCCGGGTGCCAGGTACCCTCAGGGAGTGGGGGATAGAATACCGGGAAGTGAAACTCGACCCTGCCGGGCGTCCCGATCTGGCGGGACTGGGGGCAGCGGTAGCCGAGATAAAACCGCGCCTGTGCCTGATCCAGCGTTCCCGTGGTTATGCCCTGCGGCCTGCCCTGGGGGTAGACGAACTGGCGCGAATAATTGGTGCCGTCAAAGCAGCCAGCAGGGAAACCATCTGCCTGGTAGACAACTGTTACGGCGAATTGGTCGAGGAAAGGGAACCAGGCGAGGTAGGGGCTGATCTGGTGGTTGGTTCTTTAATTAAAAATCCTGGTGGTGGGCTGGCACCGGGTGGAGGTTATATAGTTGGCCGGGAGGAGCTGGTAGAAGAAGTAGCTGCTGCCCTCACTGCCCCGGGCCTGGGGAGTGAGCTGGGAGCCTTTGAAAATAAGCGCCTTTATTACCAGGGGCTCTACCTGGCACCTATAGTGGTAAGGGAGGCCCTGCGGGGGGCGATTGTCGCCGCCTCCTTTTTCCGGGATTTAGGGTTTAAGGTAGATCCCCTGCCGGATGCCCCCCGGCGGGATATTGTCCAGTGCCTTATCATGGGGAAAGAGGAAGTATTGCTGGCTTTCTGCCAGGGGCTCCAGAAGGGGTGCCCGGTAGAAGCCACGACCCGGCCAGAACCGGCTAACCTGCCCGGTTATGCCGACCCTGTGATCATGGCCGGGGGAACCTTCATCCAGGGTTCTTCCATCGAACTCAGCGCCGACGGCCCCTTACGCCCGCCTTATGCAGTATTTTTACAGGGGGGGCTCTCCTACCCTTATACCAGGGTGGCCCTCCTTATGGCAGCCCAGGAGATGGTAAACAGGGGGTTAATTCAAGAGAAATGGCGGTAGAGGCCTACCACCTTTCCAAGGATTGTTACTTTGTGAACGATAAGGGGCTGCATACTGCTGTTAGCCGGAACCAGTTCAATATGGTCGGGATAGCGGTAAAAGTACTTTACAGTCGCTTCATCCTCCAGAAGGGCAACAACAATATCGCCGTTTTCAGCCGTATCCTGGGGCCGGACGATCAGGTAGTCGCCATCTAGGATACCGGCCTCGATCATACTATCCCCGCTGACGTGAAGCATAAAGGCGTTTTCCGCTCCTGCCAGGTCAGCAGGTAGGGGGAAAACATCCTCGATATTTTCAAAGGCCAGGATGGGCTGGCCGGCGGTTATTTTTCCCAGCAAGGGTACGGAGACCATATTCTTGGCTCTGGTGAGGGCGGGATAGGGGGTGAGGATTTCAATAGCCCGGGAGCGTGAGGGGTCGCGACGGATATAACCTTTTTCTTCCAGCTTGTTTAAGTAATTATAGACGGTAGAACTGGAACGCAAGCCGGTGGCCTTACATATGTCCCGGATGGAGGGAGGGTAGCCATTTATATCAATAAAGTGCCGGATGTAATTGAGGACCATGGCCAGTTGAGGTGATAAATCAGGTTGCAAGGAGATCCCCTTCCCGATTAAAATCACCATCCATACTACCATACTTTAAACCGGCAAACAACAGTTTGTAAGCATCAAGGAAAAACCTCTGATTATTACCCCCGGCGAGGGTGATTTTCTACAGGGTAAGGTGTGACCGCTGATGATCGGTTGGATTTGCGAGGCGGGGAATCTTTGCCCTTAGCCTGTGCAAGGCGAGGAATAACTTCCCATAATAAGTATTATGTTAAGTAATCGAGGGGAGACAAAAATACCGGTGCCCTAGCACCGGTTTTTATCGCGCATGGCCAACCCCTGGGCAATCACCGATTGCACCGCCGGGCTACATCAGCTGCCAGCCGGGTTTTTAGTTAGACATTCATGGCCGGTATTAGCTCGCGTATGCTTCCGGATATCCTGGAGGCTGTTGCAGCACTGCCGGGTGACAACATGCTCTAAAATATCGCTGTCGGTAACATTTTTACAGTAGCAGATAATTCGCGGCGACGCCTGTTCTTTAAACCAGACTGGTACCCGGACCTGGTCTTTAGTAAACAGGCTGCCGTCATCACCATAGTAAACTACCTTACACGACGGTGACAGGCATAAATTATATTGGGTATCAGATATTTTCTCCCGCACCGCCGTATTAAGTAAACTAGCGACGGTTATACCGGCGACCCTTTTCCCAACTGTCCCACATTCAGGACAGGGTTTAGCAGACGAACCGTGTTCGCTCCCGCAGATTTCTAAGCCCAATATTTTGCCTTCTCCCTTATCTATTTTCTACTACCTTTATCCGTAAAACGGGTTTTTGTTCTACCTCTGTTCCAGGGGTATATAACTCTTCTTGCCAAGGACATTTTTATAAGCCGGCCTGAAGATTTTACCGCCACTTACCAGCTCTTCAATCCGGTGGGCGCACCAGCCGGCTATTCTGGATATGGCAAAAATGGGAGTATATAACTCTATGGGAATATTTAACATTTTATAAACAAAACCGGAATAAAAGTCAACATTAGGAGCGACCACCTTATCGACCTTCTTTTCGGCAACAAAGAGTTCCGGTGCCATTTTTTCTATAGCCAGGTAAAGGCCAAATTCATCTTCCATGTCCTTTTCCCGGGCAAGTTCGGCTGCCTTTTGTTTTAATAAAACAGCCCTGGGATCTGAAAGAGTATAAACGGCATGGCCGATACCATAGATTAAGCCGCTCCGGTCAAAGGCCTCCTTGCGTAAGATTTTAATAAGGTAATTCCTTAATTCTTCCTCGTCATGCCAGTCCTTAACGTTGTTCTTTATATCTTCGATCATTTTCATGACCTTAATATTGGCCCCGCCGTGCTTGGGCCCTTTTAAAGACCCGGTTGCGGCGGCTATTACGGAATAAGTATCAGTGCCTGTTGAAGATACAACGTGGACGGTGAAGGCCGAGTTATTACCGCCGCCATGCTCGGCGTGGAGCACCAGGGCCAGGTCCAGCAACTCTGCTTCGAGGGATGTGTACTGGTTGTCTGGACGGATCATGTACAGGAAGTTCTCGGCCGTACTTAGCTCTGTCTGGGGCAGATGGATATAGAGACTTTTATTCTCATAGTAGTGAGCCTTCGCCTGATACCCATAGGCTACCATAATGGGAAACCGGGCGATAAGCTCGATGCATTGCCTGAGAACATTGCGGATGCTTATATCATCTGGATTGGGGTCGTAGGAGTAAGCCGCCAGGACACTACGGGCTAATTTATTCATAATATCGTTACTGGGGGCCTTAAGAATCATGTCTTCTACAAAACCATCGGGAAGGGACCTGTGTTCAGCAAGGAGATGAGTGAATTCCTCCAGCCTTTTCTTGTCAGGCAATTCCCCAAAGAGTAACAGGTAACAGACTTCCTCAAAACCGAAGCGCCCTTCTTGCTGAAAGCCCCTTACAATATCCCAGATATCAATTCCCCGGTAGAGCAAGCGACCGTGATCGGGGGTTCTTTCCCCTTCATCAAGGATATAGCCATGGACTTCCCCGATCTCTGTTAAACCGACTAGGACACCGGTGCCGTCTTTATTTCTTAGCCCGCGCTTGACGTTATATTTTTCATATAAATCCGGATCAATCGTATTATTTTTTTCCGCCAGCTGGCAGTAATAATCAAGACAGGCCTGGAGATCCATCTTTAAGGTCAACACCTCTCCCTATGAACTTTTTTTATTTATTTTCCGGTCCCCGTTCGGGATCGATGATTATCTGGTTGCCCCGGATACGGTGAAGTTCCCGTGCCCGCACTTTGGAACGCCGGTCCTGGTTGGAGCCGTTGCGGCTGAGCCGGAAGCGTCTGGGCATGCTTATCCTCCTTTGCTGTTAATTGAATTAATATAATCTCTGGGTGCAAAAATAGTTTGTGTAGCTGTTGTCTCCTCTACCCAGGTAATCTCTAACATTATGTTAACAATAATGGTATAGTCCTTACCCTAGAGTAAGATAATAAATTCAAAGGGGGGATTCCAGGTGCTACGAGCTCGCCTGAATATGAGGTCACGCCGTCAGCGACGCGGCTGGCCCTGGTGGCTCACCCTGCTGGCTTACCCTATGGGCTTGCTGGATGGTTATTTGTTAAGCTGGTGGCTGAGGCGTCGCCAACAACAAGAACCTGCAGGCTAACCAGGGGCTAAGCCCCCTCCTTTTCTAGGTTTTACCGCTCCTTTTCGACGCCACTCCCAGTTTCTTGCGACTATTATACACTGGGGCGGGACGGTCGACAATAGGCAAGCCGTGGTTACTTCAGGCCGGTTATAGACCTCTCTATTATGCAGGGCCTATAGATAAAGAGAGCCGGGTTTCATTTTGAATCCTGGCTCTCTTTATTTATGGTAGCCCTACTGGGTTACTGGGTGGCTTATCATGCAACCATTTCCAGGTAAATCCAATATTATATTGGCAAAGATTAAAAAAGGAGTAGTGTCTCAACATGATTTGAACGCCGTTTTTGACAAGATTAAAGAGGGTTCATCCGACAAGAAAAATCCAGCATTAGAAGGACTGGAGTCCGCCCTCAATGAGATGCAAAACGACGGAGAGAAAGAAATTGGCATTGAGTTCGAGTGTGGAGATTGCTGCAAAAAGGTTATCAACGGATCTAAATTGTTTTTCATCATGAATTTCGCTGTTCTGCTCCCGGCGCGTGGCGATTGCCTCTTCATGAAGGTATTCAGTGGCGGTAAGCTCGTTGATAAACAGATCATGAGGGCAATCATAATTCCAGTAGAACGTATTTGTGCCATTGAAATTCAACCCGTGCAAGTGGACCCCTAACCTGTAGACCAGCACCTAGAATTACGCGACAACAAAGGCTGTTGACACGCGCAGTAGTCAACAGCCTTTGTTATAGTAGTCCTACCATGCGCTTTCATCCAACAAAAAAATGACCGGAAGTACGGCCACGTTTTACCTGAGAAAGGTTTTTAGTAAAATTGGCGCGGGTCAAATCTACAAATCCCGCGCCTTTACTCCATCTGGTAGCCCTACGGGGATTCGAACCCCGGTTACCGCCGTGAGAGGGCGGCGTCCTAGGCCACTAGACGATAGGGCCTCAACCGAAGCCTATTATATCATAGACATCCAGACATCGTCAATACCCCGCGATCCCTCAGTTTGAAATATAGCTGCAGGGAGAAGCAAGCTAAACGGATTTTAGTTTTTGGATCAGGGCAATTTCCTCACCATATTCTTCGTAATTGGCAACTGGAGTTTCTAAAAATAAGGGCAGCTCCCCCAGAAAAGGATCATTAACTACCGCCGCTATGCCTTCCCTTCCCAGCTCGCCCTTGCCGATTCCGGCATGGCGGTCCCGGTGGCTACCAAGGGGTGCGGCGGAATCATTGAGGTGCATGGCCTTAACCCGGTCCAGGCCAATTTTTGCGGCCAATTCTTGTACCAGTTGCTGGCAACCTGCCGGGGTACGCAGGTCCCAGCCGGCGGCAAACAGATGGGCCGAGTCCAGGCATACTCCTACTCTATCCGGCCATCCTAGGCCCTCGAGAATATAGCACAGATCATCAATGGTACCCACTTCTTTTCCCTGGCCGGCCATAGTTTCCAGTAAAAGCATGGGACCCGGAGGGGTAATGCTCAAATAGGCTTCCTCGATCAACTGGATGATTCTGTCTAGGCCGGCCTGGCGTTCTCCCTCATAGTGGCCGGGATGGCTGATCAGGTATTCGCCGTCTATGGCTGCCACCCGCAGGGTATCATCATGAAGAACCATACGGGTAAATTCCTGTTGTCTTTCAGCGGCGGCGCCCAGGTTTACGGTATAAGGCAAATGGCCGGCGATGGGATAAAGATCGGCCCGGCGTCTTGCCTCCCTCCAGGCCTGGATCTCTTTGCCGGGAATCTGCCTGGCGGCCCCGCCGCGGGGGTTGCGCATAAAATACTGGAAGGTGTTGGCTCCTATGCTAGTGGCCATGGCTGCAGTCCTTGGTAGGCCTTTAGCTATGGATAGATGGGCTCCAAGACGCATGTTTTTCCCTCCGCAAATAACTCTGATTATGCACGCTTAGTTTTCTTCCAGACCAAGTCGCTTGCTTCAATAAGTGCCAATCCCGTGGTTTCGTCGGCTGATGCCGTCCCGGTTATTTATCCAGGGTTCTATTGGCTGGGGAGCCGGTACCAACCTTTAACTCAGCCAGGAACATCCCGACCAGGATTAAAAAGCAACCGATTCCCTGCTGCCAGGTTAAGGCCTCTTGGCCCCAGAAGTAGGCCACCAGGGCGGCAAATACAGGCTCCATAGTGAAGATGATGGCGGTATGGGTAGCAGTGGTAAACTGCTGGACCTTGTTTTGAATCAGGTAGGCCAGGGAAGTTGCCGGCAGGGCCGTTAGCAGGAAGGCCTGCCAGACGGCGGGAGTAAGGGTGACCGGTAGAGTTTCCAGAGGAATAGCAAGCAAAAAGGACACCAGGGTTACTGTTCCCAGCTGGACCGTAGTGAATAACAGGGAGTCATGGTCACTGGTATAACGTTCTACCAGGATGATTTGTCCAGCAAAGGACAGGGCGCACAGGAAGACTAAAAAATCCCCGGGATTTAAGGCCAGTCTGCCCTTTAGAGTTAGCAGGGCCAGGCCAGTAGTAGCAGAAAGAGCCCCCAGCAGGGGGAAGATACCCGGCAGGGTACGGGCAAAAAACGCCTCCAGTATGGGGACCAGGATGACCGATAGACCGCTAATAAAACCAGCATTAGCCGCAGAAGTATATTGCAATCCCAGGGTCTGGAAGATGCATCCCGCGCTTAAGAATAAGCCTACCACACCCCCATGCAGGGCGGTCAACCTGTCCAGGGAGGGCAATTGCCGCCAGGCCATGAGGGCCAAAAAAATAAAGGCCAGCAAAAACCGCAGGGCGACGAAATAGTAAGGGCCGATTCCACCCAAAGCCCTTTTTACTACCAGAAAAGTAGTCCCCCAGATGAAGGTTACCAGCAAAAGGGCGGCATCAGCTGCTAGTTGTTTATTCAACAAGCTTCACCAAGGGATATTTTCTCATTACCAAGGATGCCCTGTCAAGAAATATCCCTCCAGAGGCAGGATTTTTATTAAACAGGGCGAATAATTATTAGGTTGTCTGCCCTTAACAAATCTAAAAGGAGGAAACAGCGATGCGGGGTTGGCAAAAAATAGGCGGCGTGTTGCTACTGATGCTTTTACTGGCCGGCCTTACAGGGTGCGGTGGTAGTAATCCCCAGGGTAACGGTGCTGGAGCAGGAACCCAGGCAAACAGTTCCAACACCTCTACCGGCAAGCCCAGGTATTCTGTAGCCCTGGAAGCCACTTTTGCGCCCTTTGAGTTCCGGGATATGAAAACTGGCGAGTTTACCGGTTTTGATATTGACTTGATTAAGGCCATTGGCCAGGTGGAAGGTTTTGATGTTGATATTAAAGAAATGGGTTTCGACGGCATTATTACAGCCCTCCAGACCAACAACGTTGACCTGGCTATCTCGGGGATAAGCATTGACGATGAACGTAAAAAGGCAGTCGACTTTTCCCTACCCTACTACCAATCGGGTTTAGTGGTCGCGGTTAAAGCTGATAATAATACTATCAAGGGGTTCGACGATTTAAAAGGTAAAAAAATAGCCGTTCAGATTAATACCACCAGTGCCAAGGAAGCGAAAAAAATCCCCGGCGCCATGGTTACCGAACTGGACAAAGTGCCTGATATGTTCCTGGAACTGAAAAACGGTGGCGTCGATGCCGTGGTTAACGACCTTCCGGTGACGGCCTATTATATTAAACAGGGTAATAATGACGTTAAGATTGTCGGTAATATCCGCTCGGCCGAATACTACGGCATCGCCGTTCCTAAAGGTAAAACCGAGATCCTGCAAAAGATTAATGATGGTCTAAAGGCCATCAAGGCTAATGGCCAGTATGAGGAACTCTATAAGAAATGGTTCGGCCAGGAACCGCCCGCTTTCTTGCCGGGGGAACCACCCCAGCAAAAGTCCTGAGGGAACAGAGCTTCTCATGTATGCGTAACACTTAAGGTGTTACGCATACTTCTATGCAGATACGGGTGAGGTGAAACTTTTGGGATTAGTTATCCAATCCCTGCCTTATTTACTGCTGGGTGCCGTTCAAACTTTAAAAATAACCCTTGTGGCCGTATCCCTGGGCTGTATTCTGGGCCTGGTTGCTGGTATGGGCCGCCTTTCCCGCCGGCGGCTGACCAGCTTTCTGGCCACCTGCTATGTTGATTTTTTTCGGGGTACTCCCCTGCTGGTCCAGATCTTTATCGTTTATTACGGTTTTCCCCAGCTCCTGGACGAGGGGCAGAAATTCTTAATGGCCTCGCTGGGTATGCCACAGCTATTACAGACAACCCATATCCCCGTCTTTGTGGCTGCCACCCTTGCCACCAGTCTGAATAGCGGCGCCTATGTGGCCGAGATTTTCCGGGCCGGTATCCAATCCATCGAAAGGGGTCAGGTAGAGGCCGCGCGTTCCCTGGGTATGACCGAAGGGCAAACCATGCGCTATATTGTTCTTCCCCAGGCCTTCAAACGGGTTATCCCTCCCCTGGGAAATGAGTTTATTGCTATGCTCAAGGATACCTCTCTCCTATCGGTTATCGGTTATGTCGAGCTAACCCGCCAGGGACAGCTAATCAGCGGTGCCACCTTTAAGCCCTTGCAAATCTATTTCGGTGTTGCCCTGATTTATCTAATCATGACCTTTACCATTTCCCGCCTGGTGGATTACCTGGAAAGGAGGTTGAAGACCGGTGACCTTGATCGAAGTTAAAGACCTGCATAAGAGTTTTGGTTCCCTGGAAGTTCTCCGGGGAATTAACTGTAACATTGACGAAAAGGAAGTTGTCGTGGTCATCGGTCCCAGCGGGTCCGGTAAAAGCACCTTCCTGCGTTGCCTGAACCTGCTGGAGGTCCCTACCCGGGGCGAGGTAATTATTGATGGCACTTCCTTAACTGACCCCAGGACGAATATTAATGCTGTCCGCCAGGAAGTAGGCATGGTTTTCCAGCGTTTTAACCTCTTTCCTCACAAGACGGTACTGGAAAATATTACCCTGGCCCCCATCAAGGTCCGCCACTTGCCGGAAACGGAGGCTGAAAAGCTAGCGCGGGAATTGCTGGCCCGGGTGGGATTAAGTGATAAGGCAGGAGCCTACCCTGAGCAGTTATCCGGCGGCCAGCAGCAGCGGGTGGCCATTGCCCGTGCCCTGGCCATGCGGCCCAAAATCATGCTTTTCGACGAGCCCACTTCAGCCCTGGACCCGGAGATGGTGGGCGAAGTGCTGGCTGTCATGAAAGACCTGGCCCGGGATGGCATGACTATGGTAGTTGTTACCCACGAGATGGGTTTTGCCCGTGAAGTTGGCGACCGGGTACTGTTTATGGATGAAGGGCTAATTCTCGAAGAAGGAACGCCGGACCAGTTGTTTAATAATTGCCAGAATCCCCGGACCAGAGCTTTCTTAAGCAAGATACTTTAAAGTCCCTTTGACGGATAGAAAAAAGGCCACCCGCACCAGAGGGTGGCTTTAAAAATATTTTATGGCTAGAGGAGGTATGAGGGGAGGTACTACTTATTTGCTTCGCGGCTGCAGGAATTTACTTAAATCTAGTTGCTCCAGGCGATTTAGAATTTGATCGGCCTTATCCTGGGTTAGTTTACCCCCGGCCACGGCCTGTTCCAATTGACTTTTGACGCTATTAACCACCTGGCTTTTGAGTTGTTCCAGGGTCAGGCCCCTGGCGGTAGCCAGCTGTTCCATGGTTTTACCGTTTTTAATTTCCTGATGTAACTGTTGGGGAGTCAGACCAAGGGCACTGGCGATGGCCTTAGCCCAATCCTTGTGCCACAGTTCAAACTTTCCTACTGGCCAGGGCCAGCGACCGGAATCCAGAGCCTTTTTTAGATTGGCGGCCCGGGTACTATCAATTAAACCCTGGGCCACAGCGGTATCCAGAGCTTGCTGGCCGGCGCTTTTCATAGCGGTCTGGAGTTGGGCCTGGTCGATTCCCAGGACCCCGGCCAGTTTTTCCAGGTAGAGCTGTTGCAGGCTGGTACGGGACTGGTTAGCAGACTTATCCTGGGCCATGGCCACGCTGGCTGATATCATGATTAAAACCAGTGCCAGGGCTAAAACCAGGCTCAGGTGCTTCTTGATCCTGGCCAAGATCTCACCTCCCTTCTGGGAATTATACTAACCCATAATGGTTAAAACTTGATGAAATTAACCTGAGAAAAAGATAAGAAATCAACCTTTCAACAGGGGGATGGTAATGGTGAAGGTGGTGCCCTTCCCCACCGTACTTTCAACCCCGATATGACCCTGGTGCTGTTCAACTATCCACCGAGCTATGGCCAGGCCCAGTCCGGTTCCTTCACTGCTGCGGGTAGCATCGGCGCGATAGAACCGTTCAAAAATATGCTCCAGATCCCGGGGAGGGATACCCGGGCCGGTATCCCTGACTTTAATGATCAACCGCTGCTGGGGTTCAACGTTAACTATTAAATCGATTTTACCTTCGGAAGGGGTATATTTAAAGGCGTTATCCAGAAGGATAAAGAATAGCTGTTTGAGGTAATCCCGGTTTCCCATGATGTGGACTCCGGCCAGGTTTTCCAATCCGATGGCTGTGAAGGTGGCCGTTCCCAATAAAGGTGCTTGGCGGGCCACCTCCTGTAAGAGAGGAAGTATTTCCAGTGGTTCACGTTTTATCTCCTGACCGGCGTCAGCCCGGGCAAGGGTCAAGAGGTCATTGACCAGCCGGCTCATTCGCTCGGCCTCACTGGCAATATCGGCCAGGGCTTCATCCTGCCATGCTTCCCCTTGACCCTGTACTTTCCGTAATAGGTCGACATTACCGCGGATGGTAGTCAGGGGGGTGCGCAGTTCATGGGAAGCGTCGGCTACGAAGCGCCGCTGGGCGCTATAGGCTTCCTCCAGGCGGGTGTAGGCTCGCTGAAGCCGGGCCAGCATAGCATTAAAGGTAGCAGCCAGCCGGCCGACTTCATCCATAGGGCCCTGGTAGGGAACCCGCTGATCCAGATCCTTGCCCTCCCCTATTTGTTCAGCCACCTGGGTTAGACGATCAATGGGCCGCAGGGCAGTACGGGCTAAGATATAACCAAGGGTGGCAGCCAGGAAGATTAATAAAAGCCCCAGGAAGAGCAGTACCCGGCGCAGGTTGCCCAGGGTCTGCTGGACGGGACTGAGAAGGCGGGCTACCTGGAGAAGCCCTACCGGCTGGTTTTGCAATAAAAGGGGTACATTATAAAGTCGCAGGGGATGGTTACCGACTATCTCGGTTTCAAAAAAGGCGATGCCTTCCCCGGCTTGAATGAGGGTTTGCGGTCCAAGGGGTAAAGATTGTTGACCCAGATTATCAGAACGGGTGACTACGAAACCATTTATATCAACTATCTGGATAAAGGTATCCGGAGCCGAGAAAACATTCACATTGGGCAGCGTAATGCGCTGCAAGCGCAAGTTTCCCTCTACTCGAAAAGAACGGACAACCTCCTGGGCCCGGGCGACCAGGGAACGATCAATTTCATTGGTCAGGTAATGTCCCATCAGGAAATAGACCAGTCCACCCAGGACAATGAAGGTTAAACCAAGGGTAATGGTAACCAGCAGGGTGAGGCGTAGACGCAGGGTCATGGCTGCTGCTCCTTGAGGACATAACCCACACCCCGGACTGTCTGGATAAGGCGAGGCTCGCCCCCGGCTTCTAGTTTAGCCCGCAGGTAACCGATATAAACCTCCAGGACATTGGATTCACCACTGAAGTCATAACCCCAGATCCGGGTCATGAGTTCATCCCTGGTGAGGACCCGGTGCGGGTTCTGGAGGAAATAAAGCAGTAGTTCATATTCCTTGGCCGTCAGGGAAAAGCTGCGCTGGCCCCGAAAGCCCTCCCTGGTGGACGTATTCAGGGTCAGATCACTGAATTGGAGCACCTCTGCCTCTGTTTCCCGGGATCGGCGTCTTAAAAGGGCGCGGATCCGGGCCAGTAATTCTTCCAGCGCAAAGGGTTTGACCAGATAGTCATCAGCCCCGGTATCCAAACCGAGGACCCGGTCGGCGGTATCGTCCCGGGCGGTCAACATCAAGATGGGGATATCGCTGTTGGACCGTATCTGGCGGCAGACAGCCAGGCCGTCAATGCCGGGTAACATGATATCCAGGATAATTAAATCTGGATTATTGGCCGCCAGGGCCAGGGCCTGGTGGCCATTGGCAGCTATTTCTACATCATAGCCCTCGTAGGTCAGAGCGCGTTTGAGCATAGAAGTAATCTTGGCATCGTCATCGACAACCAGGATACGGGCTCGCAATAGTTACACCCCCTTCAGGTTGTTCTAAATATAACGCGGCTGCTATTTCCCTGTCAAGGGTGGCAGGTAGGCAAGGTTGCGTCCCATTACCACCAAGTTTCCTGCCGGATCCTGGGGGCAGCTTTTAGGAAGGGGAACGCCAGGGATTTGAAGGGTGGGCTTAAGAAATCAGGCTTGACTTCTGTCTGTTTTTGTGCTAATATAATCCCTGCGCGAAAAATGATGCGGGATGGTGTAGCGGTAGCACCCATGACTCTGGATCATGTTGCCCAGGTTCGAATCCTGGTCCCGCAGCCATAAGCGTAGAAAAACCCTGCTTAGCAGGGTTTTTCTATTAAAATTAAAGGGCTGGCAGCTAATGCTGTCAGCCCTTTAATTATCTGGTTTTTTAAGCCAGGTTTTCCCGGATCCACCTGGCGGCCCGGTCCAGGCGGGCGAGCACAGTTTCCCGGCCCAGGAGCTCCATAATCTCGAAGAGTCCTGGTCCCATGGTACGGCCGGAGATTGCCAGACGAGTGGGATGGAATAACTGTCCTGTGCTTATCCCCTTACCTTCCGCTAGGGAACGATAGGCCTCCTCGGCTGCCTGGGCATTAAATTCAGGGAGGGTAGCTAGTCGTTCCCGCGCTTCATCCAGCAAAGCCGCAGCCCCGGGCCTGGTAAAGTGTTTACGAATCCCCTTTTCTTCATAATTGGTTACATCAGTAAAGAAGTAACTGGCGGCATCGGCAACCTCTGCCAGGGTCTTGACCCGGTCGCGGACGGCCGCGATAACGGAGCGGACATAGTTGTAATCCTTCTCGGGTAACGGGTCTGGTAGTAAACCTTTAGCCTGCAAAAAGGGTAGAGCCAGCCTGGTTATCCGGTCCAGATTGCCTTCTCGCAGGTAGTGGCCATTGATCCAGGTCAGTTTCTTAGTATCATAAATGGCGGCGTTCTTGGATACCCGTTCCAGGGAAAATTGCTCGATTATTTTCTCCAGGGGGATAATCTCTTCCTCGCCTTCCGGCGACCAGCCCAGCAGGGCCAGGTAATTAATGATGGCTTCGGGTAAATACCCCTCATCCCTGTACTCCTCCACCGAAGTAGCCCCGTGGCGTTTACTCAGTTTGCTGCGATCAGGGGCCAGGATCATAGGTACATGGGCAAAGGCAGGCAGTTCATATGCCAGGGCCTGGTAAACCAAAATCTGCTTAGGGGTATTGGAGAGGTGCTCTTCAGCCCGGATGATATGGCTGATTTGCATTAAATGGTCATCGATTACCGTAGCAAAATTATAGGTGGGCATACCGTTGGACTTAAAAATAATAAAGTCGTCAATGGTCGCATTTTCAAAGGCGACATCGCCGCGGATAAGATCCTTAACGACGGTTGTCCCAGTTTCCGGCACGGCCAGGCGGATGACAGGTTGCCTTCCTTCCTGTTCCAGGCGGGTCCTGTCGGCAGGAGTGAGGTAACGGCAGCGGCGGTCATACATGGGCGGTCGGCCTTCGGCCTGGGCCTGCCGGCGCCTTTCGGCCAGCTCTTCAACGGTACAGTAACACAAGTAGGCTTTACCCTCGTTCAACAAGCGGGCGGCCTCCCGGCGATAGAGTTCCAGGCGCTGGGACTGGAGGTAAGGCCCGAACTGGCCTCCCTTTTCCGGCCCTTCATCCCAATCCAGGCCCAGCCAGCCCATGGCCGCCAGGATTTCCTTATAAGAAGCTTCTGTGGATCGCTCGGTATCGGTATCATCGATCCGCAGGACAAAGGTACCGTTGTGGTGCCGGGCAAAAAGCCAGTTAAATAAAGCTGTGCGGGCGCCACCGATATGGAGGCTACCAGTGGGACTGGGGGCAAAGCGAACCCGAACCTTATTCAAGGTATCAACACTCCTATCCAAGTAACTCCTGGTATTGGTCTGCCAGGCGGCGGGCCATAGTCGCCGCCGCAAGGGAACTAGCATTAAGGCGTCCCTGCCGACCCATTTCCTTACGGAGGCCGGCATCAAGGACCAGTTGTCTTATACGGGCACTGAAGGTCTCAATATCTAAAGGGACTAAGAAACCATCCCGGCCGTCTTCTACCATTTCCTGCACTCCCCGGGCCCGTACGGCAACTACCGGTAAACCGGCAGCTTTAGCCTCCCCCACTACCAGGCCCTGGGTCTCGGTAACGGAGGCAAAGACAAATAAATCAGCGCCGGCATAGACGGCTGGCATTTGTTCAAAAGAAAAGGAACCGGCAAAGGTAACCGCTTGGGCTATTCCCAGGGAATGGGCCTGGTGCTCTAACTCCCCCTTTAAGGGGCCACTACCTACCAGGACCAGACGGGTCGCCGGTACCTCGCCATGGATTTTAGCAAAGGCCTGGAGGACAAAAGAGATATTTTTTTCTTTGCCCAAACGGCCTACATGGAGAAGGATGATCTCTTCCCTTGGAAGCTGCAGGTGACGGCGCAACCAGCCAGTGTCAACATCCTGAAAACGTTCCAGCTCTATTCCTGTGGGAATGCTAACAACTGGTACTTTGAGCCCATTTTCCTGCAGGTAACGTGCTATAGTATCGGTAGGGGTAATTACCAGCCGGCAGCCGTTGTAAAAGGATAGAGTATAATTCCGGACAACCCGGCGCAGGAGCCCGGGAGCCAGGGGAAAGTAATGGATATATTCCTCATAAAGGGTGTGATAAGTAGCTACCAGGGGCAGACCCAAGCGGCGGGCCATTCTGACCCCCAACTGGCCCATCAAAAAGGGGGAATGTACGTGGATCAAATCGATTCCCAGCTGTCGTAAGGTATTGGTAAGGCCCGGCGCTACCGGGATGGCTAGGGCAAACTCTTTAAAGGTCGGCGCCCTGAAGGAACGAAAACGGTAGATATCCCTTTCAGGATCATGGTGACCATAAGCTGGGGCAAAGATTACCACCCTGTGTCCCAGGGCCCGGAGTTCCCTGCTGAAGGTAACTACCGATCTGACGACACCACTCGTATAGGGCAGGTAGCTATCGGTAAATATACCAATATGCAATTAAGGATACCCCTCTCTAAGGGGTATTCCTGGCTACGGCCTGGACAATATCGTGGCGCCGTACCAGGCCCACCAGACGATCCTGACTGGTAATGGGTACCTGCTTTATTCTGTGGTCGGTCATTAAACCGGCAACTTCGGCGATTGTAGCTTCCTCGTTGGCCGTAATGACCTTACGGGTCATAATCTCCTTCACCGGCCTGGAGGTTAGGGTTTTAATCTTCGCATTTAGATCGCTGGTGTCTTCCAGGACAAAGACCGAGTTGAAAAGGTCTACGTATACCGGCCGCCGCTGGCGGATGGCAGCCATGATATCACCATCGGTGACGATCCCCTGGAGCTTACCCTTTTGATCTACCACAACGGCGCAGGTAATGCCCTTCTCCAAAAAGAGTTTAACAACATCCCCTACCGGGTCTTCCGGGTGGACCACTACCACATCGGTGGTCATAATATCCCTGGCCAGGATCATGGGTCTCCCTCCTTACTGAAGTTATTATAGCACTATGGCCGTAAGGTAGCTACTACCCGCTTTGGTTTTAAGAGGAAATCCAGGGCCGCCAGGATATCGCTGAAAACAACGTCGGCAACCTGGAGGGCCCTGCCCGAGGAACCCTCCGGCCCGAGGACAAGTAAACCCAAGGCGGCCCGGGTGAGCATCTGGACGTCGTTATTACCATTGCCAATGGCAGCCGTATGCTCTGCTCCCAGGCGGACCACCAGGCGCTCCTTGTCCTCTCCCCCTTGCAACTGGTCGACTTTCATTAACTGCACGGGGAGGTCCCGGCAGGCCAAAGCTGCCGTACCAAAGGTATCGGCCGTGAGGACGTAGAGTTTTACATCAGTGGCCAGGGCTTGCAGGCGCGGGGCTACCCCCGGAAGGAGTTCCCCATCGCAGGCTATGGTGCCGTTAAAATCCAAGACTACCTGGTTAATAATAATTTTTTGCCCCGGTAGAGCGTAAGCCAGCATCTAGTCTCCCCCCCTCCAAAAATATTTATAATCTTCTCCCCGCGCCGGCAGGATTTATAAAGGGCTAACCGAAATAGATTCTTAGACCATTGACAAGGAGGTTGGTCAGGATGTTTGTCCGGGACCATATGACTCCCGACCCTATTACCGTTACCAAAGAGACATCTGTCCTGGATGCTCTGGAGCTAATGAAGAAAAATAAAATCCGGCGCCTCCCGGTGATCCAGGATGGACGCCTTATCGGGCTAGTAACCGAACGTGATATCCTGAGGGTTTCACCCTCTCCTGCTTCCACCCTGAGTGTTTTTGAAGTTAACTACCTGGTTGCCAAGATGACCGTTAAGGACGCCATGATTAAACGCCCGGTTACCGTTCCCCCGGATATGACCATTGAAGAAGCAGCCCTTTTAATGCGGGAGCATAAGATTGATAACCTCCTGGTAATGGAAAAAGAGAGACTGGTGGGCATCATTACCCAGACTGATCTCTTCGAAGCCCTGATTAAACTCTTCGGCTTGCGACGGCCGGGTATCCGCCTGACCCTGAAGGTAGTGGACCGCATCGGAGTCCTGGCTGATATTGCCCGGCTGGTCAAGGAGGCCGGCATCAACATTATCAATGTCGCTAACCGCCATAAAGACGATATCTATACCTATGTTGTCCTGCGGCTGGCAACGGATGATGTGAGTAGTCTCCTGCCGGCCCTTGAAGACCGGGGTTACCAGGTTGTACATGTTAGTTCTTATAACGGCTAAAGCCCTTCACTATTTAAATCCCAGTTAGCGGGAACTCTATTACGGCCTTAAGGGGCCGTTTTTTAACCGCATTTACTGAAACCGCAGCTACAGGTAACACAACCTTCCTGGAAATAGAGGGTTGAGCCACATTCGGGGCAGATACCCCTGGCGATAAGCTCGGCCTCCTCGGCGGCGCTCAGGGGATTTAGAACCGGAGTCGCAGCATCGGCGGTGGCACTAATTTCGGCCAGGGCTTTATCGCTGAAATCGGGAGGTACCTGATAGGGACCGTGGTCGTGCCAGTTTTTCAACTCCCGGGCCAGGACGCGGCCGATGATATCCGGGCAAGACTTGCCAATTATACTTTTATCGGTGGCCCGGCGGCGTAAAAAGTTAGGACAACTGACGGAAGTAAGCTGGTCGATTATGGCCTCCGGGGCGATGTTGGCCCGCAGGGCCAGGGAAATAAGCCGGCTGACACCTTCGGTAAAACCACTGCAGCCGCCGGAGGAACCGGTGGTGGCAAAGGTTTCGATTAAACCTTCACGATCATAATTGACGGTAATGTACATTTTACCGCATCCGGTCTTCACCTGCTCGGTGACACCACAGGTACGCTTGGGCCGCGGCCGGGGATAGGTTTTCTCCCTGGCCGGTTCCCTATCCCTGACAGGTTTATTTTTAGCCCCTGTAATCAGGACCTCCTTTTCCCGGCTGCCGGAGCGGTAAACGGTAACGCCTTTGCATCCCAGCTGATAGGCCAGTTCATAGGCTCGGCGCACATCCTCCCTGGTGGCCTCGGAGGGGAAGTTAACTGTTTTGGAAACGGCGTTATCAGTACTGGCCTGGAAGGCTGCTTGCATACGTATATGCCATTCCGGGCTGATCTCCAGGGCGGTAACAAACACCCGGCGCATCTCCGGCGGGATATATTCAATTTCACTAACCCTGGCACCGGCGGCGATGCGATTAAAAATCGACCGGGCTTGTTCCGGAGGAAAGTTTTCTTCGACATAAGCCTGGAAAACAGGATTTACTTCTACCAGGCTGGCCCCGTCCAGTACGTTTTTGGTATAAGCCAGGGCAAAGACAGGTTCAATACCCGAAGTGGTGCCGGCAATCATACTGATGGTACCGGTCGGGGCAATGGTGGTGCAGGTGGCGTTGCGGAGCTGTTGCCCCCGGTAAATGCTTTTATCAATGTTCGGGAAGCTGCCTCGCTCGCCCGCCAGATCCCGGGAAGCTCCATGGGCCTCCTTCTGGATAAAGGCCATAACTTTACGGCCCAGTTCCACGGCTTCTTCGGAATCGTAGGGTAGCCGGAGCTGGAAGAGCATATCGGCCCACCCCATGACCCCCAGGCCGATCTTGCGATTTCCTCGGACCATGACGCTAATCTTTTCCAGGGGGAACTCATTAATCTCAATGACATTGTCCAGGAAGCGTACCGCCAGGCGGACCGTATCGGCCAGCTTGTCCCAGTTAACTCCCCCATCCCGGACCATATTAGCCAGGTTCACGGAGCCAAGGTTACAGGCCTCGTAGGGGAGGAGCGGTTGTTCACCACAGGGGTTGGTAGCCTCGATTTCGCCCAGCTCGGGGGTGGGATTATCCTCATTGAGGCGGTCCAAAAAGATGATGCCCGGCTCCCCGTTCGCCCAGGCATGGTTGACAATCTCGGCAAATACCTCTTGCGCTTTTAACCTTTGATACACCCGGCCTTCGAATTTTAGTTCATAGTAATCGTCCCGGGCCAGGGCGTCCATGAATTCCCTGGTCAGGCCTACAGAGATGTTAAAGTTAGTCAGTTCATTGTTATTTTCTTTGCAGGAGATAAACTCCAGGATGTCTGGGTGATCAACCCGCAGGATGCCCATGTTGGCCCCCCGTCTGGTCCCTCCCTGCTTAATGGCTTCGGTGGCAGCATTAAAGACCTTCATAAAGGACACAGGACCAGAGGCGACACCGCCGGTGGAGCGGACAGGACTGTTCTTGGGACGCAGACGGCTAAAGGAAAAGCCTGTCCCTCCCCCGCTCTTATGAATCAGGGCCGCATCCTTCACAGCCGTAAAAATGGCATCCATGCTGTCATCCACGGGTAACACAAAACAAGCCGAGAGTTGGCCCAGCTCCCGGCCGGCATTCATCAAGGTCGGGCTGTTGGGGAGAAAGTCCCAACTGGTCATGAGCCGGTAGAAGCGGTCGGCATATTCTTCCACCTGAGCTTCTGTGAGGGCGGGATTAAAAATCCTTTCGGCCCCTGCCACTGCTGCTGCTACCCGGCGGAACATCTCTTCCGGTGTTTCCACCGGAACGCCGTTTTCTTTCTTCAGGTAGCGTTTTTCGAGGATAGTCCGGGCATTGTCGGTAATTTTCATTTCTCCACCATCCATAATATGACATCAATAGAAGTTATCTACAATGTTATCCACTTTATCCACTGGTTCCAGTTTTTAAGATGCAGGTAAATGGATGCTGAAACAACTCCCCTCTCCCACTTTACTTTTAACCTTTATTTTACCACCATGGCCCTTGATGATACGGTTGCTTAAGGTTAAACCCAGGCCGGTGCCATTTTCCTTGGTGGTATAAAAGGGCTCAAAAATTAGCTTGAGCTGATCCGGGAGGATCCCGGGACCAGTATCACTAATGGTGGTAACTACCTCCTTCGCTTTTTTATCTAAATAACAGCAGACGGTTACCTTGCCCCCCGGACCGGCAGCGTGGAGGGCGTTGGAAGTGAGGTTCAGGATCACCTGTTTAATCTGGGCGGGATCCAGGCATAAAAGGGGCAGATCATGGGCCAGGTGTTGCTCCAGTTTTACTTCATTCATGATGGCTTCCTGCTCCGCCAGGAGTAAAGCCTCGGTCACCAGCTGGTCGAAGGATACTATCTGCAACTGGGGTTGAGAGGGTTTGGACAGGGAAAGGAATTCCTTAATAATATTATTTATGCGATCGAGTTCGTCCAGCATGATTTCGAAGTATTCCTGTTCTGGTGCCCCGGGGTCGTATTTACTCCGGAGTAATTGGAGAAACCCCCTGATAGAAGTCAAGGGATTACGGATTTCATGGGCCATACCAGCGGCCAGTTCACCGATGATGGCCAGCTTTTCTGTTAGATATTCCCGATCTTCTTCCGGAAAGGAATAAACCATGATCCTCTCACTCCCTGGAACTCGGCCTGAAAAATATTAGTTCCACACCATGTTCAATTTCTCCTTCCCGGTGATTATCATTCAGCTACTTTTTGTCCCATCTCCTGGAGGACCTGCTCCAGCTTTTTCAGGTTTTCCCCGTAACCGGCCCAATCACCCTGTTTTAGCCTGTCCTGGGCTTCGCTATAGAGGCGGTTGGCTTCTTTGATGAGTTCCGACAGGTTACCTGGGCTGCCTGTTGCAGCCTGGGATGGCGGTTGAGGACTGGCGGCGGGTGCAGGTGTCTGGGTACCGAAGATGACCTGCAGGGCCCCGGCCAGGGTGTCGGCCATGGCTATTTTTTCTTCGTAAGCAACTACCACCTGGCGCAGTTCAGGTAATTTACTTTCCTGGGCCTGGAGGAAGATTGGCTCTACATAAAGCAGGGAGCCTTTAATGGGGATTACCAGAAGATTCCCCCGGATGACCTGGGAGCCATGCTGGTCCCAGAGGGTTAGCTGCTGGGAGATACGCGGTTCCTGGTCGATACGGGCTTCGACCTGCATAGGGCCATAAATAGAGCGGTTTTTAGGGAACTGGTATAACAAAAGCTGGCCGTAATGGGGACCATCATTGCGGGCTGCTAGCCAGGCTATCATATTGACCTTACGGGCTGGTGTAAAGGGAAGCATTAAGATATACTCCGCCTGTGTTTCCCCGGGTAAACGCATCAGGGTGTAATAGGGATCCATGGCCTGGCGTTTATCGCCGACCATTTCCTCAGCTATACTCCAGGCATCCTCTTTGTTATAAAAAAGCATGGTGTTTTCCATATGGTAGTTAGTCAACATCTGGGCCTGGATGCTTAAAAGGTCGGGGGGATAACGCAGGTGCTGCTGCAGCCCGGCCGGCATGTCTTCCCGGGGCTTGAATAGCCCGGGGAAAATTCTGGCCAGGGTTTGGGCCAGGGGGTCTCCCGGGTCAACAAGATAGTAGTCAACACTACCGTTATAAGCATCGATAACCACCTTGACAGAGTTGCGAATATAATTGAAGCCGCCGCTGTTTGGTTCGGAATAGGGATACATATTAGTAATGGTATAGGCGTCTAGGAACCAGTAAAGGCGGCCCCCGGCAACAACCAGGTAGGGATCAGCGTCATAGCGCAAATAGGGCATGATCTTCCGCACCCGTTCCTGGATATTGCGGTAATAGAGTATCTTACTCTGGGGAGTTAGCCCGTTGCTCATCAGCAGCCGGTAATCGTGAAAGCGAAAAGCGAAGACCAGCCGCCGCCAGGGAGTATTAATGGGAACCCCGCCTCTTCCCTGATATCGGGTTTCAACGAAATTATCTTCTCCCGTGACAGGGTAATCAAATTCAGCTGCCGTACCGCCGGTAATGACATAATCACCGGTCAGTTCACCGTAATAGATCCGGGGCTCATTAACCTGGAGGCCGGCACTGCTGTGAAAGGGCAGGTCGCCGGCGATAAACTCCGGCTGGCCGCCGGCAGTAACGGTGTTGGCCGGGTTCATGGCCAGACCGTAGCCGTGGGTATAGCGCATTTTTTCGTTGATCCACGTCCGGGCCCGGTCAGGCAATTTGTTCTGGTCCAGTTCCCGGGCCGCCAGCATGACCTGCCGCTCCCTGCCATCCAGGGTGTAGCGGTCGACATCGATATCCTTAAAACTATAATAAGAACGGATCTCCTGGAGCTGGCTGTAGGTTTGCTCCAGGGGTCGGTAATCCCACAGGCGGATGTTGTCCAGGGTGGCCCCTTCTTCCCTCAGACTGGCGGGGGTCAAGTTGTCCAGAGCCGGGAATTCCTGGATGGTGATCCTGTCCAGTCCATAGGCCCGGCGGGTAAAGTTAATATTATAGCGCAGGTAGGGCTCCTCCCGGGCGAACTCGTTGGGCTCGACCTGGAATTTTTGCACTGCCAGGGGTACAGCTATCACCAGCAGGAAATAGGCGGCCATAAAGGATAGAATACCGGCACTGACTAGCTTTAGGTTACGGCGAAAGGCGTTAAGGACAATAATCAGGCCGCAGGCTACGGCTACCCATCCCAGGATGTTATAGCCAGGAAGGAGGGCGTGGATATCGGTATAGCTGGCGCCGAAGGCCACACCCCGGGATGATCGAACCAGATCAAGGGCCTGCAAGCGGAACCCCCAGGCTTGAATTAGAAAGAGTAGGGCTACCAGGGTGGAAAAATGGACCAGAGGACGGGAAAAATGGCCCCGCCGCAGGCCCAGGAGCTCCCGCGGGTTAAAGATGAAGTAGAAGAAGCCGGTGACCAGGACGGCCCCAACCACAGCCGTTATCAGCAATTTATAGAGAAAATGGTAAAGGGGCAGTTTAAAGATATAGAAACTAACATCCCTGCCAAAAAGGGGATCGGCAAGGCCGAAGGGGGTGGCCCTGAGGTACTCCTGGACCACCAGCCACTTACCGGCGGCCAGGGGGCTGAAGATGAGGGCCCCCGCCAGGCTTAGTAAAAGATACAGGATACCCAAACGCCTGCTGGTAATAAAACGGTCGATGAGGTATTCCTTTAAAGTCCAATTTTCCCGCCCTTCAGGAGGCGATAGGTGGAGGCTTTTACGGGTAAAAAGGAGGTTTAGATAAAAGAAAAGGAAGAAAAAGGCTATAGTCCCCAGGCGTATTCCCACTTCCGATAGCAACCGGGTAAGGAAGACCTGGCGGTAGCCCACTTCGGCAAACCAGTACCAGTCGGTCAGGAAGTGGGAGCCCAGGTAGGCTGCGACCAGGAAGCCCGGGATTATAATTAAAAGACAGAACCATAAACGATTTAATTTCATGCCGAATCCTCCTGCAGGGTTGTCCTCTATATTTCGTCATGGAGCAAGGGTATTCCTCCCTCCCCTCCTCATAAAAGAAAAACGCCCCGCCATCATTCCCAGGTCCGGGGCAAATCAGACGTCCATGCAGCCAGGCGGCATTAGCAGAGGATAAAAATGGTACTGATATACTATTTTCAGGTTGGTTTCAAGGCTCCAGGGCCAGGTCGACGATTTTCTGGACCAGATCCGGAAAATCCAATCCTGCCGCCCGGGCGGCGTCCGGTACCAGGCTGGTGGCGGTCATCCCCGGGACGCTATTGACTTCAATGACCTGGGGCTCCCGGCCCCCCGCCACGATAAAATCCACCCGGGCGAAACCGCGGCAACCCAGGAGGGCATAGGTCCGGCCGGCCAGGGAGGTAGCTGCTGCCAGGACGTCATCCGGCAATCGGGGCGGGATAATATGATCACTCAGGCCGGGGGTGTACTTGGCCTGATAATCATAAAAGCCGGTATGGGAGACGATTTCTATTAAAGGCAAGACCTGGGGTTTCCGGTTCCCCAGGACGGCAGCCGTGATCTCCGGGCCTGCCAGGTAGGCTTCGGCCATAAAGGAAAGGTCATATTTCAGGGCCCCGGCTATGGCCGGCTCCAGTTCCCCTTCTTCCCTGACGATAAAGGTGCCAATGGTGGAACCCTGGGTCGGGGCCTTAATGACCACCGGCAAACCTAGTTCCTTTAATATCGCCGCCTTTATCTCTTTCTTGCCGGTGGCGTATTCAGCACCGGTCCAGGCTAAAAATTTGGGGGTGGGGATACCGGCCTGGAGCAGGACGCGTTTAGTCATAATTTTATCCATTGTTATGGCACTGGCCAGGACGCGGCTGCCAGTATAAGGCAGGCCCAGGACCTCCAGCAGGCCCTGGACAGAACCGTCTTCCCCGGGTTTACCGTGGAGGGCGTTAAAGACAACGTCGGGGGCGAAGTTTTTTAACCTGGCTACTACCTCCCTGTTCAGATCTATAGTTATCACCTGGTGACCCAGGCCGGACAGGGCGGCGGCAACGGCAGACCCGCTTTTTAAAGAAATCTCCCTTTCGGAAGAGGGGCCACCCATTAGGACGGCAATTTTCATCTTAAAAATGAGACCTCCCCAGGGGAAATATTGGCGCCCGGCGGTTGGTGCTTACTTAACCCGGCCAGCATGGCAGCAGAAATACCCATGGTCCCAAGTGCCACCGGCGCATATAGGCCATGAAAATCAGTACCGCCGGTTATCAGGAGGTGGCGTTCCTTGGCCAGGCGGTAGTAGGAATGGATTAACTCCCGGCGTTTACTCCCTAGATAATAATAGAATACTTCCAGGCCGTCAATGCCCTCTTCCAGGATGCAATTGACCAGGGTATCATCATTGATTAGGCCGGGATGGGCCAGCACGCTTATCCCCCCGGCTGCATGGATCAGGGCTACAGCTCTGGGTAAGGGATTACCTTCGTAAGGAATGTAGGCCAGACCTCCAGGTCCCAGGTAGCGACGCAGGAATTCAATGGTTTTTTCCTGGTTGTCGATATAACCGCAATGTCTTAGAACCTGGAGGATATGGTTTTTCCCCAGGACACCCCCGGGGGGAATCAGGGCCTCAACCTGTTCCCAGCTGATATTAAAACCAAGGTTTTGCAGGCGGCGAATAACCTGGCGGGCAATTATCCGGCGCTCCCGGCGGATTTCCTCCAGGGCGGAGGCCAGTACCGGGGCCGTGGGGTCGAAATTATAGCCCAGGAGGTGGATTTCCCGCCCCCGGAAGCTGGTGACCATCTCAATACCGGGGAGGAGCTCCAGGCCGAGTTCCCGAGCCTGGTTGTACACCTGGATATAACCGGAAAGGCTTTCGTGATCGGTAAAACTAAGGGCCTTGAGACCTTTCTGCCTGGCAAGCTCCAGGATTGCTGCCGGCGCCAGGCTACCGTCCGAGGCCAGGGTGTGGATGTGGAGGTCGGCATAGACCAAAGACAACACCTCGAGATACTTGACATTATATCTATATTCGCCTTATGTCAAAAGAAACCTGCCTGATGATAAATCCGGTTATATTTTACTGAGTGATCGCGATGTCTTGACTCTAGGCAGTAAAGGGTTTATAATAAAGTTGCTGTAGGGGTGTAGCTCAACTGGTAGAGTAGCGGTCTCCAAAACCGTTGGTTGCGGGTTCGAGCCCTGCCACCCCTGCCATAAAAAATTGGATTTTCAAGTGTTGTAGGGTTTTGGATGGCGTAGCTTCCACCTACGCCATCCAAACTGCAAACAAACCGCAAACAACTGCATTTTAGAGTTCGCCAGCTTGAGAAAGCTGGTTTTCTTTTTGCCCTAATTTCTCCCTCTCTGCTCCGCTTAAATTTCCCCATTCCATACCCCTGGTTAGCATTGGCCAATTCATACCGATACTGTCGCCTACACTTTGAGCTTATTGAGTAAAGCCCCCTCCGTAGAGGGGGCAATGGTACTGGTAGACTTCTTCGTTACTCTTCCTTTTTAGCTTTAGCCTGCTGGATGATCTTCTCAGCAATGCTGGCCGGGACCTCTTCGTACTGGGCAAAATCCATTTTAAAGTGGCCGCGGGCCTGGGTGATGGACTTCAAGTCAATAGCGTAACGGTACATTTCTGCCAGGGGAACCTGGGCGCGGATGACCTGGTTTTTACCCTGGGGTTCCATACCCAGGATACGGCCGCGGCGGCTGTTTAAATCGCCCATAATGTCGCCCATAAACTGTTCAGGTACCGTTATCTCCACGTTCATTATGGGCTCAAGCAACACCGGTTTGGCCTGTTCTACTGCTTTGCGGAAGGCCAGGCCGGCAGCAACCTTGAAAGCCATTTCAGAGGAGTCAACCGGGTGGTAAGAACCGTCGGCCAGGTTGACCTTGATATTAGTCACCGGGTAGCCGGCCAGGATGCCTTCCTGCATGGCCTCGCGGATACCCTTCTCAACCGCCGGGATATACTGGCGCGGCACGGCGCCGCCGAAGATGGTCTCGGTGAATTCAAATTCCTTATCCGGCAGGGGAGCCATGTCGATAAAGACGTGGCCGTACTGGCCGTGGCCGCCCGTTTGTTTTTTATGCTTACCTTCTATATGGTTAACTGCGGCGCGAATGGTTTCCCGGTAAGGTACTGTGGGGGTGCTCATTTCCACCTCCACGCCAAATTTGCGCTGCAGCCGTTCCAGGGTGATATCCAGGTGGGATTCTCCCATTCCGGTGAGGATGGTTTCCCTGGTCTCGGTATTTTTGTTCAGGCGCAGGGTGGGGTCTTCCTCCAGCAACCGCGCCAGGGCGTTGCTGAGTTTATCTTCATCGCCCTTGCTCTTAGGTTTGATGGCCACCGGCAGGGTCGGTTCCGGGAAGTCAATACCTTTCAGGCGGACCGGGTTGGCTTTGGTGGTAAGGGTGTCACCGGTGGTGGTAACCTGGAGTTTGGCTATAGCTCCTATATCCCCTGGTTTCATCTCCGTGACCGGCAGCTGGTTTTTGCCCTGGAGGGAGAAGAGCTGGCCGATTTTTTCCTCGCTTTCCCGGTTGACGTTGTAGACCGTGGAGTCGGATTTCAGAACGCCGCTATAGACCCGGAACATGCTTAATTTACCAACATAGGGATCGGCTATGGTCTTAAATACCAGGGCAGCCAGGTTCTCACCCTCGAGGGCGGCGGCATCCTTGCCGGTAGCTTCAACGGGGGAAGGTAGGTAGTTTATTATATAGTCCAGGACGGGTTTGACAGCCATATTCTTCCAGGCTGAGCCGCAGAGAACAGGAATGGCCTTGCCTTCGGCAACGGCTTTTTTCAAGCCGGAGCGGATTTCTTCGCTGGAAAGTTCTTTTCCGTCCAGGTATTTCATCAGCAGTTCATCATCGCCTTCGGCAGCAGCTTCAATCAAGGCTTCCCGCAGGCTGGCAACCTCATCGGCATATTCCGCCGGAACTGGTATCTCTTTTTCACTGCCGTTATCGTAGGTATAGGCCTTTTGGTTGAGGATATCGATAATTCCGGTAAAGTTTTCCGCCTCGCCTATGGGCAACTGGACAGGGACTATATGGCCGCTCAAACGCTCTCGCATCGATTCCACAGCTTTCTGGAAATTGGCGTTCTCCCGGTCCATTTTATTTACATAGGTGATCCGCGGCAGATGATGATTGTCCGCCGTTTCCCATACAACCTCTGTCTGGACCTCTACCCCGGCCACAGCGCTAACTACTACCAGCAGACTATCTACCACCCGCAGGGCGCCTACCACCTCGCCAAAGAAGTCACTGTAACCGGGGGTATCCAGTAGATTTATCTTATTATCCTGCCACTCGGCCACGGCCAATGCGGAGTTGGTAGTAACCTTGCGCTTAATTTCTTCGGGAAGGTAGTCGGTTACAGTATTACCCTCGTCAACCCGCCCCAGGCGTTTGGTAGCACCGGCGTTATAAAGGAGCGCTTCCGTCAGGCTGGTCTTACCGGCACCGCCGTGGGCGACTATAGCTACGTTCCTGATGCTGGTACTGGGGTAAACCTTCATTAAAATTAGCCCTCCTCATCCTTCATCGGTTAACAAAAACTTAATAAGGAATATATTTGCCTTCCCTTTGAAAAAATCCTCTTTTTTCGGCGAAATATTTTTTGCTGAGGCAGTTTTTACTTTTCCCTATAAATGGTTCTTCTAAACATTAAGGATCCGGAATAAGCATAATAGGACGAGGGGTGAAAATTATGGCAGGGGTATCCATCTGGCAAGGGACAGTTATCCTGATGGTGGCCAGCTTATTGAACCGCATCCTGAGCTTTGGCTACCGAATGCTGGTTGTGCGCTACATAGGGGCCGAAGGTATGGGCCTCTATGAAATGGTTTTCCCTTTTTATAGCCTGGTGCTTATGGTCACTACCGCCGGCATACCCGTTGCCCTGGCTAAACTAACAGCCGAAAGGATAGCCCTGGCCCGCTGGGGACAGGTACGCAGCGTCTTTCGCCTATCCCTTATTTTTTTGACCCTTAGCGGCTTACTGGCCGCCTTGGTGTTGTGGCGGCTGGCTCCCTTTTTAACCGGCAGGATGTTTGCCGATACCCGGGTTTACCAGGCCTTTGTGGTGATGATCCTGGCCCTGCCGGTAGTCTGTATTTGTTCGGCCTTTCGGGGCTACTTCCAGGGCTGGCAGTTGATGCGACCGGTGGCTCTGGCCCAGGTTGTTGAACAGGTTGTGCGGGTGAGTGCCGGGTTTTTCCTGGGCATTTATTTGCTCCCCTACGGCGTGGCCATGGCTGCGGCCGGCCTGGCGGCAGGTATGGTTTTGGGAGAACTGGCAGGCCTGGGGATTAGCGTCTTTATCTTTAACCTGGCCCGGCCGTATTACGATATCGCTGCCGACCAGACAGGCTCGTTGAAAGCAGATATTCTTCCCCTGGTCCGTTTGGCCATCCCGGTGATGCTGGCCCGTATGGCCGGAGGTATTATGTTAACTATTGAAGCCTTGTTAATCCCTCGCCAGCTCCAGGCCTGGGGGGTGACCATGCGGGAGGCCACAACCATTTACGGCCAGTATGCAGGCATTGCCTTTACTTTGATATACCTGCCCATGGTTATCACTGTGGCCCTGGCCATGACCATGGTGCCCGCCATTTCTGAGGCTAGGGCAGTTGGGGATTGCGATTTATTAAATAAACGCTGCCGGCAGTCTTTAAAGATGACTATTTATAGCAGCCTGCCCTTTGCCATAACCTTTTACCTCTTTGCCGCCCCCATTTGCGGCCTTATCTTCGCCACTCCTGAGGCCGGTATACCCCTGAAAATCCTCGCCTGGGGGAGTATCTTTATCTACCTGGAGCAGACTACCGTGGGCATCCTGAATGGCCTGGGGTCCATGTCTACCATCCTCTGGACGACTGTCGCCGGAGGTATTGTCGACCTCCTGGGGATCTATTACCTGACGCCGGTGCTGGGTATTGCCGGCGCCGCCCTTGGGGTAAACCTGGGAACTGCCGTTACCGCCATCCTGAACCTTCTGGCCCTGATCCGGCAGACCGGTTTTCACCTGGACTTCCGGACCTTTGTTTACTGGCCAGCCGTAGCCGGGGCGGGAATGTTCCTTGGGGCTTCCCTTCTCTGGCGGCTGCTGGTAGCTACACCGGAACCATGGCGCCTGTTCCAGACCCTGGCCGGTAGCAGTTTGTTTTACCTGCTGATTCTCCTGGTAGCGGGAGAAATATCCCCCGGGCACTTTTACCTATTCCCCTGGCCGGGCCAGAGGAACGACAAATAAGCTGCCAGCTCCTGCTGATAGGAGTAATTGGTAAGGTCGAGGTGCAGGGGGGTAATGGAGATCCTTCCCTGCCCCAGGGCGCCGATATCGGTATCCGGTTCCTGGTCCAGGTCTTCTACCTCCCCTGCCAGCCAGTAGTAAGCCCGCCCCCGGGGGTCCAGACGGCGAGTAATGGTATTGCAGTAGCGACGCCGTCCCAGGCGGGTAATGGCCAGGCCCTTTATCTCCCCTGGCGGCAGGCAGGGAATGTTCAGGTTTAACAGGGTCCCCGCCGGGAGACCCCGTTTAATTATCACTCCTGCCAGGCGGCTCGTAAAATCAGCGGCAAAGGAAAAATCAACCCCGCCCTCCCCCGCCAGGGATACAGCCAGGGAAGGCCGGCCGTTGATACAGCCCTCCAGGGCCCCCGAGACGGTACCGGAATAGAGGACATCCGTACCCAGGTTGGCTCCCATGTTAATGCCGGAGACAACCAGGGATGGTTCTTCATCCAAGAGGGCATCCAGGGCCAGTTTAACGCAATCGGCCGGGGTGCCGTTGACGGCCAGGGCCATCTCTACGGGTCCCTCCCAGGTAACCTCCGTAGCCCGCAGGGGTTTATGCATGGTGATACCGTGGCCAATGGCACTACGCTCCTTTTCCGGAGCTACTACTGCTACCCTACCTACCCTGGCCAGGGACCTGCTCAGGGCTTTGATACCCGGGGCGTTGATGCCATCGTCGTTAGTAACCAGGATTAGCAAAGCTACACCTCGTAAATGGAAAGGGTCATGGTCTGGCTACCGGCGTCCCGGGACAGGCCGAACATTAAATTATAATCCTTTAGGGTTTTATTCAGCAGGTCGACGACCTTGTAGAGTTCATCATTAATGGTGAAGCTCCTGGTGGCCAGTAAACGCATACGACATCCCTTCTCTACTTAATTTTCGCCGCCGGAAGTCAGGCCCCAAGCACGGTTATAGCAACCGGCGGCCGCGCCGGTGTCACCTGTGGCTTCATAGATGGTTCCTAAAAGTTGCCAGGCAGGGCGGTGCTCCGGATAAAGGCGCAACAACCCTTCCACTATCTTGCGGGCAGTTGCCAGATCGCCCAGTTTCATTAAACAGGCGGCATAGTTTTGCCGGATCTGTGGCTCCCCTGGCTTCAGGGCCAGGGCCCGGGCATAGAGGGGCGCCGCCAGGTAGCACTTCCCCAGGGCTTCCAGGCAGGCGGCCGCGTTGTTTATTATGGAGACATCCTCTGGCAGGAGCCGCAGGGCCTTTTCAAAACAGGTGACGGCCTCCGGCCAGCGGCGGCACCTGGCCAGGGCGGCAGCCAGGTTTCCGATAATCTCTCCTTCAGCGGGGGCCAGGGCCAGGGCCTGGCGGTAATAATCCAGGGCCTCTTCCGGGCGTTCCAGCTGGACCAGGCAAACGCCCAGGTTATTGAGGAGATCGACATCCCGGGGCTGGTATTTCCAGGCGCGGTAGAAGCACCGGTAGGCCTCCGCCCACTGCTCCAGGCGCTGGTAGCAGCCACCAGTGTTAATTAAGATGTCGATGTTCCGTGGAGCCAGCTTCAAGGCTGTTCGATAACAATCCAGGGCTGTCTCTAATTCCCCCAGGCGAAGGTAACAGTAGCCTAGATTGTTCCACCAGCCAGGGATGCGCTTCCTGGTACGGAGGATTTCTTTGTAAAGCAGGGCTGCTTCTCCATAGCGCCCCTGTTCCATTAGCCGCCAGGCCTGTTCATCAAGCGGCTGGTCGATATGGTGGGCAAGGGTTACCGTCCCTCGGCTGCGGTTACAGGGTGGATTCTGGACAGGACTGGACATTTCCATCGCTCCCTTTCATATCCATCCTGTCCTTATTTTTCGCCCTTGTCTATGACAATTCCTTCCATATATGCCAATAATCGTACGTCAAATATCTCCTGAACCCGACTTATCCTCGCTTTTAGCGGCACATTCCCGACAATAGCCGTAGAATTTCAACTGGTGGTCGGTGATCTGAAAACCAGTTTTTCTGGTTAACAAGTTTTCCAGGGATTCCAGTAAATCGGCGTCAAATTCCTGAACTCGGCCGCATCCCAGGCAGATCATATGGTGATGGTGATGGGCCTCGTGCTGGACCATTTCGTAGCGGGTGCGGCCATCACCAAAATTGATCTTGGTTAAAATGTCGAGTTCGGCCAGGAGGTCCAGGGTACGATAGACGGTAGCCAGGCCGATATCGGGATGCTGGCCTTTAACAATATTGTAGACCTCCTCGGCGCTCAGGTGTTCAGTGGCATGCTCAAGGAAGGTTTTCAGGATTACCTGACGCTGGGGCGTTACCTTATATTCCGATTGTTGGAGTTTTTGACAGATAGCATTGAGTTTATTTTTCATGATACACCTGGTCGTTAATTACTGCCAGGGCTTCGGTAAACCCCTGGCCCGCCAGGGCCAGCTCCGGTTGAGTGGCAATTTTTAATTCACCCTGGTGACGGCAATAGAGGTTCCGGGCCCCCAGCCGGGAAATTGAGCCGGTTGCGACGACGGTAGGATTTTTGATTATCACCCTTAAGGGCGGCTGGCTGCCCCCTTGCAGGTCTATTTCCACCGGGTAATTGATTCCGTCCCGGTTTTCTTGTTCGTAAACCTGGACAACCAGGTTACCGCTGGACAGTACCTGCTGCCGGTCCTTAGCGAGGTACATGGCGGTTATTTCCTGGCCGCTATACAGCCGGTTGCCCCGAAAAGCGGCCCACAGGAAGGTGTAATCATTGGCGTAAAACCGCCCCAGGTAAGCTCCGCTCAGAGCCTGGGCCAGGGGAAAATTGTAGCGGCGGTGGTCGTGATAACCGTAACCTTTGAAGTTCTTTTTGTCGCCCGCCACCTTGAGGGTACCGCTGACCTCGGCCCGTGGCACGGGTACACTCCAGATAAAATATTTATTTCCCTTCTCGCCGTAGTTAATCCGGCCGTCTCCGGGTTGCCACCCCGGTAGGAGGGGCTGGTACTTCAGGTCCAGATCCATCTCCCCCTCCTTCCACTGCACTTCGAAGCAATCTCCTGCCTGGCGAATATGGGTGGAGCCTATCTGTAAATCCAGGTGGGTACTGGCAGCTGTAAAGGGGGCTGTTATATCCCGGGTTAACACTTCCTGGCCGGTCCTGGCTAGGGTAAGGCGGGCCCGTCCCTCACCGTCATAAACTGCCAGGAGGAGGTTCAGATAGGTGCCGTCTTCGGCTGCGGCTTCATAGAACCAGCTCTCCTCTTCACCAGCCTGCCCCTGGTAGGCATTGCCGGCAGCACTCAAGGGCTGGTCGGGCAGGGCATTGAAATTGGTATCCTGCCAGAAGGAAAAGGTGCTCTCGCGCATACAGCATTACTCCTTTCATTCACCCAGGGTATCCCATTTGCCACAGCGACTGCCCCAGCGGGCAATTAACTGCCCGTCGGCTTCGATGTTGACAATTTCACACAGGTTGGAACATCCCTGGCAGATAAAACTCCGGGCCTGGTAGTCCTCCTCGGAAACCTCAAAGCCCTTGAATCTTGTTCCCGGGTGTTTGGCTACATAATCCCGGGCCAGGAGGGCTGCCCCCAGGGCGCCCATAACGGCAAAGTGACGGGGAACGATGATCTCCTGCCCCAAGGCCTTGGCGAAGGCAGCCCGGATTCCGGCATTGGCAGCCACCCCGCCCTGGAAGACAATGGGCGGCAGGATCTCCTTACCTTTGGCGACATTGTTCAGGTAGTTGCGAACCAGGGCCTCACACAGCCCGCCAATGATATCTTCTGTATTGTGCCCCATCTGCTGTTTATGAATCATATCGGACTCGGCAAAGACCGTACACCTGCCGGCAATACGCACCGGGTTGCGGGATTTTAGAGCCAGGTCGCCGAAGTGTTCAATGGGAATCCCCAGCCGGGCCGCCTGTTGATCCAGAAAGGACCCTGTACCGGCGGCACAGACGGTATTCATGGCAAAATCGGTAACTACTCCCTGGCGTAGGATGATAATCTTCGAGTCCTGGCCCCCAATCTCCAGGATGGTCTGGACATCCGGGACCTCCTGGCGGGAAGCGACGGCATGGGCGGTAATTTCGTTTTTGATAATATCTGCGCCGATAATTGCTCCCGCCAGGGTGCGGCCGCTGCCGGTAGTACCGGCTCCGGCTATCTCGACATCCCCGGGGAGGGCTGCCATCGTCTGGCGCAGGCCCTCCTTGATGGCCTGGATAGGCTGGCCGTGGGTCCTTAAATACAGGCTGCTTAAAATCTCTCCTGTGGCGCTAATGACTACCACGTTGGTGCTGACGGAACCGACATCAATACCCAGGTAACAGGGCTGCATTACTCCTTGCCTCCATTTGCTCGCGACGCTGGCGTAAAAGATCGACAAAGGCTTCCAGCCGGGTCTCCACCCCGGCCCGGCCGGTTTGCTCATCAATGGTCAGGCTTAGGACAGGTATATTAAAATCACGGCTCACCCGGGGCAGGATGCTCTTGGCCACTATTTCCGGAATGCAGGTGAAGGGGGCCAGCTGGATGACGCCGTCGAAACCGTTTCTGGCGTAGAGAATAGTTTCGCCTACACTGCTCTGGCCGTGGCCGCCGACAAACTGGTTGAGATAGGGGTGGGCTATCTGGCGAATGTCCTCGGTGCCATGGGCCAGGACGTCGGTGGTGGTATAGTTGGTCAGGTAAATGGAGCGCTTGGTGATAACCCCCATTTCTCCCAGGGTTTTTTCAATATCAAGGTTCATGAAGGGTTCGAGCAGGACATAAATCTCGCCTACGATGCCGATCCTTAAAGGGCGGCGCTCTTCATCCCGGGGCACGGATTGGAGCAATTGCCGGCATTCTTCCCTGGCAGCGGCTATCTCCTTGCTGCTTCGGGCCCGGTCGATGATTTCCAGACACTGGTTAAAGGCACGGGTGGTAGCCCCCCGTTTGATCTCATAGGGACGGGTGACGGTGGCCATTTGCTCCAGTTCGTCCAGGAGCTTTAGCTTGGCCCAGGCTCGGCGGACGACATCGATAAAGGCCAACCACGAGAGGCGGGCTTCCTTGAGTACTCGCCGCAATTTCCAAAAGAAGGGCCCCAGGCCCGTCAGGGGTGGATCGAAGATAAAAAGCTCAAAGTTATAGCCCAGGTTGCGGAGGATCTTCTCGTGGAGGAGGCCATAGAGGCCGGCCCGGCACGGTCCTACCCCTCCCGAGGTTATAATCATCTCAGCCCCCCGGTTCAACACCTCCAGGTAGGTGCCCAGGACGGTTTTAAAGGGGATACAGGCAAACTCGGGTGCGTACTGGACCCCCAGGTCCAGGGTGGCCGGACTTGGGTTGGCCGGGACGATGGCTTCGAAGCCCATGTCCTCCACCAGCTGTTTAAAACCCAGGTAGGAATATCCCATGTGGGCAAAGGATACCTTTTTCACCGGGCGGCCCTCCTTTGCAGCAGCATATCGACGAAGGCTTCTAGGCGGGTGCTTACGCCGGCATCCCCTGTTTGTTCATCGATACAAATAGACATAAAGGGCATTTTCCCCTGACTATAGTTGCGGATGTCCAGTTCCATGATTTTGTCCACCATGGCATCAGGGCCACAGCCGAAGGCAGTGACATGGATGATCCCATCTAAATCGCCCTGCTGGAGGTAGTTATAGGTAGCCCCTACGACCAGGCTGGAAAAATGCCAGAAGAGGCGTCGCGGGAGACGCCTGCTCAACCGGTAAAGGCGGGCCTGGGGGACCATCTCCAGGGTCAGGATATTAACCCCCATCTTTCTGAGCTTGGCAATGATATTCAGGCTGATGTAGCCGTCATAAACCTGGTAGGGGTAACCCAGGACCGCCAGATTCAGGGATCCCGGTCGCAGGGGAGCTGGTTCAATGGGTTCGCCCCGCAGTTTAGCCATGGCCTCCAGGGGCAGGTAACCCTTGAGGAGTAAGCCCTCAAAGGCCTGCTGGTGGTGACTGCCTTCCAGGTAGGCGGTCCAGGCTAGGCGGCGGCTGAACCCCAGAAGTTCGGCCACCCCCCGGCAGGTCGGCCATAAACCCCAAAGGTTGCGGCCAGCATCGACCTGAAGGTCGATAATCGGGGGCAACTTATCCAGTGTAGCCCTTACCATATCGGGTAACCCTAAAAACTTGGGACAAAAGGTAGTGCGCCGGTTAAGCCTGACCATACGGGGAATAAAAAGGGCATCGACTTTATCCTTCAGGGCCAGGACATGGCCGTGGTAAAGTTTTATGGGAATACAAGCGTCGGCTACCGCTTCCCGGGCCCCGTCGTCCAGGATAGCCTTGGTAGTCGTGGGCGAGGTGACGACCTCCACCCCCAGGCGATTGAAATAAGCTTGCCAGAAGGGAAAATGGCTGTAATATATTAAGGCGGTGGGAAAGCCGATATGTAAGGACAAAGATCTACCCTCCTGCTCAACTCTCCTGCCTAAATTTCGACGTCCATTAAAAAAAACCTGCCGGGTTACTTCAAGAGACAGGTATTTTCTCCAATGGTCAGGCATAGGGATAAGTTGAAGAAGGAGAGGGAGGTGTCAGCTTGCCGCGAGCAATCCTAACGGGCCTGTTATTTTCCCTATTAACCGGGATCTTTCTGGCACTTGTAGCAGGGGTACTCCTTATATTTACCCCCCTTTCCGAGGGCCTGTTGCCCCTGATGGCCAGCGTTATCCTGGCCCTGGCCGTCTTTAGCGGTGGTCTGCAGGCAGCCAGGATAGCTTCAGCCCGGGGTTTCATCCAGGGAATGGGGGTCGGTCTTTCCTTCTTCCTGGTAACCTTGGCCCTGGGCTGGACGGCGTCCCCCCTCATTCTGGCGGCCGCTGGCAAAAAGCTGGGACTATGTCTGCTGGCCGGGGCCATGGGGGGTATGGCCGGGATGGCTGGGAGGTAGGCTAGTGCCCGTAGATTATAAAAAGCCAGTAAAGTAGCCCTCCGGCCAGGAGGCCCAGTCCAAAAATAAGGCGAAAACGGGGACTCCCGGGCGGAGTGAACCCGTCAGGCCAGAGGGCCTGCTTTTTTTTATGGTTACAGGAATGCATCCTTTATCCCTGCTCTTCGATGGCCTGGATTTTCCACTGGCCCTGCTGGTTTAAAAGAAAGATCTTCTGGCGGATAGAGAAGGTGCCTTTGCTGGTAGAAACCCATTCAGCGCTGCCCCGGGCCCAGGCTGTACCGGCCTTGAGATCCACCTCCTGTTCATTTATTAAGAAAAAGACGAATTTCAGGGAGGGATCCTGCTGCCGGAGTCTTTGCAATTGCTGGATAAAGGGCCTACCGGCCAGGGCGGCCTGGAATTCGGGGACTACCAGGGAACGACAGGTTTCTTCCCGCCCCTCTTCCAGGGCATGGTAGAAATTATAGATTACGGCAAATGGTTGGGCCTGTTCCTGGACCCCGGCGGTAGCCGGCAGAGCGGATTCCATGACCCGGTCGCTGGGAAAAAGGGCAAACCACCCCCAGGTCAGGCCGATACCCAGGAATAAGCCCAGGCTGAAATACTTGCAAGCACGCATCCTCCCCACCTCCATGGTTAATTTTAGTGGCGGGAAGGTTCTTTTATGCTAAAAAAGAAGAGAGGTTACCCCCCTCATTCCTGGTGCAAAACTTTTTTCAGCAAGCGTTTAAGAAAAGACGGCAGGGGAATAAAATAAACCTTCATCCTGGTCACCTCACTTTTCAACTTCCTCCTTAACTATAGTATTAAGGCGGCAGGTAAAAAGTGAATGGCGCCAGGCCATCAACCCTGAAACCATGTTTTTATCCGGGAGGGAGCCCCGGCGGGGTCAACCTCCTCAAGGGTTACTGGCGGCAGGGACTGGATAAAAAGGCGGCCGTACCGCTGGGAGAGGAGGCGCTGGTCAAGGATTACCAGTACTCCTCTGTCGCTGGCCCGCCGGATCAGGCGACCAAACCCCTGGCGGAAACGAATAATCGCCTGGGGTAGACTCAGGGTGGCAAAGGCATTCTGTCCCCGGGCGGCCAGGTGTTCCATCCGCGCCGCCAGGGTCGGTATGCCCGGGGAGGGGAATGGTAAACGCGGGATGATGACGCAGCGAAGCAGATCCCCGGGCAGGTCGATACCTTCCCAGTAGCTGTTGGCCCCCAGAAGGACAGCCCGGGGAGTCTGGATGAATTCTTCCAGCAGGCGGGAACGGCTGCCGTCTATTCCCTGGGCCAGGACCCGGTAACCGCTGCCGTTGAGGTCGGCGCTTAAAAGTTCGTAGACTTCCCGTAAAAAACGGTGGGAGGTACAGAGAACCAGGGAACGGCCGCCGACGGCCGGGCAGATGGCTGTCAGGACCGGGGTAATAGCCCGGGCATAGTCGGCATCCTTTAACTGGCCCGGGTTGGGCAGCCCTCTAATAGAACAAACCAGGGCCTGCGACCGGTAGTCAAAGGGTGAGGATACCTGGCAGCTGACGACCCTGTCGGCTGGCAGTTCCTGGAGGCCGGTCTGCTGGTGGTAATAATCAAAGCTATTGTTGACTGTCAGGGTGGCCGAGGTCAGGATCACAGCCTGCTTGCGGGAAAAGAGAAGTTCTGCCAGCAGGGGACCAATATCCAGGGGGGCGGAGCGTAAGATATACTGGCCATGGTTATTCTTTTCCAGCCAGCTGACGCTGGTGGCCGGGTCGGCATCAAGGATCTGCCCCAGATCATAGCTGTACTGGGCAACAACGGCGGCGAAATTACCGGCATCGGCAGCAAACTCGCCGGCCCCGGCAGCGCTCAATAACTCCGAGAGGCGCTCCAGGCGACTGGCCAGGCCGCTGAGGTTTTCCTCCAGGCTCCCGAAGACTGACAGCAGGTTGTCCCAAGCAGGGGTTTCCTTTAAACGGCTGGTGAAACGCAGGGTATAACCCGCCTCTTCCCAGCGGGCGGCATCACTTAACCTGCCCAAGCTCTCCCAGAACTCCTGCCAACCGGCCAGGGTTGCTGTTACTGTTAGTTCCATATCCTCCAGGAAGTCTGCCAATTCAAGGTTCCCTTCCGGAGGTAAACGGCGGGCGAGATTGCGGACCCGACCCAGGAAGCTATAGGCCTGCTCACCCCGGCCCAGGCGGCGAAAGAAAAGCTCACAGCTGGCCTGGCTGACACTGCTCCCCAGGTGTTCGGTAGCCGCCTCCTCCAGGTGATGGGCTTCATCGATAATCAGGTAGGGGTAGTCAGGCAGGACCTGGTTGTTTAAGCGGATATCGCTCAGTAAAAGGGAATGGTTCAAGATCAGGATATTGGCAGCCTCAGCCTCCCGGCGGGCGGCATTGACAAAACATTCATCGTTGAAGGGGCAGGCGCTACCGGTGCAGGTCTCGGTATCGGCCGCCAGGGCAAATTTGAAGCCTTCTTCTTCCGGGGTAAGTTTCATTTCGCTCCAGTCGCCGCTGGTTGTTACCTCCAGCCAGCGTAAAACCCGCATGGCGAAGAGACGCTCTGCCTCCCCGGCCGGCGGGTTGGCCAGGTAGTCCCGCAACTTCCGCCTGCAGATATAGTTGCTCCGTCCTTTAACCAGGGCCGCCTTAAAGGAAAAGGGCAGGAGTTCCCGTAGCTGGGGCAGGTCCTTCTGCCAGAGTTGTTCCTGCAGGCTGATGGTATGGGTGGCAATGGCTACCCTCTTTCTCTGGCTACAGGCCCAGTAAATCGCCGGCAAAAGGTAGGCCAGAGATTTGCCGGTCCCTGTGCCGGCTTCTACTGTCAGGTAGTGATTGCCGGCCAGGGCCGAGGCTACAGCCCTGAGCATTTCCACCTGCTGGGGACGGTATTCATAACCTGGTATCTGCTCGGCCAGCAGACCCCTGTGGTCCAGCATGGCTACCAGGTCGTCGACATTAAAGGCCGGCAAGGTTCCAGACTGCGGGGAGGGTACCCTGGTCGGGGCAAATAACCCGGTAGCGGCCACTTCAAAATGGCTGGCTGGCGTTCCCTGAACCAGAGCAGCCCGGAACCAGGACTGGAGGCCGACCGGGGCTAGGTTCAGGAGTTTTGTCAGCAGGTTTTTGTCCAGTTCCAGGGTGGCCTGCCAGAGGTTCTCCAGGAGGCGGGCGGTAGTTAACACATCATCCAGGGCGCGATGATGGCCGGTAGCTTCGAGGGTCAGGTACTTGCTCATATAATCCAGGCGGTGAGAAGCCAGGCAGGGAAAGAGAATCCGGCTCAGGGCAAGGGTATCCAGCAGCGGGGAATGCCAGCCGTGGCCCAGGGCTTGGTTTAGGAAGGCCAGGTCAAAGGTGCCGTTATGGCCTACTGGGATGGCATCCCTGAATAAATCCAGCAACCCGGGCAAAACTTCAGGAAGGGGGGGCGCCTCGCGGACCATGGCGTCACTAATACCCGTCAACCTCTCGATGGCCGGGGGTATAGGCCGGCCCGGGTTCACCAGGGTTTGAAACTGGCGGGTAATGTTGCCTCCTTCCAGGCGGACGGCAGCAATCTCAATTATTCTGTCCCGGGCTGGATCCAGGCCGGTGGTTTCCACATCCAGGACGACATAAGTCTGGGGGAGCATTTAAATACACTTCCTCTTCGGAAACCGTTCAAGCCAAAGTAACCAGAGGCTGGCCGCTGCTGACGGTGGCTCCGGCCTCGACCAGCACCTCCCGGACAACCCCCCCGGCCGGAGCCGGGATCTCGTTTTCCATCTTCATAGCTTCAATTATCACCAGTACCTGGCCGGCAGTCACCCTCTGGCCGGGTTTAACTCTTACCTCCACTACCGTACCCGGCAGGGGAGCGGTAACGGTCCGGTTATCCCGCAGCGGCGGGGTGGGAGCTGCTGCCAGACGGCCGGATCGCGGGATAACCGCCGCTGCCGGTGGAGCCATCATAGCAGGAGAAACAGGCGGCCAGGCCGATTCCGGCCTTTCCTCTACTTCTACCTGAAAGGTTTCACCATTGACCGTTACTTGAAAATGCCTTTTCAAACCGCCGGTCTCCTCCTTTCGAAGGCCATGGAATTATTGATTAATTCCTGGCGACCGGCCAGGCTCCAGCGGCGCAAGGGCCGGTCCTGGGGCCGGATAGATGTGATTTGCCAGGAGGTCGTTGCGGGAGTCATATAAACGGCTACGGCGGCGGTGATGGCGGCTACGATTTCCGCCGGTATCATTGCCGGGCGGGGTGCTGTCTGGAGATAGGCTAACAAATCCGTTCCCTCCTTTTCCCTAGACAGGGAAGTTGCCGTGTTTTTTACCCGGGCGGCTTTCCCGTTTACTGAGCAGGGTCAGCAGGTTCCGGATCAAATGGGGGCGGGTCAGAGCCGGGTCGATAACAGCATCAACCAGCCCCAGGCCCGCGGCCACATAGGGGTTGGCAAACTTATCGCGGTAAGCGGCGACTTTTTCCTGCCGTACCCGGGCCGGGTCATCTGCCTGGCTGATTTCCTGGCGGAAGATTATATTAGCAGCCCCCTCGGGACCCATGACGGCTATTTCCGCTGTAGGCCAGGCAACGACATGATCGGCTCCCAGGGAGCGGGAGCACATGGCCAGGTAGGCACCGCCGTACGCCTTGCGCAGGACGAGGGTGAGTTTGGGTACCGTGGCCTCGGCGAAGGCATATAACAGTTTGGCCCCATGACGGATAATGCCTCCCTGTTCCTGTTCCACCCCGGGAAGGTAGCCGGGGGTATCCACCAGGGTCAGGAGGGGTATATTGAAGGCGTCACAAAAACGCACGAAACGTGCTGCTTTATCGGCGGCGTTGATATCCAGGCAACCGGCCAGGTACTGGGGCTGGTTGGCCACAATACCTATAGTATACCCCGCCAAGCGGGCCAGGCCAATAACCATATTGGCGGCATATTCACCTTGAATCTCCAGGAACAGGCCGTCATCAACCACTCCGTAGATGATTTCCTTCACGTTATACGGTTTATTAGGATCGACAGGCACCAGTGCCGCCAGGTTGGGATTCTGGCGCTCAGCCGGGTCAGAACTGGGCCTGAAGGGCGGGTCCTCCAAGTTATTGGCAGGTAAATAATCCAGCAGGGTGCGAATCAAGTGCAGGCAATCTTCTTCCGTTGGCGTCCGGAAGTGGGCCACCCCGCTCCTGGTGGCATGGGTGACGGCACCTCCCAGCTCTTCCGCGCTGACTTCTTCCCCCGTGACGGCTTTGATTACCTGGGGGCCGGTAATAAACATCTGGGCTGTATTATCAACCATAAAAATGAAGTCCATTAGCCCCGGCGAATAGACGGCGCCCCCGGCACAGGGGCCCATAATAGCGGCGATTTGGGGAATAACCCCTGAAGCATGGGTGTTGCGGCGGAAGATTTCCCCATAACCATTGAGGGCCGCTACCCCCTCCTGGATACGGGCCCCGCCGGAATCGTTCAAACCTATGACCGGCACACCGGTTTTCAGGGCTAGATCCATGACCTTACAGATTTTGGCAGCATGCATCTCCCCCAGGGAACCGCCCATAACGGTAAAATCCTGGGCATAGACGTAGACTGGCCGACCATTTATGGTCCCGGAACCGGTAACTACACCCTCACCAGGTGTTTCTATGTCCTGCATGCCGAAATCAGTGGCCCGGTGGCGCACAAATTGATCCAGTTCCAGAAAACTGCCGGGATCCAGCAATAGCTCCAGCCGTTCCCGGGCCGTTAACTTGCCGGCAGCGTGCTGCCGGGCTACCCGTTCTTCACCACCGCCGGCCATAACCCTGGCGCGCCTGACTTCCAGGTCGGCCAGCCTGGCCGTTATATCTTCCATGGTTTGACTATCCCCTTTCTTATTCCCTACCTCTTTATATTACCAGGTCATAAGGGTTGCTTGCAAGTACCTTCTTCTCAAAACCGTTCTTTCTTTGGCAGGCCTTGCCCGCCCTCCCTCCGTGGTCCCGGCTGCAAACGAAACCGAGCGGGAGTTTTCATTCTTGCGCAGCTGACTGCTTACAGCCATAGCGCCCCCGGATAAAGATCAGGGGCCCCAGGGTTATCTATCCAGCTGGAAGTGGTTATAACCCCCTGGCGTCAAGGGTAGCACTCGGCCGCTGTGGTTTATGGTAATACCCTCTTCTGCCGGGACGACCCTGCCGATGACCGTCACCGGCGTCCTGCAGGCCCGGTTCACAGCTTCCCGAACGGCGTCTACTTTATCCGGCCGGCAGGCCAGCAGGAGCTCAAAGTCTTCGCCGCCATAAAGGGCGTAATCCAGGGGCTCCTTATGGTATATAGCCGCCAATTGCCGGGTGGCCGGAGCGATGGGGATGGCCCCGGCCTCCAGGACTATTCCCACCCTGGAAGCCGTCGCCAGGGTATAGACCTCCGCTACCAGGCCGTCGCTGATGTCATCGGCCGCCGTGAGCCCACCGGCCTTCAGGGCGGCACGGATTTCCACTACCCGCGGGGTAGGCCGGAAGTGGCGTGCCCGGGCCCAGGCGATGACCTCCGCCGGGGCCGGGCGGGGACTGAGCAGGGTATCCAGACCTGCGGCAGAGCCCCCCAGGTCGCCGGTTACTAGCAGAATATCCCCGGGCTGGGCACCGTGGCGGTAGAGACAGGCATCATTTTCCACCCGTCCCAATATGGCCAGGTTGATTACCATGGCCCTGGGGGAAGAGACCGTGTCGCCACCAATTATATTTACTCCAAAACGCTGGCCACATTCCCGCAGGCCGGCGTAGAGCTCGTCCACAAACTCGACCTGCTGCTCCGGCCTTAAAGCCAGGGATACCAGGGCCTGTTCTGGTATCCCCCCCATGGCGGCAATATCGCTGACATTAACAGCCATGGTTTTATAACCTATTTCCCGGGGGGTAGCTGTGGCCAAGGTAAAGTGGATATCCTCCACCAGCATATCCGTCGAAGCCAGGGTCAGGAAACCAGGTTCTCCCTTTAATACGGCGGCGTCATCACCGATCCCCATAACTACCCTGGCCGGGTCCACTATGGCCCCGGCCTTTAAGCGTTCTATAAGTCCAAATTCCCCTACTTCTTTAAGTTCCAAGGCTTGCTACTCAACTCCTTTTCCAGGCTATTACCATCTTGCCATAAGTAAAGGGCCGGTGCAAGGTTTTTAACACCGGCCGGCAGGAACAAGTATTCTCTGAAGTAAAGCCAGGATATCCTGGAGGCGTTCCTTGATGAAGGCGTCCCCGGGATCAACCTCATGGGCAGCCCAGTAACTGGCCAGGGCCTGGGCAAAACGGCCGTGGTACTCGTGGATTACTCCCAGGGCTAGCTGCGCTTCCAGGTCCCGGGGATCGTTTTCTGCCCGGCGCAGGTAGACAAGGTACTTCTCCTCGTTTTCCAAAAAATCCTGTTCAAAAAAGGCACTCCCTATTTTAACCCGCCAGGCATAGGTGTCGTCCTGGACCTCGAAGGGGCAGCTACTATTGAAACGCAAACCGCGGTTTTTCAGGGACTTGCGGAAGTAACGGCAGAAGGCACAGCGGCCGTCATAACCCAGGCCCTGAATGCTCAATTCATTGTCCTTAAAGTTTATGCCGGCATAAGTGGGGATGCGTTCCCGGGCAAGTTCCAGATAGTAGTTGATGGTTTTGGCTTCACCGGCGTGCCGTGGTTTCAGGATTATCTGGCAGGTAGTCGGGTTGTTTCTTCCAGTAGTCATTACCTCTCCCCCATTCTCCTGCTACATCCTATGGTTGTGGAGGAGAGAAAATGACTGGGTAAATCATCCCCCGCCGGTGTCGGCAGGGGATGGCTTTAATTCTAATAACCGTGGTAACCAGCTAGAAGGGGGTCTTCCGGACCTGGCAGGCCAGGTATTGCCCCACCGGGCAGGGTGCCGCCGAACCTTCAAGGTGATAAAAAAGTTGCCTCCTCCCAGCCCGGACCATCTACTTTCCCGTCCGGCTCCAGGAGCAGGCTGGCGGTAAACTCCGGACGGCCATTACAACTGCGCCGTTCCGGGAGAATCCTTTCTCCCCCCAGGACCAGTTCGAGACGGTAGTCCCTTACGGCGGCTCCTAAACTGACGCTGGCGCCATGCTTGAGGGCGGCGTCTACCTCCCGGCCAGGTTTTTTAAGCGTTTAACCAGGTATTCCGCCAGGACGGCAAAGTCCTCGGTGGCCAGCATCTCAGGGGCCGAGGCGTCAAAGAGGATGGTGCCCCCGGGTGGGAATTCTTCATCTCCGGCCCAGATGACCAGCCGTACCGGTAAACAGGGAAAGGGGTTCAGTTCAACTGCAGCATCACCCTGGTCAACGGGCCTGCCACCCAGACCCTCCCCGGCCCGGAGGAGGCTGGCCGGCTGCGACCCGAAGGTGCGAATGAGGGGTAAGACGGCCCGGCCGTAAAAAGGCTGCTGGTAAATAAGACCACCGGGTAATTCTTTAAAGGATATCCATTGGCCCCTCAGGGCGGCACCAGGTCCCGTTAAGTAGTGCAGGATTAATACCTGGAAGCGGGGATCAACCGGCTCCCCGTTAGCTGTACTGACATCCCCGGCCGGGTGGGTTATGTGGTAAATTTCGTTTAGAGAAGGCAGGCTTAAAAAACCCTTTTCCACTTCCCAGCTGACCTTTTTGTATTTAGCTATCTCCTCTACCCTGATTTTAGCCAGGTCTACCTTCGCCCGGGCCAGGGTGACGTCCAGATTATAAGGCAGAGCCATGGAAAATACCCCTTTCTGGGTGATAAACCTCATTAATCGGCCCTGGAACAAAAAGTATTAAAATAAGCCCGCAATGAAAACCTGGTATTTTGCAGCTTCCGGAGGGCGGCAAAAAAGTTGGATTAGCAGCTAAAGTTTACCATACTTTAACCAAAAATAAAAGCCGGCTGGGTACCGGACTTTAGCTAAGCTAATGCAGGGGTACGACTATGCAGTTATTTTTTTCTTCTTCTTCATTTGCCAGGAGCTTTTCCAGCTCGTCGGCACTGACAAACCGGTAATCTACCTCTTCCCCCTTAATCCAGGTCAGCAGGTAATCCATAACCTCCGCCGCCTCCTCTTGGTATTTTGTATACACTATCCTGTCTTCAGGATAACACCTGGCGGCGGAAAATGCAAGAAAAAATTTTAAAAAAGACCGGGCTTGCATTAGACATGGCAATCTTATTTGGTAAACATCAGCATATTGGTGGCGGCATCATACTTGTAGCTGAAACCAAAGAATTCCTCCAGGTCGGCAGCCGGTATAAAAAGAGTATTTTTGTCCATCAGGCTACTGCCGGGCAGGTTTACTTCCTGGCCGTTGATGGTGGCCCGGGCGCTCTTGCTGGCCATTTGCACCTTGTCTTTACCATAAACGATGGTTACGCTGCCGTCATCATACCAGGCCACATTGCCGCCCAGGAACTGCATAAAGGCCCTTACGGGGATATACCACTGGCCATTGACCTGCTTGGGGGTTACCGGCAGCAGGGGCTGCTGGAGCATGTTACCGAAGATCACCAACCTGGTGGAGTTATATTTAGGCGGGACAATAGTCTGGGGCGTATCCAGCCCGCTGGCTTTATCGATGGTGTAGGTATCGATGGGGGTGCCATCTTGCTTCATAGCCCTGAGGGTCAATTTATCCCCATTCAATTCAGCTACAATATAGTTGGGTTGATCTTGAGGGTCGTAGAAGAAGGCGTCCCATACCTTGGCCGACAGGTCGGGGTAATACTTATTACCGCTTCTACCGGTGAGATAGTAGATGGTGCCTTTAGCCGGGCTGCTGACAAACTTATCGCCGGCTATGGGGTAGGTCCGCGCGACGGCATGGTCGTGGCCGTTAAAAACTACGTCAACGTGGTATTTATCGAAGAGGGGCTGGAAGGCGGCTTTAATATCTTCGTTGGTACGGGTAGCCTTATTATAATAAGGTGTTTTATGGAAGAAGACCAGTTTCCAGGGCTTATTGGTATTCTGAAGGTCTTTTTCCAGCCAGGCCTTTTGGGCCGCCAGAATATCCCCGGCCACACCCTTTTCTTCTTCTTCCTGGCTGTCGAGCATTACAATATGGGCGTTCCCATAATCAAAGGAATAAGCCTGGCCTTTCAGGCCCTCCGGGCCGTTCTGGGGCAGTTTGAACTGGGTAGTCCAAAAAATCGGTTTAGTTGAATGGCCATCAGGCGGGTTGTAAGTCTCGTGGTTGCCCTGGGTGGCCATGGCCGGGATGGTATCAATAACACCTTTGGCGGCCTCGAACCATTTATTCCAGTGGACATAATTCTGTCCCTGTTCGACCAGGTCGCCGACATTGACAAAGAATTTAGCGTCGGTGTTAGTTTTGAAGGCGTTCTGGATGGTATCGTGCCAGGGTTTATATTCCGGATTTAGGGGGTCGCCGCTCTGGCTGTCGCCAAAGATAAGGAATTTGAAAGAGTGAGTGTTGCTGGCTTCTGTGGTGAAGGTGTGGATGTCGCTCCAGTTGGTGCCGTCGCCAACCCTATAGATATACTCGGTGCCGGGTTCGAGGCCGGTAAGGGTGGCGGTATGGATGTTCATATCCCCCAGATCGGAGGTAAACTTCTGCACTGTAGCTTCTACGGTAGCGGCTTTGCCGGGGAAAGAGGCCTTATCCGCGGCTTTGGCATACTGGACAAGCCCCCTGGCTATAGTAATGTTAGTTCTCCAGGTAATGGTCTGGGTTGTCAGGGGATCTTGGGTCCAGGTGAGGGTAATATGATCCGGTTGGGCCGAAGCACCTAGATCATACTGGGGGGTGCCAGCGGCAGAGGAAGCAGCCGGGGCCGCCAGCATAGTCACGGCTATAACTACAGCCAGGAAGAGGGCAGCAAACTTCTTCATAATACCATCACTCCTTCTTTTTTGGTATATTCAGCATAGCACTTTATTCTTAAGTTCTGTTTATTCTTCTGTAAAAAGAATGTAAAATTGGCGTAAAATTTATGTAAAACCTGGTTTTTAAGGTTGGGAAGGTAAGGGTAACCGGAGTATAAAATAAAAAGGGCCGAACTTCCCGGCCTCTTTGTTGCTGTATTTTTTTAGTAAAGGGATATAAAATAAAGGTTTCGAGTTATCCCCGAAACCCTTGCAAACACTGGTGCGCCAGGCAGGCTTCGAACCCGCGACCCGCTGATTAAGAGTCAGCTGCTCTACCAGCTGAGCTACTGGCGCATAGATGGCGCGCCCGGCAGGATTCGAACCTGCGACCTCCGGACTCGGATTCCGTTACTCTATCCACCTGAGCTACGGGCGCTCACCAATTGCAAGTGATATTATAGTACAGAACGCAATGGAAGTCAACAATTTGTGGGCTCTATAATAAAAAGTATGGGATAGCATGGGTAGAGATGGAAGGACAGGGTCTTATTTGCTGCCTATCAGGAGCAGGCACCGGATGCCCAGGTAAAAAGCGGTAGTTGCAGCCATAATACCAAAAACTAATCCCAGCCAGCCAATACCGGCAGCCAGTCCCAGGGCCACCTGGACATTCTTGTAGGTCATGTAAGCGCTCAGGCTTAGAATAAAGATCTTCAGGACCAGCAGGCCACGTAACGTTACCACACGCACTGCCTCGGCCGCTGCCGGCTGGATCTTTTTTCTTTCCTTCTCCGGCGCACTTATAATCCGGCGGGGGTCGTCCATGGCGGCTATCCAGAGGGAAATGCCGGTAAGCAGGAGATATATGGCATCCCCCAGCCGTCAACAATACGGTAAACATAACGCTGACCCTTTCCTTCCTGGACGGCTTCAAAGGGGACGGTCAGGGCCCGGGGCTTGCTGGCGGTAGTAACCTTTAAGTCGACGCTGTAACCGGGTTTGAGCAGGGGCGCCGGCCCGGCCAGGGCGATAACGGCCTCCACCGTCGTCTCCGAACTCTGCTGGGACTGCCGGGTCACCGCCGCCGGGGCCACCAGGGCTACTTTTCCCGTGTAGGTCGTGCCCCAGAAGGCGCGGCCGGTGATGGCCACCATCTGTCCGGCTAACGAATCTCCCGGCGGACAAAGGCCCGCCGGGCCAGGACCAGGAAAAAGACAAAGCAGGCCACTGTCAGCAAGGCCAGGAGTACCCCGGCTGCTACCAGAGATAAAGGAAACGGCCCCATAGAACCCATGTAGAGCTTTTGCCAGAGGGTGACGATGGTAAACCTTTGCCAGAGGGTGACGATGCCAAACCAAAAGGCAAACCAGGTGATAAAGGAGGCGATCCTGGCAGCCTGCATACCGAAACGGAAGAATAGCCACAGGGTCGGACTGTAAACAATAGTAATAATAGCCAGGGAAGAGATAATGCTCCAAATGACCTCCGGACCGGTAATTGTTTTTAAGCCAGTGACACTAATAAAGGCTACTATAACCAGTCCACAGACTTCGCCCAGAAGACCCCCCAGGACCAGTTGCATAAATTTGGCATCTACTATTTCCCTGGCCGGGACGGGTAGGAGCCGTAAGAAGCTGAGGCTATTGTTTTTATCCTCGATTGACAGGGAACTGAGGACCAGGAGATAGGCGGTGATCCCGCTGCTAATGGTCAGGACCGCCGCCGCTCCGCCACGGAAGCCGAAAAAGTAGCTAAAAAATAGCAGAACTAAAACCCACCAGGCCTGCCGCCGTAAGAGATAATAATCCTTCGTTACTAATCCCCACATAATTATCATCTAAGCCTCCTCTGCCTTCTGCCACTCGTTACCAGTCAGGATAAGCATAATCTCTTCCAGGCCCAAAGGCCGGCGGGTAACCTCGTCTGCCGCTAAAAGCCGCAGTTCCTGCAGCAAGCGCGGGTTGTAAGCGTCGGTAACGGCCGCTACCTCCAGGCCGCTTTCTTTAACGTATGGCACCAGGCGCTGCACCTGCCGGAGCTGGCCGGCGTCTTTTAACCGGAAGGTAAGCTCCTGCCACTGCTCCAGGATGGTTTCCTTGTCGCCGGCCAGGGCTATCCGGCCACCTGCGATATAGGTCACCCGGTCGGCCACCTTCTCGATATCTTCGATGATATGGGAGGAAAAGAACACCCCCCGGGTCTCGTCCTGAATTACTTCCAGCAGTTCTTGGACCAGGGTATGACGTACCACCGGGTCCACCCCGGAGGTGGGTTCATCCAGGATTAAAACCTCGGGCCGGTGGGCCAGGGCCAGGGCTACCGCCAGCTTGGTACGGTTGCCCTTGGAGAGCTGCTTGACTGTTTTATTGCCGGGAACATGGAATTTTTCCAGCAGGGTGCGGAAAAAGGCGTCGTCCCAGGTGGGATAATAGCGGCCCAGGAAATTGCCCAGCCAGTAACCGGTGGCTTCTTCGTACAGCTGGTTATCCTCCGAGACATAACCCAGGCGGGACTTGATGGCTACCTCGTCCCGATCCCAGGTCCGCCCCAGCACCTCTACCCTGCCGCCGTCCGGCCGGATCAGGTTGGTGATAATACGGATGGTGGTAGTCTTCCCGGCGCCGTTGGGACCGACGAAGCCCAGGATACATCCCGGTGGTAATTCCAGGTTAATGTCCTGGAGCTGGAAACCGAGATACCCCTTGCTTACTCCCGACAGGCGGATAAGCGGTTGCGTTGCACTCAAATCAGGCACCTTCCCTTAATCGAATAGTCATTTTTGCTACTCACCCTGTCCTCCCACCGGGCTACCGGAGGGCCTCAGGGTGGTACGTGGTAATAGGAGCATTTGACTCTGCTGCCTTTACCCGGGTGGTTCCCCTCCCCATTCAAGGAGTTCCTCCAAGAGTGCCCGGAGCTCTTGATCCTGCATGCCTACCCGCCTGGCTTCCTGGATGGCGGCCTGGAGGTGTTCCTTTACCCGGGCCTGCTTCAGGGAGGCTACCATCTCTGGCCGGACCCCGGCTACAAAGGTCCCCAGGCCCGGGCGGGTAATAAGCAGGCCTTCCTTTTCCAGCTCCAGGTAGGCGCGTTTGGTGGTGATCATGCTGGTGGTCAACTCTTTAGCCAGCTCGCGGATAGAGGGCAACTGGCTGCCAGGGGGCAGTTCACCGGCCAAAATTTTGGCTCGTATCTGTTCCACTATTTGCTGATAGAGGGGAACCGGGTTCCGTGGTGAAATGGAAAATAGCATCTTTTTTACCTGCCCGCTTTATTCTAACCCTGTTATCTGTATAGCACCGTATATATTATATATATACATTATAGCTAAAAAAATAGCCCTGTCAAGGGGGGAACGGATAACTAGAAACTTAAAAGATACTTTCTACTTGCACTTCCAACCCGGCTATCACCCGCGACCTTACCGTCCCCTGCTGCTCCGCTTCCTGGTCCAGGACGAACTTTCCGTCCCGCAAACAAAAGACTTGCACCGATTTTTGCTGGGGATCGACAATCCAGTATTCCCTGACACCACTCTTTTCATAAACCTTATATTTACTGCGCAGGTCGTAATAGCCGGTACCGGGGGAAAGAATCTCCACCACTAAATCCGGGGCGCCCTTAATGCGCTTCTCTTCTATAATGTCCAGCCTCGAGCTGGCAATGAAAATAATGTCCGGCTGGTAGGTTTCTTCTTCATCCAGGTAGACATCAACCGGGGCATATAAGATAATCCCCAGCCCCTTTTCCAGGACAAAGCCTGCCATTTGTAATTCCAATTTCATGGATACCATCTGGTGATAGGGTGTCGGTGAAGGCGTCATTACCAGTTCCCCCCCGATTAACTGATAGGGCGACCCTTCCGGTAAGCGGCAATAATCCTCATAGGTATACCGTTGCCGGCCTGCAGCCAGTTCCGCCAGGGTAAGGCTCATCTCCTGCACCTCCTCATCTGGTAGTTGATTTTATTCCTGGTAGCTTTTTCTTTATTTTACTACGGTGGTTAGCAAACAGGCAAGGGATAAAGGGGCGTGGTGGCAGCGGTAGGTTTTATCCTGGGTCTGAATAGCAAGGACTTGGGGTCAGGCCTAGTATCTGGTATAATGAGGCCTTGAAAACGATGCAAACAATTCTAAGATGCCCACCCGGAATGGAGAAAGGTAGACCGTCGTGTTTAAAATATATGAGACCGCCTGTCGCAGCGCCCTCAACCGTTCCCGTATTCCAGGCATTGATTACTGTTTGAACCCTTACACCGGGTGCAGCCATAGGTGCATCTATTGTTACGCCAGTTGCATGGCACGCTTCAATGGCCATCAGGAAAAATGGGGTTCCTTCGTCCAAGTCAAGACGAATTTTATCGAAGTACTGGCGGCCCAGTTACGGCGGCCCAAAAAGGGAAAGGTTATGCTGGCCAGCGTTACCGATGCCTACCAGGCTATCGAAAGAAAATATGGCCTGACGCAAAGGTGTTTGGAATTATTAACCGCGAGTGGATTGGAAGTATCTATTCTTACCAAGTCCGACCTGGTCCTCAGAGATGCAGAGCTTTTAAAAGCAATGCCCGCCGAGGTCGGCTTTACTATTACTACCCTGGATGACAAACTGGCCCGGCTGTTGGAGCCCGGCGCGCCGCTTCCATCCCGGCGCCTGGCGGCCCTGGAAAAGCTGGCCAGGGCCGGCATCAGGACCTGGGTTTTTGTCGCCCCGGTGATACCCGGCCTGACGGATGCTCCTGAAGACCTGGCCGCCATAACAAAAGCGGCCACCAGGGCCGGCGCGCAGGAAGTAGACTTTGACCCGTTAAATTTTTACCCTGCAGCCGTATCTGGTATAAGAGAACTCATTTCCAGGTACTGGCCCCGGGCTAAGAGCGCTTTTGATCATGCTTGCCGCCACCCGGCTGCCTATCGGCAGCTGCTGAAAGAGATAATCAAGCATAGCAAATCCTGTTGATAGGCGCCGCAGCGCCTTTTTAAAACGTGGTATCGGCACGGATATCACCCCCTGTACTTGCGGAACCCCGGATGGTTTTCCATCCGAAGCCGGGGGTGTCAGGGGTATTTCCGGAGCCACCAGGGCCTCGCCCTGCAATTTTCCACGAAACTGACGACATGCCCACCGTCGCCGCCGCTCTGTATGCCGTTATTTAATAATTACCTCACCTATCTTCGGTTGCCAGTAGGTCTTGAAGTCATATCATGGTATAACTGGCACCCCAACTATTTGCTCCACAGCAAGTCGCGGTCGTAGCTGTAGCCGTAAAAGGGCAATTCCCGGGCCACCCGGCCTTTCGGACCCAGATCAACACCATCCAGGAGTTCATCCCTAAAGACCTGGTAGCCCGTGCGGTCGACGATATAGCCAACGTGCTCCTTGGGCAGGGAGCGATCAATGTGCCGCTCAATATAACGGTACAGGTTGGCGATTACCTGCAGGACGGCCTTTTCATCAATACATTCCAGGAAGTTGGCCGCCAGGCGCGGGCTCTTTTTCCCGGTGCGACCCAGGGCCACGATCCGGTAGTACTGGCGCCCCCTGGTCCAGGCCGCCATGGGACATTGCAGGATACACTCGCCGCAGCCCAGGCAGCGCTTGCCGTCGCGTTCCACCTGGTAATTGACCAGCTCCAGGGCGCCGACGATAAACTGGCGGCAGTTCTTGACACAAGCCTGGCAGGCGATACAGCGGCCGGGATCATACTCCGGCTCCACCTGGCCGATGATGCCGATGTCCTGGAGGTGGGCCTTGATGCAGTCGTTGGGGCAACCGGTAATGGCAATCTTGACGTGGTAGTGGTTGGGATAGATGAGACCTTCGATTTTTTGCGCCAGGGCCGTGGTGTCAAAGTTGGCAAAGGGGCAGACTCTGCTGCCAATGCAGGCCGTGACGTTCCGGGTGCCCGCCGCCGGGTAACCGGCATGGATATTCTCGATGGCCACTCCCAGGGCGGCCTCTTGTTGCAACATAGGTGCCAGCAGTTGGTTTACCTCCGGTACTTTGTCAAGGGGTATGCCGGGGATTTCAAAACCCTGGCGGGTAGTCAGATGAACGGTACCGTTGCCGTAGCGCCGGGCTATATCCTGGATTAAGCCTAAATATTCGGCCGCCAGGTGCCCGCCGGGCACCCGGAGACGCAGGGCCGTATAACCCCTGCGGCTGGTAATGCGGTAGGCGTTCTTGATCAATTCTTTCGTATTATACATGGCTCCCTCCTCCTTCAGTCGACCAGGTCCCGGGCCCGGCTATAGTTAAACACCGGCCCTTCCAGGCAAACGTATACGTCGTTGATCTTGCAGTGACCGCACTTGCCCAGGCCGCAGTGCATCCGCCGCTCTAGGGAGACCCAGATTTGCTCCGGTTTGATCTGGCATTTAATAAATTCGGCCACGGTAAATTTAATCATCAGAGGCGGCCCAACGACAATAATCCTGGCATCATTTTTCAGGGGGATTTCCTTAACGAATTCCGTTACCAGGCCCACCTTACCCGACCAGCCGGCCTGGCCCTGATCAACCGTGAGGATGGTGGGAAAAAGGCCTTGCCAGCGTTCAATATCCGTGCGGAACAGGATATCAGCCGGCGTTTTGAAGCCCAGGAGAAGGTTAAGGCCAGCCAGCTCTCCCGGGTGGCCCGCATAGTAGTTGATTAAGCCCTTCACCGGGGCTACCCCGGTACCACCGGCGGCAACCACCAACTGGTGCCCGGCAAATTCATCCCTAGGGAAGCCGCTGCCATAGGGCCCGCGGAGGTATACGGTATCTCCCGGTTTTAGTTGGTGTAAAGCAGTGGTTACCTTGCCCACCCGGCGGATAGTTAGCTCGATATAGCCCGGACCGGCGTCGCTGACGGATATAGGTGCCTCCCCAACCCCCGGCAAGGAAATCTCCACGAACTGCCCCCAGGCCGGTTCTATATCCGTGGCCAGCCGGAAGGTATAGTCCACGCCGGTCTGGGGCTGGATGGCTAACACCTGCGCAGATGCGGGAAGATAAGGATTGGCAATCTGGTTGGCAATCACGCCCCGGCACCTCCGTTCATTAACTGGCTTAAAGTATTGACACAGCGAGCGAAAGAGATGTATTCCGGGCAGACTTCTTCACAGCGGCCGCAGCCGACGCACATATTGATCCCAAACCGGCGGCGAAAGTCATCGATTTTATGCAAGACTTTGAAGCGCATGCGTTCGCCCCGGTCCTCACGTACTTTGTGGCCGCCAGCCATATCGGTAAAGCCGTCGATCTGACAACTCGCCCAGACCCGCCGGCGTTCCCCCCGTTCCGGGTTATCCCGATAAAATATATCCTGGACGGAAAAGCAGCTACAGGTTGGGCAGGAGAGGGTGCAACGGCCGCAGGCGATACAGCGGGAGCTATATTCCCGCCAAAGTTCGTGTTGAAAAAGGCTGGTATCTACCCGGTCCGGCACTTTAACGGTCAGGGAATTCTCCTGCACCCAAACCGGTTCTACATCAGCCGGCTGGCCGTAGCGCTCCCCCAGGGAAAGCCACGGCTCGGCCAGGGCCTGGAGCAGGTAATAACTGCCTTCCGGGCGCAGGGCCGCCTGGTGGCCGGTAGCCCTGTTCGTGCCCATAGAGACACAGAAACAACCGGGGAAGCTCTCCTGGCATTCCATCAGTACAAAATGGGTATGCTGGCGCCGCCGGGCATAATAATTGTCCGCTGCGGGCCCGTTTTCCAGGAAGATTTTATCCAGACGGGTAACGGCGTTGAGGTCGCAGGCGCGGATAAAAACCACAGTTTCCAATATTTCTGAGGCTTTCAGGGCGGACTCGGTTATTTCCCCATCGGAGAAATAAAAGAGGCTCTCTTTAATCGGAAAGAATACTTCCTTGGGCGAGAAAGTTGTCCTGGCATCCCAAACCACATCGGCCAGGCCCTTTACCGGGCCATAAGTAATTAGATCCGTACCGGCCAGGCGGCCTTTACCGGCGTAACGTACCGGCCCGAAAACCCGTCTGCTGGTAACCAGTTCGTCCAGCAGGGCCGCTAACCCCGCCGGCGTTAATTTGTACCCCATGTCTCACTCCCCCGAAAATATGGTGCTGTTTGAGCTGATTTTGTTCTGTTCCCATTGTAATCCAGAAGGTACCCATATAAAAATGATGTATATCACAAATCGTAAAAATAATCCTTGCCCGGCCGGAACTCCTTAAGTAAAATCATGAAAAGAAAAACAGGAGAAACCGCCAATGCCCGTTGATCACGACCGCCTGTTCAAGGAACTGCTGACCACACTTTTTCCGATCCCTGCAAGAGAAGTTGTCGGTAGAACTCCAACCCGAGGAGGTGCAAAGGGTCAGTGCATGCGGGTGGTAACCAGTTCATCCAGCAAGGCCGCCAACCCCGCAGGCGTTAATTTGTACCCCAGGTCTCACCTCCCCGAAATGGGATGTGTGAGGTGGTAGTCCATATCACGGACGGCGATGGTGCCCTCTCCCCTGCTGACGAATGAGGTATCAAACTGGAAATCGTCAGCGCTGGGACGGCGGTTTCAGCTGGTGGTTGGGCGTAAAGTAATAGCGGTAGGCCAGCAGGGTGGCGGTAATGGTAGTCAGGGCCGTAGCGGCGGCAACCATATAAGTGACGACGACCTGGTACCTGACAGCTGCCGCCGGGCTGGCACCGGCAATGATCTGACCGCTCATCATTCCTGGCAACTGGACAATACCCACCGTCATCATAGTGCTGATGGTCGGTAACATGGCCGCTCGCAGGGCCGAACGCAGGTAAGGCAGGACTGCCAGGTAGGCAGTCGCCCCCAGGGACAGGGCCGCCTCGATCTCCTCCCGGTGGGCATTGATCTCCCCTGTTAAACGGTTGATGGCCAGGGCGGCACCGATCATGGCGTTGCCAACAATCATCCCGGCGATAGGAATAATATATTGGGGCTGATACCAGGGTTTTACCTTTAAAACAATGCCAATGACAATGGCCAGGGTTATAATCCCGCCCAGTGCTATGGCCAAGAGCATAATGACGAATAACTCGGGCCAGCGCTCCTGTTGCCGGTGAAAGGCGTTGGCGGCAGCCACCAGTAACATGATACCTAAAGCCAGGACGACCAGGTACCAGCGATCTAGGTTAAAAATCACCTGCAGCAGGTAACCGACGGCCGTTAGCTGGATAAATGTTCTGAGGGTGCCGATAAATAGATCTCTGTGAAGGTCCAGGCGCTGCCACAAAGAAACAGCCAGGGTGATCCCTACCAGCATCAGGGCCAGACCTATATCACCAAGGCCGATATTGATATACTGCATCCTTATCCCTCCAACTCCCCGGACAGGAAGAGCCTGCTGCGGGGGTCCCGCGGAGCAGTAAAAAACTGTTGGGCCGGAGCTGTTTCGACTATTTCGCCGCGATGCATAAAAAGGACTTCGTCGGCAATTTAGCGGGCCTGGTCCAAGATGTGGGTAACCAAGATAATGGTTAGTCCTAAACGGGATTTCAGGTCGACCATCAGGTGCAGGATATTGGCCGCCGCCGTAGGGTCGAGGGCCGACGTCGGCTCATCGAGGAGCAGAACCTCCGGTTCGTTGGCAAGGGTACGGGCCAGGGAGACCCGCTGCTGCTGGCCGATGGAGAGGCTGTCCGCCCGGCGGTCCAGGAGTTCGGTACCCAGGCCCACCATCAGGATTAATTCCCCGGCCCTATCCCGGGACAGCGGTATGCCCCGCAGGCGAGGGCCATAGCTGATATTCTCCAGCACCGTGCCGGGAAAGAGGGTTGGTAGCTGCCGGACCATCCCAACCCTCCGGCGCAGGGTAAATATATTGAGGCTCTGCAAGTCCTGGCCGTCAAGGGTAATCCTGCCGGCAGCCGGGTCCTCCAAACGGTTTAGAAGCCTGAGGAGGCTGGATTTACCGGAACCTGAGGGCCCGAGAACGGCGGTGATTTTCTCTTTAAGAAAGAAAGTAGTTATCTTGTTCAGGATAATGGTGGTCGTTACCTCACCGGCGGCATTATGGCCGGGACGCTTCAGGGTTACATCCTCTAGCTCAAATTTTGCTTCACCCATTATATACTCCCCTCCACGGGGCAAAGTTCTCCTTTAAAAGAAAGTTTATGCCAAATCATATGATTATTGGTTGGCTTTCTGGGGACTGGGATGGCTCCAGGCTTCGGTGGTTCTCAGCTAGCAAACTTTAGACTCAGTTGCTTTTAGCGGCGGGGGTGGCTTGGCTTTATCTTTGCCTGTTCGTGGCAGAGACGTCAGCCCCCATGAGGGGCTCCCCCACCAATCATAACTACAGTTCAGGAGGTCTTTCGCCCCGGGGTAAAATAAAAACCCCTTCCCGGATTTTAAGAAGAGGTTGGACAAGAGTCAACTTATCTTCCAGGAGGTTTCCTGCGGCACTTGGCACCTTCCGGCTAAATAGCGGGGTTGCCGGGTTTCATCGGGGCCCTCCCTCCACCTCTCGCGATAAGCCGTGGGATGTTTTGCAGTTTTGTTAATAAATTAATACCACTACCTGGGTGATGGTGTCAAGATACCTTCGGCGTAAGTTATCCCTCCATCTCACGCTGAAGGGGCCGGGAGCCTTTCACCTGCCTGCCATAAGCTGGAGGGTAGACGTTAGCTTCATATATGTGGTACTATCCAAGACGTCGGTATAGAGTGCTCCCAAGGCATATTCGATTGCCAAGTTCCTGCCTCCGGGTGTCTTTATGCTGGGGCGTTATTACAGCTCCACCCGGCGGTTATAAAAAAGCACCGTGGCTATGAAAAGAAGGCCGGTTACCAGCAGCAGGGCCACCGTTCCAGCGTAAATAGATATATCACCGGAACTGGTAGAATATATACTCAGGTCGCGGAAGTTAAGGGGCAGGCGGATATTGGTAGCCGGCCAGGGCAGGTAATTCAAAACTTTTGCCAGCCAGGTAGCCAGCTTGCCAGACACGTACATACCAACCAGGAAAAAGGTTCCTGTCACCCATCCGGAGAATCTCCGCACCGACTGGCCCAGTAGAGTGCCCAGAAAGGCGAGGAGAACAAAGTTGACCAGTTCAAGTACTCCGTTGACGGCGATTATGGCCAGGATAAGGCGATATTGCCAGATAAGCCGCCAGATCTCATTATTTATCATAACAAAATCAGCGTTTAAAACTGTTGCCTTAAATAAAGCGCCTGTGGCCAGGAGAGCTGCCAGGCTTAAGAGAATAAACTGGGTGAGTACCGCCAGGAGCTTGGCCAGGACAACCTGTTGCCCGTTCACCGGCAGGGAGAACAGCAGGTAAACGGTATTGTTCTTCCACTCATCTCCCCAGATTTTGAAGGACTCTATAAGGGGCAAAAATCCAGTTATTACAAGCATCATTAAACTGAAAACCAGATGGGTGCCTGGAGGCCAGGTCGCCGTGCTGGCTTTGTAATACAGGAAAAGATTCCAGAGGAGGATAAGCCCCAGCACCACCATACTCTCCAGGCGCAAATCCCGCAGTTCCTTGCGGTAAAGGCGGCCCAGCTTCTGCCAGCCGCTGATTTTAGTCGTTGTCATGGCGGAAAACCTCCTTCATAATGGCCACCAGGGACCGGCCTTCCCGCTGGCGCAAATTTTCGGCCGTACCGGCCAGCTTAACTCGCCCCCGGTCTATGAAAACCACATCCTCCACCAGCCCTTCAACCTCCGGGATCTCGTGGGTGGAAAGGATGATGGTCTGCTCGCCGGCACTGTAGTCCTTGACGATGGTGCGGATGATTGCATCACGGGTCAAAATATCGATGCCCGAGAGGGGTTCATCCAGGAGAACATACCTGGCGCGCCGGGAAAAGGTCAGGAGCAATTTCACCTTGGCCCGCATTCCCTTGGAAATTTTGCTGATCACCATCGACGGTTCCAGTTGCAAGAAAGATAACAGGTCCCGGTATTTGCCCTCGTCCCAGTCTTCATAGAAACCGGCAAAGAAACTGGCAGCTTCATTAATGGTCATCCAGGGGTACAGGTAATCAATTTCCGGCAGATAAGCTATCATGCTTTTAGTTGTCATACCCGGTGCCCGTCCGTCAATGAGGACCCGGCCGGCGTTCGGACGGTTGAGGCCGGCAATCATCTTCAGGCAGGTCGATTTGCCGGCGCCGTTGGGCCCGAAGAGACCGGTGATCTTGCCGTCGGCAATCTCCAGGGTGAATTCATCCAGGGCCCTGGTGGAGCCGAAGGTTTTAGTTACCCTTTCAAATGCAATCATCTTTTGCCCTCCTCTTCCTGGTCCAACGCCTGGTGCACCAGGCTGAGAATCTCCCCGGCATTTAAACCCAGAGAGCGCATTTCGGCGATAAAGTGGTTAAGGATGCCACCGGCCAGTTCGGCCTTGATCTCCGGCAGCAGCCCGGGCCGGTTGGATATAAATGTTCCTTGGCCGCGGAGGGTTTCCAGGAGGCCCATAGCCTCCATCTCCCGGTAGGCCCGCTGGACGGTGTTGGGATTGACCTGCAGTTCCTCGGCCATTTCCCGCTGGGAGGGGAGCTTTTGGCCGGGCTGGAGCTCGCCCCGGGCTAACTGTTTCTTAATGGCTGCAATAATCTGCAGGTAAATGGGACGGGAATTGTCAAATTCCATCGGCCTCCTCACCTTTCGATATAGATAGCAATAGTGCACTATTGCAATAGTGCACTATTATTCTAACCCAGATCGGGAAAGGCGTCAAGGTTAAATAACCTAAAGGGACAAAAAACACCCCTCCCGTGGTAATACTCCGGAAGGGGCAATACTTTGATAATCATCTTTGGCTGGCCTCTTTAGTCTTTATAACTCACAGCGGTGATAAAGCCACCATTGGTACGACCCTCACGGGCGGCGGCAGCCTCGATGGCCAGGGCTTCATCGACTTTGGTGCCGTCGAAGTCAGGGCCAAAGAAGAGGACGGCTTTACCCTGGACGTTTTTACCGGGCATGGCGGCCAGAAGTTCGTCCAGGGTGTAGAATCTGGCGTACCGGAAGAGACAATCCGGCTCCCGGGCTGCCCGGGCCTCATAATGGCGGCTCCAGAGGCTGTTGCCGCCGATGAGGCCGATGACCATCCTCCCCCCGGGCTTCAACACGCGGTAACTCTCTTCCAGGACGGCCTTTAAATCCGGGGCAAACTCCAGGGCCGTAACCGATACTATCTTGTCAAAGGTATTATCGCCAAAGGGCAAATTCATGGCGTCGGCATGGAGAAACTCAATCGCCAGGCCAGCGTCGGCCGCCTTTTTCCTGGCTTTGGCCAGCATGGGATCAGATATGTCGATACCCGTCACCTTTACGCCCCTGCGGGCCAGTTCCAGGGAGAAGTTACCGGTACCACAGCCGACGTCTAGGATATGTTCTCCGGCATGGGGGTCCAGGTAAGCATAGATAGGCTCCTTTTCCACCCGGTCGACCAGGGCTCCCAGGGGACGCGTATACCAGTCGTCGTAATCCCCGGCTTTACGATCAAAGATTTCAGCCATAGTTGCCAACCCCTTTCAGGGAAAAGTTTTACCGGCGCCTTTTACCTCTGGTATACCATATTCGCCCTCAACGGCTTTTTTCCTCTTCCCTGGCAAGTAACTGGCGCCATTCAGCCAGTTCTTTTTCCAGGCGTTTAATAGTGGCCTCGTATTCCCTCGCGACATGACCCGGTACATGACGGCCCGTCTGACCGAGGACGAAGTTTTTTTCTTCGATTATTTCAGCAAGTTGATCGTTTAATCTCCGGATGTTTGCTTCAATCTCAGTTCTATCCACTTTTTCCCCTCCCGGAAAGCACTAAATTTCGATCCGCAGGTAGTGGCTAGTTTCTTTCCCATGGTCAATTATACCATAATAGAAAATGAAAAAGGACCCTTGCGGGTCCCTTAAGCTAATTCTTGCTGCACAATGACCTGGTCTTCTGCCAGCTGGGTCTTATACTGTCCTTTATTAAACCCATGCTCCAGCAGCCACTGGGTCAGGTGCTTACCGCCAATTTCCCCTATTTTACCCTTGGCGGCCAGCCTTAACTTTAAATTACTAGGGTCATCGCTCTTTCTTAATATCAGGCGCCGGCCATCCACGCCAATCATTACGTAATTGCAACCGCGTAGATGCTGAAAAGCAGCACCTCGCAGACGAATACCATTACTGGAAACGCTCAGATCGCCTCTGGCACTGCGATTGGGCCAACGAGCCCGGTAAATTTCCATAACATCAAACCCCCTGTGGTTAATATTAGGTTTGATGTTAGTATTACCCATAAAAGACTCTAAAATACCTGCTCCCATTACGACCTGGATCTAGATTTTACGAGCACCGGTAACCCAGGTGCTGACTAATCTTCAGGGCAACCTGAACGACAGCCGTGGCCAACCTACCGGTTAACACTTCTGTTGGTATACGGTTCGCCGGGCCTGATAAGCTTACGGCAGCGATAACTTTATCCTCATGGTTGAATACCGGCGCTGCTACACAGCGAACCTCATCTTCCCTCTCACCTTGATCCAGGGCAAAACCCTGGCTGCGTATTTTTTGCAACTCATACCTGAGCTGCTGAGGTTCGCTGATAGTTGCCGCCGTATAAGGTAAAAGGGGTACATCTTTAAGGTACCTGGTCAGCAGTTTATCATCCAGATAAGCCAGCAGTACTTTGCCGGCGGCGGTACAGTAGGCCGGAGCCCTGGTACCGGGCCGGGCCAGCATCTTTATAATCTGATTGGACTCCACCTAGTCAATGTAAACAACCTCATACTTATCGAGAATTGAGAGGTTGACTGTTTCGTTAAAATCATCCACCAGCTGGTTTAGTAAGGGGCGGGCGATAGCCCGGATATCCAGGCTGTAGAGGGCCCGGTTACCTATTTCAAAGGCTTTGATCCCCAGGCGGTAGCGGCCCTGGTAGGGCTCCTGTTCCACCAGACCATGAGCCGCCAGAGCGTTTAATAAACGGTGGACGGTACTGATGTTTAGCCGCAACTCGGCGCTAATGGCAGAGAGCATCATGGGGGAGCCTTCCCGGGCCATGACCTCCAGGATGGTCAGGGCCCGGTCGACTGCCTGGACACCCTTTGTTTTATTAACCCTGGTCACCGGCAAGTCAGCTCCCTCCTGGTGAGGATTAATCTAATTAACTAAGGAGAATCTTCCGGGCTAATTCGTCCTGAACGTCGGTAATAAAGGGTATACCTGTTTCGGCTTCGGTTTCCCGGTTAGCGGAAGCGATATCATTTCTGGTGATTTGATCCAGGGAGAATTTGCGGGCTCCAGCCATTAATTGCTGTAATCCTGCCGTCAGTTTGTCGGCTAGTGTCCAGAAGGCAATGGCACCGTAAGGAATATTCTTCATCTCCTCAGCGCCGACTTTCTTTTGAACATCATAGTAACCGGCAAAAATCTCTTCAGCTTTCGTACCTAATTCGGCCACAGTCCTGGGTAAACTATCCCAGTTTCCGTTGACTTTCGCGCGTCTTTCAGGATGGAGCACACCTTCAATGTTGGACCCGACAAAGCCCGGAATCATTAAGGCTCGCCCCATACATACCAGTTTAACGTAAGGCGCACCCAAAGCTAAAGCTTTGAAAATATGATCTTCCCTGGCCAATCCGCCGGCAAAGGCCATATCGACAACTTTCTTACCCCTGGCAGCTAACAGGCTGGCATATTCATAGGCTTTAGAATGAAGCAGAATAGAGGGAACGCCCCAGGTTTCCATCATGTTCCACGGGCTCATGCCGGTACCGCCGCCTGAGCCGTCCACGGTAAGCAAATCAAGTTTCGCATCAGAAGCGAGCTTGATAGCCATAGCCAGGGCTTCCATTCCATAGGAGCCGGTCTTCAAGGTAATCCGCTTGTAGCCCAGTCCGCGGAGGTACTCAATGGCTGTCATAAAGTTTTCTCTCACCTGCTCAAAACTGGTGAGATTCGTATAGCCCAAGCGGCTGTGGCGGGCAAAGGATCTAATAGCCCCGCTCTTAAAGGCTTCCTGAACTTCCGGAATGGTTGGATCAGGATCGACCACATAGCCCCTGTTCTTCAAGAAGATGGCATACTCGAGATCGGTAACCTGAATTTCTCCGCCGATGTCCTTGGCGCCCTGACCCCACTTCAGCTCCAGAATAACCTGATCGCCGTACTTCTCGATAACGTATTCGGCCACACCGTTGCGGGTGTCTTCTACGTTCATCTGGACGATAATGGCACCAAATCCATCATAGTATTTCAAGTAGGTCTGAATACGTCGATCCAATTCCGGGGCTTTGACAATCCTACCATTTTCAATAACGGCTTCCTTGTCAATCCCTACGACATTTTCCCCAATAACGATCGGGATTCCAACCAGGGCAGCACCTATAGAAAAGGAATCCCAGTACTTCGCGGCGATAAAGGTAGATCCTAAGGCTCCCGTCATGATCGGGGCTTTGACTTTGGTTTTTACCTCACTACCAAATTCGGTTTCGACATTTACATTGGGGAAAATACAGTCATCAGCACTATTGGAGAGGCCTTTTGTTAGACCATAAGCGCCGTAGTTGTATCCCAGGATCCTCAAGGAGTTATAAGAAATTCCTACATGGGTTGTGTTTGAGCTTCCGGCTGTAACAGTACCGAAATCCCGGGGATAGAGGAGCTTGCGCCCCACCATGCTGGACATCCAGGTCTCGCATTTCCCCTGGCAATCTGCCCGGCATAAGGTACATAGACCAGATTCTGCCGGATTGCCGCGATTAACGGTTCCCAGGACATCATTTTGTTTTGGCCATTGAATCATTTCTTTTTCGCCCCCGCTTTTAATGAATTTTTGCTTTCATCCAAGGCTTATTGATTATCATATGGTGAAAGCTATTTTCGCAACCCCAATCTTTATTTTAAAGGGAGGGATCAAGCCTGTCAACGAAATGGTTTTTCATAATGTAAAAATAATTAAGCGCCCCGTATTTTGTATACTTATAAGGGACGCTTAAATTAACTTGTATTTAATTTTGAAAGCAGTTTTCATTTTACCCTTTATCCTGATAGCCCAGGCGTTTGGACATCTCCCGGGCAACACCAAGTACAATATCAACCAGCTCATTGTTTAAATAATAATTGGTAATGCGCGTGTGGGGTCCGGAAACACTTATAGCGGCGACTATCTTTCCCTCATGGTTGCGAATTGGAGCGGCAACGCAGCGGACATCCTCGTCCCTTTCCCCCAGGTCAATGGCATAGCCCTGGCGCCGGATACGCTGCAACTCTTTTTTGAGGATAGCCAGGTCCGTAATTGTCTCGCTGGTGTAGCGTTCCAGAATAACCCCGTCAAAGAGCTTGTCTAGTTCGTCATCAGTTAGTGAACTGAGAAGCATTTTACCGGAACCGGTGGCATGGGCCGGACCGCGGCTGCCCACCCTGGCAAACATGCGGACAATGACGATATTGTTGGATTCCACCTGGTCGATATAAACTACATCGCGCCCGTCCAGGATGGCCAGGTTGGCCGTCTCATTACAGCGTCGTACCAGTTCCTCCAGAAAGGGACGGCCGATGGTCTGCAGGTCCTGGGCATAGAGGGCAGTTTTCCCCATGGCAAAAAGCTTCAACCCAAGCTTGTAGCGGCTGGTTTCCGGCTCTTGCTCGATATACCCCCTGACAATGAGGGTGCTCAGAAGCCGGTGTACGGTGCTTATATTTAACTGGACTTTATCGGCCAGGTCGGTGATGGCCATGGGGGTACCGGCTTCCGCCAGGGCATCCATGATGGCTAAAGCCCTTTCTACCGCCTGGACTGTTTTACCTTCTTCGCCGTTTATTTTTTCTTTGGCCATTACAGCTTCCCTCGCAAAGGTACTCACGCCGGCTGGCGTTGTTTTCTTTCGCTCCCAGGGTCCTCATGGATCGGCCTGGGCCAGCTTTTTGTGAAACTGATTTTCACTATATCTTAATTTTAGTTTGCCTTATTAAGGGCTGTCAATAGAAATAAATAAAAAATCCCGCCGAAGCGGGTTATTTGCCGGGGGGTACCTGGTCACAGGCGATCATGCCCTCGTAACACTCGTTACACAGGAACTGGCCACAGGTGGGGCAGATTTTCATATCAGGGGGGTTGGCATCCAGACAGTCATAGCAGTAAGCTGTATCGCAATGGCGGCAGATAATGCCCTCGACATTTTTGGCTTTACACCTGTCACATACCGGGATCCTCATTAACCAGAGCACCTCCTTATACTATATGTTCCTTCGCTTTTAAATGTAAATATCCTGCCAGGGCGGTAAAAATAAAAGCTCCTTTACAGGAGCTTCGGGAGGGCTCTTCTTAGCTCACCAACCCCAGGGCTTCCGCTGCTGCCGGGGTGAGTACCTGGACCATATCGTTATTATTCAACAGGCAAGCATTGGCCTCGTCGGTATCAACGTGGAACTCCAGGCGGAAATTGGGGTTTACCCTCACCAGGACATTGGTAAAAATTAATCCTCGTTCGCCACCCACCTGGACAGTTACCAGGTCTTTGTCTTTTAAGCCGTATCGTTTGGCCTCATCGGTGTGCATGTGGATGTGGCGCAGGGCGATGATTACACCTTGCTTAAGGGTAACTACCCCCGCCGGTCCTACCAGAACACAACCGGGAGAACCCTCATGATCGCCAGAATCGCGGATGGGAGGATTGACGCCAAGTTTAAAGCTATCTGTCCGCGATATTTCCACCTGGGTATAGGACCGGAGCGGGCCAAGGACACGCACCTTTTCTAGTACACCCTTGGGCCCTACTATAGTAACTGTTTCCTTTGCGGCAAACTGCCCCGGTTGGACTACATCTCTAAGTTTAATTAATTCATAGCCAGGCCCGAAGAGAGTCTGGAGATGTTCCCTGGTAAGGTGCACATGCCGCCCGGATACACCTACAGGCACTTCAAGGAGAATATTTTGCATTTAGACTCCTCCCCCTCATTCTTCCCGGCTGTCCATGCAACCGTTAAGGACTAAATATCTACCATTCAACCACATTATAATGCCATTCGGCGGCGTATGACAAGAGGGAGGATTATATTCAAAATGTTAAATTTCTGTGGTCTTCCTATTGAACGCTATCTGGCGATGGATGCAACCCCGGCACTGGCCGTTGCAATTACTTATCAGAGGGGTATGACAACGGGGGCAGCGGAGTTGCCGGGGGTCTTTTACCGGGTAGCCGCATCGAGGGCATTTACTAGTGCAACCGGTTAACATGACTGCCAGTCCTCCTCTAAATCAAGATGTGGGAGATTACCCCGCCAATGAGAAAGGCCAGCAACAGAATGGTCGGCCAGATGATGACCCCTTCCCGCCAGCCCCTCTCCTTGAAGATAACCAGGGCCGAAGCAATACAGGGTACAAAGATGGTAATAGTAGTCAGGGCGACGAGAGATTGGGCCGGCGTCAGGGGTAAACTGTACAGGCCAGCGGCGCCAAAATCCCGCCGGACGAAGCCCATGATAAAAGCGGTAGCCATTTCCTTGGGGAGCTGCAGCCAGTTGACGGTAACCGGTGCCAACAGGTTTTGCAGAGCAGCCAGGAGGCCGGTAACCTGGAGAATACCAATCAGCAGGGCGCCGCCAGCAAAGAGGGGCGCGGCTTCCTGGATAAAGGAACTGGCTCGGGTGGCAGTTTTTTTTAGAATATTAACAGGCTGCGGCCAGCGCAGGGGCGGGAGGTCGATAAAGAGATCACTGGGCTGGCCCGGCAGTAGCCAGTTCAGGGCTGTCCCGGTCAGCACCAGGATACTGCCTATCAGGATGATATACAGTATAGTATAGCCGTGCCCCAGGCGCACCAGCATGCTGGTGATTACCGCCAGCTGGGCCGAGCAGGGTATGGCCATGGCCAGGAGAAAAGTGGCGATCCGACGTTCACGGTTACTCCCCAGCAACCTGGTGGTTATCGTGGCTGCCGTTACACAGCCAAAACCCAGGATAATGGGGATGATTCCCCGCCCATTTAAACCCAAGCGCATGAGGGCCCGGTCCACCAGGACGGCAATCCGCGGTAGATAACCGGAGTCCTCCAGGGTTGATAGCCCCAGGTAGAAGCCCAGCACCAGGGGCAATAAAAGTCCCAGGATATAGGTTACCGTCATGGTCAGGATGCCGAATTCACCGATTAAAAGGGCTCCCGGAACGGAAGTCGGCGGTAGCCATGGGCTGATCAGGTTGCGGATAAAGGGTTCATAATACCCCTTCATGATTATGTCTTCAGTGATGCCCACAACTGTCTGGGCAATAAAGACACCGATAAATTCATATAACAACCACAAGGCCACCAACAGGATGGGTATACCTGTCAGGGGTTGCATCATCCAGCGGCTGAGACGGGTACCCCAGGAAGCCCCGGTACTGGTCTCCTTAATTACGGCGGCAACTATGGCGTCGACCCGCCGCCGCCGGGCCAGGTAGATCTCTTCCTGACGATCTATGGGTTTAAGATGGTGGCGGGCAGCCACATAGGGATCACCCTCCAGGATAAGTAGAGCCTCGGCCCGGCTGTGGGTCTTATGTTGTAACAGGGGTAGCATCTCTTCCAGTTCAGGCAGGCTATTGCCATGCCTGGCACGGGCTACAGCCTGCTTAACCTCCTTTAACCCCTGGCCTTTCACAGCCACGGTGGGAATAACTGGTACCCCTAGAAGCCGCTCCAGTTCCTTGACATCGATGGTTATGCCCTGACGGGTGGCTTCATCGACCATATTGAGGGCGACGACCATGGGTATACCCATGTCAATGATTTGCTGGGTCAAGAAAAGGTCTCGTTCCAGGTGAACGGCATTGACGACGTTGATGACGATATCGGCGCCCAGGATAACGTCCCTGGCTACCTTCTCTTCATCGTTAAAGGAAGATACCCCATAAACGCCGGGCGTGTCCAAAATAAAATCACTACCTACCCGGGCATGACTGATTTCCAGGGTGGTACCGGGAAAATTAGATACATCCACATAAAGGCCGGTAAAGGCGTTAAAAAAGACTGATTTACCGACGTTGGGGTTGCCGGCCAGGACTATTTTACGGACACCGGCAGGAATGTTGAGGTCCTGATTAAGATCGTGGCAGGCCATAGATACGCCTCCTTGCCAGGGATTTAACCGGAGCCGGAGCGGCAACTGGTTCCACGGTAATTTTTTCAGCCAGGCCCCTGCCGATAGCTATTTCCTGGTGGTTTTTGGCGATGATTATGGGGCCTCCCGGGATGATATTGGTACAGGTGACCAGTTCCCCTTCGGCTATACCAAAGCGAATGGCCTGGGCCCGGATGCCTGGTCCGGGCAGAGCCAGGATACGGATGCGCTGTCCTTTTTTGGCTTTGTCCAGGGTCATGGCGTCTTCCTCCTTTGAAAAAAGGGTACTACCAAATTTGGCGATTATTCGTTGGGCTTCCTTGGGGCTGGAGGGTACAGTCTACGGGATCCGGGTGTTAAGCTAGCAAACTTGGCTTTTATGGTTCGCTGGTTGCATTTCGTTACCGTGGGCAACGCTTCAGACCTTATCACCTTATACTTATGTCCGTTATTTCAGTACATGCTCGGATCTAATTGATAAACATTATCAATGAGCTTCTATGAATATATTATGGTAAATGATAATCAATGTCAATGGGTTTTAAAGAAAAAGGCATCACTTTTTGGTGATGCCTTCCCGGCTTATGATATAACGAATATCTTCGGCCACTGGCAGGTGGAAGGATTGACAGAGCTGGATTATCCGGGAGGTCGTCCGCTCCCCCAGGTATTCTTCCAGGGCCTTCAGATCCAGATTACTGGTTATCACCGTCGGCAACTCATTGATTAGGCGGTAGTTGATCAGGGAATAGATTTTGTTACAAGTCCACTCAGTGTAGTTATGGGCGCCCAGATCGTCAAGGATAAGGATAGCCACCCCCCGGGCCGCATCAATGAGTTCGAGTTCTGTATGGCTATTGTCCAGGGAACGGCGGTCATAGGTGGCGCGAAGGGCATCGAGAAGATCGGGGACGACGGCGAATAGAACCTCCCTCCCGGCGGCAGTCAGGGCGTTGGCAATGGCTGCTGCCAGAAAGGTTTTACCACTTCCTACCGGGCCGAAAATAAAAAGGCCGCGGCCGTGATCCTCCTGGCGGTAGGTGTTGACAAAGCGACGGGCTGCCTCCAGGCAATGGCGGGCACTATCATAATATGTAGTTCCCGTCAGCTCATCCTTCAGGGTGCGGGAGTAATACTTGAGATCGAAGTTCTGGAAGGTATACCGGCTGAGCTGGGGTGCCAGGTTGGCTGCCCGCAGGCGGTTTTGCCAGGCCTTTTGTTGCATGCAACGACAGCGGTAAGCACGGCCGTCCCGAATGATCAACCCCCGGTCGCGGCACAGGGGGCACTGGTAATGGGGGCTGGGCGCCGGTATGTTGGGTGGCTGGTTTTTGGTCACAAGGTTGGGGGGGATACGGATCCGTTCCATGGTCAGGCCTCCAGTTTAACCCTCCGGGTTGAGACGGTAAAGTTCGCGATACTTGTCCCTGGTGCCGGCCGGATTTTCCGTTTTAATCCGCCTGATTTTCCTTTTATTTTTTTGCTCATCGTGGTCAATGGCCTGGGCAACGGTACGGATGTTATGGCGTAGCCAATCCCGGAGAATAGAATCGATATACCTGAAATTAAGAGCACCGCGCAGTACCGCCCGCCGCAGGGCTTCCTGCAATAACTCCACAGACAGGCGGTCGTCCTGGCACCATTCCCTGAGCTGTTCGCTTTCCAGGGGAGACAGGGGCCGGCCAAACTCCTTTTCAAAGGTACGGTACAGTTCTCCGTACTTAACCGCTGTTGGGGCCGCCTCCTTTTCAGGCGTGATTGCCAGGTTATAATCCCCCAGGGCTATCCGGGTTAGTTTCGTCCACAGGGGTGCAAAGGAAAAGGTGTTCTGCCAGCGGCCCAGGACCTGGTTATAATAGGGTTCTACGGCCAGGAGCTTTTTTTCAATCAGGGAGGCGATCAGGTTCTTGATCTCCTCTTCATCGACACTCATGTACTGGCGGAGTTTTTCCGGGGCCGGGAAACGTTCCTGCTCCACCTGGCGCCAGTGAAAGAGGTGGATTAAAACCATCATTTCTAATTCCGTCAGGCCCAGGCGGGTGTAGAACTTTAACAGCATATCGGGAATAACCAAGCTACCACATTCCAGCATGGACGCTGTTAGGAGCTCGTAGTTATTACCGCTGATGGCCATTACTTTCCCTCCCCTGGAATCTCGTAGCAGTATTTTATTATAGCACCAGGCAGTAATATAACCAAAGACACTCAGGGGTTATAAGGGGCATTGCCTGAATTAGATTTTAGTTTATAATTAGTTTAGTTAAGGGGAGGTAAAATCCCATGGATGTTATTGCCCTCATCGGCCCCAGCGGCAGTGGTAAGAGTCACCGGGCCCTGGCAGTAGCCCGCGATTATGCCGCCGAAGCCATTATTGACGATGGCCTGTTAATCCAGGGCAGCCGGATCCTGGCCGGGGTTTCGGCCAAGGAACAGCCGACCCGGGTGGGGGCCATTAAAACGGCCCTCTTTAACGATCCCGAGCGGGCCCGGGAAGTACGGGAGTGCCTGGCTACCATAAACCCGCGCCGGGTCCTGGTAATCAGCACTTCCAGGGAAATGACCCTGCGTATTTGCGAGCGGCTGGGTATGCCCCGGCCGTCCCGCTGGGTAGATATTTCGGAGATAGCCACCCCCAAGGAGATTTATCGCGCCCGGCAGATCCGCCAGCAGTTGGGCAAGCACGTGATCCCGGCGCCGACGGTGGAGGTAAAACCGCGCTTTAACGGCCCCCTTATCGAACCCCTGCGCACCTTTCTGCGCCGGCGCCAGGCACCGCCGGGAAAGAGCCGGAACCTGTGGGTGGAACAGACAACCGTTCGCCCTACCTTTAATTCCTTGGGGCATTTTTATATCAGCCAGGGCGTCATCGCCCAGCTGGCCGGCTACCTGGTCGCCACCGGCGGTTTGAGCAGCTCCCGGGTCCAGGTGGAAAATCGGGACGGCAGCCTGGTACTTAACCTGGAGGTAACGGCCCCTTACGGTGTTTTCCTACCGCCGCTGCTGCAGGCGGCCCAGAAAAGGGTGATGACAAATATTACAAATATGACAGCCCTGGAAGTTGTGGCTGTCAACATTACTGTAAGCGGTCTTAAACTGGAGGGTAAAGAAACCTGAAGGTTTTCTAGCCGGCTTTTTCGTCCAGGCCCTGGTTTACCAGGGCCGCTATTTGTTCCAGCCTGCGTTTGGTACCGGCATAGTCCTGGCGGGCAAAACCGGCCTCCACCAGCGCCTTGAGTTGGACCAGGAGTCGCTGGTAGGCAGCCTCTGCCTCTGCAGCTGTACTGGTATCTCTGAGGGCAGCTGCCGGTGCCGGGGCAAGCTCTGCCGCTATTGGGAGTAGCTGGACGGTATCCAGCCATCCCGGCACTTCCGTGGCCAGGCCCAGTTCGGTAGTCAGCAGGCGGGCAAAATCCTCAGCTGCTTCTTTTTCACCATGGGTCACAAATACTTTTCGCGGCGGCTGGTGGAAGGATTTTACCCAGTTGAGGAGGCCGGCCTGGTCGGCGTGGGCCGAGAAGCCGTCGATACTGACAATATCCGCCCGGACAGCGATTTCCTCGCCGTGGATACGGACCCGTTTCTCCCCTTCCAGCAGGCGCCGTCCCAGGGTACCTGCCGCCTGGTAACCAACCAGGAGAACGGTAGCCTCCGGCCGCCAGAGGTTGTGCTTCAGGTGGTGTTGTTTAATCCGGCCGGCGTCGGCCATGCCGCTGGCAGAGATTATAATGGCCCCGCCGTGGATTTTATTAATAGCCATGGATTCTTCCGCCGTCCGGCTGAGGTGCATACCAGGTAAATAAAAGGGGCAAGTACTGCCGTTATGGCTTAGATCTTTGGTTTCAGCATCAAAGTAATCCTGGTGGCGGCAAAAGATCTCCGTAGCGGCAACCGCCAGGGGACTATCCAGGTAGATTTTGTCTACCTTGACGGCACCCTGTTGCAGGATGACATTCAGGGCGTACAGGAGGTCCTGGGTACGTTCCACGGCAAAGGCCGGGATAATCAGGTTACCTCCCTTTTTCATGGTCGCCAGGATAACCTCTTTGAGGAGCTCGATTTTATCTCCCTGGATATTATGACGGCGATTACCGTAGGTGGATTCTATCACCAGGTAATCGGTGCTTGCGATAGGAGTTGGGTCATTGACGATGGGCTGGCCAGGATTACCCAGGTCACCGGAAAAGGTAATCTTAATTTCACCAGCCATGTCCTTGACCCAGAGCTCGACTATAGCCGAGCCCAGGATATGGCCGGCGTCCTGGAGACGCAGGCGGACACCGGGCAGGATCTCCTGCTCTTCCCGATAGTCCAGGGTCCGGAAGAAATCCAGGCAGGCAGCCGCCTGGGCCGCAGTATAAATAGGTGTTAATATAGGCAGGCCGGCGCGTTTGTTCTTGCGGTTTTTGCGTTCGACCTCCATCTCCTGGATATGCCCGCAATCTGGTAGAAGGACCCGGGCCAGCTCGGCGGTAACCGGAGTTGTGAAGATAGGCCCCTTGAACCCCTGGAGGTAGAGCTTGGGTATGAGGCCACAGTGGTCGATATGGGCATGGGTCAGGATCAGGGCGTCGATCGCGCCGGGATTGAAGGGAAAGGGACCGTAGTTACGCTCCTTGATGGCTTTGGAGCCTTGAAACAGGCCACAGTCAATTAGTAAGCGGTAGCGGCCGGTATCAAGGAGGTAACAGGAACCGGTAACCGTTCCAGCAGCGCCGCAAAACTGTAATTTAATCATAATTCCTCTCCCGGAAATAATTTTTTCTTTTAAGCCTGGGCTACGGCCCGCTGGTTAAAGGCCAGACGCCGGGCGACAAAGCGTTCCATGCGATTCATGGCTTCTGTCAGGTCGGCCAGGGAGGCGGCATAGGAACAGCGGATAAAACCTTCGCCACTGGCGCCAAAGGCTGTACCCGGTACTACGGCCACCTTTTCTTCCTTAAGAAGCTCTTCGGCGAAAGTGACGGAATCCAGGCCGGTGGCAGCTATGGAGGGGAAGATGTAAAAGGCCCCCCGGGGTTCAAAACAATCCAGGCCCATCTCCCGCAGCCGGCTGTAAACCAGGCGCCGTCGCTGGTCGTATTGCTCCACCATCCTCTCCACGTCCTGGCGGCCGTGGCGCAGGGCTTCCAGGGCCGCCATCTGACCCATGACGGGAGCGCAGAGGATGGTATACTGGTGGATTTTAACCATAGCTGCCAGAAAATCGGGATGAGCCGCTACATAACCGATGCGCCATCCGGTCATAGCAAAGGCCTTGGAAAAACCGCTCACCAGGATGGTGCGCTCCTGCATGCCGGGCAGAGAGGCAAAGGATAACGGTTGGCCCTCATAACGCAATTCTGCATAGATTTCATCGCTGATCACCAGCAGGTTGTACTTTTCAACCAGCCGGGCAATGGCCTGCATCTCCTCCCGGCTGAGGACGGCGCCGGTCGGGTTATTGGGAAAGCAAAGAATCAAGACTTTACTCCGGGGGGTAATGTAGTGCTCCAGGCGGGCGGCCGTAAGGGCAAAACCGTCAGTCATTGTCGTCGGGATAGGGACCGGGATACCCCCCGCCAGTTGCGTTATGGGCTGGTAGGAAACATAACAGGGCTCGGGGATCAAGACTTCATCCCCGGGGTTCAATACCGTCCGCAGTGCCAGGTCGACTGCTTCACTGGCACCAATGGTCACCATAATCTGCTTCATGGGATCATAGGTCAAGCCGAAACGCCAGGCCAGGTAATCGGCTATGGCCCGGCGCAGTTCGGGCAGGCCGTAGTTGGAGGTGTACATGGTATAGCCCCGTTCCAGGGATTGGACGCAGGCCTCCCGGATATGCCAGGGAGTGACGAAATCTGGTTCTCCCACCCCGAGGGAGATTACGCCCTTGGTGCTGGCTACCAGTTCAAAAAAGCGGCGGATTCCTGAAGGCGGCAGATCCCTAACCACCGGTGTGATAAAACGCCTGGCTTCAAAACCGTGGGCAATGGTCATGGTTGCAACGCCTGCCTCCGGTCTGCTTCTTGATCTTCAAAAATGACGCCATCCTGTTTATACCTTTTAAGGATGAAATGGGTCATGGTACTCTGGACGTGTTCCAGGGTTGCCAGTTTTTGGGAAACAAAGGAAGCTACTTCTTTGAGGCTCTTACCCTGGACTAGGACCGAGAGATCATACCCCCCTGACATGAGGAAAACCGACTTTACCTCCGGATAACGATAGATGCGGCTGGCAATCTCGTCGAAGCCCAGATCCCGCTGGGGTATAACCTTGACGTCAATCAGCGCTGCTACCTCTTCTTCGCCGGCCTTCTCCCAGTTAATCAGGGTATGATAGCGCAGAATAATCTTTTCTTGCTCCATGGCGGCAATTTCCTTCGCTACCTGGTCTACCGGCAGGGCCAGCATAATGGCGATTTCTTTAGCGGTTAGCCGGCCGTTGTTTTCAAGGAGATCAAGGATCTTTTTACGCATTAACGAATCCTCCTGTGCCATATAAAAAACCCCTCGCCCCACTCCAAGGGACGAGAGGTTCTTCCCGCGGTACCACCCTCATTGGTCGTACGACCCTGCTTAAGGGCGCTTCCTTGCGCCTGGCCTTTAACGGGGCCAGCGTCCTACCTTAAGGGTAAACCCTTTTCGGCGGCGGCTCCGGGGTGGCCTTCGGCAGGCCTGCTCCCGGGCTTCCACCCTCCCCGGTTCGCTATCAGCAGGAAAACTGCCTACTTCTTCCCATCATTGCCTTTAATCCAGCTTAATTATTGCTTTAATTTTAGCATCGGCCGGTCGGGGATGTCAATATAAAATTTAAGAAGATTGGCGCCAGATGGCTTCGCGGCGCAGGCGCCGGGCCAGGTAAGCCGGATTGGCCAGTTCGTCCCCGGCAACCCGGCGGATGCTTATGCCTTCCTGGCGGCAATAAAAATCATGGCGCCAGTCGTGATGCCAGGTATCGAGCTCAAAACCCAGCTGACGCCCGGGCAGATAGAAGGTTATTTTGCCCCCCCGCGTTTCGTAATCCCTGACGATCTCTTCGCCCGGATAGGCTTGGAGGAGAGCCAGGTATAGTGCTTCGGTAGCGGCGGCGGTAACAACCCTGGTCTCCTGAATATCCTCTTCCGAACCCGGTGCAGTAGCGATTCCTGATGTTGGGTCCTCGTTGCCTTCTTTGCCTGCCGGTTCCGGGGGTTGTGGGGGTACCGGCGTTGTTTCCGGGAGGGTGGCGGCGGCCCCTGGGGTAGACACTCCCGTGGCTTCCTGGCCCACTCTTTCCTGGACCGCAACCGGGATTGCCTCAGGGTCTGCTTTTCTCCCCGGTTCCTCCTGGCCCGACTCTATTTCCTCGCAAACTGGTTCGTCCCTGGCGGTGAGGTCTGTTCCCGCCGGGGTTGATTCTACCGGTACGACTCCATCGTTGCCAGCTTCGGCGGCGGTGTTCCCCTGGCCTTTCTTTTCCTGCCGGGAGGCCAGGTAACTGGCGATGCCGTTACTGATCATCTGCTGGATATCCCGGGGGAAGTTACCAAAGCTTTGCAAGACCCGGCGATCAGGCAGACGCTGGGCGATCAATTGCTCGAGGAGAGCCTGGAGGTGCTCCTCCCTTCCTTCCAGGACCTCCAGGAGCAAATCTCCCATTTCCTTTACCAGGGTAATCCCCCGGTTTAATTGTTCTTCCCGGGCCGATTCGTCTTTTAGACTGATGGAGATGGCACACTGGACCAGCTCATCGACACGCTGCAGGACTTCATTTTCCAATCTTTGACTGCGCAATCCAATCCACCTCCTGGCAGCTGTTCCTCCTATCAGTTTATGCGGCCAGGCTGGGAATAAGAACCTTAAAAAAATCCCCGGGGTTAACCCGGGGGTCGTTAACTACTCTACCTTGGGACGGGGATACAGGCCGGCTTCCTTGACGATGGTGGGGATGATATCTTCCCACATGACGGCCATGATATGGACGCCGGCTACACCCTCGATGGACTGCAGGTGTTTAATCTGTTCCACACAGATGGCCACCCCTTCGGCCTTGGGGTCGGAGGCTTTTTCCATGCGGTTGACGATTTCGTCGGGGACAATCATCCCGGCCACCGATTGTTGCATATATTTGGCGGCCCGGGCGGATTTCAGGGGCATGACGCCGGCAATAATTTTGGCTCTTTTATGCAGGCCGCGCTCCCGGACCAGGGCCATAAAGCGTTCAAAACGCTCCATATCAAAAATGCACTGGGTTTGAATAAAGTCGGCGCCGGCATTGATCTTCTTCTCCAGGCGCATGACCCGGAACTCAAAGGGGTCGGCAAAGGGGTTGGCGGCGGCGCCGATGAAGAAGCGGGGTTCCTGGCCCTTAATCTCTTCACCGCAGGCGAATTTTTTCTCATCCCGGAGGTCCTTCACGATCCGGATCAGCTGGAGGGAATCCACGTCATGGACGTTTTTCGCCGTCGGATGGTTACCAAAAGATTGATGGTCGCCGGACAGGCAGAGGACGTTCCGCATCCCCAGGCTGTAGGCACCCAGGAGATCACTCTGGAGGGCGATACGGTTGCGGTCCCGAACCGTCATCTGGATAATGGGTTCGCCCCCGGCCTGGAGGACGTGGACCCCAGCGGCGATACTCGACAGGCGGACGATGGCCGTCTGGTTGTCCGTCAGGTTCATGGCATCAACGTAGTCCTTGAGGAGAGCGGCGTGCTTCTTGATCTCTGTAGGATCGGCGTGCTTCGGCGGTCCAATCTCACCGCTGACCAGAAATTGCCCCTGGGAGAGGATTTTCGCCATCTTGCTTTCAACCATCGATTGTCACATCCTCTCGTACAACTTTCCGCGGCCCGCCATCCCGGGATTTGGACCAGTCCTTGGGCGGCTGGATTTCCATGAGGAGATCCAGTTTTCCCAGGGCCTGCATCCGGTCGTAGATAAGCTGCCAGGCGCAGGGGGTTTCCGGGTTGACCTCGCATTTGCCACCCTGGGAACCGCCGCAGGGACCGTTTAAAATGCTCTTGGAGCAGCGGATAATGGGGCAAATACCCCCGGTTTTATAAAGGATACACTCACCGCAGAGGCCGCAGCGTTCTTCCCATACCCCATGGGCTACGGTGCCGCCGGCAAATTTGGTGTTCAGGGCCGGCACCACCCATTTGTTGTAACGCTCCGCTAGGAACTGGACACCCACACCGCAGGCCAGGGAGACAATAGCATCGACATCGTCGGTAACGTATTTGTTGAGCATATCCACGTATTCGGGGTCGCACTGGCGGGTCAGGGTGACTTCAACTGTTTCCAGGGGGTTGCCTTCTTTTTTACGCAGCAACCGCAATTCGGCGGCCAGAATACCAGTCTCCTTTTCCCCGCCGGCCAGGCAGACGGTCACGCAGCCGCCACAGCCAACCACCAGGACCTTTTTAGCATCTTTAATCAAGCCGGCCACTTCGACCAGGGGTTTGCCTTCGGCGATAATCATCCATATTCACCTGCTTTCTTTAAGGGTTGACCTTTTGGCTGGGGGTTTTTTCTGTTGCTGCTCCGGGCTTTAATTTCACCGGGCTGGGACCTAGTTTCCGGATGCGGTCGGTAAACTCCCGGGCAATCTCGGCAAAGCGTGGTCCCATGGCCGCCGAGAGGTTATACATCTCCAGGCGTTCGCCGCCGATACCAATTTCGTCCAGAATTTTCTTGGCCTGCCGTACACGTCGCTTGGCTCGGAAGTTGCCCTTTAAGAAGTGGCAGTCACCTTCCATGCAACCCAGGACGTAGACCCCGTCAGCCCCGTCTTCAAAGGCTTCCAGTAAAACCCGGATATCGGTCTTACCGGAACAGGGCATCTCAATTACCCGGATATTGGCCGGGTATTGGAGACGCATGGACCCGGCCAGGTCGGCGGCCGAATAGGCGCAGTAGAAACAACAAAAGGCGACGATTTTGGGCTCGAAGTCGGCCATTTCCTACACCTCCCCGAAGAGGCCGGCTACCTTGGCCAGCAGCTGGTCATCTTTATAAAATTGCAACTGGATGGCTTTGGCCGGGCACTCACCGGCGCAGGTGCCGCAGCCCATGCACTGGACGGCATTAATTTCGGCGACGTTGCGCTCATTGATCCGGGGTACATTGAAGGGGCAGACCCGGACGCACGTCAGGCAGGCAGCGCATTTATTCTCATCGACAACGGCTACCACCCCGCCGACCATGAGGTTTTCCCTGGCCAGGATGGTACAGGCCCGGGCCACTGCGCCTTCGGCCTGGGCTATGGCCTCGGCGGCCAGTTTGGGGGCGTGGCCGGCACCACAGAGGAAAATCCCGGCCGTCGGGAAGTCTATTGGCGCCAGTTTGGCATGGGTTTCCACGTAGAACCTATCCTCATTCAGCGGGAGCTTCAACAGGGAAGCCAGTTCCTCCACCCCGTCCGGGGCCACTGCTCCGGTCGCCAGGACCAGCTGGTCGGGCCACAGGACAAGCTCTTTCCCGGAGTCAGGATCCTTGACCATGACCTCCAGGAGGCCGATCTCCCGCTGCCGTACCCGGGGCGGGTCTCCGGGATCATAGGCTATAAATAGGACCCCTGCCTCCCTGGCCTGGCGGTAGTAATCCTCCATAAAGGCATAGGTGCGAATATCCCGGTACAGGACGTAGACCTGGGCCTCGGGGTTACGTCTCTTAATTGCCAGGGCGTTCTTGATGGTCTGGGCACAGCAGGTCCGGCTGCAGTAAGGATGCTCCTGATCCCGGGAACCGACGCACTGGATAAAGACTACCTGCTTGTTCTTTTCCTGATCCCAATGACCATCGGCCAGGGCCTGTTCCAGCCGGGTGTTGGTTATTACCCGCTCGTCCTGGCCCAGGAGATAGGCGTCGGTCTTGATCTCCTGGCTCCCGGTAGCTACGATAACTACGCCGTGCTCCAGGGTCTGGGTGCGGCGGACGTGTTCCCGGCCCGGTTCGCCGAGGGAAATGGTCGTCGTAAAGTGGCCCTGGTGACCGCCAAAGTCCTCGATGCGGGCCCGGGTAAAGACCTGGATGCGGGGGTTGGCCTGAACTCTGGTAATCAGATCCCGCAGCAAGGCCTGCAAGTCTTCACCCTCCAGGGTGGTTCGCAAATTGCGTACCTGGCCGCCGAGTTCGGCTTCCCGTTCAACTATATAGGCTTCAAAACCCTGTTCGGCGACATTCAGGGCTGCCGTCAGCCCGGCGACCCCGCCACCAATAATCAGGGCCTTCTGGATTACCGGTACCGGCTGCAGGTGCAGGGCTTCGTGGCGTTTGACCTTGGCCACGGCCATGCGGACCAGGTCGATAGCCTTTAAGGTAGCATTGGCCGGTTCATTACGGTGTACCCAGGAGCACTGGTCGCGAATATTGGCCATTTCGAAGTAAAACTGGTTCAGCCCGGCTTCCCTGAGGGCTTCCCTGAAGAGGGGCTGGTGGGTGCGGATGGTACAGGAGGCCACCACTACCCGGTTTAACCGGTACTCCTGGATGGCATCCTTGATCTTCTTCAGGGTGTCCTGGGAGCAGGTATATAGGTTGTCTTCTGCATGAACCACACCGGGGAGTTTGGCAGCAGCCTCGACCACGGCCTTGACATCGACCACACCAGCAATATTAATACCACAGTGGCAGATAAATACACCTACCCGCGGCTCTTCGCGGCTGACATCCCTTTCCGGCGGGTATTCCTTGGGGGTAATCATGGTGTTGCGGCCGGGAGCCATGGCAGCACCGGCGCAGGCAGCGGCCGCGCTGGCATTGACTACCGTCTCCGGAATATCACGCGGTCCCTGGAAGACACCGGCGACATAGATGCCATCGCGGGTGGTAGCCACAGGTTCGAAGGGTTGGGTTTTAGCAAAGCCGTAGGGGTTTAACTCAATACCGGTAGCGGCGGCAATTTTTTCGGCGTCGATGGGCGGTTTTACCCCCACGGCCAGGACAACCAGGTCGAACTCCTCCCGTTGCACCCTGCCGTCTGTGTAATATTGGATGATCAGGTTTTTGGTCTGGGGATCCTCTTCGACCCTGGAGATCATGGCCCGGACATAACGGACACCCCCGGCCTTGGCAGATTCAACATAACGGTCAAAGTTTTTCCCATAGGCACGGATATCCAGGTAAAAGATAGTCGGCTCGATATTGGCGTCGTGTTCCCTGGCGATGAGGGCCTCCTTGGTGGAGTACATGCAACAGATGGCTGAACAATAGGGGCTCCCCTCCCGCTCGCAGTCCCGGGAGCCGACGCACTGGATAAAGGCCACCTTTTTCGGCGGTCGCTGGTCGGAGGGCCGTAATACATGGCTCTCTGTAGGACCGGTGGCGCTCAGGAGACGCTCGAACTCCAGGCTGGTCAAGACATTAGCGTAATAGCCGTAGCCATACTCACCTGCCAGGGTGGCATCAAAGAGTTCGAACCCGGGCGCCAGGACAATAGACCCTACTTTTAATTTCGTAACCTTTTCCTGTTGCCAGTGCTCAATGGCCTTCTTTTTACAGACGGCTTCGCATTGGAGACACTCGGAACAAATACCACAGTTCAGGCAGCGTTTGGCTTCGGCTATGGCCTCCTCGGGGGTAAAGCCCTGGTAGACCTCCCGGAAATCCTTAACGCGCTCTTCTACCGGGGCCATGGCCTGGGCCTGGCGCCGGCCAGGGAAGGGCACCACATTGGGGGGCGGGTCCAGGTGGGGTTCCTTCTCCAGGGAACGGCCGGTGGCCAGGTCTTCCCCTTGAAGGTAGCGTTTTACCGATTCCGCTGCCTCGTGGCCACTGGCTACCGCCTCGACCACCGATGCTGGGCCCCGAACAATATCACCGCAGGCAAATACTCCGGGCACACTGGTGGCCAGGGTCAGGGGATCAGCTTTGATGAGACCGCGGTTGGTGGCAACCGGGCTCTTTTCCCCCAGAAGGGAGAGATCGGCCGCCTGGCCGATGGCCATGATAATTGTATCAGCCGTTAGGGTTTGGGTTACCTCCGGATTATACTGGGGGTTAAAGCGGTGCTCTTCGTCAAAAACCCGGGTGCACTGCATCAGTTCGATGCCCGTCACCCGCCCCTTGGCTCCCAGGAAGCGTTTGGGACCCCAGGAGGGATGGAGAATAATACCCTCTTCCAGGGCTTCTTCAACCTCCCAGGGGTGGGCCGGCATTTCCTCCCGGGACTCCAGGCAGGCCAGGTGGACTTCCCTGGCACCCAGGCGCCGGGCGGTACGGGCCACGTCAATGGCCACATTGCCGCCGCCAATGACGACGACCTTCTCCCCTACCTCCGGACGGCCGCCCAGGGCCGCTTCCCGCAGAAAATTAACGCCCGGTAAAATGCCCTCTAGTTCGGAGCCGTCCAGTTTGAGCATCCGGCTCTGCTGCAGGCCGACGGCAATAATAACGGCGTTATATTCCTTTTGCAGGTCTTTCAAATTGATATCTTTACCAACAACGGTATTGGGGACAAACTTGATTCCCAGGTTGAGGATGCGCTGCGTTTCCCGGTCGACTACCTCCATGGGCAGGCGGTAGCGGGGTATGCCGCCCCGGAGCATGCCACCGGGCTGGTTCAAGGCGTCGTAGATAGTTACCTGGTAACCGGCCAGGGCCAGGTCCTGGGCGGCAGTCAAGCCCGCCGGGCCGGCGCCGATAATGGCCACCTTTTCTTTCCTGGATGGCAGTTCCGGTCTTCGCTCCTTCTCCCGGGAGGCCTCGGCTTCCCAGCCATAGTCATAGGCCGCCCGCTTCAGGGTGGCGATGGCAATGGGGTCGTCATACCGCCCGCGGTTACATTCCGTTTCACAGGGGTGATGGCAAATGCGGCCGCAAATGCCGGCGAAGGGCATACGCCGGTGGACGACCTCCAGGGCCTCGGCAAATTTACCCTGGGAGATTAAAGCCACATACCCCTGGACATTGGTGCCGGCAGGGCAGGTGCTGCGGCAGGGCGGCGTCCCCCGTTTGGTAATCAGGTACTTATTGGGAACGGCCTGGGGGAACATCTTGTGAATGGCCTTGCGGGTACCCATTTCCTGGTTATACTCGTTGGGAATAGATACCGGGCAGGCCTGCTCGCAGTCGCCGCAGGCCGTACACTCCTGGATATTGACATAGCGGGGCTTTTCCCGAATCTGGACAGTAAAATTACCCTTTTCCCCCTCCACCTTCTCCAGGGTAGCGCAGGTATGCAAGCGGATGTTGGGGTGGTTGGAGGTATCTGTCATCCGTGGCCCCAGCAGGCACATGGCACATTCATTGGTGGGAAAGGTTTTATCCAGCTGGGCCATGTGGCCGCCGATGGAAGAACTCTCCGTGACCATGTGCACCAGGTAACCGGCGTTGGCCAGGTCAAGGGCCGACTGCATGCCGGCGATACCACCACCAAGAACCAGGACAGCACCGACGGCCGGAGTAGTTTCCTTCTTTGCACTCATATTTTCTCACAACCTTTCCGCTAAGAGGCTGCCAGTAATCCCTGCTGGTGCAAAAGGGGCAGGGGATCGATCAGGTGCTTTCTTAACCAGGGTGTAGCATTTAGACCCAGGGCCAGGCCTATGATTTCTGTAATAAAGAAAACGGGCAAGAAATCCCCTCCGGCTGGCTGGCGGCTGTCCAGGTTGGTCTGGCAGAGAGGACAGGCCGTAACTATGGCTACAGCCCCGGCCCGGCGGGCAGCGGCTACGATTTTACCGACCAGCCCTTCGACGATTTGCGGTTGGGGAATGGCCAGGCTGGCCCCGCAGCATTCATTTTTATGGCTCCAGGACACCGGCATAGCCCCGGCCAGTCGCAAAAGGCGGTCCATTAGCTGGGGCTGTTCAGGATTAGATTCAAAACTGGCTACTTTAGGCGGCCGGGTCAAGAGACAACCGTAATAGGAAGCCAGGGGCATACCGGCCAGGCTCTTTTTCAGGCGATCTTTGATCAAGTTTTCGACCCGGGGATCGGCCAGAACCTCAATGACGTGGCGTACCCGAACCTCACCCCTGTATTCCCGGCCCAGGGCTTGAGCGACCTGCCGGTTAAGTTCTTGAGCCTCCTGGCTGCCGCCGGCCATAAAAGCCTGGGCGTTTTTCAGGGAATTGTAACAGGCGGCGCAGGGAACCAGCAGATCGTCACCGGTAGCCTCGGCCAGTACCAGGTTGTGCAGGGGCAGGGCATGGCTCAAGAAATTGCTGAGGGAGTGACCAGAAGTGGCCCCACAGCAACACCAGTCATCCAGTTCCCGTAATTCAATCCCCAGGGCCTGAAAGAGGGCCTCGGTAGAAACGGAGAATTCGGCCGCCGTGGAATGCAGGGAACAGCCGGGGTAATAACTCAACCTCATTCCCGCCACCCCTTTTCACCCTGGAGTAGGGCCCGGAAACGCTGCCGGTTTTTGATCCCTTCGGGCAGAAGCCGCAGTTTGCGGTGCTGGAACATCTTCAGTCCCAGGGGGACATCCTGGAAGTAAGTTCCAGTTTTCAGTTTAAAGGCAATCATCATTCCCAGTTCATGGACCCGGCCCCTACTTTTTAACGAAGCCAGGAAGGCCTGGTGGAAGGCAGCAACTTCCGGTAGGGCCGGCTGAATTCCCCGGGCCAGGGCCCGTTGCTTTAGGGCATCGTTGATAGCGGCAATATCAATGCCGTTAGGACAGCGGGAAATACAGGTCCGGCAGGCGGCACATTGCCAGATGGTTTTGCTTTTTAAGAGTTCTTCCTCCAACCCCAGCTGGACATAACGTACCACCTGATGGGGCATCAGGTCCATGACCGCAGTAACGGGACAACCGCCTGTGCATTTGTGGCACTGGTAACAGCGATTGACAGGTTGTCCCGATAGTCTGGCCACCGGAGCCACAAGTTGCTGGGAAGGTACAACCTGTTGTTCAGCCAATCCCCTTCCTCCTTTCGGCGCTAAAAAAGCAGGCACCAGCGTACAGCAATCCGCTGGCACCTGCCGTCACGGTATTCCCTGGGGGCATTTACGTATTGCTGCTGGCGCTGGAGATTTTGAAGTAGTAATCTTTTAACAATGCTTTAATTACATTTCGACGTTACTATGAAAAATTCCTACCTGGTTTTAAACATCTTGACAAAAGAATCGCAGTAAACGGTTTGGTTGAGCAAGATCTCTGCCGTGGCTGCCGTTTCGATGAGGGCTTCGTCGCAAGCGTCGGCGATGGCGGCATCAAGGCCGCAGGCCATGGCTATGGCAAGGAAGGTCCGGTTAATCAAGGGCCGATTCTGGCAGTTCTGGGAGACATTACTTAAACCCAGGACTGTCTTGGGAGCCGGATCGGCCAGCATCTTGATCTGCTGGAGAGTTTTCAGGACTTCCGGAGCATGGTCCTGGGCTACATTGGCAGGAAGAATCAGGGGATCAATGTACAAATCCTCCATGGGCAGCCCGAACTCATCGGCAGCGGCTACCAACTCCATGGCAAAGGCCAGGCGGGTATCGCTATCCTTGGGAATACCAGTTTTATTCATGGTCAGGCCTATAAGGGCGGCACCATGTTCGACGGCCAGGGGGAAGAGCTTTTCTACCTTTTCTCGCTCGGCATTGGTGGAGTTGATCATGGCCCGGTTTTTACATTTTTTCAGCCCGGCTTCGATGGCTTTGATATTGGTGGAATCCAGACACAGGGTCAGGTTGCTGACCTCCTGGGTGACCTCGACCAGCCACTCCATGGCGCTGACCTTGTCCTGGACGGCCGGGCCCACGTTCAGGTCCAGGGCGCGGGCGCCGCCTTCCTCCTGGCGCCGGGCCCACTCCTGTACCGGGGCCGGGTCCCGTTCCTGGATGGCCCGTTTGATGTCGCCGAACATACCGTTAATCCGTTCACCGATAATGAGCATGGGATTGCCTCCTTTGAAATAACGTTCTTTTAGAATTTGGTATTTTCTGGACGGGCGGGGATATATCCTTTTGCTCAGAAGTTGCACGCCCGCAGCACTACGGCTCGGTCCGGACCGCTGTAGCCGCCTGCAGATTGCCCTTATTCCTGTTATGAAATCGCGTTGTTCCCTTTACAGGTACCATCTGGCGTCCCCGGCAACGGCAGCGGTTGTCTCACTTATCCTGTTACTACGCTTCTTCGCGGCTCCGGGATATATCCCCGGCTTCCACAACTCACTTTTTCCGTTCATCGAGGGGGCACATGCCTTCCATGAAAGGCTCCCCTGCTTTGCCCGGGGCCGTTTTGTCCCTCGTCCAGGTCGCTAGCAACAAATGCCAGCACAAACCTTTCATGTAGGCCCATTAACCAGGTTTAATAGGCGTTGCTCACCATTAACTGGTCGATATTCTCCTTCACCCTGGCTACGGCTTCCGGATGGCGCATGAGGAGGATGTGGGCGCCGGCCTGGAGCAGGGCAGTGGCGGTAACGGCTTCCCAGAGGATGCCACGCTCGGTTTCCTTACCCCAGCCCGGGTATTCGCTCACCGGTGCCGAGGCTTCCTTGGCGCGCCAGGCCTCATAGCCTACGGTGCAGATGACCGGCATGGAGAGCATCTTATCTCCCTGCAGGGCCCCCAGACGGATGCGTTCCATAATCGAGAAGGAGTATTCAATACCATAACCCAGGCCGCCGATGGACGGGTCGATGACGATATGATCCAGGGGCAGGTTCATTTCATTGATCAGGATGTTGAGTTGTTTACAAATGTTAATATCCAGGGGCGAACGGGCGATGATATTATGCTTGTGGACCATGCAGGCTGCCGTTAGGGATTTATAGTTTTCCTGTTCAGCGTTACCCAGGAGGAGATTCTCGCCGGCAGCAGCCTCGGCTACTGCTTCCAGGACCTCATGGTCCTTTTCCACATCGCCGCAACCTACCACTACCAGGGGTACCCCCACGGCCTGCAGGACCTCTTTAACAGTAGCTACGCACTGGTCCACAGAATGGTTGGCGCCTTCGGGGTCGGCCCCGTCAAGTTTCAGGTAGATAAGGTCAGCACCATACTCGGCTACGCACTTTTGGGCCCAGCGCCCTGGTTCATTAATAACATCGGTGAAGGGATCTTTGAGAACGTCGGGCCAGTCGGGTACGATATCCTGCACTTCCATACCGATTACCGGCCTGTTGACAATCTCTCCTTCGAAATGGTGGAAAGGCAGGGCAGCATCGCCACCGACGACGATGGTATGGCTGCGGGTACCCCCCTGGTCTTTGGTGGCGCCCAGGACAACTTTCTGGACGGCAGCTCGGCTACGATCACGTAAAATCTGGACGGCCATTTTAAAACACTCCTTTCAACTTAAAACTGGCATCGGGCCAGGATAGCTTTTACTGCTTGAACCGATACGGAAGTTGCCGGCAGATCAAAAAGGGGTTTACTGTGAATATCATAATCTACTATTTGCTCATCGTAGGGGATAACTCCCGTTAAGGGTATTCCTGTCCTTTCGATCTCCTCCTGAAGGGGGGCAATATCGCCAGTAGTTTTGGTAACTATCAGGTACAGGTTATTGATTGGCAACTGTAATTCCTGAACCAATTCCCTTACCCTGCCGGCGGAACGGATACCCCGGGCTGAGGCATCACTGATAACGAATAGATCGCTCACATTTTGGATAATCCGCCGGCTGATGTGCTCCAGGCCGGCCTCGCTATCGATAATCATGTAGTCATAATTATCGCTCAGGGTTTCCAGGTGTTTCCGTAAAAGATCATTGGGGTAGCAATAACATCCTGGTCCCTGGGGCCGGCCCATAGTTAGCAGGTCGAAGTCTTTCGTTTCTACCAGGGCCTGGGCCAGCTGGTACTGGACGAATATCTCCTTGCTCATGCCCTCGGGTATGGATTTTGGATTCTTGGTGGCATCCAGAATATCAGCAATGACTGTGTCTATCTGGACACCCAGGGCTTCATTTAAATTGGCGTTAGGATCGGCATCGACGGCCAGGATGCTGCCCTTTTGCCCCTCAATCAAGTAGCGGATCATCAGGGCGGCAAAGGTGGTCTTACCTGTCCCCCCCTTACCGGCTATGGCAATATGACGGGCCATTAACCCGACCTCCTTTCGTCGCCGGACCCATTCCCCACGGATGGGAAGAGTTCCAGCCTGGTATGGGGCAGGAACAGGGCCGATACAAACTCTTCCATGAAGAGGTTGCCGGCTGAAAGCTCCAGGTAGGTCATCCTGCGGGCCAGTTCCAGGGTTTCCTGCCAGGCCGGCTGGGAAAGGAGGGCCAGCTCGGCTCCCTTCAGGGAAGTATTGCCGGCAAAAATATATTTCTCCGGCGGTAGGTCGGGTAACAGGCCGATCTCTACGGCATTGGGGATATGGAGGTAATTGCCGAACCCACCGGCGATGATGATCCTTTCGATGGCGTCTATTTCAAGGGAGACTGTTTTGAGCAGGCTCTGGATGCCGGCGAAAACGGCTCCCTTGGAACGAATAAGGTTTTTAATGTCGGCGGCGGTCAGGACAATATCCCGCTGGGTACTGCTCTGGGTAGCCCAGGCCAGGACAAATTCCGGGCCTTCGTCAGTGGTACGCAGCCGTGGGGTGGCTACTTCCTGGAAGTTGCCGGTGCGGTCAATAATACCCGCGCGCCGGAGCTTTGCCAGGCAGTCAATTAAACCGCTACCACATATCCCGGACGGGCGACCACCGCCGATTACCTCCAACTCGACTTCCAGGGTATCCGGGTCGATGCTCACCCCTTCGATTGCTCCTTCCATGGCCCGCATACCGCAGGTAATGCCGCTGCCCTCAAAAGCCGGCCCGGCCGAACAGGCACAGGAGATCAGCCAGTCGCTGTTGCCCAGGACCATTTCCCCGTTGGTGCCGATGTCAATGAAGAGGGTCAATTCTTCACTACTGGCAATCCGGGTAAAGAGGGCGCCGGAGACGATGTCCCCGCCTACATAGCTGGCTACCGCCGGGAAGATTTGGACCGGAGCCAGCGGATTAATCTTTAACCCCACCTCGGCGGCCTTCAGTACCGGCAATTCGGCTGCTGCCGGTATATAGGGCTGCAGGCGGAGGTACCTGGGGTTTATTCCCAGCAACAGGTGAGTCATGGTGGTATTGCCGGCTATAGTTGCTGCCGTTACCTCTGCCGGATCAATTCCCCCGGAAGTCAGGACCGCTGTTATTAAATCGTTAATGGTAGCCAGGGCCGCCTGGCGTAATTCCTCCAGGCCCCCCTCATTACTGGTGGCGTGAATAATCCGGGAGATAACGTCATCACCATAAACTGCCTGGCGGTTATAACTGCCCTTGCGCATCACCCGTTCGCCACTGCGCAGGTCCAGCAGGGATACCACTACCGTGGTTGTACCCAGGTCAATAGCCAAGCCGAAGGCTCTTGTTTCCCCCAGGGGGGTGATCCGGATAAGACGATTACTTCCCGCGGCCAGGGTAACATCTACTTGCCAGTTGGCCTGGCGCAGGCTATCCGGTAACTCCTGCAAGAAGACCAGGTCGAGTTGCCCCTCCAGGCCCTTTTCCTTGCGCAGGGTGGCCAGCAGGCGGCTGGCATCACTGGTGTTTTCAGTCAGCGTCGGTTCCGGCAAGACCAGGGAGGCAACGCTACACGCCGGGTCAAGGGGATAACTGCCCAGTAGATCAGTCAGGCTGTCCTGCAGGCGTCCTTTATCCTGCAGTAATACCTGGTGCCGGCCCAGGCGGGATTCCGGTGGGATGGCTATTATAGCATCTCCCATAACCATGGTCTGGCACGCCAGGGAATAGCCCTCTTCCCTTAAACGGGCCGGAAGATGGCCTCCCCTGACCTCAACTTTCCCCTCCTGGACCTTGATGGCACAGCGACCACAGGTGCCGGCCCCGCCGCAGGTGCTTTTCAGGGGCAGGCCGGCCTGGTTGGCCGCCTCCATAATGCTGGTACCAGCCGCCACCCGGACGGTGATATTATCAGGTAAAAAGGTGACAGCAAACTGATCCACAGGCATCCCCTCCCGTTTATCCTATGAAGCCAGGTTGGCCCGGGCAAAGGCCACGATGCCGCTGGCTTCCCTGGGGCCAACGATAACTTCCCATCCAGTTAAGTCTTCCAGTTTGCCCTTCAGGACGGCGACAGCCCCGGGAATAATGATCCGGTGGCGTTTAACCTTATTGTCCAGGTCCACCTTTTTCATAACGGCGGCGATTTTCTCGGCTTCAAATTTACCATCGGCATAGGCCGTCAAGACTGACAGTCCGTCGGTATCCACCGAGAGCAGGTAACTGGGGATCTTGGTGCTCTCGATCTCGCCCTCGACGGAGTAATAGGTCAGGGAGAAGTTGGTGGTTACGTAGACCGGCGAATTCTCGTTGACGGCACCGATTTCATTCAGTTTCTCCTCTACCCTGATGGGAACCTGGGGGTCGGTGTAGAGGTTCTGGCGCCAGGACAAGAGGGGGAGCAGGTGTTCTTTGGCATCGGTGCGTAAAACCACCAAGCTAGCATACTTGGTCACATAGTTAACTGCCTGGAGTACCTCGTCTAATGGATTGGCAGCAGTAGTAAGGGCGATAATGGGATAACCGAAGGAACGGAAACGTTTCTTAATGGCCAGGCGGCGGATCTGGGTGAAATCCGCGATGGCCCTGGAGGTCTCCCTGGCACCGGGATCGAGGACCAACTGCTTGTGGCCCAGGGCAACGATTTTATCTACCAGTTCGGCCAGTTCCTCCAGACCGTTACCATAGACGGCCAGGGGGCAGTTGTTTTCTTTGGCCAGGGCGGTCATGGCTTCGTAATTAGCGCCGGTGGCGGCATATAAGAGGGGCTTGCGGTCGGCTACTCCTGCTAGGGCTTCCTTTAATACGTCAGGATCATCGGCCATAAGGACAAGGTTTAACTGGGTAGCGGCGGCTACACTGGCTACCGCTGCCTTGAAAGCAGCAGGGTCATCGGCATCATGGCGGATGGCTATGGCCTGGATGGTGTAGTGCTGGCCCACCCGGTCGAAGTTCAGGCCATTTATAGCTTCGACTTTAGCCTTCAGTTCTTCACTGCTCAAGTTGTCGCTAACCTGGATGGCAATGGCGGTTTCATGGTAAAAACGTTTATCATGGCGGAAGAGTTCCGTCTCATCCCCCATTTCTACGGCAGTCGGCCCGGCGCCCAGGACTACCTTGGCAATGGGTGGTGCCGCGGCCGCGTCCAGGGCCTCCCGGGCGGCATCTGAAACATACGGACAGGAATCAAGGCTGGCCTTTCCGGAGGCCAGGTTCATGGCGAAGGCCAGACAGGTGGGTGTCCCGCACTCGCCACAATTCTTTTTGGGTAGCTGCTTGTAAATCTCCAGTCCCGTCAAAGGCATATTTGTTGACTCCTTTCTTTCATGATTAATTCAGCTCGGTTCCGGGGCCAATCCCCGGGATAGCCCCGGAACCGGGTGCAGGCTCTCACATAATGGGATCTATGGTCAAGGCCGGGTGTCCCTTTTCCTCCAAGTAGGGCAAGATTTCATCCACGGTGGTACCGATGGTCTCATCAGCTATTTTATCGATAAAGTCCTCTCCCAGGCCCTCCTCAACACTACGACGTACAAAGTCGTCGTGGAGGAAATCCTTCAGAGATTTGGGCATCCAGACGATCCGGGCGATACCACCATCGGCGGAAATAAACTTTTTGCTGACGATATAGGTGCGGCCGATGCCCATAAAGCCCGGGGTCTGGGTGCCACCGCCGATCATCCCGGCCAGGGTAGAGAAGGTCATCCCCGAAGGAGTCATGCCGGCGTGATCCCTGGTGGTAATCATGATGCCGTTGCACTCCGGCAGGATGGCCATAATGGCCTCAAAGCAACCGCAGGAGGTCATGGGATTCTCCATAAGGGTGTACAGGCAGACCTGTTCCAGGTTACGGTTGGAAGCTGTATAGAGATAGTCATTTACACTCTTCCAGATACCCTTAATGGGATCAATTTCCCCTTCTTTAGGGATGGGCTGGTTAGGACCGGCATGGTTGATTTCATAGGACGCCTTGGCGTCCAGCCAGCTTACGGCTCCACACAGGCCCACCCGTTCCGGGGTGACAATACACACATGGTTGGGGGCAAAGGACTGGCAGAGGACGCAGGAGTAAAAGGTATCCACTGTTTCATCGGTAAGGCCGCGCATGCGGTCGTCACGTTCCTTGTATTTCTCCCGGGCGACCTCCATATATTCTTTGACCTTGGCTTCATCGGTAAAAATGGTTACCTGGACCCGGTCCACAATGGCGGGGAATTCTTCTTTCATTTTGGCTACCAGGATTTCACCGTAGTTCTTGAAACGGAAACCCTTGGCTACGGCATCTTTGCTGACCCGCAACCAGTTGATGTTACGCTGGCCGGTGTGCCAGAGACCTTCACCGTAGTTGATGAAGTCGTGGATGCGCCGTTCGAGGACTCCTTCAAAATCGGCCTGCATTTTACGGCCATAGATGTCCACCAGAATGCCCAGGGGCAGTTTGCTCCCTTCCGGTATCTGGTCAATATCAGGACCTATGACTTCAATCTTACCATCAGTGATCTCGGATTCCGAAACGGTGCATACCAGCTCAAAGGCCGGCGTCCGGTTGCCGCCCATTTCTACGTACATATCGCCCTTACGGATACTCTCGCCCTCAAAGGCAGGGCCAAAGTTAATGGGCAGATCCAACTTGATCTTGGTGAGCTTGATCCCACGGGTCTCCATGGCTATCTGGACTATTTTATCATAGTCCTCAACGCTGAAGAACCAATCCGGGATCTGTTTGTCCTCCGGTAGGGGCTGGTCGGTGATTACCGGAAAGCCGGTAAAGATGGCCCCGAAGGCGGCAGCCGTCTTGACCATGTCATGCTCGCCGAGATAAAGGACAAAGGCGCGGATACGGCGGCGCTGGTAATCGCGCTGTTCTTCACGGGCACCCGGGGTAACGCCACCGAACATCATACCAGCCCGCAGGGCATAGTTGGCGGCATGAACAATCTGGGTGAAGTTCCCCAGGGGATAGGCGATATAGTCAATCCCCAGTTTGACGTTTTCTTCCAGCAGCTGTTCTACCGCTTCATCACAGATGAAGAGCATAAAGCCCATACCCATGAGTTCCTTGACGATTTTGGCCAGGGCCTTCGAGTCTTTGGCTCGACCCAGGATAATAGCTTCACCCGGAATGGTCCAGTCGACCATCTTGATACCGAAACGGCGGACAACCGGGTCGCCGATGAAACCCGTCCAGGGTGGGGGCAGGAGGGGTTCATCAGGCTTATATTTAAGGTAACGCAGGGCTTCAATGATCTCGGCCGCATACCAGGTGGCTTCCCCGGCCAGGCGGGCATTCTCGAAATTCAGGACAGGGCTTACCTGCGCTCGCTTGCGGTTTAAAATAGGTGGTAAATCCCCCAGTTTTTTGACCTCTTCCCCGCTGAAACAGCGAATAACCGGCAGGTAATAGGCTGTATCAGGATAACCGACGGGATGGTCGGGACCATAGGTCCGGATGGCCTGGTTTAAAAGGATTTCCGCGTAACTGGTAGCTGTAATGGCGCCGTGGTAAACCTCCCGGAACAGGGCTACCGGCTCTTTACCTTCTGGAATAGCACCCTCGAAGATTTTATCAAAATCAGTCATTAACTGACCCTCCTCATCCTCTAGTAACCCTGGCAGAGTTTGGTTTCATAACGTTCAGCTACCTCTTTGTGTACGCCCAGCTTCCAGGTGCGGTATTCCAGGGCGTCAAGGATCTTCCGGGCAGCTACCTGGGGATCCATTTCGAAGATGAAGTAACCACCATAAACGTCGCTGGCTATCTGGGTTAGAATACTATAAATGAGGTCGCTACCTTCTACCGGGGGCATGGTGCCGACATGGGTCGGTACGCCGAGGGATACCCACCAGGTGCCGATGGCGGCAGCCTTACCGCTCATGGCTTCCGGGGCCGAGGCTACGAAGGGCACCTTCGGGGTATCTACGCCCAGATCGTTGGCCATGGCCATCAAGAGGTCGACGGCCCGGGAGTTATCCACACAGGAACCCATGTGGAACACAGGCGGCAGGCCGATTTCGATGTTGGCGCCTTCACCCAGGCGTTTCAGGAAGCCCTTGAGACCATCGCCGCAGTAGGTTTCCACATTGGCCGGATCCAGGAGGCCAAGCTTTCCGGCGGCCTGGGCGGAGCAACCCGTAGCCACCACAAAGACATTATTTTTCAGCAGTTCTTTCATTACCGTCAGGTGGGAGTTATCCTGGAACCCTTTGAGGTTGTTACACCCGCAGATTAAGGCTACGCCAGCCAGTTCACCGTCCAGGATGGCCTGGTTGAGTACCCGGATGGGATTTTGAGCATTCTGGGTAGCCAGGAGTTTGGTCAGGGCTTCAAGGCTCCAGCCGGCGACTACCCGGTTCTTAATCTGGGGGATGTAAACCGGACGGTTACTTTCTTTTCTTTCCTTGAATGCCTCGATGGCCATGCGGATGGCGGTTTTCGCGCTTTCGATAGCCGTAGCCGTTTGATAGTCGATATGGTAGGCACCGGGAATCTTGGCGTTATCGGCAGTAGTGATGATCCGGGTATGATAACACTCGGCTACGGCGCTGATGGAAAGCATAATACACTGGACGTCGACGCACATGGCGTCAATAGCTCCGGTGCAGATGGCCAGTTCCTGGGAGGCGAAGGAAGTAACCAAGGGGATACCCTGGCGCATCAGGACTTCGTTACCGGTGCAGCAGATACCCACCAGGTTGATGCCTTTGGCACCGGCGGCCTTGGCCTCTCCTTCCATCTCCCGCGCCGCCTGGACAATAATCTCACTCAACAAGGGATTATGGCCATGGAGGACGAAGTTGACTTGATCCGGATCCAGGACCCCCATGTTGGCTTCGCTGACCACCGGTTGGGGAGTACCGAAGAGAATGTCGGAGAAATCAGTAGCTATATGTTCACCCGTATAGTCAGCCAGGGCTACCCTGATGGCGCTGAAGACCAGGTTAACAGGGTCGTTATCCATACCCATATGGGCCTGATTGACCAGCTCGGAAATAGAGGCATGAATACCAAAGGGAACAACATTGTGGGTACGGAACTTTTCTTTCCGGCCCTCATTAATAGTGGTCATCAGCCAGGTGGCTTCACCTTCACCCTTCAAGCGGCGGAAGTCTTCCAGGGCCTTCTCGCCTACCTCCTGGGCCAGTTCCAAAACGCTTTTGCCTTCTACCTCAATACCCACCCGTCGGCAGACTTCTTTGAGCTTGGCCTCGTCCTTGACGCTATAATCAGGAGCTTTACCTTCGGCCATTTCTACCAGGGCATGGGCTATATGGTTGCCGTGTTCGCAGTGGGCGGCGGCACCGGTAAGGATCATTAAACCTACATTACGGGCGACAATGGTCCAGGCAGAAGCGCCGCAAATACCACGGCTGCCAGGGCCATCGGTTGCCTTGATACGGCAGGGACCGGCCATGCAGAAACGGCAGCAAATACCTTCATACCCGATTTTACACTGGGGTTGCTGGGCGACGAAGCGGTCAAAAGCGGTGATGACTTTGTCATCCTTACTTTTAACCAGCATTTCCAGGACCGCCGGATCTACGGTGCGGTCCCTGTTTTTGGGTTCCATGACCCGTGGTGCCTCTGAGGGCCTACAATTATGGGAGAGATCGCGGAACCTGGGCATACTGCTTACCTCCTTGGTACATTTAATCCTACACCCGTTGGGTTAACAGGTGTTATTACCCATTTTTTTCCGGAGAGAACTCCGGTTCCCCCCGCCGTATACCCCGGTAATCTGGTTTAATTCTCTATTAATCGGGAAGCCAGTTCAGTAATACCTGTAGCAATAAAGGACTGTGTACTGGTAATCCCGGCTGCCTGGTCAAGGATTGCCGGCTGAAAGGGAATAAGGCCGATGACCTCACCTGACGGCAAGTGGTTGAGGATGAATTCTTCATCCCTGTGGTGGCGCAGTTTATTACCTATAAATTTTATTTGTTCAATCCCCAGTTCGGACGCCAGTTTTTGGATAACCCGGGCAGTCTGGATGCTTACCAGCGTGGGTTCGGTAACGATGAGCATGGTATCTACACCGCGGGCCGTTCCCCGGGTAAGGTGTTCGATACCTGCCCCCATATCCAGGACAACCATTTCCCGGCGTTTCAGGAGGAGAGAGTTGATCATGGCATTTAAAACAGTATTTTCCCGGCAATAACAGGTAGAACCCCCTGGTTTAATAGCCCCCATTTTCAGGAAGAGGATATTATCGTTTTTTATGGTGAAATCCTCTAGCAGACTATCGACCTCCGGGTTTAAAGCAAAGAAAGCCCCCTCCCCTCCTGTACGTTCGGCAATGATTTGACGCATGTCGACTATTGGCTTTAGGGTACCCAGCCTTTCTTCGGGGAGGCCAAGGACCATACCAAGACTAGTATCGGGGTCAGCGTCAACGGCATAGACCTGGTATCCCTGCCCGGCAAAGTATTTAATCAAACCGGCGGCAATAGTTGTTTTGCCGACACCGCCCTTTCCGGAAATAGCCAGTTTCACCTGTACATCAACTCCATTCTTAATCTCTGATCACGAAGATTGCCGGTCAGGTCTATTGTTCGGAAAAATGGACGTTCATTTTTCTGATTACATTAGTGAACTTCTACACAAAGTTTATTTTTCCTGCTACCATCCTTAAAATCCTGCTTTTAAATTTTGTTGAACTTTAACTCGGCAAACAAATTTTTAAACCTGAATTTTGTTCTTTACTTGATGCCCAAAAAGTTATAAAAATTCAACCTCGTTTTAGGCCTTTCGGCCTATATTATAAAACAATTAGCCTTAAAACGAAATAATTTTTATTTATTTAGGAAAGCACTCACAAAACAACAATCCTGCCCTTACAGTGATCCGTCATAAGCAATTTTTATGCACGCTAGCGAGAAGGATACAAAAAATATACACCGAAAACATTAATTAGTACACAATGAAAAAAATTTGTGCACTTACCTGTTAATTGTTCCCGTTGTAAACTCAAAATAGGGATCCTTCTGTCATCACTCCGCCTTGCGCCGCCCGGCGATTTCCGGGCGGGTTGACGGGAAGAGGAATCCCGAAATGAGGAGATTCGTAAATCATTGCCGGTCGTGAGGAGGGCGGGTTATAATGCTGGCGCTAAGTTTGAGCGAAAGAATGGAAGACCTCCAAATAAAAAAGAAGATGGAAAAGGAGCTTTTCCAGAGGTTGTTAAACTCTTTTTCTTATGCTACGAGGATGTTTTCCGCCATAACAGATTTGGAAGGAAATTGCATACTCTCCTCCGAGCAGGGTGATTGCGAGTTCTGCCAGCTGGTCAAATCGAGTCCTACCGGAATGGCCCGTTGCCGGAGTTCTTATGCCTGGGCCGGGGAGCAAGCCCTCAAATGGAAAGAGCCTTATATTTTCAAATGCCATGCCGGCCTTATCTCATGGGTCTGCCCCTTTTTCTACAGGGGCAAGCACATCGGGAATTTTATTTGCGGCTAGGTAATGATGTGGCAGCCCGCCGAATTCTGTCATCACTGGATCAGGGAACTGGCGTCTGAGATAGAGCAGGACCCCAACATTTTGTTACAATCCGTAGACAGGGTTAAGTCGGTGTCGTCGGTAGAGATCCAGGCCGCGGCCGATCTGGTCTTTATCATTACCAGTTACGTAGCAAAGAGCGAGGGAGAGATCTTTGACTTCCAGCAAAAATTGCGAAGAGTCGGTTCCTGGATATGGACGGAAAACAAGAAACAGAAGGATGTCGGGAGCCAGACCGCCGGGGGCAACACAGAGCAGGACCTGAGCAAGATAGGGAACCAGATCTTTATGGAGATCAGGAGATCAGATATCGATAAGGCAAAAAAGCTGCTAGAGCAGCTCGTCCTGCAGATTTTTATCCAGAGCAAGGGGCAATTGGAAGTTATCAAGGGGCGCAGCCTGGAACTCCTGAGCTTCCTTATCCGTACGTCGACCGAATACGGAGTAAAGTTCGGGGAAGTAATCCACTTAAGCGATCTGAAGCTGAGGGAGATAGACGAGGCTGACACCGTAGAAAAGGCTGTCCTCTGGCTTCTGGCGGTGGGAAACGCCTTTATCGAGTTGATTGCGGAAAGGAATTCCAGCGAGGGAGAGGGCATAATCGACAGAGTTGTCGAATATATCCAGAAAAACTATAGTTCGGAGAGCCTCTCTGTTAAAGAAATTGCCAGAGCCAGCTACCTGAGCCCGGCATATCTGGGGCAACTGTTCAAAAAAAAGATGGGCTATTCCCTCACCGAGCACATTAACAAGGTGAGGATCGAGCAGGCGAAGCTCTTGCTCAGGCAAACCGAACAGACCATTGAGTCGGTAGCTATACAGACGGGTTTTAAAGAGCGCAGTTATTTCTGCAAGGTTTTTAAAAAAATTACCGGCTTGAGTCCTAACGAGTATAGGAGAAAGAATTTCTCTCCATTGGTCTGAATATAACACTGCCCGGGTGAACATCGCCCGGGCAGTCGTTCTTACCCTTTCAACAGGCATAATCCCTTTCGCGGTCACTGCACCGCCTCACCAGGGATTGGGCGATACTGATGGCCTCACGGGCCGAGCTGCCGTAGGCGTCCGCCCCGATGGACTCAGCAAACTCCTTCGTCACAGGCCCTCCCCCCACCAGCACCCTGACGCTCTTGCGCAGGTGATGCTTCTCCAGGGCCTTGATTACCCTGGCCATTTCGCCCATGGTTGTGGTCAGTAGTGCCGACATTGCCAGAATCTCCGGGCGGTGCTGCTCTACCGCCCTGACAAATTCCGCTGGCGAGACATTCACACCAAGGTCGACGACCTCAAACCCGGCATAACCCAGGGACAGGGCCACCAGGTTTTTCCCGATGTCGTGAATATCCCCCTCCACAGTACCGATAACGATTTTCTTTCGCTTCTGGAGGCTTTTTTTGGTGTAAGGTTTTAAGGCGAACAGTCCGGCCTCAATGGCGTGGGAGGCGTTGATTACATCGGGGATGTAGAAATCAGCTCCCTGGTATTTGTCCAGGGTCTGGATGGTTGCCGGTATCATGGCCTCTTCCAGGATCTCGTCAGCACTCATTCCCATCTGCAGCCCTGCATTGATTGATTTCAATACACCATTGGCCTCTCCCCTCAGGATGGCGGAAATAATGTCCTGAAATATCTGGGTACGGCCGTTCAAGGTATCACCGGCTTTCCTGTTTATTCCTTCGTAAAACGTCCCGGTTGGTTGCGGTATACTAAAGGGGACTCCCTCCGGCGAGGCCGAACCTTCCTACCTGAACACCTTCCTCCCCCTTCCCGCAAGGGAGCCCCCACCCGAACCGGTCAATATAAATTATACACGACAATTCGCTATAAATTAGCCACAAATTATTGCCTATTTAACATGATCTTAATATTGTAGTAACGTATAATTCAAGGCGGGGGTACAGGAAATGGTTCTGATGGATCTGAGACTATCAAAAGGGATGTGATGGCAGGAGCTGGCTTATGAACTTAAGTTTAGCACAATTCTATCGATAAAGGAAGCTGGATTAATCCATAACCGGGTTGGGAGGTAGATGCGATGCTCATTGTGGGAGAATTGATCAACACCAGTCGCAAACCGATTAAAGAGGCAATTGAAAGGGAGGATGCCGCTTATATCCGCGACATCGCGGTGAAGCAAGTTGAAGCCGGGGCTGATTACATTGATATCAACTGCGGAACCCTGATTCACAATGAACCGGAGATCATGGCCTGGCTGGTTAATACCGTGAGGGAGGTAGTGGACGTTCCCTTATGTATCGACAGCCCCGATCCCCGGGTACTGGAAACAGGATTGAAGCTGGCGACCAGGGGGCGGCCTATGTTAAACTCCATTACCGCGGAACCGGATCGATTCGAGGCAGTTTTGCCCCTCGCGAAGAGATTTAACGCCAGAGTGGTGGCCCTATGCATGGATAACGACGGGATACCATCCACCGCGGAGAAGCGAATCGAGATCGTCAGGAAGCTGGTAGAAAACCTGACAGCGGCCGGTGTCGAGAGGGGCGACATCTACATCGACCCGCTGGTGAAGCCGCTCAGCATCAGCGACCAGGCGGGATTGGAAGTGCTCGAAGCCGTGGGCTTTATCAGACAGGCTTATCCCGATGTGCACATTATTTGCGGTCTCAGCAACGTCAGTTTCGGGCTACCCAACAGGCGGATCCTGAATCAGGTCTTCATGGTACAACTTATGACCGCCGGTATGGACTCCTACATCCTGGACCCCCTGGACAGGGAGATGATGGGTTTCTACCATGCCTCCCGGGCATTGCTGGGTAAGGATCCTTTCTGCGCCGGCTACCTGAAGGCCCACCGCAGCGGTTTGTACAGGCGTGATTGATAGCGGCGGTGCTCCGGAAGCGCGGCAATAAATCGGTTGCATTTCTTTGGCGACCGGTTAAACAAGGTTAAACAAAATAATTTAAATCATTAAAAAGAAGGAGGATTTCTTGCAATGCCCACTTATGAAGAACTCTCCCAGGCGGTATTTGAAGGTGATGAAGCACAGGTGGTGGAATTGACCAGGAGTTTGTTGAGCGGCGGAGCGGAACCCCTGGAAGTGATCAATAAAGGTCTGATCGCAGGTATGGACCGGGTCGGCGTCCTGTTCAAGAACAACGAGATGTTCGTCCCTGAGGTCTTAATGTCGGCCAACGCCATGAACGCCGGGGTGGAGGTTGTTAAGCAGAGCCAGCAAGCCTTTGACATGCCGTCCGTGGGAAAAATCGTACTGGGAACCGTTAAGGGGGACCTGCACGACATCGGCAAGAACCTGGTGGCCATGATGTTGGAGAGCGGCGGCTTCACGGTTTACAACCTGGGGGTGGACATCGAACCGGGTAAATTCGTAGAGGCGGTAAAGAAGTACCAGCCGGACATCGTGGGCATGTCCGCCCTGTTAACCACCACCATGATGAATATGAAATCAACCATCGATGCCCTGATCGCCGCCGGGCTGAGGGATCGGGTAAAAGTAATCGTCGGCGGGGCGCCCCTCAGCCAGGATTTTGCAGATGAGATCGGAGCCGACGGGTATGCTCCGGACGCCGCTTCGGCCACCGAGCTCTGCAGGCAGCTGCTTGAGTAAGACGGCCGGCCGGGTAGACCTGTCGAAGTAGGAAACCCGGGCGGCAGCCCGGGCTATAGCCGGATGACCCTCACGGAACCATGGATTAATAATTATGGAGGGAGCCATAATGGATTACAAGCCTGTTAAAACCTTTAGTGAACTGGAGGTCAAATCCCTGGATGATTTCGTCTACGGGATTGCGCCCCATCCCGTAAAAGCAAAGAACGGCATGGTGATCGGCGCAGGGACGGTTTACCCCGAGATCAACATGACCCTCCCGCCGATGAATATTGAGGAAAGCACCATGCCCGAAGTCAGAAGGCAGTATGCGGAGATGATTGAGGGGATTTTAAAGAGGGCGAGGGACCTGTACGCCCCCGGCATCATCGTGGAACTGGAACTGCTCCCGGAGACTACCATGAAGCCCGAGTGGGGGATCGAGATTAACAAGATCCTGCGGGACAAGATGCACGAGTACGAGGATAAGTACGGGCTAAAAAGCCTCCTCAGGTGTACCCCCAACGACACCAGGGAGATTCTCAGGCCGCCGCTGATGAAACGGGGCGAACTCCTGGAAAACATGTTCATCACCTTTGAGAAATGCGCCGAGGACGGGGCTGATATCCTTTCCATCGAGTCCACGGGCGGTAAGGAGGTCCACGATGAAGCGCTTGTCACCTGCAACATCAGGAAGGCCATCTTTGCCCTGGGTGTCCTGGGGGTCAGGGACATGCGGTTCCTCTGGTCCAATATAGTCAGGATCGCCGAACGGACCGGCGCTATAGCCGGTGGAGATACGGCATGCGGGTTTGCTAACACCGCCCTCGCCCTGGCGGAACAGGGAATGATCCCCAGGGTGTTTGCGGCAGTGGACAGGGTGGCCACCATCCCCAGGAGCCTGGTGGCATTCGAAATGGGTGCCATAGGGCCTGATAAGGACTGCGGCTATGAGGGGCCATACATGAAAGCCATCGCCGGGGTACCCATTTCCATGGAAGGCAAAACGGCGGCATGTGCCCATTTAAGTGCCATCGGCAACATCGCCGCCTGTGTGTGCGACATGTGGAGCAACGAATCCGTCCAGAACGTCAAGCTGCTGAGCGCTCCGGCACCCGTGGTATCCACGGAACAGCTCATCTACGACTGCCGGCTGATGAACGAAGCGGCGGCGGACGGGCGCAGCTTCGCCCTGAAGATGCGGGACTGGCTGACAGCCTCCGATTCCAGGCTGGATCCCCAGGCCTACGTCCTGAGGCCGGACATAGTGCTGGAGATCAGCCAGGAATTGGTTAAGGAAAAGGACGCTTTCATTGCGACCAAAAAGGCGGCCGCCCTGGCGGCGGAGGTCATTAAGCGGGGCCTGGCCCGGGGCGAAGTTCAGGTGTCCTCCAGAGAGAAGAAGTGGTTGGACATCATCAGCTCCCAGATTGAAACAATACCCGACGATTGGGAAGAGTTCTGGTACGAAATACAAAAAGAACTGGACCTCGAAAAATTTAGGCCGGAGGAATATGATTTAGAGGTAATCATGGCCAGAGGAGCTTCCGCAGGGAATTAGTTATTGGAGAGAGGCCCTCCTGTACTTGCCTGCCAGCAAGGCGGACCGCTGTATAACAGGATTACACCTGGCCCCCTTCTTTCCTCCCCGAGGGGGCCAGCCATTCCTCCCTACACAACTTTATAATTTTTATTTCTAAAAAGAAGCTCCCCATGGGGGAGCTAGGAGTTGCTCGCATCTTTTTTTGTAAAGGAATCCTTGGCGCTACACTCGGGGCATTTCCGGGGCTTGCAACGGGCCTCTTTTTCGTAACCGCATTGGGTGCATTGCCAGACTGCCATTATTTTTTTACCTGCCTTTCTGATAATCATTACTGTTATTATATTAATCCACCCAGCTTCAGATGTCAAGATTTTATTTATCTTGACGGGTGAACCAAGGTATGGAAAAATATATTTATCTATGTATGGCCATAAGGGAGGTCTTTTATTGTTGCAAAATGATGCTTACCCGGCGCCGAATCCCCGGCGCTGGCTCATACTATTTGCTGTTATGGCCGCCGGGATTATGGGGCCCATTGACGGCAGTGTTGTCAACGTTGCCCTACCCACTATAGGACGAGTTTTTAATGTTGACTTAAATACCGTAGGCTGGGTATCCATGGCCTATCTTCTGGTCCTGGGAAGTTTAATCTTGACCTATGGTCGACTGGGAGATATGTACGGCTTTCGCCGGGTGCTTTTAACGGGTATTGTCATATTTACAATAGCATCCGGCATTTGCGCCCTGGCACCCAATATCTGGGTTCTCATAGTTTTCCGGGCTGTCCAAGCTATCGGGGCGGGCATGTTTATGGCCATGGGCCCGGCCATAATTACCTCAGTATTTCCGCCCTACGAGCGCGGTCGTGCCCTTGGAACCAACGGGATGATTATTGCCGTAGGTCTGGCTTTGGGACCGACCCTGGGCGGTTTTCTGGTTACGGTGGCCGGTTGGGAGGCTATTTTCACCATTAACATTCCCATCGGGATCATCAGTTATATTATGTGCCGGCAGGTAGTACCGGAATCCAGGGATTTAAAACCGCAACAATTTGATCTCATTGGCGCGGCTATGGGCTTTATTTCCTTGAGTGCTTTCCTCCTGGCCGGGAGTTATGGCGAAGAGTGGGGTTGGACCTCGCCGGCTACCCTGGTGTTAAGCGTGGTATTTCTTGTTGGCGGGTGGCTTTTTTTACGCTGGGAAAAACGCGTGCAGGAGCCAATGCTTGATTTAACCCTTTTTCACAATAAAGTCTTCAGCGCCGCCAATTTTGCCGCCTTGATGAATTTTATGTCCCAGTATGCCCTAATTTTTTTGCTCCCCTTCTATTTACAGCAGATATTAAACTATACCGCCGGGCATACCGGTTTGATTCTTACGGCTTCCCCATTGGTGGTTTTAATGTTGGCGCCCGTGAGCGGTGCCTTATCAGATCGCCTGGGGACCCGTTGGCTGGCTTTTACCGGCCAGGCCATCGTCAGTCTGGCCCTTTTCCTGATGGTGGGTCTGAAGGTTACGTCCCGGGCCTTTGATATCATCTGGCGTCTTTGCCTCTTCGGACTTGGTACCGGTATTTTTCAATCTCCCAATAATAGCGCTGTTATGGGTAGTGTCCCTCGCCATCGTCTGGGTATAGGTTCCGGTGTCCTGGCCACAGTCCGCAACGTGGGGATGGTCTTGGGTATCGCCGTGAGCAGCGGGGTGTTTACGTGGCAGCGTTCAGCTAAGCTGGTAGCTTGGGGGCCCGGAAGTGCAACTGCGGCCTTTATGGCTGGCATGAAGTCCGCCTTCCTTGTTGGAGCCATACTTGCGGCTGCCGGCGCCATAGCTTCCCTGGTCAGGAGCGATAATTTCCCCCCGGCGAGCATTAAAGTATTGCGTGCCGGAGCCGGGCGTGATAAAATAGGTGTGTTAGCAGCGGGATGTAGCTCAGTTTGGCGAGAGCACCTGCTTTGGGAGCAGGGGGTCGCAGGTTCAAATCCTGTCATCCCGACCACTGTAGTATGCCAACGTAGCTCAGCTGGTAGAGCAGCTGACTTGTAATCAGCAGGTCAGGGGTTCGAATCCCCTCGTTGGCTCCAGAAATATCCAAGGCCTCCGGGATACGGAGGCCTCCATAATAAACGGCAACTGACGATAGTTTGACGACAACGCCAGGGAGATGTAGCCCTGAGGCGCTAAATATCCTTTTAAAGCTAGCCTTCCCTGAAATTAAGATGAGGGAAGGCTATTTTGCGACGGCATCCTACACATCCAACTTGTTGACGAATACCAGACCACTGTCCTGATAGGCCGATTCTGCCAGCAGTCTTTCCTGGGCCGGGTTTTCCAGCGTGTTAATTCCCGGGCAATTTTCAATAGTGACTCCTCCCCACCTGTCGTGTTTCCTCGGCATTTTAGAGGCCTGTAGGGAATCATTCCATTAAAGAGCTTGAAGGTTTGCGCCGATGTAATTCGCGAACGATGGCCCCCCTGCCTCCCATGACGACTTTCGACGCGTATACTACCTGGTCACGGAGTATCTCACCAGTGCTAGTTACGACGGGCTTAAAGTTGCATGGGATTATTCCACCGGTCCAGGTGGACCCTGGAGGGGTCGAACCGGTTAGCCGGGGGTTTGTTTTCAGCCGGGTGCCCAACGGCAATCAGGGAAAGAGGTATTATATGCTCGGGAAGGCCCAGGAGTTTTTGTAAACCGGCAACCCTTTCTTCGCGGGGGTAAACTCCCAGCCACACGGTGCCCAGCCCCTTGGCCTGGGCGGCAAGGAGGATATTCTCGGTAGCCGCGGCGCAGTCCTGCACCCAGTAACCCTTATGTTTTTGCCGTTGCAGATCGCCGCAAACCAGGATAGCTGCCGGAGCTTCCTTCAGCATTTGGGAATAAGGATGTACTTTCGGGATCTCATCCAATATCCGCCGGTCAGTTATGACTACGAAGTGCCAGGGCTGCTCATTGCCGGCTGAGGGGGCGCTCATGGCTGCTTCCAGGAGCTCTTTGATATCCCCGGTGGCGACAGGTTCGCCAGTATACCTGCGGATACTCCGGCGGGCAAGGATGGACTTCAGGATGGTATCCATTTTACTTTAGCTCCTTCCTTTGTTCATGAAATTCACAGCAGACTTTTTATCCGCATGTTCACCTTCTCATGTATGAGCCCTGGCAGTGTCAGGGCTTACCCGTTTCTATGACAGTTAGAATCTCATTTCCCAGAATATCAACTACCTGGACGGCAATGGTCCTTTCTTTTTTTGCTGCCAGGATGGCCCGGGCCTGGACCGGTACTGGCGGTTCGTTTTTGCTGTAACCCCGCCACGCCTGCCAACTGCTCTTAAAAATACGCCCGTCGTAATCCCAGTCCACGGCCCAATAATCGATAATAAGGGCGAAATTCTCCCGACTGGCTCTTGTGGCCGTCTTCAGGTCGCTCCTACCTTTACGGGATAACCGGTTGGCCGGAATTGCCGGCAGGTGATACCCTTTCAGGTCGATGGTCACCTCTTCCAGGCCGTTATCCACCGGGGTTCTAGTCGCCTTCGCCAGCAAACGGGGCAGTCTCTGGGCAACGGTTCCCGAGTCGTTTTGATAGAGAACGACAGGCGCTAAACCGGCGGCTGGCTGGTTTGCCGGCTGCACTACCTCAATAAAGAAGGGGCCGGCTCCTGCCGCTACCAGACGCTTGCGGGCTACCTGAAGACCGGTCCACCCTATTTCACAACCCAGCCATTTCCGGTCCAGGGCTTCGGCGGCCACCAGAGTGGTACCGGAACCGCAAAAAAAGTCAGCCACCAGGTCTCCGGGGTTGGAAGAAGCCTTGATAATCCGCCGGAGGAGGCTAAGGTTTTTTTGGGTGGCAAAGCCAGTCTTCTCCCGGGAAAAGCTTTTGATCTGGATGGAATCCAGGCTTTCTTCCCCTTTTAATTCAAATTCGAATGGATTGGCATTCCAGACGTCATCCAGAGGATAACCCTTCCCCTTTGTTTCCCGGCTGCCGCGTCGCCGGTAGCCGGGCGGGTAGGGAAGGTACTCTTTATTAAAGGTGAACCTGGCCGGGTCCCTGACATAGAAAAGCAGGGTATCGTGATTACGAACCCAGTTGCGGGCAGCGCTTTTATAACCGGAGATCCAGCCAATACGCCAGATAATCTCCCGCTGGAAACATTCCGGACCGAAGATTTCATCCATTATTACCTTAATATAGTGGCTGATACTGGCATCCAGATGAACGTAAATGCTACCATTCGACGCCAGTAGCCTTTTCATCAGCTGGAGCCGGGGGTACAGCATATCCAGATAGGCATCAATTCCCCCCCTCCAGGTGTCCCGGTAGGCCGCCCGTTCTATGACCCGGCGTTCCTGGCCGGCGGCCGTCCCGGCGAGGGGAACCCGGTGGCTGTAATTGTCCTGGCTGAAAAAAGGTGGATCGATATAAATAAGATGGATTTTACCTTCATATCCCCTGTCCAGGAGCCCCTGCATGGCTTGGAGGTTGTCGCCCTGGATTAGGAGGTTGCCTTCTGACTCTGATAATAAGGATTGCTGCCGGTCCAGGCCATTTCCTGCCGTTGGTATAACCAGTTCTTTTGGTTGTAAGGCATATTTACCCTGATGGATTTCTCCTGCCGTTTTTGTATCCCAAACCAGGCAGGCCGAACCGCGGGTTGTCAGACGTTTAGCCAAGGGTTACCTGCCTCCTGATTATTAGTTCCTGGGAATGCAAACAGGGAAGGCAAGGTAGAATTCCCCTGGCAGCCATTCAGGAGGCCAGGATCTCTTTGACCAGCTCGTTGGCTTTTCGGCCATCAGCACGGCCGCGGATTTTAGGCATCAGGGCTGCCATAACCTTCCCCATTTCCCTCTTCGAGGTGGCCCCTGTCTCTTGGATGGTTTGCTGAATTATTTCCTTGAGTTCAGCTTCCGTGAGCTGCCGGGGTAAATAATCCTCCAGGACCTTTAGTTCAGTCCGGGTTTGTTCGACCAGATCCTCCCGGCCGCCCCTGGAGAACTGTTCCAGAGAATCCTGCCGCATCTTTATTTCCTTTTGTATAACACCGGCAATCTCCTCTTCGCTGAGGGGGTGTTGCTTATCGATCTCGACATTTTTAATACTGGCCAGCACCATCCTGATAGTCTGGAGCCTGATTTTGTCATGGGCCTTGAGGGCCTCTTTCATATCACGGGTTAACTTTTCCTTCATGTTCTCTGCCATTTTTCTACCTCCCGGGTACTCATGGGTGTGCCTGCTGCTTCCAGCATGGCTTAGCTTTTCCAGGTTACCAGTTAATTATTTTCTACAAAACCCTTTTAAGTCCTGCCCCAGAGCTTAAAATAGCTATGATACTGCACCGGTAACCCCGTCCTGTATCTTGGCATACCTTCTACCCCTCACTTGCCGGCCAGATAAGTGCCAAGCAGGACAATAATGCCCCCGGTTATGGTAAAGGTTCCGGGTATTTCCCGGAGAAAAAGAGCGGCAATAATGGCAGTTATAACCGGCAACAGGTACAGGTAAACCCCGGCGGTAACGGCTGGCACCCTGGTGAGGACGGTATTCCAGATCAAGTACGCCAGGGCGGAAGCCAGTAAACCCAGGTACAAGACGTTGAGCCAGCAGGAGATATCAACGGCTGCCCAATTTATAGGAGATTCGAGGAGGGCCAGGGGGAACAAGAAAATGGTACCTGCTATTGTCGAACAGGTCAGGACAGTAACCGGCGTATAACGATTAAGCAGCCGTTTAAGGCTGATGCTATAGACCGCCCAGGAGAGGCCCGTAAGGAGGACGAGGAGATCGCCATACAATCGGGCCGGGTTTAAAACCAGTCCTTCCGGGGAGCCGTTGGTGGCCACCAGGACCGAGCCGCTAAAGGCCATGATAATGCCTGCCACCTGGCGCCGGGATATCCTTTCCCTCAGCAATAACCAGGCCAGCAGGGCGATAAACACCGGCGCCATGGCTGCCAGAATGGCAGCATCGGTGGCGCCGGCATACTTTAATCCCTGGTTTTGCAGGAAATTATAGAGGGTGATACCAGTTAAACCTGTCAGGCCTGCCAGGGGCCAGTCCTGTCGCTTCACAAATGGCTGGCGACGCCAGATAAGATGAAGACCCAGAACAATACTGGCCACCAGGAAGCGTAAAAAAGCCAGGGTGTTGGGGGGCACCTGGAGGAGGACTATCTTGATATTGATAAAGGTGCTGGCCCAGATGGTAACCGTGAGAAGTAAGCTCAGATGGTCTTTGATTGATGTTGAGGTTTTGGGAGCGGGTAAGGGTAAAGACAAGTGATGGCCCCTCCTTTTATAGGCAGGATATATTATACTCCTTCCGGTTGCCCGGCGTCACCTGGGTTGTCCCCTTCACCAGATTATGCTATCTTTTTACTGAGATTTTTCGAGGGAGGTTTCACTTTGTCCCTGGTTAGAGCACATTTCCTGGTAAAAGGTTTTGTGCAGGGAGTTGGGTTTCGTTATTTTGTCCTCCGCCAGGCGGCAGCTTTGCAGCTTAACGGCTGGGTACGCAACCGCTATAATGGTAGCGTTGAGGGGGTTGTTGAGGGGCCGGAGGCTGAAGTGAAAGAATTCCTTGACCGATGCCGCCGGGGGCCGGCCTGGGCTGAAGTCAAAGAAGTCAAGGTCCAGTATGAGGAACCCCGGGGTGAAACGACCTTTAGAATAAGGAGTTCGGTATGAAGTCAAGCCCTGGTAATTCATATGGGAGCCGGGTTAAATCCTGCGGGAAGGACGGGAAGTATGGGTCTCCGGGTAATGGAGGGTTGGAAATGGGGGTGTAATATGGGCTTAACGCCTCTCCTTTAGATTATAAAAAAGGCTGATTACCAGGGGACCGTGCCGCAAGAGCATAATTGCTGCCAGGCCCAGGCCAAAGGCAAGATAACAGCCCGGGCCTTCGCGCCACCAGAAATAGATGGGTAGAGCGCTAAAGGTCAGAAGGGTGGCCAGGTCGGTATTGCGGGTCAGAAAGGTTAGCAAACCCATGAGAGCAGCTCCTGGAGGCACTGCGGCAGGATAGACGGCCAGGGCCACCCCCAGACTGGTGGCCAGGCCCTTACCGCCCTGAAACCGCCAGTAAAGGGGCCAGTTGTGGCCGGCAACAGCCGCCAGGGCCATGAGGACACCAAGTTCAGCCCCGCCCCCCTTCAGCCCCAGGGTTACCACCAGGAAGCCCTTGGCTGTATCCCAGATGAAGGTCATTATACCGGCGGCGATACCCAGGTTGCGGAGCACGTTCATGGTGCCGGCATTACCGCTCCCTACCTGGCGCACATCAGCATTATACAAGATTTTACTTAAAAAATGACCGCCTGCAAGGGAACCCACAGCGTAAGCCATAAAGATGCCTGTCAGGATAACCGTCCAGGATAACAAAGGTATGCACTCCTCTTTACTGCTGTGCTTTTTGCTGACGTGATACCCTTAAACTTTGCTTTAATAATACATAGGCTCAGAAAACCCTTTAGCATCTCCCCTCAATGCAGCATAGGATAAGGTAAACCCGCTCTTTTATGCGGGGTAAGGCCCGGTTCTACCCATACCTGACAAAGAGAAGAAAACCAATAGGTCCGGGAAAGGGGGGAAATGTACATGGAAGATCTCAGCCGCTTTTTTACCATTATCGGGGCGGTTTTCGCGGCTGCGAAGGGCATTACCGACCTCTTTAAAGCCCACTGGCCATGGTTGGGCGAACCCCTTGACAACCCCCAGGAAGAAAAAAAGCGGGAGCTCCGGGTAGTTTTATTTAACGCCCTTATTTCCGCTTTGCTGGCCGGCTTCGCTTCAATAGATGTTTTTGCGCTCCTGGGGCTCAATACCTTTGCTGGCCTAAAAGCAACCATTCCCGCTCTGTATTTATTAATTAATATGCTGACTGTGGGTTTGATGGCGACCTTTGGCAGTCCCTTTCTCCATGAACTACTATCGATCTTGATTGAATTCAAAGAAAATCTTCGCCTGCGCAATCAGGCGGCCACTCTGCAACTCCTGCCGGCAAGAAAAACAGAAAACACCCTTAAATAGCCAGTCGGGACCTGGAACGATAAGGAATGAGAGCCAGGAGCTCGTCTCTACTCTTCGGGACTGGCGCCTCTAACGGCAGCCAGCCTTTGTTTTTTAAGTCCTCATAGACATCCAGCAACCATGGCCGGGCCAGGTCGGCAGCTTCCAGGAGAGGGGCATCCCTAAAGACTTCAGCCGGCGTCCCGGCGCCGATTACCTGGCCCGCGGCCAGGACATAGATATAGTCGGCCCAGGTATAGGCAATGTCCACATCATGGGTTGATAGAATAATTGTCGTCCCTTTGCGGCTGATAGTCTCCAGCAAGGCCATCACTTCCCGCGTTGAGCGCGGGTCCAGATAGGCCGTGGGCTCGTCAAAGATGATTACCCGGGGTTCCATGGCCAGGACGCTGGCGATGGCCACCCGCTTTTTCTGGCCGTAGCTCAAAAAATGGGTCGGTTTATCCCCCAGGTCTTTTACCCCCGTAGCTGCCATGGCCGCCTCGACCCTTGCCAGTACCTCCTCCTTTGACAGCCCCAGGTTTAAGGGACCAAAGGATATCTCCTGGCGTACACTGGCGGCAAAAAGCATGCTGTCAGGGTCTTGAAAGACGATGCCCACCTGCTGGCGCAATTGCTGCAATGCGGTATGGCTGTAGCTGATCCTGGCTCCGGCAAAGTAGATCCATCCCTCCTGGGGTCTCAAGATACCGTTAAAATGGAGGAAAAGGGTTGATTTGCCGGCGCCATTGGGACCAAGGACGGCGATCTTCTTCCCTTCCGGGATGCTCAAGGTGACATTTTGCAGGGCCCGGGTACCGTCAGGATAAGTAAAGGAAACTGCTTCTGCTTCTAAAAGGGCGGCCAAAGGGTCCACCTCCAGGTAATAAACATCAGGCTCAGCAGGGCGAGATCGAGGCCGGCAGCCAGGAATAAAAAAGGCCACGAGAAAGGTTTGGGAACTTCGAGCACTTGCAGCTCTTCCCCATAGCCGCGGGCCGTCAGGGTGGTAAACAATTCCTGGGAACGGCGGTGGGTTTTGATAAAAAGGTTGGCTACCAGCTGTCCCAGGGAGTGATAAGATGTGCGCAGGGAGGCATAGCCCAGGCGGGCAGCCTGGGCGGTATATATGTCGTTGACGGTTGCCAGGAGGACAAAAATAAAGCGGTAAGTAAGGCTGATTAAGTCCACCAGCAGGGCCGGGACGCGGAGTTTCTTAAGCACGGTCAGGATATCTACCATGGGGGTCGTGAGGGAAAGAAAGTAAAGGCAGGATACGGCTCCCAGGGACTTGAAAAAAATTTTTCCGGCCAAGTGGATACTGGCGGGAGTGACTCCCAGAGTCCAGCCCAGGAGAGTCAGACCCTTTAACCCGGCCAGGGGCTGGTTGGTAATGGTGAGGGCGATCATGGCCACCCCGGCTATCAAAAAAGACAAGAGTATCAGGAAAAGCTGCAGGTAAAACCGGGCCGGGATGCCGGCAGCCCCAATGCTAGCCCCGGCCATCAGGGCGATGATGATGGCCGGTAAGGCGGGTTGGGGCGCCACCAGGGCGATCAGGAGGGTTGCCAGGGCAAAAGCCATTTTTTCGCCCGGGTGAACCTGTTTGAGGCGGTTGCTGTAGGCGTACTGGTCAATGTTAAACATCTACTTTGACTCCTGCTGTTTCTTGCCCTTGCTGTAGCCCAGGAAGTAGCAGACGATACCGCTGCCGATGGCTGCCTGGGAGGCAAAAAGGAAGGTTTCCACTTCCCCGCTGGGCGGTTCCCAGACAGGTTTAACCCAGGGCTTATAGTCGGGACGGATCTGGGTGATGGCCTCTGCCGCCCGGTCGTCGGCACCGGCAAACTCCGCGCTCCGGTGTATGAGGAAAGGCACTGCGGCCAGGAGAATAACCATAAGGAGTAACAAGAAATTTTTATGGGCGGTACTCATTAATTACGCCTCCTCCGAAAATAGGGTTTTAGCAAAAATGGCGATTGCTGGTTGGGCTGTACTCCAGCTTCTAATGGGCTGGATGGTACAGTCTGCGGGCTCCGGTGGTTCTCGGCTAGCAAACTTCGCGCTTAGCCTTGCTCGGCGGCGGGGGTGGCTTGATTTTTATCGTGATGGGGGCGCCAGCCCCCATGAGTGGCTCCACTGAACAACTGCCATATTTGAAGTGTTGCGATAGGGACGTTCCGGGCGTTCTTTTACCGGCTGTACTGCCGGCTGGGGCCACCTTCAGCCGCCGTCTTCCCCGGCATGATTGACAGCTCCTCCAGGTCGTTTTTGTTATAGGTGGCCAGAAGGTTAAAGACGATGACCGTTAAAAAGCCCTCACTGATGGCCAGAGGTAGTTGGGTAACGGCAAAGATGCCCATGAATTTGAGCATGGAAGCTACCACTCCCCCGGCCTGGGCCGGGAAAGCCAGGGCGAGCTGGAGGGAGGTGGTGACATAGGTCATCAAATCACCCAGGGTGGCAGCCAGGAAGACGGCCAGGGGCATTGACCCTTTGAGCTTTCTTACCAGGCGGTAAAGGCCGTAGGCCACAAAGGGACCGACGACGGCCATGGAAAAGGTGTTGGCGCCCAGGGTACTAAGACCCCCGTGGGCCAGTAACAGGGCCTGGAAGAGGAGAACAATGCCCCCCAGGATGCTCATGGCTGCCGGGCCGAAGAGAACGGCCCCCAGGCCGATGCCGGTAGGATGGGAACAGCTCCCGGTCACTGAAGGGAGTTTCAAGGCCGAGAGGACAAAGGTATAGGCGCCGGCCAGGCCCAGGAGCATTTTCAGGCCGGGGTTACTTTTAACGGTATGCCGGATGGAGCGCAGGCCCCAGATCCAGAAGGGCAGGACGACGATAAACCAAAAGGCGGCCCAATTGAAAGGCAGGAAGCCTTCGGCGATATGCATGGCAAAGGCCGGCCGGGCCAGCGCGGCCATAGCCAGGAGAAGATACAGTGTTAACCAGGTTGTACGGCGGAACATCGTATGTACCCCCTTCACGTCTCATTTCCCACATCTAATTGCGGAGGCGCTATCTTTTGCAGCAGGGCGACGGCTTCAGAAACTGTATAGACAGGGTAACGGTACTGAATGGCAGGCCGCTTGATTACTACTACCGGTATTTTTAGCGCCAGGGCGGCGGCGATTTTGGCCTCGGTGCCGCCAGCCGGGCCGGCATCGCGGGTGACGACGACGCCAGCCTTGCAGGCTTTAAACATGGCTTTATTTATTTCTTTGGAGAAAGGCCCCTGCATGGCGATAATGTCGCGGGGCGTCAAGCCCAAGTCCTGGCATTTTTTAATTACCTGGTGTTCAGGTAATACCCGGACCACGATTCGCTTGCCTTTTAGCAGCGGGTTTTTGACGAAAACTTCCAGGTTATTGGTACCGGTTGTTAAAAAAATGGTCTCTCCCAGCCGTGCGGCTGTTCGAGCGGCTTCGTCCCAGGTGGCCACCTGATAGATGAGATTGTCATCCGGCAGCCTTGTCTCGGCACGTAAAAAACGCAGGTAATATATCTGTTGTTGCCGGCACCAGGCTTCCAGGGTCCGGGATATATGGTTGGGATAAGGTAGGGTGGCATCAATGACTGCTTCCAACTGCCTGTTACTCTCCAGGGCAGCTAGATTATCCTCCGTAAAAGGACCTGTTAATATTGCTACCGCCCCATCCTGCCGGGCCAGCTGCTCTCCGTAGGTACTGTCAGCCCAGGTTACAATTTGATAACCGGCCTCCCGGAGGCTGCGGGTTAACTGCCTTCCCTCCCCGGTACTCCCTACCACCAAAATCAAGAGGCCATGCCCTCCTTGCGAAAACTAAAATCCCCGGCAATAATGCCGGGGAGCGAATGGTGCTGCCGTCAAACAGGCATGCCTCAATACACCACCTCCCCGGGTTAATCCCCTGGTGGAATTCAGACAGGCTAGCCTGTTGGCCGGGCATCATCGGTGGCTGCAAGTCCCCGCTTCCAGGCGGCGTTTTGCTCCACCTCTCCCCTGCCGGCGGCTGAATTTAAGCCCGGTCTACTCGAGACCGCGCACCCACTCTGTATGCAATTTAAAAACCCCCTGCTCCTACCTAAAGCAGAGGGTTTGCTTGCCATGATTCTGGCCAACCACCCCCTATCCGACGTAGGGGTAAAGGTTTCCCAGGCAACCGGTATCCTGACTCGGGCTCACAGCTACCGCACCGCCTTCCCAGTCCAGCACTCAACCCCTTTAGCTAAACCGTCCCGGCTAACTTCTGAACGAAGTTAACCCGTAACGGCAGGATTTTGCTGAGTGTGGGCCAGTGGCTTATGGTGCCTGCTCCCCCTCACAGTGGCGGGACCGTGTCAGATTTGCACTGACTTCCCGTATTTGCCTGGAACATATTCATTTTAAGGCTATTTTATCATAACCTGGGTAGGATGTCCAGGGGTACTAATTCAGATTATATGTGTATTAAAAAGCTAAGCCAGCCCGGCTCTGTGGGCGACACGCTGGATGGCCTGGTTGGCCTTCCGCCGGACTTCATCGACATCTATGGTCTTCAGTTCGCCCTTCTCCATGACGATTTTGCCGTCGACCATGGTCAGGGTGACGTCCGACCCTTTAGCCTGGTAGACCAGCTGGGTGTAGACGTTAACGCCGTCTTCTGGCTGGGTATGGAGGCCATCCACGGAGACCAGGGCCAGGTCAGCCTTCTTCCCCACTTCCAGGCTGCCGATTTCCTTTTCCATTCCCATGGCTCGGGCCCCACCCAGGGTGGCCATTTCAAAGATTACAGACGCCGGCATGGACGTAGGGCCGTGGACAGGCTTTTGAATTAGCGCCGCCAGCCGCATTTCCATGAAAGCGTCCAGGTTGTTATTGCAGGGCGCGCCATCGGCGGCCAGGGAAACCACCGTCCCCCGGCTCAAAAGATCCGGTACGGGGCAGATACCGGAAGCCATCTTTAAGTTAGAGGAAGGGCAATGAACCACCTTGGTACCAGTGCGAGCCAGAATATCTTTCTCTTCTTCATCGAGCCAGATGCAGTGGACAAGGATGAGGCCGGGGCCGGTGAGGCCGATATCGTCAAGATAGAGGACGTTACGCCGGTGGTGGAGCTTTTCCACCAGGGCGCATTCACCCAAGTTTTCCGAGGCGTGGGTATGGATTTTAACACCGTACTTGCGGGCGAGATCCCGGACCTTTAATAATAATTCCTCGGTACAGGAGACCACAAAGCGGGGCTCGAAGGCGTACTGGATGCGGCCGTTATCGTGCCCGTGCCACTTCTCAAGCAATTGGACGCTCTCCTGCAGGGATGCCTCCGTGGTTTCCCTGAGGGTCTCCGGAACGTCTTCGCCAAAATCCATCATCACTTTGCCGGTGATGGCTCGGATGCCGCTTTGGGCGATGGCCTCGATGGCTGCCTCTGTATGGTGGACGGTTTCCATATCCACGATGGTAGTGGTCCCGCTCAGGAAGAGTTCACCTATGCCGAGGAGGGCGGAGTAATAAAGGGACTCGGGATCGTGGGCACCCTCCAGGGGCCAGATACGCAGGCGCAACCAGTCCAGGAGTTCCAGGTCGTCGGCGCGGCCGCGGAAGAGGGTCTGACAGAGGTGGATATGGGGCTGGACGAGGCCGGGGATGACTAACTGGCCCTTAGCCTCGATGATCCGGTCGGCGGTGGCCGGCGTCTGGCCGATGGCGGCAATGCGATCGTCTTCAATATAGATGTTTCCCTGATACACCTCCCGCTGGGGGTTCATGGTGACCAGGGTGCCGTTTTTGATTAATATAGTCATTGTCTCTCTCCTTCTTTTGCCCGCAGTGCGGCCAAAATTTTTTCCGGTGTAGCCGGTAGCTCGGTAATGCGGACGCCGATAGCATCGTAGATAGCGTTAATTATGGCCGGTACAGTGGGAATGGTGGCCGGTTCTCCCACCCCTTTGGCACCGTAGGGGCCGGTTGGTTCATAGGATTCCACGATTAAAGGCTGCACCTCGGGCATATCCAGGGTAGTGGGTATTAGATAGGTGGAAAAGGAATTGTTGATAATTCGCCCCTCCTTTAGGTGCACCTTTTCCATTAGGGCCATACCAACGCCTTGGCCGATGCCGCCGGCGATCTGTCCTTCAACCCCCTGACGGTTGACGGCCCGGCCTACATCATGGGCGGCTACGAGCTTTAGAACCCGTACCTCCCCTGTTTCTGTATCTACTTCCACTTCAGCAATTTGGGTACCGAAGGCATAGGGCCAGTAGGGGGCTCCCTGGCCGGTCTCCCGGTCGACGGCCGTGGTATGGGTGACGAAGGTTCCCTGCCCTACCAGCCGGTAACCGGCCAGGCGGGCCCGGGCGGCTGCTTCGGGATAGGTTATATGCTTTTCCGGGTAACCCTTAACGTAGATAACTCCATCCCTGGCCACCAGGCCGGCGATGGTGTTGACTCCTAAGATGGTGCGGGTGTACTCAAAAAGGGTTTCCCGGGCCTGGCGGCAGGCGGCCTGCACGGCGTTGCCGGAGGCATAGGTCTGGCGGGTGGCCGCGGTAGTGCCGGCATCGGGGGTGGTGTCGGTGTCGGCGCTGACCACTGTTACCCAGTTGTATGGGATACCGAGTTCCTCAGCAGCGATCTGGGCTAGGACTGTATTAGAGCCCTGGCCGCAGTCTACTGCCCCGGTGTGGACGGTGGCCGAACCGTCATCGTGGATTTCCACGTTGGCCGTGGAAACATCGGGAAACCCGTTGCCGTAGCCGGTACCGTAGAAGAAGCAAGCCATGCCGGTGCCACGTTTTTTACTCATCCTAGCTTCCCTCCCGGTAGCAAATTGTCAGGGGACCAGCCGGCAGCCCGGGCTGCCTGGAGCATAGTTTCCGTAAGACCGACGCTACTTTCCAGGACCTGGCCGGTAGCGGTTACATCCCCCTGGCGGAAAGCGTTGAGCCAGCGGATGGTAAAGGGGTGAATGCCCAGCTGCGCAGCCAGTTCGTCCATCTGGCTTTCATAAGCCAGGGGCGGCTGGGTGGCGCCAAAGCCGCGCATAGCCCCCGTAAAGGGGTTGTTGGTATAGACGGCATAGGCATCGATCTTGACGTTGGGGATGACATAAGGCCCGGTGGCATGGATGGCCGCCTTACGCAGTACATTGGGGGCCCAGGAACAATAGGCGCCGCTGTCGCCGATAATTTCGGCTTCCAGGGCCGTTAATTTCCCCTCGCGTGTAGCCCCGGTCTTATAGCGCATAATCATGGGATGCCGTTTGCTGTGGGCGAAAAAGGATTCTTCCCTGCTGAGAACCATTTTGGCCGGCCGGCGGGTATGGACGGCCAGCAAAGCCACCAGGGTCTGCAGGGTCATATCTTCCCGGCCGCCGAAGGCACCCCCCACCGCCGGAGCCACAATGCGGACGCGATCCTGGTTCCAGCCCAGCACCCGTGCTACTTCCGTCCGATCCCAGTGGACATACTGGGTGGCCACATAGATTATAAGGTGGCCGCGCTCGTCCAGCCGGGCCACTGCGGCTTCCGGTTGGAGGAAGGCGTGGTCCAGGAGCTGGGTACGGTAGGTGTTTTCCACAACCACGTCGGCAGCGGCGAAACCGGCCGCCACGTCGCCCCTCCTGATGGGCAGGTGGTAAATAATATTCTCCTGGTCGGGATGGACCCGGGGCGCGCCCGGTTGCATCGCGGCCACCGGGTCCAGGAGGGCCGGTAGTTCCTCATAGTCCACCTTTACCATAGCGGCCCCTTCCCGGGCCGCCGCCGGGGTGGTAGCCCCCACCAGGGCTACGACGTCGTTAACCGAGCGCACCTCGTTTCCGGCGAGGACGGGCATATCCTGGAAAAGAACACCCTGGCCGTTGTGTCCGGGAATATCCCGGGCGGTAAGCACGCAGAGGACCCCGGGTACCTTCAGGGCTGCGGCGGTGTCGATATTGACAATCCTGGCGTGGGGGTGGGGGCTGCGAATAGCCTGGCCGTAAATCATGCCCGGGAAGACGATATCAGCCGGGTAGATGGCCTCACCGGTGACCTTGGCTCGGGCATCACCTCTGGCGGGGGAAGCACCGATCACTCCCATGTGGATCACTCCTTCATATAGAGTTTATAAAAAACCAGGCAACCGGCGCGCAGCAACGAAGATATACCTTCGTAGCCGGGCAATTTGCGGTTGCCTGGTAGAAACCCCCGGTCCCTATTGCCGGGGATATACGAAGTTAAGACTGGCTTTATTGAGCTGTTTAATTGAAACCTATTTTAAATATTCTCCCCTTATCCTCTGATTCCTGCCTGGAGTTAAAGAAAAATGTAGTGGCTGAATTTCATTTTGTCCCTTACTAAGTCTATTTAGGCCGTTCTGGCCATGAGGAGCATCTCTTTCCATTGAACAGGGAACTGCCGCATGATGGGGGTTGCGGTTAAAGAAGTTTATATATTGACAGCAATTGCCAATAAGGAGGGCATCTAACCCTCGTTCATGAGACTAAAGATATCTACCTGGCCGCCCTCACGCAGGTAAAAATCCTCAAGATTTATAGCGATGATGACAGCTATAACTTTATACTGGTATAATTGTTAGCGGAGGTGGTATGCCAGATGGCTGAGTGTCAGGCCTGTGTTCTAACCTGTATGGATTTTCGCATTCAGGGTCCTGTTGCTGCTTGGTTACGGGAGAAGGGGTTGGCCGGAAAGTATGATTACTTGTCCCTTCCAGGCGCCAGCCGCAATTTCCTCAATGAAGGCAAACTAACCCTGGTTGAGGATTCTTACCGGCTCCATCACATTAAAGAAGTCTATTTAATTCACCACGAAGACTGTGGCGCCTACAACCTGGGCGACCTGCCCGTCGAAGAACAACTGGCCCGCCAGCGCCAAGATATGGAATTGGCTGCCAGGATATTAAAAGAACGCCTTCCGGAACTGAAAGTATACCTTGCCTTCCTTTACCTGGATGGCCACGTCGTTGAACTGACTTCCATATAGCCACCTATTATCCCGCTATTTAAGAAGAAGCCCTCATTGGGGCTAGCGCCCCCGCCAGCGAACCATGAAATTGTAGGCTGAGGCAAGAGGCTGGAGGGTACAGGTGGGGGGCGACTCGGTTCGGGGCGTAAACTTTGCGCGAAGGGGATTTATAGGAAAAACCTTAATTGCCTGCCTGTGGTCGAGCGGAACACTGGTGGGGGTCGTCATTTATCTCACTTGAACAACAGCTTTACCGGCAGGCAGGAACCACCGGGAGACATAAAAAGCATCTCGGTGATGCCCTCGGGGACCGTGGTTCCAAGATAAACAGCCTGGGCTGGTGAGGAAATAAAGCCCTCTAACGGTACCGACACCTCCCCGGCGTTAAAAATCAGGGTGCCCCCAAAACTGCCCCCGGCAGGGATTAAATAAACTCCTGTTTTTTTATCTGATTTGATTTTTAGCCGGTAGAGCATGCCGTAATTACCTGCGTTCCAGACCGACGAACCGGTAATCCCATCCACCCCGGCCATATACTTATCATCGCTGCCGTCAGCCAGTAAAATGGAACCGGTCTTTGCCCCCCGGAGGTCGATGGTCATTTCCCTGTCGGCTGCGGCAAACGTACCCCGGACGTGCACACCGTCCCTGGGAAGCACTCCCAGCCGGCTGTAGGCTTCCAAGACATTTACCGTAGCCGGGACGGCCACAAAGGCCACCGTAATTTCCTCACTGGTTTTCAGGTCGATAATGCCGTGGACCACTTGATAGCGTACCGCTGCCGGGGCACCGGGATTGAGCACTAAAATTTGCCCTGGTTTGAGGGTATACCTTCGCTGCCCCTGGGAATGGTAGTAAGCCGTAAAGGCCGTCCTGGCGACAAGGTATACGTTATTCGAAGGCCCACCGTAACCTTCCTTAAGGATACTGACTTCTGCTTCCCTGGGGCTGGTATTTATAGCCAGGACATACACTTTCAATGAGCCTGGGGAGTTAACGTCATGCCAGAAATAGAGCCTGCCTTCCCCTTTTAATTTATCCCGGTAGAGGATACCCGGCTTCTCTATGTATTCCGGGTCGTCACTAAAAAGCAACCGGGGACCACTATCCGCCTTTACGGGCTTCAAGGTATTTTCGGCCTGGCCCATGATATTTTCTACTATTTCTCCCGGCCGGGGAACATCAGTCGCCGGCCGCGGCAGGACCTTTATTTCCCGCACATAGGGTTTGCTCTAGCTACCACGGCTGTCCTTCACTTTCAGGGTAACAGAATAAACCCCGGGCGATGGGAAGATATTCTTCTTGTTTAACCACTGGCGTTCGACAATTGCATCGCCGTCACCGTCGCTACTTTTGTCTATGTACTTCACTTCTTCCCCGGCATACACCGGCTCCTGGACGTCAAAATAAGCAGTCGGCGGCTGATTATCGCTTCCCAAAAGGTAAACTCCCTTTTCTCCTTTACTTTCTGCCATCGGTACCCGGAAGGCATCTTGGAAAAAAGCGGTGGGAACAAAGATGAGGCCATCTTTTTGCTGGACCTCGGCCGGAAGGATTACGGCCCGGTAGTCAGAACCCGTAAGAAAGACTACCCAGGTGCCCGGGTACATTTCCGCCCGCAGGTTGCCGGAATTTACGACAATAGACTGGGGTGGTCCCTCTTGCCATTGGACCGTAAAGCCTAGTTCGTCAGCCAGCCTCCTCAGGGGGACCATGAGAACGCCGTCAGAAACATAGGGTGCCGCTGGCAGGGTTGCTTTTTCCCCGTCAACCCAGATCTCCGTTGATCCCGGGGTTAAAATTATTTGCTTGGCCGGCGGCGAGGCGGCAAGGGCCGTATTTAAAAATGTAGCCATGCAAAGCAGGAGGGCAATTATTGTTACAGGTAGCAAGCGGGTGTTTATACGCTGCATCTCTTCTAAACTCCCAAGGTGATTTTGGCGGTCAGGGCGAAGGTTGTTTATGTTTAATAGCCACCATACTGTATAAACTTTATGGTGGCTCCTGGCAAGTAAAAATAAACCCGCCCTGGCTGGAAGGAGTGGACTAGAGGAGGATTAGGTGGAGATAAAACGGCTTTATATATAATTTTCCCTGCAAGCCTACCCGCACGCCCATACTGGCGCGGGAACGCGGTACTAAAACCCAAAGACCCGGCAGATTGTCCTTGCCGGGTTCTTTATAGCTGGGCTTATGTTCCCCTTATTTACCGTGATGGAACGCGGTATGTTGGCGCTAGACCATAATCCCGGGTATGCCCTAGATGTTCTTCCGGGAACTGGAACGCAGGACGGCCACAGGTAGATGGGGGCGCGGAGGCCCTCTACTACTAGCCTTTTATTGTTCGATGATGGTGTTTATTACCAGCAAACATTTGTTTATCAATCCCTTGTTCGGGACGCCCGGCCAGGGTATAATATACGCAAACATTTGTTCGGGGTGAGGATGGTGTCCAGCGATTGTTCCATTCTCCTGTGCGATGCTAACAGTTTCTTTGCCTCTGTGCATCAGGCCCTGGACCCGGGTTTACGCGGGCGCCCGGTTATCGTCGCCGGCCGGGAGGCTACCCGCCACGGCATTGTCCTGGCAGCCAGCTATGAGGCCAAGCTGGGTTACGGTATCAAGACCGGCATGACGGTCCGGGAAGCCAGGGGCCTTTGCCCCCACGGGGTCTTTATTCCTCCCCGTCATGACCTGTACATCGAGTTTTCTACCCGGATCTTACGTATTATGCGGGACTTTACTCCCCTGGTAGAGCCCTTCTCTATAGACGAAGCCTGGCTGGATGTCCGCGGCTGCCGGGATCTCCACGGCTCGCCCCTGACCGTAGCCCGGCGGCTGAAGCAAAGGATCAGGGAGGAAGTGGGGATTACCACCAGCGTCGGCCTGGGGCCTTCTAAACTCCTGGCCAAGATGGCCGCTGAGATGCAGAAGCCTGATGGTCTGACCGTCCTGGATTACGCCGATGTTCCCGGGAAGATGTGGCCCCTCCCCGTCCGGGAACTCTTCGGCATCGGCCCCCGTATGGAGGCCCACCTGGCCAAACTCGGTATCCATACCATCGGGGAGCTAGCCGGTTTCCCTGTTGAGGTGCTCATTAAGCGTTTTGGGGTTGTGGGCCGGATTCTCCACCAGTGTGCCCGGGGCATCGACTACAGTCCCGTGGACCCCCATTCCCTGGACACAGTTAAATCCATCGGCCACCAGATCACCCTGCCCCGGGACTACCGGGGCTACGAGGAAATCGAGGTGGTCCTGCTGGAACTGGCTGAACTGGTGGCCCGGCGGGTGCGCCTGGGAGGTTATCTGGGCCGGACGGTGGCTATAAGCCTCAAGGATCCGGAGTTTCACTGGCTGGGGCGCTCCCGTACCCTGCCCCATTATACCGATACCGCGGGGGATATTTACGCCGCGGCCCGGCATCTCCTGCACCGCCACTGGCCGGAATGGCGAGCCGTGCGGCTGGTCGGGGTCAGCCTGGCCGGCCTGGTGCCGGCGACGGTGCGCCAGGAAGATCTTTTCGGCCGGGTGGAAAGGCAGGCCCGCCTTGATCGGGCCTGCGACCAGTTAAAAAACCGCTACGGTGAAAGGGTTATTCACCGGGCGGTATCTTTAACCGAGGCGGGGGTGCTCTATGGGGGGAGCTAACGCTTTATATGAGGGCCACCGGCTGATGTTGCCGGGGCTTAAAGACCGGGCGGCGGCCACCTGCCAGGGCTGTCGCTTCTATGTCCCAATTCTTGGCCGGCAAGAAACGAGACCGGCCTGCCTGGCGGACCTGGACATCTACCTGACCGGTGCCCGCCGGATACCGGCCCACCTCCGGGCCGGGGATTTTATCTGGCAGGCCGGCAAAGAGGCCCTCGTTAAGGCGGTAAATAAGGTGCGGCCGGAAGGCCAGGCCTGCGGTTTTTATTGCCCGCGGGGGTAAGCCTCCGCCGCCCGGATTCTCTTCAGGGTGGCTGGGTGGGAATAGGTCAGCCATTCGATAAAGGCCGGGGGGGCCACGTCGGCCAGATTTTTCCGGGCCAGATCCACCTGGAGACGGATCATGGCTCCGGGGTTGCCGGTAAGTTCCAGAGCTACCTGGTCGGCTTCGGTTTCATAGCTGCGGGAAATGGCATTCTGGATGGGTTGGCCCAAGAAGGAAACCAGTTGCAGGAAGAGGAGTATGACTATCAGGATTTGGGGCGGGTATGGTCCCGGCCGGGTGATTTCGTAGGTAAATGTGACCCTTAATACGGCATACAGAAGCCCCGTGAGAAAGAAATTGGCCAGTATGCCCCACAGGGATCCCCTGATTATATGGCCTCGTTGCCAGTGGGCTATTTCATGGGCGATTACCGCTTCAACTTCATCGCTGGGATAGTTATCCACCAGGGTGTCATAGAGGACGATGCGTTTGGTGGCCCCCAGGCCGGTAAAATAGGCGTTGGCCGTGGTAGTCCGGCGGCTGGCGTCCATGATCAGGATCTGGTCTATTTTCAGGCCGGCTCGGTTGGCCAGGCGGGTGACCATGGTCTTTATCGGTCCCGCGGTAACCGGCTGGAAGCGGTTAAAAATGGGAGCGATGATCAAGGGCCAGATGAAGGTGGAAATAAAGAGCCAGGCTGACAGGAAGAGGCCGGCGGCCACCCACCAGGTGCAGGGCCAGCGACCGGTAGCCCAGAAAAGGAGAAGTACGCCGGCTCCGGACAGGACCAGGTCCAGGAGGGAACCCTTGAGGTAATCGCTCCACCAGGAGGCCAGGCTCTGGGTGGCCAGGCCCCACTGGTGCTGGACGATGAAGCTGCCGTAAAAGTTAAAAGGCAGGCCAATGGCTTTCAGTAGCAACCATATCAGGCAGAAGTACACCAGCAGGGCCGGATAATAGCGCCCGCCTGTCAGGCGCAGAACCCTCTCGGACCAGGCGCCGGAGCGGGTGCTGTAGACCAGCCAGACCAGGAAGGCCGTTTTGGCCAGGAAAGCCAGGATGGCCACCAGGCCCATGATCTGCTGGTAACGCCGCGCCCTTTCCACTTCGGCCGGGGTGAAATACTGCCAGACTGCAGCCGGTATCTGCCCCGGTAAGAGGGTAAAGAAGATGAAGACCAGGCTCAAGATGGCGGCCATGATTAACAGGGTGGACCAGATAATGCCAGCCCTGGCACTCATTGCTATTTTCCCCCTCTGTTTTTAGGCATAGCCTTGCTTTATGCACTATCATATTCGTTCTTATCTCCCTTATTCCTACCCGCGGGTATACGCGGCATAATCAATAAAAAATCCGGCCCCGTAGGGCCGGGTCCAAGAGCAGGGGGATCTGCTCTGGCTAACTAAGCAAAGAAACGAATGATAAAGAGAACCGCCAGAATCCACATGGTAATGCTGATCTTTTTCGTATTGCCGGTAACCAGGTGCAGGAAGACGTAGGCCAGGACGCCCCACACGATACCCTCGGCAATATTATAGGTAAAGGGCATCATAGCAATGGTTAAAAAGGCCGGGGCTGCTTCCAGGAAATTGCTAAAATCGATTTTCATGATCGGTTCCATCATAAAAATACCGACGATGATCAGGATGGGCGCGGTAGCTACCGCCGGTACGATGCCCACCAGGGGCGAGATAAACAAACAAGCCAGGAATAAAATAGCAACTACCAGACTGGTCAATCCTGTACGCCCACCTTCGGCTACACCGGCAGCACTCTCGATATAGGCTGTCAGGGTACTGGTTCCCAGGATGGCACCCAGGGTGGTACCTACAGCGTCGGAGATCAGGGCTTTGCCGGCCCTGGGCAGGTTGCCGTTTTCATCCAGTAAGTTAGCTTTACTACTGACGCCGATCAAGGTACCGATGGTATCGAAGAGGTCGACAAAGGTAAAGGTAAAAATTATGGGAATGAGACCGGTGGCCCATAGGCCCGGCAGGCCCCTGGTAAAGGCCCCGAATGTAGGAGCCAGGCTGGGCGGCAGGCTCAGGAGCTTGAAACTGTCGATTTTGGTAACTCCCATGGGGATGCCGATTATAGTGATGATAATGATACTCAGGAGCAGTGCCCCCCGGACCCGGAGGGCCACCAGGAGGGCCGTAATTACCAGGCCCATGGCCGCCAGCAGGACGGGAGGCTTACTCAAGTCGCCCAGTTGAACCAGGGTATCGGGATTGGGCACTACCAGGCCGGCATTTTGCAGGCCGATCAGGGCGATAAAAAGGCCGATACCGGCACTGATCGCCAGCTTGAGGGACAGGGGGATGGAGTTAACAATAGCCTCCCGGGCTTTAGTAAGGGTCAAGATGATAAAGATAACGCCGCTCATAAATACTGCTGCCAGGGCTACTTCCCAGGGGTAATGCATTTGCTTTACAATAGTAAAGGCAAAAAAGGCGTTGAGACCCATACCGGGCGCAATGGCAATAGGGTAATTGGCGCTAAAACTCATGATCAGGGTGGCTATGGCCGCTGAAAGGATGGTAGCCACCATTACCGCGCCGAAATCCATGCCGGTGCTACTGAGAATCGTCGGATTTACAAAGATAATGTAGGCCATGGTCATAAAGGTTGTAACGCCGGCCAGCACTTCGGTTCGGGCGTCAGTACCGTTGGCCCTCAACTTAAAGGTCTTTTCCAGGAAGCCCGCCCCTTCTTGTTGTCCAGACATACCATGGATCACCCCGCTTTTTTAATGCCAACCGGGTAGCAGGCTTTGATAAAAGCCTCCCTCCTTCCCGCCGCTTTATACTCCCCGGCCGGTAGTCTCAGTATAAATATAGAATCCTGGTAGAATCAAATATAAAAAACCCGACGACGAAGAATAACCTTCGTAGCCGGGCAATTTACGGTTGCCTAGTAGAAACTCCCGGACCGCATTTCCGGGAATATACGAAGCAGGGTTAAATTATTTTTTATGATTATATTTCGTTATTAAGTCGTAAATTCCTGCTTAGCTATAGTTAAATATCATAATTTTTATAAAGAGTTTTTAAACCCAGGTTTAATTCCCTGTAAAACCTTAAAGCCTACCGGGACGGGAATTTCACAAGCTTGCTTTTGGGGTTGCAGCGCAGATCGTAGTCTGGCAGCTGTATAGACCTGAGAGTCGGAGAAGTTGTCCTGGATTACTTTACACAAAAGCCCGGTGACTTGATGGGCGATTAACCAGGATATAAGCACCGACAAAGGCTCATTCTGAAAAATTACTGCCCAACGTTTATTTTTTTAATTTGTTTTAGCAGGGGTATTCCCAGGGCCAGGACGGCGATGGCCTCGCCCGTGGCGACACTTCCCATGGCCAGGAGGATATGGACGTGCAATAAGTACGATAGATAAGCACCTACAATGACACCGTTTAAGAGAATGGGCGGCAGGTAAGCAATCCAGCTCCGCCGCCAGACATAGGTCAGCCAGGCGGCTGCCAGGGTGGTGAGACTGCCCAGGAAGATATCGATGGGTCCCAGGCCGCCGTAAATGTTACTTATTAGGCACCCGATAAAGAGCCCCGGAACGGCTTCCGGGTATAGGATGGGTAATAGGGTAAGGGCTTCTGCCACCCTCACCTGAAGGTAGCCGAAGCTAATTGGTTTAAGGATTATCGTTACCACCGCATAGAGGGCGGCGATAACGGCTCCCCGGGCGATTTTAGCGGTTATCACGAATTACCTACCTCCATGGAAGGGATATTTTCTTGGAGATGGCCCCTGGCCCCACTCTTATGCTCCCTGGCTGTGACGAGGTCTTTTTCCCCCTCCAGACCAGGCCGGGAATGTTGCTTTCGTGGGGGTTCGGGCTTCCTTCGGCCATCCAGTTGCACCCTGTCCTGCCGGCCATTCTCCAGGGCACGGCTGGGTACCAGTAGTATTCCCCCGGACAGGGCAAACCTTGTCCGGGGGATGTAAAGCCATTTCTAGTCTGGATCTTTAACCGGGTGACAGGCCAGGTTCACATAAGCAGGAAGGCCGTTGGGGAAAGGAATGCTTACTTCCCCCTGAATCAGGGGGCGAACGTAGTTAATAAAATGGTCAGTCACATCGTTCCCCTGCTCGTTGATCCAGGCCCGGGGGAGCTTTTTTTCTTTATTGGCCACCTGGTCAAGGTCCACAAGTTCGTAGGTTACCTGATAAGTATCACCTTCCAGGCGCCTTATGGCCACCATCTGGCCGCTGGCCCCCTTTACGGCCGCTTCTACGGCTACCCGGCCTACGGCCCAAGCTTCTTCAGCATCCGTCCGGGAGGCCAGGTGCATGGCGCTGCGCTGGCTGGTTGCCGGGAGGATTACCCGGCCCTTCAGGTTTAACTCCCTCTCGATTTTATTTAACAGGAACTGCCCCAATCCCCCCAGGCGCTGGTGGCCGAAAACATCTACGGTGGCGGCATCGTTAAATACATAATTACCGTTTTTATCTACCAGGCCTTCAGATACAACCACCAGGGCGGTACCGTATTGCCGGTAGGCTCTTTCCACATCCGCCAGGAAGGCGGCCATATCAAAGGCCACCTCCGGCAGGTAGATATAATGGGGGGCGTCGCCGGGCCGGCGCCGGGCCAGGGCTGTAGCCGCCGCCAGCCAGCCGGTGTTGCGACCCATGGTTTCCACAATGGCCACCTTGGTAGAGGTCACGATGCATTTCAGATCAAGCCCCATTTCCAGGACGCTGGTGGCCAGGTATTTGGCGGCGCTGCCGTAACCGGGGCAGTGATCCGTCTGGGGCAGATCATTATCAATTGTTTTGGGGATGCCGATGACCCGCAGGTCATATCCTTCCTCCAGGGCCAGCCGGTTGACCTTTGCGGCCGTATCCATGGAGTCATTGCCGCCAATGTAGAAAAAATAGCGGATATTGTAGCGGCGGAAGATATCCAGGAGTCGGTCATAGTCCTCCTGGTTTTTTAACTGGTACCGGTAGGACCCAAGAGCTGCTCCGGGTGTGTAGCGCAGGCCCTGAATGCTGGCAGGATCTTCCCGGCGCAAGTCGCAGAAATCTTCCCGCAGGATACCCAGGACACCGTGGCGGGCGCCATAAACCTCCTTTATAGCTTCACTGCCCAGGGCGGCTTCAATTACACCCCCCAGGCTATTGTTAATGACCGCTGTTGGTCCGCCCGACTGGGCCACAACACAGTTCCCTGTTAGCAATGTTTTTACCCCTCTCCCGATCGCGTTTTATGTTTTCTTTATTATAACTTGCCCCGGGCTTTCTGGCTACTGGGAGTGACATCTTGGAGGCCCAGAGAATAAGCTACTATAGATTAAACCTGATGGAGGTGCTTAAAATATGGTTGAGGAAGGCGGCAGCTTTTTCGGCCCGAAAAAGGGTGGCCAGGAGAGCAGCCTGGGTTTCACCTTCCCGGGTGGCAACATTGCCTTTATCCTGTTTTTAATCCTGATCCTGTTATTCTTTGGTGACAATTAATTCTCTGCTTTGCCCCGCTGAAGGCGGGGACTTTTCTTATTGGGCAAAGGGCAATTTTTATACCAGTTCCACTGGAACGCCGGTACTTGCCGCCAGGCTCAGGTAATGCTCACCAACCAGGTCCCGTCCCCGGTAGTCGAAGGCGATGGACGGGAGGATGATGAGATCAGCCGGGCCATTATTCTTCTGCCAATCCTGCCAGGCGGCCTGGAAATCAGCCAGGGTTAACAGGCCGGCACAGCCGATGGACCCGCCGAAGAAACGGCTGGGGGTGACGACTACCTCCAGGGAAAGAGATAGTCGGGCCACGGCCTCCTTTATCACTGCCACAGCCAGCCTGGAAGTAAGGATTAAAACCTTCCGGGCGCCGTGGCGCCGGCATGCCTTTTCTACTTCCGGCAGCAGGTCCGGGTCGAAATCCCAGGCAAAGGTCAAACCGCTGCCCTCCCGACCCACCTCCAGCTCATAAAGTGCCCCCCGGATACCCTCCAGTTCTGAGCTGCTTCTCGTATTTTTCACTTGTTGCCCGCCGGTTAACTTTATTTCAGCGGGGCCGTAATTTTTTCCCTGATGCCTGCCGACCAGGAGGCGCCGCCGGCCGGGGACGGCGGCCCACCGGTAAGCCTCTACCCGGCTGCGGGGCTTTTGGCCATCTATTTCCAGGATCAGATCGCCCCGCTTCAACCCGGCCCTGGCTGCTGGCGTTCCGGGGATAGCTCCTTCTATTTCCGGCAGCAGGTTGTCAAGAAGAGGAGGTTCCAGTAACAGGGGGACATCGGTTAAAGAACGGAGTTGTTCCAGCTCCTCCTCTATTTGCCGGCGGAGGCCAGGGGGAAAACGTAGCTCTGGCGGAGCCAGCCGGGTGTAACCGGGTAAAAAAACACGGATGGTCCTGGCCCCCGCCCGGGCCAGGTAGAGGATAGTTTCACGAAAATCGTCCCAGCCCACCAGCCATGGACAGGCCACCAGGCTGCCTTGGTAGATTATCCCTGCCTGCTGTAAAGCCATGGGAGCCTGGAGAGCAGCACCGGGATTCCTATCTCCCATCAGCCGCCGGCGTCCCTCCGGGCTGGCACTGTTGAGGGAGAGATTTATTTCCAGGGGCTGCAAATCAGCCAGTTCTCTGATCAAGTTCGGGGTTAAGAGGGTGCCGTTAGTGGTAATCTCCAGCCTTGCCCGGGGAAAACGCCGTCGTACTTTACGTATGATTGCCAGAAAATCGGGATGAGTCAGAGGTTCTCCCTCAATCAGCCGGGTGGCTGACTCGCCGATTACTATTTTTCGGTCACCGTCCAGGTAATCCAGGAGGTTGTCTATCTCCTCGCCCTTGAGTGGCTGCAGGCGCCAGGTTTCAACTCCCGGGGGGTTCTGGCGATGGCTGCAAAAAAGGCAGCCCAGGTTGCAGGTGGAGGTGAGGGGGAGGATATTGTACCTGGAAGCTGTCATTAGGGCCAGGTGAAAGTTATCCACGTTTTTCCACCTTATCAAGAAAATTATTTAATGGTCCCTGCTATGCATATGATTAAACCGGGGGTACCCGATGTTCAGGTTTAAAGGTATTGATGATGAGTTTTTCCATTTATTTGAAGAGGCGGCAGCTGCCCTGCACCGGGCTGTCCAGAGTCTTAAATATACCTGGGAACACCATGACGCTTCTCCCGAAAACCTGAAGGTCCTGGCGACCCTTAAGCCCGGGGTTGAGAGGATCACCGGAGCGATCATCAAGAAGCTTGGTGAAACCTTTATAACCCCCTTCGACCGGGAAGATATCTACGGTTTAGCCCGGGGGTTTAATGATATAGCCTTAACAATAAATAGTGCGGCCTTAAAAATGACCCTTTACGAAACGGGTCGCCCTCCCCGGCGGTTGCTGGAACTGCTGGAGGTCCTGGTCAATACGACCGGCACATTAAAAAAATTGGTGACGGCTATGCGAAACCTTAAAAAGAATACGGTTTTAATTTTACGCCTGGTGAACTCCATTAAAAAATACCGGGATCGCGGGGATGAATTATACCACCTGGGCCTTGGGGAGCTGTATAAAAGCCGTGAGGGTTATTATACAAACCTCAATAAGGATTTTCAAGATTTACTGGCAGTTATGAAGTGGAAAGAGGTATATGATCAAGTACAGGCTATCGCCCGCGAGTGCGCCGAGGTTGCTAGATTGATTCTCGGGATTGCAGTGAAATATGCTTGAGTTACTTTTAGTAATCATCCTGGCCCTGGGGTTTGACTTTATCAACGGTTTTCACGATACCGCCAATGCTATTGCTACCTCCGTCGCCACCAGGGCGCTCACCCCCTCCCGGGCTATTATTATGGCGACCGCCCTCAATTTTGGCGGCGCCATGGTCAGCACCAGGGTTGCCCGGACCATTGGTAATAATATTGTCAGCCCCGCTTCCCTCGATAATCAAGTAATAATTGCCGCCTTAACAGGCGCTATAGCCTGGAACCTCTTTACCTGGTACTTCGGCCTGCCCAGCAGTTCCTCCCACGCTCTTATCGGCGGCCTGGCCGGGGCGGCAGTCACCGGGAAAGGTCTGGCCGTGCTCAACACCCGCGAACTGGTAGAGAAAATCGTTCTTCCTTTGTTTGGCTCGCCGCTCCTAGGCTTTACAGCCGCTTATGCCCTTATGACTTGCATCCTTTTGCTGGCAGGTTATACCCCACCGCGGCGATTAAACGGCCTTTTCTCACGACTGCAGGTTTTGTCGGCCGCCTTTGTGGCCTTCAGCCATGGCTCCAATGATGCCCAGAAGTCTATGGGCATTATTACGGCCGCCCTCCTGGCCAGGGGGATAATCCCCTCTTTCCAGGTGCTCTATCCGGTGATCGTTGCCTGCGCGGCGGCCATGGCCCTGGGGACTTCCCTGGGGGGGTGGCGGATTATCAGGACGGTGGGGTCCAGGATTATTAAACTGGAACCCATCCACGGTTTTGCTGCAGAGACCTCAGCAGCCATAGTTATTATCTCTGCTTCCCTCATTGGTAGCCCGGTCAGCACCACCCATGTTCTTTCCGCCGCGGTGATGGGGGTCGGGGCGACCAGAGAGTTCACGGCCGTGAGGTGGAGGGTGGCCAGGAGCATGGTCCAGGCCTGGATATTAACCGCTCCCATGGCGGCCTTGGTAGCCGGGGTCGTATATAATTTGCTGGCTTTGGTGTAAGCCATTTGAGGTCTACCGGCAAAGGGTAGCAAAATAAAAATATAACAAAACAGGCCACCTTTTCAGATGGCCTGTTTTGCTTAATGATGGTGCGGCAGAAGGGATTTGAACCCCCACCCTGTAGATCAGGACTAGAACCTGAATCTAGCGCGTCTGCCAATTCCGCCACTGCCGCATATCTTTGACTCCCCCAGGAGCAAGTTATATTATATCAGCCCGTAAGCCGCCTGTCAAGGGTCCCAGCGCAATGTTACGGCATCGCCTTCTGCCAGGGGGGTGGTGAACTCCGCCGGGCGGCCGTTGACCTCCATGACCAGGGTCTTGCGGCCTGGCGGCGGGCTTGAGGGGAAATCCAGGTAGTTAAAGACATCGGTAAATAAGGCTTCTCCCGCCTGGACCCTGAGGGTGGCCGGCCTGCCGTTAATGGTGATGTTGATGTTCCGGCCTGTCGCCCCGGCACCGGTGACCAGGTTATCGCCGTCTTTAATTGGGGCCTCCGGCCGTACCTGCTGGCCGTTTAAAAGGACGGGTCCGTCTAAGGGCTCTCCCAGGTATTCCAGGACCCGGGCCACGGTGTCAAGGGGGTTATAGGTGATCCGGGCCTGATCCTGGACTGGCGTCCGGTAATCGACCCGATTACCATTCATAATAATCTCCGGTTCCAGGGTTATCCGGCGGCCATTAAAGGTAATGGTTTTAGGGGCCAGTTCCGGTACCAGGTCGCCAACGGTACCCCAGGCGTCGGCGCCATCTCGTCCAGGGGTGACGATAATGTGATCCCCAGCCTTGACAACGGTTTCCAGGGTGGCCGGGGCCTCATTAACCAGGATTTTACCCGGCTCCCCGGGCTGGCCGCGGAGAAAGGTTAGACGGCCGTTGACCTCTACTCCCAGGCCCCTGCCGGGACGACCATAGAGGTGGCGGGCCGGGATACCCGCCGCCAGGAGCGCCTGGGTAACAGTCATTTGCTGGCCGGCCAGGAAATGAACCGGGCGGCCGTTGACAATGACCCGCGCCAGGCCCAGGCCTTCCCGCTTCAGGGCTGTTATGGCGATGCCTATGGGGGTAATAGCCTGGGGCCCCTGGAGATTTTTGGCACCGCTGATGCCGTTTAAGACCTCCCGGCCTCGCACAGCCACTCTCTCGGGGGAAATCTCCAACTGGCCGGCCAAGGCTGCCGCCAGCCCCGGGGTCAGGCTACCACCGCCGATCAGGAGGACGGCCTGGGGCGGCTTTCCGTTGAGGAGGATGATCTGGGTGGCAACCTGCCGGGCCAGTTCGGTTACTGCCGGTTTAATTATCTCCATCAGCTCTGCTGCTGCCAGGGTGTGTCTCTGGCCGACGACGTCGGTAAAAGTCAGGTTCTCCCGGGTCGATAACTGCCTTTTGACCCTTTCAGCCGTGTTAAAATCCAGGATGAGGGCCGAGGCCAGGGCTTCCGTAATTTCGTCGCCGGCCGAGGGGACCATGGCGTAACCGCTGATGGTACCCTGGCCGGTGATGGCGATATCCGAGGTGCCGGCCCCGATGTCCACCAGAGCCAGGTTCAGGCCCCGCATGGCAGCCGGTACGGCTACGGCACTGGCGGCAATGGGCTCCAGGGTGAGGGAGTGCATGGCCAAACCCGCTCGCTCCAGGGCCGTTACCAAGGAATCGACCACGACCCGGGGCAGAAAGGTGGCTATTACCTCGGCGGTCATACTCTGGCCCCGCTGCCCCACCAGGTTGCCGATGGGGTGGCCGTCTAAATTGTAGCCAACTACGCTGTAGCCGACACAGTGATAGGCCAGTGGTTGTTCGCTGGCCTCCAGGAGGAGCTTTTCGGCCTCCTGGACAGCCGCGGCCTCCAGGGCCAGGACGGCCTGGGGGGCTATTTCCTGAGCCGGCGATAACTGGGACGTAGCGCTGGCCCGCCAGGTTTTTAGAGCCCGGCCTGCTGCCGCTACGGCTGCCTCTTTTAAAGATATATGTAACTTTTTCTCCAGCTGCCCCTTAACGTCCTGGATGGCCAGGGCTACCTGGGGGATATCGTGAATCTGGCCGTCAAGCATGGCCCGCTGCTGGTGCTCGACAACCGCCGCAGCCTGTATATGATATCCCTTTTTCCCCTGGGCCAGGACCAGGCCGGCAACTTTGCGAGTACCTACATCCAGGGCAAAGATTGCTTCAGCCATAAAATAGCCTCCTTTGGAAGGAAACTCAGATTTATTTCTCCTAAATTAAAGGGAAATCCTCTTTCTTCCCGGAAATATTACCCGGGTGACAAAAAAAGCAGGAGTATGGCTCCTGCACCTTTAACCTGTACTAATCTTTTTCACTGTAAGGGGGATATCCCGAAGGTCCCGCCGGGCCGGGATACCAGCCGCCGTGGGAAGTCAGAATTGACTGCAGGGCGCGCATTTCTTCCCTTTCACGTTCCATCATGGCCCGGATAATTGCTCGCAGTTTTTCCGAGGGAGCACCGGCAGCAATTTCGGACCAGAGGGCCAGTTCCGTTTGATCGAGTTCCAGGACACGCCGAATTTTATCCCGCCAGTCCATTTTAACCCTCCTCAACTTCCTTTTTATCCGGCTTTTCACTCACGGCATAAGGTGGGTCGGCGTAGGGCGGGCGAGGTGGCGGCGGGTAAGGCGGATACGCCTGCCAGCCGTCGCAGGCAGCCAGGATGCCATCCCAGAGACTGGCCTCCCGCATCTCCGAAGCAATCATCCCCAGCATCTGGTGGGCTACAGGTACCGGTGCCTCCCGGGCCGCTTCAGCAAATAACTTGATTTCTTCCATGTCCAGGTCAAAAGCTCTTCTAATCTTGTGTAACCAATCCATCCAGTTGCCCCCCTTTATTTGATTTACATTCCACTATATGCCAGATGCTTCCGGAGGGTGATGGTTATATCACAACGGGATTGACGTTGAATGGGGCTTATTATAAGATTGAACAGGTAAGGAGGGGCTTGCTGGTGCATCCACAGGCAGAAGCAAGTACTATAGAAGAGAATTTTAGCTTTTATTTCACCCAGGGGTTCCGGGCCGCCCTGCCCATTGTCCTTGGTTATTTACCCCTGGGTTTTGCCTATGGTGTCCTGGCCCGGGAGGCAGGGTTCAGCCTTTGGGAGACGGTACTTTTGTCCGTGTTTCTCTATGCCGGTTCCGGCCAGTTTATCGCCGTCAGCCTCTTCAGTAACGGCGTTGCCCTGGCAGCTATTATTTTTACCGTCTTCCTGGTAAACCTGCGGCATCTTCTTTTCAGTGCTTCCTTTGTTCCCCACCTGCGGCGTTTCAAGCCGGCCGTTCTAGCTCTCCTGGCGGCCGAGATTACCGACGAGACCTTTGCTGTCGCCATCAGTCACTATGCCGACCACGATCCCCGTCTTCCCTATCACTTCGGTCTCCACCTGACAGCCCACTCGTCCTGGGTCCTGGCTTCTTTGCTGGGCGGGCTGGCCGGCAACCTCATAGGTGATCCGGCTCGTTTCGGCTTTAACTTTGCCCTGCCGGCCATGTTTATCATCCTCCTCGTTATGCAGTTAAAGGATAAAAAGACACTGCTGGTCGCCGGGCTGGCGGCCATCTTTTCCGTCGCCATCGCCATGGTTTGGCCTGGGAACTGGAACATTATCCTGGCTACTGTCCTGGCAGCTACACTGGGGGTGATCCTGGAACCATGGACAGGTAAATCTTGATCCTCATCCTGGGTACGGCCCTGGTAACCTACCTGCCGCGCATGCTCCCCCTGGTTGTTTTAAGCCGTGCCCGGCTGCCGGAGGTTTTTTTGCGCTGGCTGGGCTTTATCCCTGCGGCTGTCCTGGCCGCCCTCCTGGCCCCGGGGTTGCTGTTGCCCCAGGGTAAACTGGCTCTTACCGGTAACCCTTACATCCTGGCGGCCATTCCGGCCGGTCTCGTGGCCGTCAAGACCCGCAGTATGGCCCTGACCATCGTGAGCGGTATGGCGGCCATGGTGTTATTTCAGTACTGGTTATAGGTAATTTTAGAGCCGGGAAGAAAGGGAGGTTTAACTGTTGACCGCCTATCATTCTGTCTGCCCTTTCGACTGCCCCGATGCCTGCGGCCTGCTGGTGGAGGTTAATGATGGCCGGATTACGGGGGTCAGAGGGGACCCGGAGCATCCCTACACCAGGGGCTTTATCTGCGCTAAGATGCGTTATTACGGTAAACTGGTGCATTCTCCGGAACGTATACTCACGCCTCTGAAACGTAGCGGTCCCAAGGGGAGCGGCCTCTTTACACCTATCTCCTGGACCGAAGCCCTGGAGACCATTGCCGGACGCTGGCAAAAAATTATGGCTGACTATGGCTCCGAGGCCATCCTCCCCTATTCCTATGCAGGGGTCATGGGCCTGCTCCAGCGCAACGCCGGCCATGCCTTCTTCCACCGATTGGGGGCTACGGAACTCCAGTGGACTATCTGCTCCCCGGCGGCAGAAGCTGGCTGGCAGCAGGTGTTGGGGGCGACCTGGGGCAATGACCCGGAGACAATTGTAGCTTCGGACCTGGTCATTATCTGGGGAATGGATCCGGCCGCTACCAGCATCCATTTCCTCTCCCTGGCGCAGCAGGCCCGAAAAAATGGAGCCCTAATTGTTGTTATCGACGCCTATCGCACCCGTACGGCGGCCCTGGCCGACGAGGCCATCCTGGTGCGGCCGGGAAGCGATGCCGCCTTGGCCCTGGGTTTAATGCAGGTCCTGGTGACAGAAGAAATGGTGGATAAAGACTTTCTCGCCGCCCACGTTCTTGGCTACGAAGAACTCCGGGATAAAGTTCTCCCCCTTTATACCCCGGACCGGGTCGCCGCCCTTACCGGGGTGCCGGTAGCGACCATTGTCAACCTGGCCCGGGCCTACGGGCGGGCCAGGGCGCCCTTCATCCGCATCGGTTACGGCTTTTCCCGCCACCGTGGAGGCGGTATGGCGGTACGGGTCATTGCCTCCCTGCCGGCCCTGGTAGGGGCCTATGGTAAACACGGCGGCGGAGCCCTGCAGAGTTCAGGTACCGGCAGCGCCGTCAGGTTGGAGGTCGTGACAAGACCCGACCTGCGCCGAAAACCGGTACGGGCCCTAAACATGGTCCAACTGGGCCGGGCTTTGACCGGCAGCCTGGAGCCGCCTGTTATGAGTCTTTATGTCTATCACGGCAATCCGGCAGCCGTGGCACCGGATCAAAACCGTATCCTGGCGGGCTTGCGGCGGGAGGATCTCTTCACAGTAGTCCATGAGCGTTTCCTGACGGATACGGCCCTCTATGCCGATATCATCCTGCCGGCCACCTTTTCTGTGGAACAGGAAGACCTCTACCGCAGTTACGGCCACTATTACGTCCAGCGCAGCCGGGCCATCCTTCTTCCCCCCGGGGAAGCGAAGAGCAACTGGCAGACCTTTTGCCTCCTGGCTCAGTCTTTGGGTTTTGAGGAGGATATTTTCCGGCGTTCCGAAGCCGAAATGGTCGCAGCGCTGATAAAGGAGATCAAGCTGGAAGCAGAGGACCGGGAAGCCCTGGCTGGCGGCAGGCCTGTAAAACTAAAACCTGCGCCTGGTTTTGCCACCCCCAGCGGGAAGATCGAACTCCTGCCGGCCGGGGCGGGGCTACCAGGTTACCGGGAGCCGGATGACGGCCATATTGTTGAGCGCTACCCCTTTCAACTCTTGACAGCCCCGGCCCATTTTGCCCTTAATTCTAATTTCTGGCAACTGGAAGAACTCCGGCAGCGGGTGGGTGGCCCCTGGGTCCTCGTGAACCCGGGAGACTGCCAGTGCCGGGGGCTGGTGGAGGGGGCCTGGGCCCAGGTGGCCAACCAGCGCGGTTCCTGCCTCCTAAGGATAAAGGTCAGTTCCGATGTGCCCCCGGGTATCGCCGTCGTCCCGGGCGTCTGGTGGTGTCAGCACTCACCTGGTGGCCATAATATCAACAGCGTTATCGGCGATGAGTTAACCGACCTGGGCGGCGGAAGCACCTTTAATGACCATCGCGTAGATATCCGTCCGCTATAACCAAAAACCAACAGGGCCTTGAACGTCATTGCTCAAGGCCCTGCTGGCTCAAGGAGGTCTTTGAAGAAGTGAGTGTGTATTCCTAGTATAACCTCCCCGGTAAATGTTATACATGGTTACCAGAAAAATTTTTTATAAACCGATTCGGGGGCAGCGATTGGTGTTATCATTGCACCAACGGTTAGCTATCACCAATGGCAATCCCTTTAAAAGCCTCACGGGCGGCGGCGATGGTGCAGTCGATGTCATCCTCCCTATGGGCCAGGGACATGAAGGCAGCCTCAAACTGGGAGGGGGCCAGGTAAATGCCCTGACGCAACATAGCCCGGAAAAAGGCGGCAAAGGCCCTGGTGTCGCTGGCTGTGGCTGTGGCATAATCCGTTACCGGTCCCGGGTTGAAGAAGGTAGTGAACATGGCTCCCACTCGGTTGAAGGTTACCGGCACCCCGGCCTCTGCAGCAGCTTCCTTAAGTCCCTTTTCCAGGCGGGCGGAGAGACTTTCCAGGCGTTCGTAAGTGCCTGGTTTTTTTAATACCTTCAGGGTGGCCAGACCGGCGCTTACGGCCAGGGGGTTGCCGGACAGGGTGCCGGCCTGGTAGATCGGCCCCGACGGGGCCACCCTCTCCATGATCTCCCGCCGGCCGCCGTAGGCTCCTACCGGTAGGCCGCCGCCGATAATCTTGCCCAGGCAGGTGAGATCAGGTCTAATGCCATAGAGGGCCTGGGCGCCGCCAAAGGCAACGCGGAAACCGGTCATTACTTCATCGAAGATTAACAGGCTGCCGTATTCTTTCGTTATGGTCCTTAACCCGGCCAGGAAACCCGTCAGGGGTGGCACACAACCCATGTTACCGGCTACAGGCTCAACGATCACGGCGGCAATCTCTTCCCCTGCCTTCTGGAAGATATCCTCCACGGCCGCCAGGTCGTTATAGGGGGCGACGATGGTGTTGGCGGCTACGGTTGCCGGGACGCCAGGGCTGTTGGGAATGCCGAAGGTCAGGGCTCCGGAACCGGCCTGGATGAGGAAGTAGTCGGCATGGCCGTGGTAACAACCGGCAAACTTGACGACCTTTTCCCGGCCGGTATAACCCCGGGCCAGGCGCAGGGCGCTCATGGTCGCCTCCGTACCGGAATTTACCAGGCGGACCATCTCTACGGCCGGCATGGCGGTAGTGATTTCCCGGGCCAGCTCGTTTTCCAATTCCGTAGGGGCGCCGAAGCTGGTCCCCATCTCGCGCAGGGTTTTTTCCAGGGCGTCTACGACCTCCGGATGGCGGTGCCCCAGGATCAGGGGACCCCAGGAAGAAACGTAGTCGATATACTTATGGCCGTCTATATCATAGAGATAGGCCCCCTCTCCCCGCTGGATAAAGGGCGGGGTCAGGCCTACGGATTTAAAAGCCCGTACCGGGCTGTTGACGCCGCCTGGCATGAGTTTGACAGCCTCGGCAAAGGCGGCTGCCGAGCGGGGCCAGGCTTCCGAATCAGTCAAGGATGATCCCACCTTCCCAATATTTATTCTCCGATTATCGCACGGCGGGATTTAATTGTCGTGCGCCGCCGCGTCCTGCCGGCCCTGGTAGAGGCACCAGGGTTCTTCGGCCATATAATCGCCGTGATAATACCAGGCCCGGGCCCGGCAGCCGCCGCATATCTTTTTATAGCCGCAGCGACCGCAACCGCCGCTGTACTCTTCCGTGCGCAGGCGCTGGAAGACCGGGCTCTCCCGCCAGAGTTGGCTGAAGGGTACCTCCCGCACGTTGCCCACCGGCAGGTTCAAGTAGGCGCAGGGCTGGACATCCCCCCGGGGGCTGATGATGCAATAGGCGATACCGGCCAGGCAGCCGCGCTGGTAGCGCACCGGTATCCCCAGCTGGCGGGCCAGACGCATAAACTGGGGAGCACAGGTAGGCTTTAACTCGATCTTCACCTGTTGCTGCTTTTGTAAAATGCGTTTAAGGGTGGCCTCGTATTCGGCGGCCCGCAGCGACTCGGCTTCGATACTCGCTGCCCGGCCGGTGGGCACCAGGAAAAAGAAGTGATGGGCCACGGCTCCCAGTTCCACCGCCAGATCGGTCAGTTTTTCCAGTTCGTCCTGATTCCAATCAAATACAGTTGTATGGACCTGGAAGGGAAGGCCGGCTTCCCGGCAGGCCGCCATTCCGGCGACGGCCTTTCGCCAGGCACCCTCCTTTTGCCGCAGGCGGTCGTGGCGGGCGGGATCGCAGCTGTCCAGGGAGATGCCAACGGCCAGGGCTCCGGCAGCCTTTAATTCTCGGGCCAGTTCGGTGGTGAGGAGGGTACCATTGCTTCCCAGGACCGGGCGCAACCCCCTGGCTGCCGCCCGGCTCACCAGCTCCGGCAGGTCGGGCCGCAGCAGGGGTTCGCCGCCGCTAAAGATCATAATCCTAAAGCCGGCTTTGGCGGCTTCGTCTATTAGATTGCCGGCCTCGGCGGTGGTCAACTCGTCCTCTACCCTGGCGCCGGCATCCCGGTAGCAGTGATCGCAGTAAAGATTGCACTGGTTGGTCGTATTCCAGGATAAAAGCACGGCTTATAAAACCTCCTTACTGCCGGCAGGACCTGTCCACCATGGAGGGGTGCCCCGTCCGGCAGCGTGGCCGCCATCACCCTTCCCCCTATCAGGGGTGAGATCATTTAAGCCACTTGACTACATCTTTAGCGTAATAAGTGATAATAAGATCCGCACCGGCCCTTTTGATGGCCGTCAGGGCTTCGAGGACGCTCTTCTCTTCATCCAGCCAGCCGTTGGCGGCGGCGCTTTTCAGCATGGCGTACTCGCCACTGACCTGGTAGGCCGCCAGGGGGACGTTAAAGTTATCTTTCACCCGGCGGATTATATCCAGGTAAGGCAGGGCCGGTTTCACCATGACCATGTCGGCCCCCTCCTGGAGGTCGAGTTCCACTTCCCGCAGGGCCTCGTCGCTGTTGGCAGGGTCCATCTGGTAGCCCCGGCGGTCGCCGAACCGGGGTGTCGAACCGGCAGCATCCCGGAAGGGCCCGTAAAAAACGGAGGCATACTTGGCCGAGTAGGCCAGGATGGGGGTCTGGGTAAAACCGTTGGCGTCCAGGAGCTTGCGGATGGCCCCCACCCGGCCGTCCATCATATCCGAGGGCGCTACGATATCGGCCCCGGCTTCGACGTGGGAGAGGGCGGTTTTAGCTATTAACTCCAGGGTAGGGTCGTTGAGGACCTGGCCGTCGTCCACCAGGCCGCAGTGGCCGTGGCTGGTGTACTCGCACAGGCAGACATCGGTGATGATCAGGAGTTCCGGGTAGGCCTTTTTCAGGGCCCGCACGGCCTCCTGGACGATGCCGTGGGGGTCGTAAGCCCCGGAACCGACCTCGTCCTTGGTAGCCGGGATGCTGAAGAGAAGGACTGCCGGGATGCCGGCGGCCACCACTTCCCCGGCTTCCTGTACCAGATTATCGATGGAAAGCTGGTAAACGCCGGGCAGGGAGGGTACGGGATTCTTTACTCCCCGGCCGTGGATGGCAAAGAGGGGATAAATCAGGTCGCGGGGGTTAATTTCCGTCTCCCGGACCATGGCCCTCAGTGTTGCGTTCTGCCGCAGGCGCCGCGGCCGGCAAATAGGAAAACCGGTCATCAAAACTACCTCCTATCTGATATTTCCCCGTCCGTCAAATAACAGGCTGGGTCGGATTCCCAGAAGTCGCCGGTGACGCTTTCCGCCCGGGCGCGGCAGTTGCCATTGCACAAGTCCAGCCAGGCGCAGGTACGGCAGCGACCCTTCAACAGGGGTTTGCGGTCCCGCAGGCCCTTCAGCAGGGGGTTGCTGAGATCCGTCCATATCTCGCCGAAGGGGCGTTCCCGGACGTTCCCCAGGATGTGGTGCATGGTGAACTGGTCCGGATGGACGGCACCGGCCCAGTCGACGGCGCCGATGGCGATACCGCTGCGGTTACCGCCATTCAGGCGCAATAGCTCCCGGACGGCCACCGCCCGTTCCGGGTCTTCCCGGATTAATTTCAGGTAGAGGTAGATTCCGTCGGCATGATTGTCCACCGTTAAAATCTCGACTTCCCGGCCCTGCTTTTTCAGGCGCCTGGCGGCTGTAATCAGAAAATCCATAACCGCCCGGCTTTCTTCATGATTCAGGTCTTCAACGGCCAGTTCACTGCCCCGGCCGCTGTAAACCAGGTGGTAGAAACAGGCCCGGGGAATGTTCTCTTCCCGGATCAGGTAAAAAATTTCCTCCAGCTGGTCGACATTGGCCCGGCTGATGGTAAAGCGCAAGCCCACCCGCTGGTCTACCGCCAGGCAGTTGCGGATGCCTTCCAGGGTTGCCTGGAAGGCCCCCTTCACGCCCCGGAAGGCGTCATGTTTGGACTCAATGCCATCCAGGCTGATACCCACATAGCTGATGCCGATTTTTTTCAGTTCCCGGGCGGTGCTGCGATCAATAAGGGTGCCGTTGGTGGAAAGGGTGACCCGCAGTCCCCCCTTGACGGCGGTGGCCATCAGGTCAAAGATATCCGGCCGTACCAGGGGCTCGCCCCCTGATAAGAGGAGGACCGGCACCCGGAAAGCTACCAGCTGGTCCAGGAAGTCCCTGGCCTCCGGTGTCGTCATTTCGTCCCCGGCCACCCCGCTCCCGGCACCGGCATAACAATGCCGGCACTTGAGGTTGCAGTCCCGCGTGCAGTTCCAGACAACCACCGGCCCGCTATCCCGGCGGGCGCCGGCCGTCGCCTCACGGACAGCCTGGCTGTAACGCAGGTTGTCGCCAAAGTAGTTATCATCAAAAAGCAGCTTTGTGAGACTGATCAGTTTTCCTCACCCGCCTTGCGGTTACTCTTAAAGGCTCCGGGATTGGTTGCTATCTCCGCCCCCGGCCCTTATGGTTGTATAATAGTTTTCCATGGCCCGCACCAGCCCCTCTTCTGTATACTCGCCGGCCGTGGCGGCTACCTGCAGGCCGGCCTCCCGGGCTGTGGCCGCCGTGACCGGGCCGAGGCAAAAAACGTCTATTCCTTGCACTAAATCCAGGGCCCCGTCCTCGAGCAGGTCAAGGAAGGCCCGTACCGTCGAAGAACTGGTAAAGGTGACGGCGGCTACTTTACCGGCGGCCAGCATTTCTTTAAGGGACCCGGCGTTTTCTTCATTCTTTACCGTCCGGTAGGCCGTTACCTCCGTTACTTCTGCCCCCTGGCGGCGGAGGTCCACGGCCAGGAAGGGCCGGGCGATATCAGCCCGGGGTAGGAGAACCCGCCGGCCCCTGACCCGGGGTCCCAGTCCGGAAGCCACGGCTTCGGCTACATATTCCCGGGGTTGCCAATCGGTCAGGAGGCCCCGTTCCTTCAGGGCACGGGAAGTGGCCGGCCCTATGGCCGCAATCCTGATTCCGGCCAGGGAACGGATATCCTGGTGTCGTTCCAGAAGTCGTCGCCAGAAGTAACGGACACCGTTGGCACTGGTAAATATGATCCAATCAAACTCCCCGATAGCGTCCAGGGCGGTATCTAAGGGGTGCCAGTCGGCCGGAGGTTCCGTCCTAATCACCGGGAAATTTATGACTTCCGCCCCCAGGTCCGCCAGGCTTCGGGTCAAGCCTTCTGCCTGGGCCCGTGGGCGGGTAACGATCACCCGCCGGCCAAAGAGGGGTTTATCCTCCAGCCAGGCCAGGGTTGAACGCAGGTTGACCACCTGGCCGATGATGATAATGGCCGGGTTGCGGAAGCCGGCTTCCTGGGCCCGGCCCTCGATATCCGCCAGGGTGCCGGTCAGCGTCTCCTGCTCGGCCCTGGTGCCCCAGCGGATGAGAGCCACCGGTGTATCGGGAGAGCGACCGCAGGCCAGGAGGCGGCTGACAATGTAGGGCAGGTTGGCCATACCCATTAAAAAAACCAGGGTGTCAACGGCCCGGGCCAGACCCTCCCAGTTAATGGCGCTGTTTCCTTTCCGGGGGTCTTCGTTGCCAGTTATGAAGGCCGCCGTTGAAGCCAGGCCCCGGTGGGTTACCGGAATACCGGCATAGGCCGGCACGGCCACGGCGGCCGTGACCCCTGGCACTACTTCGAAGGGGATGCCGGCAGCTCGTAGGGCCAGGGCTTCTTCCCCGCCGCGGCCAAAGACAAAGGGGTCGCCCCCTTTAAGGCGCACCACCTGTTTCCCCTGCCGCGCCAGGTTCACCAGGAGGTCGTTGATCTCGTCCTGGCTTAAGGCATGGCGATCCGGCGCTTTACCGACGTAGATCTTAACAGCCTCCGGCGGGGCATATTCCAGTAAAGCAGGGTTGAGCAAGCGATCGTAGACTACAGCCCCGGCCCGGGCCAGGCACTCCCGTCCTTTGACAGTCAACAGGCCCGGGTCGCCGGGGCCGGCACCAACTAAAAAAACTTTACCCCTGGTATTTTCCACTTTGGGCCTTAACCTCCTGCAAAATCTCACCCGCACCCCGGGCGAGGAGTTTCCGGGCCAGTTCCCGGCCGGCAGCCTCCGGGTCCCGGGTACTCCCGGAAGCAATATCCCGCAGCATTTCCCGGCCATCCAGGCTGGCCACCATTCCCTGCAACACCAGGGCAGTATCCTCCACGGTGGCCAGGGCGGCGATGGGAACCTGGCAGCCTCCCTCCAGGGCGCGTAAGTACGCCCTTTCCGCCCGGACGGCGGCAGCTGTGGGGGGATGGTTGATGGCGGCCACCAGTTCGGCCACCCGGCGGTCGCCGGCCCGGATCTCCACGCCGATGGCCCCCTGACCTACGGCCGGCAGGCAGATATGGTAGGGAATGGGTTCCCCCAAAACCTGGCCGTGGTTCAGTCGCTTCAACCCGGCGGCAGCCAGGACAATGGCCGTCAAACCGTCCCGTTCTATTTTGGCCAGGCGGGTGGGGACATTACCGCGCAGGTCGACCAGTTCCAGGTCCGGCCGGGCATAGGCCAGCTGGGCCTTGCGCCGCAGGCTGCTGGTTCCTACCCGGGCCTTAATGGGCAGGGTGGCCAGGGTGTAACCCTCCGGGGAAACCAGGACGTCGGCCGGGTCTTCCCGTGGCCCGATGGCGCCGATGACCAGGCCTTCCGGCAGAGTCGTGGGCATGTCCTTCATGCTGTGGACGGCCAGGTCGATAGCCCCGTCCAGGAGGGCCAGTTCCAGTTCTTTGGTAAAAAGGCCCTTATCGCCAATCCGCGCCAGGGCCACATCGAGAATTTTATCCCCCTTGGTTTTAAGGGTTACCAGGCGGCAGCTAAGCCCGGGCCAGGCCTTCTCCAGGGCCTGGATCACCCAGCGGGCCTGCCAGCGGGCCAGTTCGCTCTCCCGGGAGCCCACTTTAATTTCAATCAATACTTCCGGCCTCCTTCCACCGAAACGGCCATATCCGGGCCGGGGAGGGTGTGATCGACCCTCAGCTCGAAAAGTTCCTGCAATGCCTCTACATAGAGGTGACCCCGGGGGGTAAGTGCAGCGGCTTTTAAATTGACAATGGCGTCATGGAGGAGCTGGTTTACAATAGTTGTGGCCATGGAAGTGATTATCTTTTGCTCCCTGGTTGTCAATTGCCCCAGGCGGTTACAGGCTCGGCGCACCTCGGCATTTTTAATAGCCTCGGCCTTTTCCTTCAGGGCCACAATGGTGGGCACGACATAGAGGGATCCCAGCCACTGGAAAAAGGCCTCCGCCTCGGCCGCAATAATCCCCTCCGCCTGCCGGGCTGCTTTTTTCCTTTCCTCCAGGTTGGCCAGGACCACCTGCTGGAGATCGTCAATATCATAGAGCTTTACCCCCGGCAGGTCGCCGGCGGCAGGTTCGATATCCCGGGGTACGGCAATATCAATGAGCATCAGGGGCACCCCGGGGCGCGCCGCCACGGCCCGGGCCACCTGGTCCCGGTGCAGGATATAATGGCTGGCCGCCGTACAGCTGATGACGATATCAGCCCGGGGTAAATAATCCTCCAGGGCGTCCAGGCGTACGGCCTGTCCGCCTATGGTGGCAGCCAGGGCCACGGCCCGGTCGTAAGACCGGTTGGAAACCAGAACAGTAGTGACGCCTTTATCCTTAAGATAACGGGCCGCCAGGGTGCTCATCTTTCCGGCGCCGATTACTAAAACCGTCCGGCCGTCCAGCTCATCATGAAAAACCTGGCGGGCGAGTTCTACGGCCGCATAACTGACGGATACTGTATTGGCATCAATCCGGGTCTCCGTGCGCACCCTTTTGCCGGCGTAAATAGCCTGCTGCCAGAGGGTGTTGAGGACGTTATTAGTAGTCCCCGTTTCCCGGGCCACCTGGTAGGCTTCGGCTACCTGGGCCAGGACCTGGTCTTCACCCAGGATCATCGAATCCAGGCCCGCAGCCACGCGGAACAGATGGCGTACAGCATGGTGAGTATTTAAAGTATAGAGATACCCTTCCAGGTCTGCCAGGGCCAGCTTACAGGAGCGGCCCAGGAAGTTTTTAGCCGCCTTTAGGCCAGCTTCCTCCTGGTTACAGGCTATATATACTTCAGTGCGGTTGCAGGTACTGAGAATAACGCAACCCTCAACGCCAGCCTCTTCCTTTAGACGGCATAAAGCAGGCGGCAGGCCGTGACGAGCAAAGGCCAGCTGCTCCCGGATAGCTACCGGCGCCGTGCGATGATTTAGACCGGCGGCAACGACAAACACTGCTTGACCCGCTCCTTTGCCAGTTCTTCTTTACCCCGGGCCACCAGGCGGAATAGGATTTCATCACCGGCCAGGCGGCGCAGGAGTTCCTCCCGCCTTTTTTGATCGTTGGGCCAGACGCTTTTGAGCAGGGGGCGTATTTCACCTAAAAAATCTACCCAGGGCCCGTACTCCGGGCCAATTTCGGCTTCTAGCTGCTTACGTAACTGGCGGGCCAGGGCCGGGCTCTTGCCGGCGGTGGAGATGGCTATCTGTAAATCGCCCCGCCTGACAACCGCCGGGACGTTGAAGGTGCATAACTCCTGGTTATCGACCACATTAACCAGGATGCCGGCCTGGTGGCAGGCTACGGCTATCCGCGCGTTAAGCTCGGGATCATTGGTAGCAGCAAAAACCATGGTCATACCCTTCAGGTCGCCCTCCCGGTACTCCCGCCGCCACCATACTACCTGGCTGGCCAAGGCCAGGTCGGCGAGGGTACGGGTAACTACAGGGCTGACCAGGGTGATTCTGGCCCCGGCTTCCAGTAAATTCAAAACCTTACGTTCACTAACAGTACCGCCTCCAATCACCAGGCAGGGGCGGTCAGTCAGGTCAATAACCAGTGGGTAAAAGCCCATTAAAAACCACGCGTCCTTATATAATACGTCAGGCTTGTGAGGGTATCCCTGGCCACACCCGGAGGCAGGTAGGATGCCTGCTTTCTGGCCCTTTCCAAATACCCCTCAGCTATATCCAGGGCATACTTGATACCGCCACAATCCTTGATAAGCTGGATTGCTTCCTGGATCTCCGCCTGGGTTTTATCCCTCTTCCCCAGGAGATGGATGAGTTTTTGTTTTTTGGGGCTGGCCTGCAGGGCATAAATGGCCGGCAGGGTAATAACCCCCTGACGCAGGTCACCGCCAATGGGCTTACCCAGCTGTTCCGGGTCGGCTACCATATCCAGTACGTCATCGGTAATCTGGAAAGCCAGACCCAGGTTGCGACCATAATAGCGCAGGTGGCGTATAGTCGCTGTGTCCGCCCCGGCGGCAATAGCTCCCAGCTCACAACTAGCGGCTATCAACAAGGCGGTTTTGCGGTAAATGCGATCCAGGTAATCCCGTAGGGTAATATCCAGGTCGAAGGCCGCTGCCATTTGCTGGATTTCCCCTTGTACCATCTTCACACTGACACTGGCCAGGACCGAGGGTATTCGCGGGTCGTCATAGGTAGCTACCAAAATCAGGGAACGGGCAAAGAGATAATCACCGGTATGCAGGGATAGCTCCTGGCCCCACCGGGCCCAGACCGTCGGTCGTCCCCGCCGGATGGGGGAAGCGTCAATAACGTCATCATGGACCAGGGTGGCCATATGGATCATTTCCAGGGCCACCGCCAGGGGTAGGATGCGTTCCAGGGGGGCGCCGCAACACCTGGCCGCCAGGATGGCGAAAGCCGGGCGGAGTCTTTTTCCCCCCGCCTGGACCAGGTGGCGGGCGGCCTGGCTAAGAACCGGGTCCGGGGCGTCCACCTGCCGTAAGAGTTCGGCCTCTACCTGTTGTAAATCGGCTTGTACCTCCTGCCAGAGGGCTAACTCCTTCATAATTTCATTATACCACCTGTAGCTTTTCTTGCCGAGTATTTTTCCCCATACACGCTCTTTAGCATCGCGTGGCGTGTCTTTACTATTTAGAGAGAACAGGCAGAGTTTTTAACTGGTCGTATTCCTTAGCCAGGCTGGTGTTGGTCTTCTGGACTTCGGCCAGCAACCGGCTAGACAGGAGGCCGTCACCATGGTGAAAGGCCATGACGGCCTGCCATAGCCGGGCCTCGGCCTGCAGGTTGGCGTCCCTTGCTGCCGCCTCAAGATTAATAGCGGCTTCTTTTTCCTGACCCAGGAAGTACTGGGCGATCCCTGCGCGGAGCTGAATGGCGGGACTGAGGGCTACTCCGCCGGGTTGATGGAGGTCTTTAAAATCTCCCAGGGTATCCACCTTGGCTTGGATAGACTCCGGCAGGGCCGCCGCTTCCTGGAACATTTGCCGGGCCCTATCCTTCTGTCCGGCCTGAAGGTAACTGATGCCGGCGGCATCGTAAACCTGACCCAGGTTTTCCCAGACAGCGCCGACCCAGGGGGCCAGTTGCCGGGCCCTTTCCATGGTGGCCACGGCCTCCTGAGCCGACCCCTCCTGCCAGTAGACTTCAGCCAGGCGGTTTAAGATTGCCAGATTATAAGGTTCTTTGGCGCTGGCAGCCAGGGCCTGGTTCAGGGCCTCCTTAGTTTTTCCTTCTTGTAGATAAATACCTGCCAGATCGCTGTTATAAGAAGCTGTAAAGGGATCGTAACGGCTGGCCTCTTCCAGGTAAGCTGCCGCAGCTGGGAGGTTGTTTTGCTGCAGGGCGGCAGTAGCCTGGCGGTAACTGGAAACCCCGGCCAGGTACGAGCCGGCAAATAGAATCAGCACCAGGGTTGCCAGGGAGACGGCTGTTATACAGGGCAATTGCCGGTTCTTAAAAATTAACGGTGGGAGGGCCGGCTCCGGCTCCAAACGCTGGCCTTCAAGGCTACGGGCCAGGCCGAAACAGGCCCAGAGCATTATCGACACCGCCCCCAGGGCCAGGTCAAAGTCAATGGCCGCGTGAAGTCCCAGGTTGACGGCAGCTGCGCCGACGGCCAGGGCCTGGAGGCGACCTTGACCCTGGCTATGTCGGTAGTTGCCGGCCGTGACCAGGAGGAACAACAACCACACCGCCGCTAGGACGACCAGACCGACCAGACCTGCTTCTACGGCCACCTGGGCATAATCGTTATGCACCTGGGTGGAGTTGTAGTAGTACCGCTGGTACTGGCGATAGGCTGCTTCCCAGCCGCCGCCGCCAAAGCCCAGGATGGGGCGCTGCCGCACCATCTGCAGGGCATCCTGGGTCCAGATAATCCTCTCCCGGCTGCTCCTGGTCTTAAGGTTAATATCCTTGAGGCGAGATACAACCTGGGGCGGCAGGATTTTGCCCAGGACGCCGGGGACCTGTCCCCCGGTAGATGCCGCGCTAATTCCCGGCTGGTGCAGGACAAAGACGGCAGCGCCTCCTACCAGGATGACCAGTATAACCAAACCGGCTGCCATCCTGGCCCGGGGGGTCGTTAAAACCCTTCCGGCCCCCTGGATAAGCAACTGGCCAACTAGGGCCACCATCAGCCCCAGGGTAAACCAGCCCCAGGCCTGCCCGTGGGCCTTGGCTAAGGCCAGGGGGATAAAACGGGCAACGCCCAACAGGGCGGCGGCGCCGCAGGCCACCAGGTGGGCCAGGGTATTCAGCCGGTAGCCGCCCGGCGCCAGCAACCAGTACAGGAAAACCACCGCCGGGAAAATCAGGTAGGCCCCACGGGAGCCAGTCCCCAGGAAGACCATGAGCAAGAGGTAGTTGGCGGCAGCGTAACCATAGCGCCACCGGTTTCCTGACCATGCCCAGAGATAAAAACCGATGATGCTGGCGGCGCCGACATAACTGGCCAGGGCGTTGGGATATTGCAGGGTGGAGAAAAAACGACCGCCAACAAACCCGTCTTTAATGTAAACCAGATCGGTAGCCGCGAGGAGGGCGGCCAGAGCCGCACCAACACCGGCCAGGTAAAGGGCATGCAGCAGGTAAAGGGTTCGGCGCTGCCCTCCCAGGCGCGAAACAAGCCAGAAGGTCAAAAAATAGAGCAGCACCTTCGCGATCTCGGCCATGGCCAGGCCCCGGCTAGCCGGTTTTATGGCCGCCAGGATATAGACCACTACCAGGGCAGCCGCCGCGAAATCAAGGGGCCGGTTGAGAAAGGCGATCTCCCGGCGGGAAAACTTCCACAGATAAGCGAAGAAAAAGATGACGGCAGCCAGTATCAGCGTCCAGCGCTGTTCCACCGGGAAGAACAGGCCGCGAAAGAAGGGCGGGTAGAAAAGAAGCAAAATTAGCCCGCTAAAGGCCAGGGCAAATAAAGTTCGATTACCCTTATCCGGCCAGAAGGTCTCTTCAGCGACCTGATCTTCCGTCCGGCGGCGCCAGGGGGACACCTGGCTACCAGCGTCACTTTCCCCGTGCGCCTTATTATCCGTCTTGGTTTTTCGCCCTTTATTGACGGCACTCTCCAGGGAAATAACCTTTCCCCTGCCGTTGTCTTTAATTTTCTTTTTATGTGCCATTGGACGGCCCCTTTCCTATGACTGCTTTCTCTCCCTTCTATTCATTCGCCGCCGATCAGCCTTTTCCTGCCAGGAGGGAGAATCGAGGCCCTGGCGAGATTTTTTTGACGCCGCGACCGGCAGGTGCTATTCTTTAAAAAGAAGGGAACCCGCCCGCCAGGCGGTTTGGTAGTTTGCCAGCATATCGGGGGAGAAAAAATGATGACATTAAGCATTCTGGCCCTGCTGGTGGCCGTTTTGCTAACAGTAAACTCCGGCTGGTACTTTATCCGCCGCGCCGGTAAAAAAGCCAGGCGCCAGGCCCTCTATGCCCTCCTGGCGTTTATCATTTCCGTAGCGGCAGCTGCCGGCCATCCCGGTGGAGGTCCGGGCCCGTCCGGCAGCCTACAGTCCCAGCCACGCAGCCAGGCCCAGGCCCCTGTGCAGGCGCCAGCCGGTACACCCCTGTCGCGGGAATCTCAGACGAACCCTTCTCCACGCCGGGAAGAAGCCGGTAAATTACGCGTCCATTTCCTGGATGTAGGCCAGGGTGATGCCATCCTGGTGCAATTGCCCGGCGGCCAGAATATTTTAATCGATGCCGGCACCAATGAAGCCGGTCCTGTTGTGGTCCAGGACCTGAAACAGTATGCCGTTGCAAAACTTGATTATGTCATCGGGACCCATCCCCATGAAGACCATATTGGCGGCCTGGACCAGGTCATCAATACTTTTCCGGTAGGCAAGGTTTACCTGCCCAGGGTGACCAATAATACGGCTTCCTACAGGGAACTGCTGCTGGCAATAAAAAACAAGGGCCTCAAGGTTACAGAGGCCCGGGCCGGAGTTAGCATCCCCCTGGGCGACGGCGTCCAGGCCCTTTTTATCAACCCGGCGAAGAAAAACTATGATGACTTGAATGACTGGAGCGCCGTCCTGCGCCTGACTTATGGGCAAACCTCTTTTCTCTTTACCGGCGATGCTGGCAGCGCCGCCGAGGAAGAGATGCTGGCCAGCCACCAGCCCCTCAGGGCCGATGTGCTTAAAGTAGCCCACCATGGCTCCCGTACCGCCACCGGCACCGCCTTTTTAAAGGCCGTAGCACCTGCATACGCCGTCATCTCCGTCGGTAAAGGAAATGACTACGGCCATCCCCATGCCCAGACCCTTAAGCGCTTGCAACAGGCCGGGGTTAAGGTATATCGCACCGACCGCGATGGTACCATAACGGCCGTCTCCGACGGCCGGGAGGTAATCATGCCCTGACCCTTGAGACGAAGACCCGCCCCCCTTTCCGGCCAGATCGATAAACCCTTTGAGTTTTATACAACAAATGGTTTCAAGTAAAGAAAGGAGCACTATAACCATGCGCCGCCACGAATTGCTGGTTATTGACCGTTTTGAAGATGATATGGCCGTTATCGAATACGGCCAGCGCACCTTTAACCTCCCCCGTTCCCTCTTGCCCCGGGCCGCCAAAGAGGGTGATGTAATTAAGCTTGCCGTCGTCTTGGACCCGGAAGCCACCGCCAGGCGCAAAAAAGAAGTCCGCTCCCTGGCGGACGAGGTGTTTGAGAAGGGATAAAACGCCTTTGCGTTATTTTTTAATTGCCGGGAAGTGTTCCCGCTGGAATTTCTGGATTCCTGGATCATGGCCGGCCAGGATATAATCGGCGTACTGACGGATTCTGGCAAAGCTTTCAAAGTTGGCGCCAACATCGGTTACTATACCCACTGGCCGGTCCTCATTAATATTTTCTACCAGGTTGACAACGTCACCGGAAACACAGACCACACCCTCGGCTGTTTTCACCAGTACCGACTGGTGGCCCGGAGTGTGCCCGGGGGTTGGAATGAGTTTGACCCCGGGGACCACATCGGCATAGCCGTTGACAAATCGCCAGGCGAAGAAGTCCACACCCCGCTGGTCGTAAAGGAAGCGGGTGTCGTTGTAAATCCATTCCTGGCTTTTCAATGGATGGAAGGCATATTCCCATTCCAATTGTTGGACATAGAAAACGGCATTTTTAAAGATACGGTTATTTCCAACATGGTCATAGTGTAAATGGGTATTGATAACGATATCCACTTCTTCCGGGTCCCATCCGGTAGCCTTTTTCAAAGCTACAGCCATCTTTTCATCTTCCTGCTGCTGACAGGGATCCACGTGCTCATTTACCCAGTTCCGGTCGTGGATGCCGGTGTCGACAACGATTTTTGCCTCCGCGCCGATAATGGCTGCCGCCCAGATGGGAATGGTAATCATTTTACCGAAGTCCTTGGCATAGGTCAGGGTCGATTTGTCGACATAGAGTTCGCCCATCTTAAGAGCAACAACTTGTAAGGGGTTAATTCCCATACTTACTGCCTCCCGGTAATTACTTAACGAAGATAGATTCATCCGATTTGGCAAAAATACCTGCTTTTTCAACTGTAAACAATTGTAATACTACTCCCATAAGGGCGCAGGCGGCCATGGCAAAGAAGGTATAGATATAACCTGTCGGGCTATTCCAACCACCGCCGAGGCCAATCAACCAACCCATTAATACCGGGGAGATGCCGCCACCAATAAACATGGCCGTAGTGATAATGCCATTGGCAGTAGAGGTAGCAGCCTTTTCGGCCGAGTCGGAGGCCATGGCATAGTAAATTGGCCAAACAGCATTGGAAACAACACCGAAAAGTAACTGGATTAATACGAGTTTACTCATATTGGTGGCAAAATAGAAGGCAGCGATACCGGCGCTCATCCATAAGCCGCAGACAACCAGGGTCCATTTTCGACCCAGGTAGTCTGACAGCCAGGGCCAGAGGATCTGCCCGAAGGCGCCAGTCAGGGTAAAGATAATACTCAATCCTGCCGAAGCGGCTACGGAGAACCCGACTACATAATGGAGATAAGGAGTTAAGACTACATTAATGCCCATATAAACAATCTGGGTTAGAAGGGTATTCCCGGCAGTTAAAGAGACATTTTTATTTTTAAGGGTTTTAATAAAAACATTCATACCCTGTCCTTTACCTACGTTGACCCCTACATCGAGTTCCGGTTTAGTTAGACCTTTAGCTTCAATATCCTTATATAGGGTATCTACCCGTTCCGGGGTTGAATACCACAGCCAAAAGAGCATAATTGGGACGGCAATAATGGCGAAAAAGAAGCTATAACGCCAATTTTCGGCTCCAAAGGTACTCAGTACATAGCTGGCGACAACGCCACTTAATAAAGCACCAATGGGATAACCTGTATGATGGACACCCAGCGCAAAACCGCGGTTTTCTACCGGCCACCACTCGGCCGTATTACTGACGCCAACCGGTTCGCCCCAGCCGGCACCCAGGTTGACTCCAACCCGCCAGGCAATAAAATGGCTCAACTGGGCACTAAGGGCACGTAAACCTGATAGGAACGACAAAACTGTATACCCGATTACAATTGGCACCTGAAAACGGGCCCGTTTCCAGCCGGAACCGTAGCGATCGCTCATAATACTGCCCGGTATATCCAACACAGCCAGGGCCAGCATAATGAGGGCCACCATATTGCCCCATTGTTCCGGGGAAAGGTGAAACTCTTCGGTAATACTGGGCCCGAGGCGTAAGATAATCTCGCGATCAAAGGCGTTGATTACCCAGATACCCCAGCAGACAAGCAGGGAAACCCAGGAGTATGGGTGCACAGATCTTGGTATCCAGGAACTCTGGACGTGTTTCTTAAGGTCGCCTTCTTTCTCAACCCTGCGTCCCAATGTTTCTACTGCCACAGGATTTCCTCCTTATCAAGAAGTAAATAAAGTAACGTAGATAAAGGATTTTAAAAAATACTTGAGTTTACCAGTCAAACAATGGCTTTCATAACTTTAAGGCGAATTTTTCTAGGGGTTCATCCCCCCTTTCTATTTTATCATACCGCTCATTTACCTGGTTTAGAGAACCATCCCACCCCCTACATTGATTACTTCCCCGGTTATATATCCTGCTTCTTCGGAAGCCAGGAAAGCGACAAGGTTGGCCACGTCCTCGGGTTTGCCCGCCCGGCCCATAGGAATTTTGCTGATCATAATATCCCAGACCTTTTCCGGTACTCCCCTGGTCATATCGGTATCGATAAATCCCGGGCAAATGGCATTAGCGGTGATACCTTTCCGGGCCAGTTCCCGCGCTGCCGTTTTGGTAAGACCAACAACACCGGCTTTGGAGGCAGCATAATTTGCCTGACCTATATTACCCAACCAGCTGGCTGAAGCAATATTGATAATCCTACCTGTTTCCCGTTCCCGCATCAGCTGGGCAGCCACCTGGGTACAGTGGAAGGTCCCGGTAAGATTTACCGCAATGACCTGATCCCACTGCTCCATAGTCATTTTGTGGAGCATAGCATCACGATTAATACCGGCATTATTTACCAGGCAGTACAGGGGACCTAGATTTTCTTCAACAAATTTAAACATGTCTTCTACTTCCGTGCGATTAGCAATATTGCATTGATAGGCTACAGCTTCCCCCCCACGGGCCTTAATTTCAGCTACAGTAGCTTCAGCATTATCCATGATAACATCAGCTACAAGGACCTTTGCCCCTTCATCGGCCAGTTTGATGGCGATACCTTTACCAATCCCCCGACCGGCACCGGTTACAACTGCAACTTTACCTTCTAACCTTTTCATTAAACCCAACACCTTTCGTAAAAAATTTGTTGGATAAGCCATGGTTAGCAAAACCAAGGTTATTTTTTAGCGCTAATTATCTCTTTGAGCCCATATTTACCCTGGTTATAAATACAGGGATCGCCAACCCGTAGAGGTTCAGCAATACGCGGTCGAAATTCCATTTGGTTGAGGACATCCTTTTCCAGGTCAATTCCGGGTGCAATTTCTACCAGTACGGGTCCGTCTTCCTGAAGCTCAAAAACAGCCCTCTCGGTTATAAAGTGCACCTTTTGTTTTTTCTGACGAGCCAGGAGACCGCTGAAGGAAATTTGCTGAACTTGCTTTACCAGTTTTTTGATTGATCCTTCCTGCAAGATCTTCACTTTCCCATCAACAAAATCGACTTTTAAGCCGCCGGTAGTAAAAGTTGAACAGAAGATTACATGCTTGGCACCCTGGGTTATATCGATAAACCCGCCGGCACCGGCTGCACGAGACCCCATTTTAGTGGCATTGACATTTCCGTTAGCATCCATTTCCCCGGCACCCATGAAGGTGAAATCAACTCCTGCACCGGTATAAAAATCAAATTGATCGTCGTGCCGGATTAAAGCATCGGTATTTTTGGCAATACCAAAGTCAATGCCACCGGCAGGAATACCACCGTAGACCCCAGACTCTACGGTGATTGTAATATCATCCAGGATACCTTCTTCGGCGGCAATGGGGCCGACAACGTCGTTAGGAATGCCTGTACCCAGGTTGATGATGGCATCAGGCTCCAATTCCATCATGGCTCGCCGGCCGATTACCTTGCGGATATTCAACGGCAGGGGTTCTATCCTGGAAACCGGCACCCGTAAATCGCCACAGTAGGCAGGATCGAAAACCCAGCTGGAGGTCTGGCGGTGGTCTTCGTCAGGATTCTGGCAAACGACAATGGCATCTACAAAGACACCGGGTACAACCACCTGCTTGGGATGCAGGGTATGGGCCTGGGCTACCCGCTTAACCTGGCAGAGGACCTTACCGCCAAAACGCTTGGCTGCCAGGACGGCTGGTAAAACCTCAAGTTTCATTCCCTCTTCTTCCGTGGTAATGTTACCGTTTTCATCAGCCGTCGTACCCCGGATAATTACGAAATCAATGGGTGGAATTTTATAGAGCAGGTACTCTTCGCCGTCCAGGGTGACAACTTCGACCAAGTCCTCCAGGGGTTTAGTTCGCTCGTTCATCTTACCGCCCTCGATACGTGGATCGACGAAAGTGCCCAGGCCGATTTTAGTTAATTTACCCGGTTGCCCGCAGGCTACACTACGGTATATCTGCGCCAGCTGGCCCTGGGGCATACAATATGCTTCTACTTTGTTGTTGCTAATCATCTCCATCCAGCGCGGTTGCAGGCCCCAGTGGGAACCGATGATACGCGTGACCAGTCCTTCGTGGGCATAGTGCTGGATGCCCCGGTCGCGGTTACTCTGGCCGGCTGAGTGGATCAGGGTTAAATTGCGGGGATGGCCGGTTTCTAAGAAACGCTTCTCAATGCCTTTAAGGATTTCTTCGCTGGCACTTACCAGGGTCATTCCCACCGAAGCAATTACTGCCCCGTCAAAGATTAATTTGGCAGCTTCTTCACCTGTCATAAAACTGGGACGTCTCATAACATAACCTCACCCTATTTGAGTAATATTGGGGATGAAGTAGCTAAACCAGGGTTATAGTTTAGCTACTTCATCGGGTACGTAGTAATTTAAGCTATATTTTCAAAGACCGTAGCAATACCCTGGCCGCCGCCAATACACATGGTAACGATACCATATTTAGCCTGGCGACGTACCATTTCTTTTTGTAATTTAACAGTTAAGATAATGCCGGTTGCACCGATGGGGTGACCCAGGGCGATGGCGCCACCATTAACGTTTACCTTTTCTTCGGGAAGTCCCAGAATGCGCATAACGGCAATCGACTGGGAGGCAAAAGCTTCATTCAGCTCAAAGAGGTCGATATCAGCAAGGGTTAGCCCGGCTTTCTCGACTGCCTTCATAGTCGCGGGGGCAGGACCGATGCCCATAACATCTGGATCAACCCCGGCCACTGCCTGGCTGCGGATTAGCAGTAAGGGCTTGAGGCCAAGTTTGTTGGCTTTTTCGGCCGTCATTAGAACTACTGCTCCAGCGCCGTCGTTGATACCCGAAGAATTGCCAGCAGTTACCGTACCGCCTTCCCGGAAAGCAGGCTTTAATTTTGCCAGTTGCTCCATGGTGAGGCCAAAACGAGGATGTTCATCCTGGGCAAAAATCCTGGTTTCCCTTTTACCGGCAGGGACTTCAACCGGGAGAATTTCGTCCACAAATTTGCCAGCTTTAATGGCAGCCTCAGCTTTCTGCTGGCTCTTTAAAGCAAAGGCATCTTGTTCTTCCCTGGAGATATGGTAACGTTCAGCAATGTTTTCGGCTGTGACACCATTTGGATACGGTCCCAGGGGCCAGGTTAAAATGGTAAGCAAACCGTCTTCTAATTGGCCATGGCCAAACCCATAACCATAACGGGCTTTCCGAACATAATAGGGTAACTGGTTCATATTCTCGGTGCCGCAGGCGACGACAATTTCAGCATTGCCACTTTGAATCTCCTGAACGGCGCTGTTGATGGCCTGCAGTCCCGAACCACACTGGCGGTTTACTGAAAAAGCTGTTGTCTCCAGAGGTAACCCTGCCTTTAAAGAACACATCCTGGCGATAAAACCGTTTTCTGCAACTTGGCCGACATTGCCGACAATAACCTCATCAACCTGGTTGCCTTCCAAACCTGCCCTCCGGACGGCCTCTTTAATCACCATGGCACCCAAGTCAGCCTGGTGGATATCCTTCAGGCTACCACCACGGGTCCCTACCGCTGTCCTGACACCGCTAACTATAACAACATCCTTCATTATAAATCCCCTTTCTTTTTGGAAGCGTTACCATTTTTATTGAAACTGTTGCCGGAGAAGCTTTTTATCAATTTTGCCATTGGCATTCTTCGGCAACTCGTTAACAAAATTGACATATTGCGGTACTTTATATTTAGCTAGTCTCGCCCTTACCCAGTCTTGAATCTCTCTCCCTGTAATGCTACTACCATGATTATTGGGAACAACTACCGCCCTGGCTACTTCCCCGTAAATAGGATCCACGGAACCAATTACCGCAACTTCTTTTACACCCGGGTGGGAATAGATGACATTTTCAACTTCCAGGGAATAAATTTTTTCACCGCCGCGATTAATCATGTCCTTTAACCTATCCATGATATAAACATAACCATCCCCATCTATCCGGGCTACATCCCCTGTCCTGAACCACCCTCCTTGAAAAGCCCTGGTGGTAGCTTCATCATTATTCCAGTATTGTTGGGTCACAACGGGTCCCCGGATACAAAGCTCGCCAACCCCTTTACCGGTAATATCCCGCCCTTCAGCGTCAATTACTTTACAATCGACTACTGGAATTGGTATCCCGGAAGTGCCTATCCTTGGACTTGTGGCTACGTCACCCGGGAATAAGGTTGCCGGGGAACTGGTTTCCGTTAGGCCGTAAACAGTATGAAACTCCAGTTGGGGTATCCATGTCTTAATTTTTTTTATCGTTTCTATCGGGATTGCCCCCCCGCCACAGGCTGCCTTACGTAAATCAGGTAATTGATAATGCCTGTAACCTTGTTCGAGGAGCATGATATAGACTGTGGGAGCGGCATGGAAGAAAGTAATAGAATAACATGTTAAAATATTGAGGACTTCTTGGGTGTTGAAAAAGGGTAACAGATATACTGTACCGCCAATATGCATGAAAAGCAAAAAGAGAGCAGCTAAACCTGTTATATGGAAAATTGGAACTGCAATAAGGGTACTATCTGCTGCCGTTAACTGCAGGGTGCGCTCATAGCTGATAACACTTTGGAGGAGATTAAAATGGGTAAGATAAGCGCCTTTGGGTTTACCGGTAGTTCCCGAGGTATACATGATTACCGCGCCATCTTGTTCGTCGACAGGCGCCGGTGGAATTTCCGTTTCGCGAAAAACATTCTTTAAGGTTATTATGGAAGCGTTACCAAAATTGATATTAATTTTATCGGTAATCGGTTCGGTAACAATTATTTGTTCAATACTTGTTTCTTTGATAAAAGGCAAGACGTTGGGTAGCCACTCCGGGTTAGTTATTAAGATCCTAGCCCCCGAATCCTTGAGCATAAAATTAAGTTCAGTAGCTTTAAGTTTGGTACTCAGGGGTAAAGCTATGGCTCCCAGATACATTGCTGCATAAAAGCTAAGGCAGAAGTCGATACTATTCACCAGCAAGAGGGCAACCACATCACCTTTTTTAACCTGATACTTATTCCACAAGCCGGATGCCAGTCGCCGTGAAGCTTCCTGCATTTCCCTATAACTTAAAGAACTATTTCCTGCACGTAGCGCCGTTTTATCAGGTTGCCTGCTGACAGAACGGGAAAAATCTTCCCACAAATTAGTCGTACCGTGGTCGTAATACCGGTACTCAACTCCATTGAACTTGCATGTTTTTAAATCCTTTTCAGCCAACTCGAACCATTTACCATAACCCGAAACCGCCATAATATGTCCCCTCCATGATAGATAAATATACTTTATTATTTACCGGGTTTATACTCGGCGGTACTCTCACGGATGATCAGCTTAGGTGTAAAGATAATACGTTTTGGTGCTCCTATTTTACCTTTCATTCTGTCAATTAAGACCTCGGCAGCTGTCTGGCCCATTTCATACTGGGGCTGGCGGATGGTCGTGAGTTTTACCCTTGCCAGAGAAGCCATGTCAATATCATCGTAACCTATAACACTTATATCTCGGGGTATTTCTTTCCCCTCCTCGTACAGGGCTTCTATCAATCCCAGGGCCATGAGATCGTTTCCACAAAAGACTGCAGTAATGTCTTCGTTCTGGCTTAAATATTCTTTAGCGAATTTATACCCTGCTTCCATCTGCAAATTACCATAAACTATTCTTTCTTGATTTAACTGGATACCATAATGGACATGGGCGTCGATGAAGCCACGAAGGCGATCTCGGGTAGCACTGGAGTTTTTAAAACCAGCCAGGTGAGCGATATTACGATGCCCTAGCTTGATGAGGTGCTCAGCGGCCAGGTAACCGCCTAGATAATTATCTACGGAGATAACATCTGTCTCGACGGAGGGTAGGTAGCGATTGAGCAAAACAACCGGGCAGCGTAATTTTTCTAACTGTTGGATCAAAGCCTCGGTTTCCATGGCTGTAATCATGATAATGCCAGCAAAGCCATATTCCTCGGCTGCCCGAATATATATCTCCTCTTTTTGCGGGTCATAATCACTATCGCTAACTACAACCATATAACCTTCTTTATTCAGGATATCTTTTACGGCACGGGTTAGTTCTGCATAGAAAGGGTTACGAATATCGCCAATTATAAGGGCAACTACGTTAATTTGGCCCATAACCAGACCGCGGGCAATGCGACTGGGGCGGTAACCAAGTTCATCTATAACTTGCTTGACCCGTTCCCTGGTTTTGGGATCAACGTTGGGGTGGTTTGTTAAAACACGTGAAACCGTAGAACAGGATACCCCGCTTCTTTGGGCTATATCTTTGATGGTTATGCGCATATTTTTCATTCCTCTTGGTAACGGTTCCATGATAATATTAACTCCCAGTCTAGAGACTGTCAAGATGTTTTTTAATAAAAACTTAATAAAATTTTAAGCCCCATAACAGGGGCTTAACATAACATGGGCTTAGCTTACCGGGCGGCCTCAACAATAGTTCTAATCTTTGTATCTACTTCTCTGGCTACTTCCTCTAACCTGGCATGGGGGAAGAATTGAGCCAGCATAGTTGGCCTGAGGGCGCTAATATAGGTCTTGCCGTCCCGAACGTAAACGTTGATTTTGCAGGGCATCATCAGGCTGATAAGGATGTCTTTCGCCAGGACTTCGTGGGCGTAGCGGGCGTTGCAGATTTCGATGATCTTTAAAGGATCGGAATCATACCCTTTACTCCTCAAGGTGGCCTGGACGTCATGGACGTGCTGGACTTTCATGCCCTGGGCGGCAGTAGCCTCTTCTACGGCCTTGACGGCGGCCTCAAAATCCCTGGCCGTAGTTACGGTATAGCTGAAGTCTGGCTGTTCCATGGGGAATCCCTCCGTCTGTGCTTGAAGATTATTTCCGGATGTTAATTTATCAGGTTTATATTATAATACTATTGTTATAATTCGCTGTCAATAAATATGGCGTATATATTTCGCAAACGCCTTGCAGGAAAGGGAAAGATAATAAAAGAAGACACCCGCAGGTACCTTCTTAGTTTTCCTTTTTTACCCCGATAATAATCGCTAGGGGCTGTTTACTGCTTTTTCCGCCACTACAAAAACTTGTACCCCAGGCTTTTCCTCCACCATGATAAAATAGTAATACCAATTCCCCAGGGGGGCTGATAGCCTTGTATTTTACCGGTCTGCAAATAAAAAAACGGCCCAGTCGCATTATTGTGGCCGCGCCCCACGATGGTGACGATGCCGACGGCCTTTCTGATGGCAATAGCGGTTTGATTGCCGCCCGCCTGGCAGAGCGCCTGGGAGCCAGTTTAGTCCTGGCCCGCAATCTCCGTCGCCTGGTAGATGTCAATAAAGACCCGGAGAATGTAGCTGATCCCCGGTTGGCAGCCTGGTGTCATCGTTACCAGGAGCGCATCTTTCGTCCCCTGCCCTTGCTGGTACTGGAGATCCACGGGCATGTCAGCGGCCACTTCGACCTGGAGATTTCCACCGGCTACAGGGGTATCGATGCTGCCTATCGCGAGCGCCTGGAGCTTTACCGCCGGGACCTCCGGCAGGCTATAGACCACTACTGGCTACCCGGCGGCCCTTTAGGGGAAATCAAGAAGCCCACCCTGGGCGTTTTCCCCCTTGACGCGGACGTAAAACTGAAGGCAACCCGCACTTATACCTTCCAATTGCTCCGCGCCCTGCGTTTGCTGGGTCACCCTTGTTACGGCCTTCACGTGGAGATCCATCGTTACCTGCGCCTGCCCCCGCCGGGTGGACCGGACCTCCACGCCGCCCTGGTGGAAATTCTGGCCGCCGGGATTAAACGCTTTTTGCCAGGCCGATAAGGCTCCGGACTGCCTGATAGGCTTCCAGGTAATCACCGCCTGTATAGGTAACGGTGACGGCGTTCAAGCGCTGGCAACGGGGCAGGATAGCTGCTGCTGCCGCCCGGGCCGGATCGTTAAACTCGATGGTCACCCTTGCCGGAGCCGGCGCCGGCAGATGTTTAAGGTTTTTCCTGGCCAGGGCCTTGAGCATTCCCTGGAGAATTTTCGTCCGGGCCTGGCGGTGGGATAATGAACGGACAGCATGGTAATTCAGGGCTTCCTTTACAATAACTATTTCTATATTATTCCCCAGCAATTTTCTAGCCTCGCCGGCCAGAACCTGGTCCCCGCTGACCAGTACCACCGGGACGCCGAAATAACCTGCCAGCAGGGCGTTCAGGCCCAGCTCCCCCATTTCCTCCCCATTGACCTCCAAACGGTGAACTACTTCACTATAAGTATGGGCCAGGACCCCCGGACTGCCGGCCCGGGCATGGTAACCCAGGAAGCAGGCCGCCGTAAAACCCCGGTCGATGCCCTCCATCATCCCCAATCTTTTCGGTGTGCCGCTGATTAGCTGGGCACCGGGATGCAGGTTCTCCACAAGAATGTTGCGCATCCCGTCGTGGGCATCATTTACGCAAACGGTGGTAGCCCCGGCCTGCAGGGCACCGTGAACGGCGGCATTTACTTCTGCCGTCATTAACTTCTGACAACGGGCATATTCCGTTCCCGCCCTGGCTTCCACCTGTTCCCAGGCGCATATACCGGCAACTCCTTCCATATCGGCCGATATGTAGACCCGCATCGCTGCTACCCCCCACTTGAAGTCTTATGTAAAAAAGGGCCGACCGGCCCTAGGAGCAGCTCCTTCAAGCCTTCTGGATATAGTGGTACCCGAGCCTGGTGATATGGTAGCCGATGGTCTCCAGGTTCATCTGGGGTAAGTTATAAGTCACCGTCACCCGCCGGTACCCGGGGATAATATTAACACTTACCACTCCTGGTAAATTACGCAGGGTATTGCCGATCTTCTGGCAATCCTCATCTGTTTTCATATCACTGATGATCAAGGTCATAGTAACCTGCCTGTTTTCTGATGTATAACCATACTGCAAATTTTGTAATTGCCGTTGTAAACATCCCCGTGCCTGCTGGCTATACCAACTCATTTCAAATCCTCCTCTTTTTTCAGGATGAGCGACCTGCTCACCTGCCTCCATCTCAGGGACTCAGACGCCGGAATTCCACCCCTCTCTGGAGAAGCAGGTAATCTATAAAGGAAGGTGTAATCCTTTCCGGGTCGTAGATTACTTTCACCAGATTGCCGCCCTGCTGGGGCAACTGGATCTCCCTGACCAGGGACGCGAGGGCGGAATAAACGGTTTCCCGGATGGTCGGGGTTTCGATGTGAGGGATAATATAAGTGACTTCCTGATATTGATGGGATTGGAATCTCTCCCGGCGGGCGTCAATCCACATCCTTACCTTGGGCTCCACTCCCTTCTCACCTCCTGTTCTCTGCCCTTATATCTTATGCGTTTGCCTCTCCTTTGTTAGCCCGAGAAAAATTTCCAAAATACCCCTGAATTCACTTCCCCAGGTTCATCCCACCCCTCACCGACATATGCTGTAATAGTGATTCTATGAAATGAGGGGTGAAAGATGGCTAAGATTTTGCTGGGAAACACTCCCCTGTCTTTATGGGAGCTTGATGACTTCAGTAAAGCCCTGTTGCCGGTCCTCTGCCGCAATCTAGGTCTCAGTTACCTGGAGGATGATGAAGGAAACCTGATCCTGGAGCCGCCTCTGGGTAATAAGACGATTGTTTTACGCCCTTTAAAAGGTCCTGATAAAGGCTTTAACACCCTGTTAACCTCCGTGAGCCAAAAACTCCAGGGCCTGGGGGCAAATGTTTTAATTGTACCGGCCACGGCCAGGGACGGGCGGCTCTTCCGCCTTTGGCAGACCCAGGTTCTCTTTGCCTTTTCCCAAAAAGATACTTCCGGAATTGAATCAGGCCTGCGTTTTTTTTACGCCCTCAAAAAGCGGGAAGAAAGCCTGGGTTTGATAGCCGCTCTGGTGCGGGCTATGTTAACTTCAGAGAATCCTCCTGGTTACTACATTCCAAGTCCGTGGGAGCATTTTAAGAATTTCCGTTACTACCATCTCTTGAATAATGCCGGTGTGCCCTCGGTCCTGATTGAATTCTGCCAGGTAGAACTCGACGCTGCTTTTATTAATAACCTCACGGTTTGGTTAGTTAATGGTCTTACCCAGTACTTCCGGGAACCCCTGAGTGAAGATACTGTCGTTAAGCTCCAGGCCATGTTGTCCGGCTGGCGTGATACCCTTCTGCAATCCCGGTTAGCGGAAGAGAGTCGCTCCACGCCAGGTCGGCCGGCAGCTAAACTCGAGGAGCCTCTCCAGGCGGAAGATAAAATAACCCCTCTGGATGCCACAATAGAAATAGCCGGGGAGAGTACGCTTCAGAATGACGAAACCCCAGCAGGTATAAATGTCGGGGTTACAGGAGAGCCCTTGGAGATACAACTTACACCGGAAGAGCAGGGAAAACGTGAATTAACGCCGGAAAAGTTAACTATCGCCCCTGTAGAAACTGTAAAAGAAGGGCAAGAACTCCCGGAAGCTGTGGAAACCAAGGTAAATGAACCGACCCTACCATCAAATTCCGGTACAGAGGAGATACCTGCCAGGATATCGCCGGAGTCCGTGGGCCAGCCCGATACCCCTTCTCCGGGTGCGAGCCATCCCCAGCCGGAGAACTCCACCGCAAAACCGACACTAGTTCAGTCCCAGCCAGAAACCTCACCCCTGGCTACGGTAACAACAGGTTCTCCCGCACTGGAGTCTGGCACGGTGCCGGCAACAGAAACGCTTCCCGATCGTCCGGAGGCTTTAACCCGACGGACCAAACGCCGCCACCGGGGCAATTCCTTCGTCCCTCCAGGTGACGGGCCGGTATTTATCTTCCAGCGGCCGCCCGAATTAGCATCCTTTCCCTCCCTTTTCCCACGGGAGGTACTGGAACGCATGCTACCGGCAGCAGTCCAGAGTACCTTCAACACCACTATCCCCAGCAGAAAACCGGCAGCTTCTCCTATAGTTGCCCGGCAGGAGCCTCAACCGGTACCGTCGGATTTACCGCTCTTCAACCCGGAACCGGTTAAACCGCTAGTGCAAACCACGGCAGACGGTAGCGATTCAACCCTGGTGGAACTGAAAAATCTAGGTACCGCTATCTTGACTCCGGAACAATTCCAGGAACCCCAAAACGGCGAAGCACCGTCAATTTGACGGTGCTTCTTACTACCGGCTGGGAATGTTTTTGCTTAGAAACACTGGGCAGGTGGTGCCGGCGGGCAGACACCGGGAGCCACAACGCAGGGGGCCGGAACGCAGAAGCCGTAGCTGGGGACCAGGAGCTGGACAGTGAGGATGGTCTTGATAACTACACAGACCTGGAAGTCACAGGTAACGGTAATGTTGCCGACACCGACGGCGGAAACTACGCAGTTGCAGAAGAGGAGGGTACTCTCACCGCAGTCGACGGTAACGCCCTCGGGGGCACACAGGGTTACAATTTTCGTAAAGGTAAAGACGCGGTTAGCAGTTTCCGTTGCGGCGTTGGGGTTGGTGAGGGTCACCGGTACGGAAACGACAATGGTCAGGGTGGCAAAGTTACCAGTGGTCGGGGTGCGGTTAATGACGTTGCAGGTAATAGGCCCGGCCTGGGCACAGGGGATGGGCTGCCCGACGGTAAAGGTACCGGTAACAAATGTTCCGGTGAGGCCGGTAGTTACAGTCGTATCCCGGCTGCGGCTTTCAACCTGGAAGCAGCTGTCATAGACCTTGTCGGCCACAATGCATTCAATCCGGGTCGGGGGTGGGCAGCCCTCGGGCGGACATACGCCAGGACCAACTACTTGCTGCTGGGTGCTGACTTCATCAGCCATTTTTTTACCTCCTCGAGGCAAAGTTTTACTGGTTATTGCCTGGTATATAATATTGACCTCACGGGGTGGATGTTACCTGGAAGATAATTTTCCTGCCTGGATAGCATATGCATTGGTTAGATGGATATGGTTCTCACGGGGAGGTAAGGTGGTGTTTACCTCTTTAATCGCTTCTGAAGACAGCTGGCAACTGGTTTGCAGCCAGGGGACTTTAAGATATAGGTATACAGCCACCGGCCGGCCCATGGCCAACCTGTTGTCCTATAAGGCGGCCATTGACCGAGGCGGTTGTCTTCATGTAATAGTAACCTTGGCTGATGGCCGGTTGATCTACGCTCGCTGGCGGGGCAGCCGCTGGGAAAGTAGCGGATTGCCTGTTAATGGTACTGTTCTGGACCTGTCCCTGGACACCTGCGGCAGACCCCACTTGCTTCTATCCGGAGCCCCGGGAGCAGAAATCTATCATTTATATCGGAGTGAAAATGCCTGGCGCCGGCAGGTTCTACCCTTTCGCCTGACCGGCCCGCCCCTGGTGCTGAAACCCCTACCTCGGGATCGACTTTTCCTTGCCGGCCATTATACCACCAGGGAAAGGGGTCACGTATTTTTAACAGTTTACTCTCCCACCACCGGCTGGCAGGAACCGCGTGCTTTACAGGCCACAGGGCCGGAGGAAAAAATCTACGGCTACTGGTATCAGGGTTGTCTTTATTTCTTGTCGTGGCGAAAACAGGAGCCGGGGTACGGATTATATTTAAACCTGGTCGACCCTGCCAGGGATAACCTGGAGTCTCTATCCCTGGGGGCCCTGAGTGACCCACCGGATGATCAACCGGTGCTTGTCGGCCGGGATGATACCCGCCTTTTTCTCTGGACTTCCAGCAGCCGCCTGGCTTTTTGTTTTTCCCGGGATAGCGGGAGAACCTGGTCCCCTCCCCAGAGCGCCTATTTCTTTTTCCCGGCCCGGATTAAAAGGGTGGAGGGGCCGGATGGCCCCTCCACCTGGCAGGTAGCTTTCACCAAAATCAGCGGTCTGGAGCCAGACTGGCCCCTGTTAATCGACTTTGACCCCCTGTTTTCTTTATGCAAGGCAGTCCTGGTAAATCCGGTTACCGAAGGCTCTTTCTGGAAGCAGTAATCTAGATAAAAATTGGTACGATGGCTCCCAGGAACAGAGGCCCGAAGGCGAAGGGGAACCCTACCGCGGCTCCGATTAAGAAGACCGGATCCTTGTCCATGGTACCTTCCATCATGTGGTGGCACATCATCATGCCGTGGGCCATGGGCATCATTTCGACTGTCTTGAACTCCTCCATTTCCCGGTAACGCACCATTAAAACCACCCGGTCTTTACCGAAATGCCTGGGGTCCGGGAGATCACGGGCGACAACCAGCAATTCGCGTTTTTCAATATTGATCATTCCCATACCCATAGCCCCGGGGCAATGGTGAGTTGGATGCATCATGAAGCAGTGGCGCCGGGGCATTGCCGTTGGTATCAGGGGTATGCAGAGGCGCTGGCCGGGATATATCAAATTGGGATCTTTGATATGCGGGTTGGCTGCCATAATTTGATCCACGGTGGTACCAAACATGCTGGCAATGCCGCTCAGGGTATCTCCGGGCCGGACCACATAAATAAAGCCGTTGGGGCAGGTCACCGGTGCTGAAGCCGGGATGCAGAGGACTTGACCGGGGTAAATAAGGTTCGGATCCTTAATCTGGGGATTGGCGGCTATCAGGGCGTCCAGGCTGACATTGAACTTTTGGGCTATAGTATACATAGTATCTCCGGGTTGGACGGTGTAGAGGAAGCCTCCAGGACAGGGTCCCGGGGGCACTGGAGCCATCTTCGGAATACAGAGGACCTGACCGGGGTAAATAAGGTTTGGATCCCTGACCTGGGGGTTGGCAGCAATGAGGTCGTTTAAACTGATGCCAAACCTCCGGGCAATGAAATACATGGTATCGCCGGACTGAACGGTGTAATGAAAACCACCCGGGCATGGGGGCCGGATATGGATATTCTGGGCCTCCGTCTCATTTACGGCTGTTGCTTCCACCTTTTTTTCTTCATTGCTCATGGGGCCGATCTCCTTTCCTTATCAGCAAAATTTGCTAGTATAAGGTATGAAACCGGCCGACTATTGGTTCATATAAAAAGGGCTGGCCCCAATAAAAGGGCAGCCCTTCTCCGTAAATACAGTTCTACCAAAGATGGTAATTTGAGTTTGCTTACGCCTCGAACCAAGCTACCTACCGCCTGTACCCTCCACCTCCCTTACCTCAGCCTACTTTTAAATTGTTCGTGAAGGAAGCGTCAGCCCCCATGGGCGGCTCTAGAGAGTTAGTTTTTAATCGGCGGGGTTCCAGGGATTTTAGCCAGGAGTCTGGCTAGGGCGGCGGCCAGTTCCGCGCGGGTGGCCGGCTGGTCGGGACGGAAAGTGCCGTCCGGGTAACCCGCCATGATACCGGTAGCCAAAACCTGACGGATGGCCTCCTCGGCCCAGTGACCCTGAATATCGCCAGGGGCCTTAACCTGCAGGCCCAGGTAGGCCGCCAGGCCCTTAAAAATGGCCAGGGCCAGGGCCTGGCGGGTTCCCGGCTTGGCCAGAAGGGACGCCGTCGCCGGGTTGCTGATGAACCCCATCTCCACCAGGACCGCCGGGGCATCAGTTTCTCTGAGGATATAGAAGTTAGCTTCCCGTACGCCGCCGTCCGGCCAGCCGGTGGCGGCCACCAGCTCAGGCTGGATGGAACGGGCTATCTTCTCCGCCTGTCCTCCGGGGGCCAGGATAAAGGTGCTGACGTAATTTGCCGTGGTGTTGTCAGCGCTATTGACATGCAGGCTAACCACCACGTCGACCTGCTTCCGGTTAAAAAGCTCCGCCCGGCTGGCCAAAGAAACATCCTGGTCCACCGTACGGGACATGATCACTTCCAGACCCGCACCCTGCAACCTTTGCCGTAAATCCAGCCCCACAGCCAGGGTGACATCCTTTTCCTGGAGCCCATCAGCAGCTACCGCCCCGGGATCGCTGCCACCGTGGCCGGGATCAATACCAATTCTGGTCATTTCGAACACCCCCAACCTATGATATGCTTGCAGTCTATCATAGGCGCTGGAAACGGTGGGGGCAAGGTTCGTCCTCAACCAGTTACGCTTTTCCCTTCTCCTTTATTCCCTGCTTTACGGCTCCGACGGTTCCCGGTTTGGTCATGGCGGCCGGGGTTAAGACGTTTTCCAGTTCGTCAGAGGTCAAATACCCTTCTTCTAGAACTATTTCTTTTATTGATCGGCCGGAAACCACGGCTTCCCGCACTACTTCCGTGGCCTTCTCGTAGCCAATATAGGGCAGCAGGGCCGTAGCCAGGGCCGGGCTCACGGCCAGGAGTTCCTGGCAGCGCTCGGGGTTGGCGGTTATACCCGTGATACACTCGGTGCGGAATATCCGGGCCGCTGCCGCCAGCATGGCCAGGGATTCCAGCAAGGTATGGGCAATAAGGGGGGCAAAGGGATTGAGCTCCAGCTGGCCCTGACTGGCAGCCATGGCGATCAAGTAATCATTGGCCATGACCTGCATGGCTACCTGGCTGACCATCTCCGGGATGACGGGATTGACTTTGCCGGGCATGATGGAGGATCCCGCCTGGCGTTCCGGCAAATTGATCTCCGCCGGGCCGCCCCGGGGGCCGGCGGCCATAAAACGCAGGTCGGAGGCTATTTTGTGCATGGTAACGGCGGCAGCCTTGACCAGACCAGAGACCTCCACAAAGACGTCCATATTCTGGGTGGCGTCAATCATATTCTCCGCCCGGGCCAGGCCTATTCCTGTAAGGCGGCGCAGGTAGTCGTTGACCAGGTAGATGTACTTCAGGGGGGCGTTAAGGCCGGTGCCGGTGGCGGTGCCACCCAGGTTTACCTGGCGCAGGCGCTCTTCAACTTTATAGAGGCGCCAGCGGTCCCGGGAAATGGCCTGGGCGTAAGCGCCGAATTCCTGCCCCAGGGTTACCGGCACGGCGTCCTGGAGCTCGGTACGACCGATTTTGACCACCCCGGCGAAGGCGGCCTCTTTCTCCTGGAGGGCTTCCTGGAGTTTCGCCAGTTCATCCGCCAGGGGCAGCAACAGGCGGATGGCTGCCACCCGCATGGCCGTGGGGTAGACATCGTTAGTGGACTGATGCAGGTTAACGTGATCGATGGGATGGATGGTAGCGTAATCGCCTTTGGGGCGACCCAGAATTTCCAGGGCGCGGTTGGCGATTACCTCGTTGACGTTCATATTGGTTGAGGTACCGGCGCCGCCCTGGTAGGCGTCGAGGAAAAACTGGTCGGCCAGTTCACCCCGGGCCACTTCCTGGCAGGCGGTGATGATGGCCCGGCCTTTTTCGGCCGGCAGGTAACCCAGGTCCAGGTTAGCCCTGGCCGCGGCTTCTTTTACAGTAGCCAGGGCTTTAATCAATTCCGGATGGACCCTGGCCCGGCTGACGTTGAAGTTTTCTGCGGCCCGCAGGGTATGGATACCATAATAAGCAGTAGCTGGTACTTCCCTGGTGCCCAGCAGGTCGTGTTCCTGGCGGGTAGACATGGACAATCCCTTCCTCTACCCCTATTTTAGCAAACAAAAAGCGACGGGCCAATTAAATGCCAATCGCTTCCGGGATAATTTAGCGATAATATGCCTACCAGTCGCTTAATTCTCAGGGGGTTACCATCAGTTTTTAACGTAAGGCCGGCCAGCTATTTTTGCACAAAGATATGGGCGTCCCCGGGCAGGGCCAAACCTGCGGCTACTTCCACGGCTTTGATTATGCCCGGTAGCACCGGGCAGGCAGCATGGGGGCAGTACTGGAAAAATAATTCCCGCAGGCGGCTGTTGCCTTTGAAGCTAATCTCCTCCAGGGGGTTAAGGGTGCCCAGATCGGCGGCAATCTTCTGGATATTGGGACAGGTGGTGTTAAGATTCAGGTCGCAGGAAAACATGTCCGGAGCTTCAGCCTGGATCTCGGTTTGGAAGCCGCAAATGCCCGCTTCGACTTTTACCTTAGCCATAAAGCAACCCCTTTCTTTCCGCCTCCCTGCCGGGGCTGAAAATATCCTTTCTTCCTTCACCGGCTTTCCCGTTAAGCCTGGCGGTTGCCGGGATGGTCTTGCATGTACCGCAGAAAGATGGCCGCTGTGGCCAGGTTGGTAGCGGCCGGTACATTATGAACGTCACAGATGCGCAGAAGGGCGTTGATATCCGGTTCATGGGGCTGGGGCGTCAGGGGATCGCGCAGGAAGATAACCAGGTCCAATCGTCCCCTGGCCACCAGGGACCCCATCTGCTGGTCGCCACCCAGGGGACCGGACATAAGCCGGTGAACCTTCAGGCCGGTGCGCTCCATAATCCTTTTCCCGGTAGTACCGGTAGCCACCAGGCGATGGCCGGCAAATAACTCCTTATGTTCATCAACAAAATTAACCAGGTCATCCTTCTTGCGGTCGTGGGCAATGAGGGCAATACGCATTATTTTATCCTCCGCAGACGTTTCTTATTCCGGCCGGCCTTGGTTTCATCACCCTAATGTAGCAGCTTATGGCTAACCCCTGGAACAGGTCGCCAGCCCCGCTTTCAAAAATGCCAGCCATAGGATAGATTATTTATTCGGCAAAGATCCACCTTTTCCTTCTGCTATAGAAAAGCTTTTCTATATTTAAAGCCCCCGAGAACTTACTTTTTCAACCATCCCTTATACCAGAGTGCCTTAATAATCATCTGGATTATAAAGACCTCGCCAGAGCTCCGGGGGGCAAAGTGCCTTGAGGGTTATTTCCGCGTAACTATGGCAGCCAGCAAAGGGGGTGGGCTGCCAGTCAGAGGGGCGTATTCCGGGCGGCGTAGTTTTTTGTCGTGCCAGCCAGTAACGTACCAGTTCGTCTTCACCCGTGTTGACGATCCTCTCCCGAAGCAACCGGGCCGGCCGGGTGAGGGGAGAACAGAAATAGGTGCGGCAGATTAGAGGCCGGTGGTTATAAATCCGGCAGCGGCGCCGGCTGGGTTCCAGGAGCAGGCAGTAACCCTCGGCATCTGTTCGAAGGGTAATATCCACGGCCCGGCCTACCAGGTGCACCTGGCAATATTTTTCCAGGATTTTGGGTAAAGGCAAATCCTTCCCGGTAAGGTCCCTTAACCCCTGTTGTAACCCGTACACGTCTAGAATGGTAAGGGGGAGGCGCCCGCCGCAGCAGTGGTCGCAACCAAGGCAATCGCCATCCGGGTTATAAGGGCGGAAGAGGCGGGCTGGCTCCAGCCCTTCAACGGCTGCGATATAGTCAGCTACTCTGGCGCCGGGAGTTAAAACCTGCAGATCATATCCCTGTTTGCCGTTAACTCGCCAGTAACGCGCCCGGACAGGGTTCTTTGGCTCACCTGGCATCAATGATCACCTGATCGATATTTATTCCCCCAGCCATTCCATCAAGGCCAGGGGGAAGGGTTCCAGGGCCCGTTCCAGGACACCGTGGACGAAGGCCAAGAGGACGCCATAGTTCACAATGGGAACCCCGGCTTCTTTAGCCAGCTGGATGCGATAGAGCATTTCCCGGCGATTGATCATACAGCCGCCGCAATGGATAATAACTTTATAGCTGGCCACATCCTCGGGAAAACCGCTCCCGGAATACCAGCTGAACTGCAGGTCACCGCCAACATACTGGCGCAACCAGCGGGGTATCTGCACCTTGCCGATGTCATCAGCCTGGCGGTGGTGGGTGCAGGCCTCGGCAATCAGGACTTTATCCCCTGGCTGTAAATTTTTTACCGCCCTGGCACCACGAACCAATTCTACCAGATCCCCTTTATAGCGGGCGAAGAGGATGGAGAAGGAGGTCATCCAGACGCCGGGGGGCGTGTCGGCAGCTACCTTGAGAAAGGCCTGAGAATCGGTGATGACAATCTTCGGGGGTGGGATCTTGGCCAGGGCGAGCTTTAGTTCCCGCTCTTTGACCACCAGGCCCATAGCATCGTGGTCCAGCAGGTCCCGCAGGGTCTGAACCTGGGGCAGGATCAAGCGACCTTTGGGTGCCGCCAGGTCGATGGGCGCCACCAGGACGGCCATTTCCCCTGGGCCCACTAGATCGGCAACGATGTACGGTTCCTCGAAGTCGGCCGGGGCGGCCTTGATGAGCTCTCCCTTTAATTCTTCTATACCCTGGCGGGTCAGGGCGCTCACTGGCAGGACCCGTTGCCCCAGGGTTTTCTCCAGGCCGGGGAGAAGTTCCATACCGCCCTGATCGATTTTATTTAAGACTATCACCAGGGGCAGCCTTTCTTCCTTTAAACGCTGTTGCAGCTCCAGCTCGTAAGGTCCGGCTCCGGCGGCCGGGTCCAGGACCAGAATGGCCAGGTCGGTGCGGCGTAATACTTCCATGGTCTTCTTGACCCTCAGGGTGCCCAGTTCCCCCACGTCGTCAATACCGGCCGTATCGATTAGGACCACTGGCCCCAGGGGCAGGATCTCCATGGATTTCATGACCGGGTCGGTGGTCGTCCCGGGTACGCTGGAGACCACCGCCAGGTCCTGGTTGGTCAGGGCATTGATCAGGCTGGACTTACCTGCGTTACGGCGGCCGAAGATGGCTATATGCAGGCGGTTGCCCCGCGGCGTTGTGTCCATCAAGCTCACCCTCTCAAAAAAAATGGGAGCTTAACTCCCGTTTTAACTGGCCTGTCTCGTTGCTTTCTCTTTATCAGAGTTGTTGTTACCGTCGTCGATTTTAGCCGCTTCTTTAATCTCCTCGGTTACCGAATTGGTTGCGTTCTTAAATTCCCTGATACCCTTACCCAGGGCGCGGCCTACCTCGGGCAGCTTGCCGGGACCGAAGATAATAAGGGCCAGGATTAGAATCAGGATTAACTCAGGAGCTCCGAGACCAAACATCTTCTTCACCTCCTGCCTGGAATAATTGTACAACTTTCGGGAGCAAATTTAAATACCTTCTTGCCGGACCTTTTCTTCCCGCTTGCGGCGAACCAGGTAAGATATCCAGATACTGGCTTCATAAAGAACTACCATGGGCAGCGCCATGAGGGTCTGGGAAACCATATCCGGTGTCGGGGTCACAACGGCAGCTACAATGAATATTATTAGAACGGCGTATTTGCGGTTTTTAGCCAGAAACCTGGGGGTCACCAGGCCCAGGTGAGTCAGGAGCATAATGATCAGGGGCAATTGAAAAACCGCGCCGAAGGGAAGGACAAACATACTCAGGAACCCGAAATACCTGGAGATGGTAATAAAGGGCATAAAACCTTCGCTGGCGGTTACCAGCAAGAAACATACCGCTGCCGGGAAAACAACCAGGTAACCAAAGACTACCCCGCCCACGAAGAGGATTATGGAAGCCGGCATGAGTATATATACCAGCCGTCTTTCATGGCTGTGCAGGGCCGGCAGGACGAAACTCCAGACCTCCCAGAGGATAACCGGCAGGGCCAGAAAAATGGCTGCTACGAAACAAATCTTTATCGTCGTGAAAAAGGCCTCCCACGGGGTAATAAAGACCGGCTTGATACCCAGATCCTTCATGGGACGCAGGATTAAAGCTAGGAGTTGTTCCCGGAAACCGAAGTAGACGGCGATTGTAGCTATAACCAGGGCAATAATGGATACCAGGAGTACCCGGCGTAGGGCTTCCAGGTGTTCGGTCAGGGTCATGGACTTATCTTCCATTACTGCACCTCCCTCCCCAGGCTACACCCATTATAACCTTACCCTCTCGGGAAAGCAACGTGAATGCTTGCGTTTCTATCTTTATACCTTCACGCCTACGTGGACGGCTACGATGCCACCGGTCAATTCAAAATAACGGGCTCCGGTAAAGCCCAGGTCGTGAAAATACTGCAGGACTTCTTCCTGGTGGGGGTAACCCTTGAGGGACCGGGGCAGGTAGCTGTAGGGCCCGTCCTGGCCGATGCCCAGGCGTCCCAGGAGGGGTACCAGGTGATCGAAATAAAGGTAGTAGACCTGTTTAAAAATAGGACGTGATGGTTTGGCCAATTCCAGGGAAACCACGCGGCCCCCGGGCCGGACAACCCGCTGCATCTCCGCCAGGCCACCCTTGACATCGGGGAGATTGCGCAGGCCAAAGGCGATGGTCGCGCAATCAAAGGTATTATCGGCAAAGGGCAGGTTCATAGCGTTGCCTTCCACCAGTTCCACCGCTGCGCCGTAGGGACTGGCGGCCAGGCGACGCCGGGCCACCTGGAGCATGGCCGGGGAAAAATCCACGCCTACCACCCTTCCCCCCGGGGTGACTGCCCGCGCCAGCTCCAGGGAAAGCATTCCGGTACCGCAGCAGACGTCCAGGGCCCTGTCACCGGGTTTAAGGCCCGTGCGAGCAACGGTAAAACGCCGCCAGCCCCGGTCGCAATTAAAGCTGAGCAGGGTGTTTAGAAGGTCATAACGGTGAGCAATGGTGTCAAATATCCCGCGGACGTATTCCTCTTTGGTCATAGAACCATCACTTTTTTCACAGGTAGCCTGCCGTTTAAAAATAAAAAGATTTCACCCAGTCCCTCCCGTACCGGTCCTGGAGGCAGGTCGGCTATGACCCGGCAGGAATGAGGCGGTACAGCCTCACCGTTCCACAGGCGTCCCAGCATCAGGCCTATTTCTTGCCAGGTCCGGGTTTCCCGGGGTCCCGTCTTACCAAGCTGGCTGCCCAGGCGGGAAGCCTCCGTAGCCAGACTCACCCGGCCGCTATCCTTTTCCGGATAGGCCCCGCCGCAAACAACCGGCCCGGCAGCAGCTTCCTCTTGATGGCGGGCGGCATCCAGGTGCAGGTGACAAATCAGCCGGGATAAGGGCTCCAGGAACTCCAGGTTACCATCCCGGCAGAGGAGGTCAAAAAAACGGGTATAAAAATAGTCACCCATAAGGGTTTGCATGGCGACACCCTGGTTAACACGGCTGTGAATGAGGGAAGCCATGAAGATCAATTGAAACACGGCTGCCAGGGATAAAGCCCTGGGGCCGAAGTAACCCTGGCCGTGGGCACTTAAAAGAACAAGGGCTGGCAGGAAATCCCGATCTATTTCATTCAAAGTGGGCAAAACAAATCCCAAAAACTGATCTTTGCGCCAGCTTGTTTCTTTATCCAGCCGCCGGCGAACCATCTCCAGCTCCGGTTGCAAAAAATGAAACAGGGCCAGCAAAATTAGCCCTCCCCTACAGGAGATATGTATATCCTACTTCATATTCTATCTTAAAAGATTAATTCCTGCTAGATAAAGGCTTAAAAATGCCACAGGCCCTGCACGTTTTCCCCATGCAAGGCCTGTTAGCCATTACCTTTAGTTGTAGGTAATAAAATAAATATCCCTCCTACAGATTTACCGCCGCCGCCTGTGGAGGTTCTATAACGCCCCGCTCGATCTCGGTGGCGTGGACATCAGCTGCCTTGAATTTCTCCGTTAAGTAACGGCAGGCATCCCAGGGGTTTACCCGCTCCCCACAGGTAAAAACATCTACGGCAGCATACCCTAACTCCGGCCACGTATGGATTGCCAGGTGCGATTCAGAGATGACCACCACGCCGCTGACACCCTGAGGGCTGAATTTATGGAAGCAGACTTCGCGGATTTCGGCACCGGCTTCGAGGGCGGCTTTGACCATGATTTCTTCAACCTTTTTAATGTCATTCAGGATCTCGAAGCTGCATCCATAAACCTCAGCTAAAACATGACGGCCCAATGCGCGCAATTATCATTCCTCCTCCAAGATAAAAGTCTGGCAAGACTTCAATCAAATCCAATTGTAACCGCCCCGCCCCTTAATGTCAACTAAAATTCGCAGTCGATGTCGGATAAAGTTGATGGGCCTGTCTGCCTTATGAAACAAGCAGCCTGGTACCACGTCAGGTCGCTTAACCTCCTATTTCCGGGCCACGTCGTGGCCCCCGAACTCGTGGCGCAGGGCGGCGACCACCTTGGTAGCAAAGCTCTCCTCCTGCTCAGAGCGGTAACGCATCAGCAGGGCTGCCGTGATTACCGGCGCCGGTACCTTAAGCCGCAGGGCTTCTTCTATCGTCCACAGGCCTTCGCCCGAAGAATAGGCGATATCCTTGATGCCATCCAGGGTATTATCTTTAGCCAGGGCTTTTTCCATCAGGTCCATGAGCCAGCCGCGGATGACCGACCCGTGGCGCCAGACCCGGGCCACTTCCTTCAAGTCCAGCTTGAAGGGTGCGCCGGCCAGGACTTCCATGCCCTCGCCGATGGCCTGCATCATACCGTATTCAATGCCGTTATGGACCATTTTTACATAATGGCCGCTGCCGGGCGGCCCGGTATGGAGATAACCTCCGGGTACGGTGATATCTTTAAATAAAGGTTCCAGGTAAGCGAAAACCTCGTCCTCGGCTCCGACCATGCAGCAGGCACCGTGGCGAGCACCCTCTACACCGCCGCTGGTGCCGGAATCGACAAGGTGGATGCCCTTTTCCTTTAAAAATTTATAACGGCGCAAGGTGTCCCGGTAGTGAGAGTTACCCCCGTCGACGATAATATCCCCGGGAGCAAGCAAAGGGGCTAATTGCTCAATAACTTCGTCCACGGCTTTGCCAGCCGGGATCATCAGCCAGACCAGGCGCGGGGTCTTTAGCTGGCCTGCTAGTTCTTCTAAACTATAAGCGCCTTTAATTCCTTGCGCCGCGGCTTTGTCCACGGTAGCCTTAGTGCGGGCGTATCCTCGCACTTCATGACCATGATCCAGCATATTGAGGGCCAGGTTGAGGCCCATTCGACCAAGACCGACTAAGCCGATATGCAATCTAATATTCATCCCCTGCATGTGAAATGTTTCTTATATTGTCCAGTACTATACTTTTAGCATTAGTATCCTTATATTTTGCCGGCCTTATAATCCTCCTTATCTCAGCTTCGTTGAACGAACAGTAAATAAAAAGACGCCCTTACAGGCGTCCTGAAAAACTGGTCGGAGCGACTGGACTTGAACCAGCGGCCTCTACCACCCCAAGGTAGCGCTCTAGCCAAACTGAGCTACGCCCCGTTATTTCTTTGTGCAAGCTAAAGTATACCACCTTGCGGCCGGTATTGTCAACACTTTGAGCAGGTTATGGACGGAATGGTAAATGTAAATGTACGGACCCACCCTGGCTGCAGCAAGGGCCGCTTAAGTTATTACCAGGTCCTGCCCCATTTTAAAGGCAGCGGCCAGCTCTTCCGGGTGTTCGCGGATGGCACCGGAGGCATCAACGCCGCGGACCAGCAGTTCCCTGGTGTAATCCCGCAGAGTCAGATTAATTACTGGCAGCGCAACCGCAGTCTGGATATAGCAGTTGGCGTCAACAAAACTACAGGTCGACTGGCAGGTGTAAAACTTAAAGATCAGGTCTCCGGTTCGAAGGCTTCTTTGCCGGCGCTGCACAGGGGGCAGACCCAGTCTTCGGGTAAATCGGCAAAGGGAGTTCCCGGGGCAATACCGTTGTCGGGATCGCCTTCAGCCGGGTCATAGACGTAGCCGCAAACGGTACAGCTATATTTTTCCATATTACTTATTCCTCCTGACTTAAATTAATTTCCTTGCCAGAGGCCGTGAAGATTGCAGTAGGCACGAGCGGTAGCGCTGCTGGCTGCGGTGAGGAAGAACGCTTCGGGAGCATCGCCGGGCTCCAGGTGCTGGCGCAGGAACTGGCCGCTGGCCTGAAGTTCAATCCATTCGATATAGTGCTTTTCTTCCATGGGATGGGAAACACTCCCGACCGTTACTTTAAAGCCGCCGTCAACTTTCGTCACCACCGGAACGTGTTTCTCTTTGCTGACGTCCACGGTGTTTTCGACCAGTAACTCCATGGGTTTGCCGCAGCAAACCAGGGCACCCCCGCCCGGATGCAGGATGGTAACAATATTACCGCATATATTGCACTTGTAAACCTGGGTGATTGCCGCCATACTACCAGCTCCTTTTTTAGTAAGAATTATTATTTGCACTTAATATTCGTCATATTTTTCCTTTCTCCTGCTGGTTGAAAAAATTTTTTTGGCAATCCGGGTCACCGACTACCTTGACTGGCTAACTTTGGTAGGATACAATAGCGTCGACAAAAAATTCCCAAGGAGTGATTAACTACGATGGCCAGCTTGAAGGGTACAAGGACAGAAAAGAATCTTCTGACATCCTTTGCCGGTGAATCCCAGGCGCGGAACCGTTATACATTTTATGCCAGCCAGGCGAAAAAAGAAGGTTATGAACAAATCGCTGCCATCTTCCTGGAAACAGCCGATAATGAAAAAGAGCACGCCAAGCGTATCTTTAAGTTTCTGGAAGGCGGCGAGGTGGAAATCGGCGCCGCTTTCCCTGCCGGCACTATTGCCACTACACCGAAGAACCTTGGCGCCGCAGCCGCCGGGGAGAATTATGAACATACAACCATGTATCCCGAGTTTGCCAGGGTAGCCGCGGAAGAAGGCTTTCCTGAGATTGCCGCCGTCCTGAGGGCCATTGCCCGGGCAGAGAAGGGGCACGAGGATCGCTTCCGGGCACTCCTGGCCAATATCGAAAATGACCGCGTTTTTAAGCGGGAAGAGAAAGTCACCTGGCGTTGCCGTAATTGCGGTTATATCCATGAAGGTACGACCGCCCCTGAGGTCTGCCCGGCCTGTGCCCATCCCCGGTCTTTCTTTGAATTGCAGGTGCAGAATTATTAATAACGACGAACTTAACTCCCTGAGCGGGTGAAAGCCGAAGTCATAAAACTGGCTTTTGATAATTAAGCAGGTAGATTACAGGTATAATCAGAAGTACTTGGAGATCCAAGATATTCTCCTGGAGGCGATCTTGATGAGCCAGCCTGTCGCCATTACCGACGGCATCTACTGGGTAGGGGCCGTTGACTGGAACATCCGCTACTTCCACGGTCCCGCTTTTTCCACCCACCGCGGTACAACTTATAATGCCTATCTGATTGTCGACGATAAAACCGCCCTGGTGGATACTGTCTATGAACCCTTTAAAGAAGAACTCATTGCCAAACTAAAGCAAATAAAAGATCCGGTTAAACTCGACTACCTGGTGGTCAACCATACCGAAAGCGATCATGCCGGCGCCTTCCCGGCCATCATGGAACTCTGTCCAGACGCCCACGTCCTCTGCACCCAGCGGGCCTTTGACAGCCTGAAAGCCCATTATAGCCACATCGATTTCAACTATACCATTGTCAAAACCGGGACCAGCGTCAGCCTGGGTAAACGCTCCCTGACCTTCATCGAGGCGCCCATGCTCCACTGGCCCGACAGCATGTTTACCTATGTACCGGAAGAAGCCCTGCTCCTTCCCAATGATGCCTTCGGCCAGCATATCGCCACCAGCGTCCGCTTCGACGACCAGGTGGATGCCGGCCTGATTATGGACGAGGCGGCCAAGTACTATGCCAATATTCTCATGCCCTTCAGCAACCTGATTACCAAAAAGCTGGATGAAATCCAGAAGATAAACCTGGCCATCAAAACCATAGCCCCCAGCCACGGCATTATCTGGCGTAAAGATCCCGGCCGAATCATCGAAGCTTACGCCCGCTGGGCCGAGGGTCAGGGTAAGGCCAAAGCCGTCATCGTCTACGACACCATGTGGCTGAGCACAGAAAAGATGGCCCACGCCCTGATGGACGGCCTGGTGGCCGGCGGCTGCGAGGTCAAGCTCTTCAAGCTGTCCGTATCCGACCGCAACGATGTGATCAAAGAAATTCTGGACGCCCGAGCCGTCCTGGTCGGCTCGCCGACGATCAATAACGATATCCTGCCGGTGGTCTCGCCGCTCCTGGACGACCTGGTAGGATTAAGGCCCAAGAATAAAGTTGGCCTGGCCTTCGGCGCCTATGGCTGGGGCGGCGGCGCCCAAAAGATCCTGGAAGAACGCTTGAAGGCAGCTAAAATCGAACTGATAGCCGAGCCCGGCCCCACCGTCCAATGGGTTCCCCGTGGCGAGGACCTGCAGCGCTGCTATGAGCTGGGCCGGAAAATCGCAGCGCGCATAGCCGATTAACTGTCTATTCTGGTCCTGGTATCCCCCAACTAAAATTAACAGCGGTTGCCCCATTCTCAATCATGGAGGGATCATTTTGGACACCAAAGCCCTGCACACCCTCACCTACGGCTTGTATATAATCACGGCTAAAAAAGGCGACCGTTTCAATGGCCAGGTGGCCAACACCATCTTCCAGATAACCTCGGACCCGCCGACAATTGCAGTAAGCATCAACAAGCAAAATTTGACCCACGAGTTTATCCAGGCAGGCCAGGGCTTTGTCATCTCCGTCCTGGCCCGGGAGGTTCCCCTCTCCCTCATCGGCCAGTTTGGCTTTAAATCCGGCCGCGAGATGGACAAGTTTGCCGGCATCAATTACAAATTAAGCGAGGGCGGTCTCCCCTACCTTGCCGACCATACCCTGGCTTACCTGGAAGCCAGCCTTAACCAAACTGTAGATGCCGGTACCCACAGCATCTTTATCGGCACCGTAACCGACGCTGCCGTCCTGCTTCAGGGCGAGCCCATGACCTACGCCTATTACCACCAGGTGAAACGCGGGACAACCCCCAAAACGGCGCCGACATTCACTGTCGGCCGGGAGAAGGACAAAACGGCCCTTGCCTCCCCAAAATACCAGTGCACCATCTGTAACTATGTCTATGACCCGGTACAGGGGGACCCCGAGCATGGTATTGCCCCGGGTACCCCCTTCGCCGACCTGCCGGAGGACTGGACCTGTCCCATCTGCGGCGCCGGTAAAGACGCCTTTGAGCAAATTTAAGGCTTGATCAACATAATAAATCAAGGTTTGAGATTTGACGCCAAACTGCTAGCGCGGCATCATCAGAAGGATGGAAATAAGATTTTAGGGGGCAAAGAGGCCATCCAGTTCTACCGGATGGCCTCTTTAAGTATAGGGAAGAAGAGCTTTTTATATTGTGAGCAAGGTATGTCCCGTAGCGGCGCAGGGACATACCCCGTCCCGACAGTTATGCCATTTTTGTGATGAGGATACAATTAGCGCCTCTAATAAGCGTACATGGTCCCATAGGGACGTTTATTATAAGGTATCAATTTGATAAAAGGCCGGGCCAGGATTTTTTCAGCCTCCAAGTCAAAGTAGCGGGCAAAATCTCCGACGATTTCCCGCAAGCGCTGTTGGTCGGCGGCTGTGGGTTTAATGACCTTTACCTCTTTCCCCAGCCAATAGGGGTCCACCTGGCCGCGGATGAAGATCTCGCCGCCGTGCATCCCGGTGGCCACGAAATTGCCGACGATGGCTTCGCCGGGCTGCAGGTCCAAGCCCAGAAGGACCAGAGTCCCGCCGGCCATATACTCGCCAAAAAAGTCCCCGGCTTTACCGCCGATGACGATCAGCGGGTTTTTATCCCGGAAGGCCTTCATATGAATGCCCACCCGGCAGCCAACATTCCCCCGGATAAAAATGCGGCCGCCCCGCATGGAGTAACCGGCGATATCTGTGGCGTGGCCGTGGATAATCACCGTACCGTCGTTCATGGTATTGCCCACGCCGTCCTGGGCATTGCCAAAGACCTCGATTTCCAGGCCGTCCATAAGGGCAGCCAGGTTGTTGCCCGGGACGCCAAAGATCTCCAGGCGGCCCTGGCCCTGGACCCCGGCGCCGATATAACGCTGGCCGTTGACTCCCTTTAAGACCAGTTCCCGCTGCCCATTATCCAGGAGGGAGCGAACGGTTTCGTTTAAGGCCTGGTAAGACAGGCCCCTGGCATTTACTACTTCCACACCCGTCACCTCACTTTGCCAGCTGCTGCTGCCAGATGGTGTCCGGGAGGCTCAATAAACCGAAATCCGGCTGCAGCAGTCGATCTTTAAAGGACGTTACCTCGATGCCTTCCTCGATTAGATAGCGGTAGATGCCGGCCCGGTCGATTTTATTAATCAGCAGCCCGCCTACCAGGCGGTTATCCTGCAGCACCAGCTTGCGGTAAACCCGGGCGGCAGGATCGGCTTCCTGCAGGATTTCGTAACCCTCGCCAGCGGCGCTTAAACCTATGCTGATAATGTGCAACCCCAGGATACCCAGGGCGTTATAAGGCGGTATTGGCTTATAGGTTTCCCGGCCCCCTGCCATATTGCGGCCGGCTATCTTACCCTGGATAGCGGCATGGGGCAAAAGGGGCGGGTTGCCGGCCACTACATCCCCGGCGGCATAAACGCCGGGCAGACCGGTGCTGAGATCCGCCCCTACTACCACGCCGCGGTTTATGGTTGCGCCGGGCAGATCCTGGAGGAGTTCGACATTGGGCCGCACGCCTATAGCCACGACCAGGATATCTGCGGCCAGCCGGCGACCTGATTTGAGTTCCAGGTCGAGGCGTCCGTTGTCTCCCCGGCGGACGCCATCCAGGGTATCGTTCAAATAGATATTTACACCCCTATCTTGCAGGAAACCGGCCACCATGGAGGCTGCCTCCGGATCCAGGGCCGGGGCCCATATCCGGTCGGCCAGTTCGACCAGCGTAACCTTTACCCCTCGCCGGACCAGGCTCTCCATGGCCTTGAGGCCCGTTGGCCCGGCCCCCAGAATGACGGCTTCCCGCCCGGGGGAGGCCGCCTTTTCCAGGCGGCGGGCGTCGTCATAGGTCATAAAGGTGTAGTGGTTTTCCGGGGTCAGGCCGTTAATGGAGGGCAAAAAGGGCCTGCCTCCGGTGGCCAGAAGAAGGCGGTCATAGGGCAGGGACTCGCCGTTATCCAGGAAAACCTGCCTGGCCTCCGGGTCCAGGCGCACTGCCCGGCGGCCAAGGAGCACCCGGACCTTGTTTCGAGCAAAGAAGGTTTCGGGACGGTAAGGCAGATTTTTCTCGTTAACCCGCTGCTCCAGCCAGTAAGAAATAAGGGGACGGCCATAGGCGTAGTAGTTCTCCGCCGACACGATGGTGATATCCCCTTCCCGGTCATATTCCCGGATACCGGCCACGGCGTTGACAGCAGCTACGGAATTGCCGATAAGGACGTAGTTCATGCCCCTGCCCTCCTCTCTTCAAAAACCAGGGCCCGGTTGGGGCAACCGGCCACGCAGGCCGGTTCGCCTTCTTCCCGGCAGAGGTCGCACTTTAAAGGTACCGGGCGGCCGTTTTTCTCCCCGGGCCGGATGGCCCCAAAGGGACAGCTGGCCACACAGGTCCAGCAACCCACGCATTTGTCTTCTTGGCAGTAGACGATTCCTGTTACCGGGTCTTTAATCATCGCCCCGGAGATGCACCCGGCGACACAGGCGGGATCGGCGCAGTGGCGGCACTGGACGGCTACCGACAAGGGCAACTTTTCTTCCACAATTACCCGGGCCGTACCCCTTAAATTCTCACGCATATAGGCTCGGAAGACGTCATGGCTCCGGGAGTGGGCCACGATACAGTTGACTTCGCACAGGTGGCAGTTCATACAGTAGGCCGGCCGGGCATATACTTTTTTCACCGGTTTGATCCCTCCCGTCAGATGGCTTCGCCGGCATGCTTAACGCCCAGGAGCTTGAGCTCGACTTCGTTCAACCCCACGCCCCTGAGGTGCAGGCGATTGCCGCGCAGACTTTCGATGGAATTGATGCCCATGCCGCCCAGCATTTCTTTAATCTCGTGGGACCAGCCCCTGAGGAGGTTGTAGAGGCGTTCGGCGCCGATCTCCGGGTTCAAGCGCCGGGTTTTATAGGGGTCCTGGGTAGCTATGCCCCAGCTGCACTTGCCGGTGTAGCACTTCTGGCAGAGGTGGCAGCCCAGGGCAATCAAGGCCGCCGTGGCTATATAGACGGCATCGGCCCCCAGGGCAATGGCCTTGACCACGTCGGCGCTGCTCCGGAAGCCGCCGGCCGCCACCAGGGAGACTTTATTTCGAATACCTTCTTCCCGCAACCGCTGGTCGACGGCGGCGATGGCCAGCTCGATGGGTATGCCGACGTGGTCGCGGATCATGGTCGGGGCCGCTCCGGTACCGCCACGGAAGCCGTCCACGGTGATGATGTCCGCCCCGGCCCGGGCGATCCCGCTGGCGATGGCGGCGACGTTGTGGACGGCCGATACCTTTACGGAGACCGGCTTCTGGTAGCGGGTAGCTTCCTTGAGCGTAAAGACTAGCTGTTTGAGGTCCTCAATAGAATAAATATCATGATGGGGTGCCGGCGACAGGGCATCGGTACCCTCGGGGATCATCCGCGTTGCCGATACGGCGGCAGTAATTTTTTCGCCGGGGAGATGGCCACCGATACCCGGTTTGGCTCCCTGGCCAATCTTGATCTCGATAATCCGACCGGCATTCAAGTAGTCGGCGTGGACGCCGAAACGGCCTGAAGCCACCTGGACGACCGCGTGGTCGGCGTACTGGTATAAGTCTTCGGGAAGGCCGCCCTCTCCGGTATTAAACATGGTGCCGAATTCCTTGGCCGCCCGGGCCAGGGATTCAAAGGCCTCATGGCTAATAGAGCCGTAGGACATGGCCGAGAACATGATGGGTGTCTCCAGGGGCACCAGTGGTGTCCTGGTTTTATCCTGGCGCTCCTCCAGGCTTACCGGCTCGGTCCGGCTGCCCAGGTAAGTCCTAAGTTCCATGGGCTCCCTTAAAGGGTCAATGGACGGGTTGGTCACCTGGCTGGCATTCAACAGCAACCGGTCAAAATAGCTGGGATAAGGCTGGTCGTTGCCCATACCCGTCAGCAGCACACCGCCGGTTTCCGCCTGCTTGATAATGTTCCGCAGGTGCCCCTCGCTCCAGTAAGCGTTGGGCCGCATGGGCGGCGGGTTTTTATAAATGGTCAGGGCCCCGGCCGGGCAGATGCTTACGCAGCGCTGGCAATTGACGCAATTGGCATCGATGGTATAGAGGCGGTCGTCTTCGGCGTCATATTTTTGCGCGTCAAAGCCGCACTGGCGTACGCAGGCCAGGCACTTGATGCATTTATTCTCATCGCGAACGACGCTGAACTCGGGGGGCATCAGGCTGAGAGTCGGCATTGGGCTTCCTCCTCCAGGCGGCCGATAACCGGCTCGCCGCCCCGCGGGTACCAGACCTCTTCCACATCAGGGCATATTTCGCGAATGGCCGCTTCTTCGCTGGCCACATAGAGGGTATTACCCTTGGAACCTGCTACCAGGGGGCGCAGCTTTAAACGATCATTTAGTGCCATAATCCCGCCGCTGAAACCGACAATAATAGAGAAGGGGCCGTTCAGCAGGAGGCTGCCGTAGACCACCCGCAGGCGGGTATAGAGGTCGCGTTCCTGGGCCGGCAGGCGGTCGATTTCCTGCCAGAAGGGAGCCGCCAGGACCCGGGCCGCCAGCTCCAGAGGGAGTTTATGGCGGCGCACAAGGAGATCGACGGCATAGGCGATGACCTCGGTATCCGTCTGCAGGATTATTTTATAATCATACATCTCCAGGAAACGGCGGTTGGCCCCATAGGACGAGACTTCGCCGTTATGGACCACGGACCAGTCCAGCAGGGTGAAGGGATGGGCCCCGCCCCACCATCCGGGGGTATTGGTGGGGAAACGGCCGTGGGCAATCCAGCTGTAGGCCTGGTACTCGTCCAGGCGGAAGAATTCGCCGATGTCCTCCGGATAGCCGACTCCCTTAAAGGCACCCATGTTCTTGCCGCTGGAAACCACATAGGCCCCCTTGACCTGGGCGTTAATCCGCATGACCAGCTGGGTCATGAAATTTTCTTCCGTCTCCTGAGATTCGTCTATTTTCGACACCCTGGGGGTGACAAAATAGCGCCATAGAAGGGGCGCTTTGCTGATAGCCCTGACGTGCCTGGTGGGAATGCGGTCTTCAGCCTCAATGTAAAAGTTATCTTTAATCAGCTCTTCAACCTGATTACGGCTGATTTTATCTTCAAAGAGCAGGTGCAGGGCATAATAATCCTTATATTCCGGGTAAATACCATAAGCGGCAAAACCTCCTCCCAGGCCGTTGGAACGTTCTTGCATCAGGGCGATGGACTGGACGATGCTACTGCCGTTGACCCGGCGGCCGTCCTTGTTGATGAAGCCGCTTATGGCACAGCCCGAAGGTATCCGGTAATCTCCCTCCCTGAGCATCGTTGCTCACTCCTTATCCAAAATGTCGCTGCCCACCATGATAACAGCCGCGTATAATTATTCTATTCCTCGACTGGCATCTAATATGGTGCCGTCCGGGCGGCATAGGCGCCCCCGGTTAAAATTTAGTCAAGTACTGGTCAATCTCCCACTGGTGGACCCGGGTGCGATACTCCTCGCATTCCATCTTTTGAGCCAGGGTCAAGCGTTCGTAGATATGGGGTCCCAGGGCCTCACGGATGACTTCATCTTGCTCCAAGGCCGCCAGGGCCTCCTCCAGGCTGCCGGGCAGGACGCCGATTCCTTCTGCCTTAAGCTCCGCCGGGGTCATAGCAAAGATGTTTTTATCCGTCGGCGGCGGTGGTGTCAGGCCCTTTTTGATACCATCGAGACCGGCCTTCAAGAGAACAGCCAGGGCCAGGTAGGGGTTGCAGGAGGGGTCCGGGTGACGCACTTCAATCCGGGTGGAGGCCCCCCGCTTGGCCGGTACCCGGATCAAGGGGCTCCGGTTGCGCGGCGACCAGGCGATGTATACCGGCGCCTCGTAACCCGGCACCAGGCGCTTGTAGGAGTTAACCGTGGGGTTGGTAACGGCCGTCAGGGCACGGGCATGGGCCATGATGCCGGCGATAAAATGGTAGGCCACCTGGCTTAAGCCCAGTTCATCAGAGGGATCGTCAAAAGCGTTTTTACCGTCTTTAGATAAGGAAAGGTTGGCATGCATACCGGAACCGTTGATGCCGTAGATGGGTTTGGGCATAAAGGTGGCGTGGAGGCCATGCCGCTGGGCGATGGTCCGGACCACAAATTTAAAGGTAGCGATCCGGTCGGCGGTAGTCAGGGCCTCGGCATATTTGAAATCAATCTCGTGCTGCCCGGGAGCCACTTCATGGTGGGAGGCCTCGATCTCAAAGCCCATTTGCTCCAGGGTCAGGACCATATCCCGGCGAGCGTCTTCACCCAGATCCACCGGAGTCAGGTCAAAGTAACCGGCGCGGTCCTGGGTCTCCAGGGTCGGGCGGCCGTCGGCGTCGGTGTGGAAGAGGAAAAACTCGGCCTCCGGCCCGGCATTCATGGTAAAGCCCATTTCCGCCGCTTCGGCCATTACCCTTTTTAAGGTGGAGCGGGGGCAACCGGCGAAGGGCGTGCCGTCGGGGTTGTAGACATCACAGATCAGCCGGGCCACTGAACCCTCATGGGGCCGCCAGGGAAAAACAACAAAGGTATCCGGGTCCGGCCGCAGGTACATATCGGACTCCTCAATGCGAACGAACCCTTCAATTGAAGATCCGTCGAACATCAGCTCGTTATTGAGGGCCTTGGGGAGCTGGTCCACGGGAATGGCTACGTTTTTGAGTACGCCAAAGATGTCCGTAAACTGGAGGCGGACAAACTTGACCCCCCATTCCTCGGCCTGTTGCAGGACCGCTACTCTCTTTTCTTTGTCATCCATGGAATTTACCTCCTTCAAGAATGTGCTTCCTTATTGGTGGAGAGCTACCCTACTACCGCCAGATACTTGCTGGTTTTCCAAGCCTGCTTTCTCCGGCCTGACGATGTGGAGGCGCCGGGCGCCGGCAGTTCTCGGCTGGCAAAACATGGCGTCTTATCCCCGCCTGTTATCACCAGCCATCTAAAACGTAATTTGTTTCATATACAAAATAACGCCTGAGGGGTATAAGTAACCTTCCCCTTCAGGACGCCGTTGCCCTAAAGCAGCTATCTTGAGCATATCGAATTTTAATCAGTACCCTTAAGCCCTTCCGGAATTCCCGCTATCATTTTTCGCCTTATGCCCGCCCTGCTGGAGCTCGTGGGCGACAATAATGGCTTCGGCGATGGTTTTCATGGGTACGCAGCGATCCATACTCTGGCGCTGCAGGCGGCGGTAGGCTTCAGCCTCCGTTAAACCCATGGTATCCATTAATATCCCCTTGGCCCTTTCCACAACCTTGCGGGAAGCCAGAGTTTCCTTCAACTTGCTGATCTCCTGCTCCAGCCTGGTTACCCGGCGATAATTGGCCAGGGCGGCTTCTACTGCCGGGATAAGGGTACTCTCCTGTACCGGTTTAATCAAATAAGCAAAGACAGGAAAATCGCGGGTCCTGATAATCAAGTTCCGGTGCCAGGAGGAGGCCAGGAGAATTATCGGTGCCACCCGGTCCTCATCGATAACGCGGGCTACTTCCAGGGCATTGGTGCCCTGGAGATCGCTATCCAGGATTACCAGGTTGGGCTGTAGGGTGCGAATCATCCGCAGGGCCTGGCTGCCATCCGGGGCTTCCCCGGCGATGAGGTAACCCTCACGTACCAGCATGTACTTCAGGTTTTGCCGGGCAGACGGGTCGGCACAGGCAATAAAGATTTTCGCTTGCTGCATGGACTTTGTTCACTGCCCCCCTCGCGCTACGTCGTTGTAGCTATATCGAGGACGCCGTCGCCCCGCGAAATATTTTTTCATTTATTATGGAACCTATTATAAGGGATGGCCTTTGAAAAGGCAATAGGCGGAATACTTGTATTCTGTATTTCGAAAGATGTTTTCGCATTATGAAAAACAGTCGCCCGTGGTTGGCAGGCAAATTTTGCAGGGCGGAGCATAAAATTAAAGTGAGCTGATTTTTGAGGGAGGCAAGGAAATGGCTCAGGGGAAATTGAGGAAGGTCTTTCCAGGAGGTAATACCTGCGAAGGCTTTTATTCCTTCTATGATTACATCATTGAACCCGATGCCACCCGTATTTTTATCGTTAAAGGGGGCCCGGGGGTAGGAAAATCTACCTTTATGCGTAAAATCGGCGAAGCCATGCTCGCCAGGGGCTACAATGTCGAGTATCACTGTTGTTCCTCTGATAACGACTCCCTGGACGCGGTGGTTATCCCGGCCATCAAGGTGGCTCTGATTGACGGCACGGCCCCCCACATTGTCGACCCCAAAAACCCCGGCGCCGTCGACGAGATCATCCACCTGGGCGATTTCTGGGATGAAGCCCAGATGCGCGCCCATAAGGACGAGATCTTAAAGGCCAATGCCCGGGTAGACCGTCTCTATCGCATAGCCTACAGCGCTCTGCGAGAAGCCAAGGTCATCCGGGACGAGTGGGAGAGCTACGTCTCGGAGTGTATGCATGAAAGCCAGGTGAACAGGGCCGTGGCCGGTTTGCTCCAGGCCATCTTTGGCGGCGTGGCCCCTCGTTACGAACGGCCGGCCAGGATGCGCCACCTTTTTGCCACGGCTATTACTCCCGACGGCATCATTACCGGCCATGTGGAATCCCTGCTTCAGGATGTCCAGCAAATCTATACCTTGGCCGGCGAACCTGGAAGCGGTGTACCCCAGGTCCTGGGGAGGATAGCGGATCTAGCCCACGAAAAGGGACTGTATGCGGAGGTTTATCACTGTCCCTTTAATCCCAGAAATATCGACCTGGTTATCTTACCGGAGATCAAAGTGGCGGCCATGAATATCCAGCCGCCCCATAGCTATGACCCCTCTTCCCTGCCGGACCTCACGGCCATGAAGCTCAACCTGTCTTCCTTTATTGACCGGGATAAACTTGCCGTCTATTCCCATGAACTCAGCAGCGCCGCCTATCGTTACCAGGCCTGCCTGGACCGGGCCGTGGCTTATATACGCCAGGCCAAGCTAACCCATGATTATATGGAAAAATTCTATGTTCCGGCCATGAATTTTGAGGCCATAAATGCCAAACGCCAGGAAATCCTGCAGCGCATCTTGAACTACGCCGCCGAATTTCCTGGCGTGTTGGAGGAAGCCAGCTAAAGGTTTAAAACAGTGTAAGGTAGTGGTCTATTTCCCACTGGTGGACCTGGATACGATACTGTTCCCATTCCTTCTCCTTGGCCTCGACAAAATGCTGGTAAATGTGATCCCCCAGGGCCTCCCGGATCACTTCGTCGCGGGAGAGTTCCGCTAAGGCATCTTTTAAATCACCCGGCAGGCTGCCGATGCCCAGGTCACGGCGTTCGGCAGGCGTCATCTCATAGATATTGCGTTCTGTCGGAGCCGGGGGCTGAATCTGTTTCTTGATCCCGTCCAAACCGGCTTTCAACATAACGGCCAGGGCCAGGTAAGGGTTACAGGACGGGTCGGGGTTGCGTAATTCTATTCTAGTTGAGGCCCCGCGCTTGGCCGGCACGCGTATCAAGGGGCTGCGATTGCGGGGGGACCAGGCGATATAGACCGGGGCCTCAAAACCTGGTACCAGGCGTTTATAAGAATTGACTGTCGGATTGGTGATGGCCGCCAGGGCCCGGGCGTGGTGCATCAGGCCGCCAATATAGTAATAGGCTACCTTGCTTAATTGCAGGGGGTCGTCCGGATCATAGAAGGCATTCTGGCCTTCTTTAAATAAGGATTGGTGGGTATGCATGCCGGAACCGTTGATGCCAGCCACAGGCTTGGGCATAAAGGTGGCATGGAGACCGTGGCGCTGGGCGATGGTCCGGACGACAAATTTAAAGGTGGCAATCTTATCGGCCGTGGCCAGGGCGTTATCATACTTAAAGTCTATTTCGTGCTGGCCCGGGGCCACCTCGTGATGGGAAGCCTCAACCTCGAAACCCATGGCTTCCAGGGAAAGGACCATATCCCGGCGCGCGTCTTCACCCAGGTCGACTGGGGAAAGGTCGAAATAGCCGGCCTGGTCGTGGGTTACGAGGGTCGGTTTTTGCCCGTCGGTATGGAAAAGGAAAAACTCCGCTTCCGGGCCGGCGTACATGGTATAGCCCATAGCTTCGGCTTCAGCCAGGACGCGCTTTAAAACCCCCCGGGGACAGCCGGCAAAGGGGGTGCCGTCCGGGTTATAGACGTCACAGATCAACCTGGCTACGGCCCCGTCCATGGGCCGCCAGGGGAAAATGGCGAAGGTGGTCGGGTCAGGCCGCAGGTACATGTCGGATTCTTCGATGCGGACGAAACCGTGGATGGAAGAGCCATCGAACATTAATTCGCCGTCAAGGGCTTTCTCTAGCTCGGCCGGGGTTATGGCCACATTTTTTAATACCCCGAAGATATCGGTAAACTGGAGCCGGATAAAACGGACGTTCATTTCTTCAACCATCTGCAGGACGTCTTCTTTGGTCAGTTGTTCATTCATTGTGCCTCTCCTCAGTAAAAAAGATAAAGCCCGCCGCGGCTTACACTGGGTGTAGCCGCTACGGGCTTCTTTGCCTCTTCCCTGGGAACCACGTTGCTCCCTATTTTACTTGCAATTATTTTTTAGTTATTATAACATACTTCGCCAGGAGGTCAAGGCCTGTTTTGTGTTAAAATATTGGTAACTGCCCGGGATTAAAATAGGTTAAACGGGTAAGATAGGGTAAGATTGATAAGGAAAAATTGCAATCGAGGTGAAGATTGATGCTCTGGCCCTTGTTGTTCTTGTTTTTATTTATCCCCATGCTCATGGCCTCCCTCTTTTTAAATCTGGCTATTTTCTCCTTTGCCAGACTGGGTCTTTCCCCCGGCGGGGCCATGCTCCTGCTCTCAGCATCTGTCATCGGCGGCCTGATAAATATCCCCGTATCACGCCGGCGCCTTTACATCGAGGAACCCCGTTTTGGTTCTTTCCCTTTCTTTTTCTATTACCCGCCCCAGGTGAGCTACCAGCTCCTCTGCATCAACGTCGGTGGGGCAGTGATCCCTGTCCTTTTTTCCCTGCACCTGCTGGCTACAAGGGCGCCTCTGCTGCCGGCCCTGACGGCCACCCTGATTGTCACCGTGGTAGCTAAGCTCCTGGCCCGGATAGTTCCGGGGGTTGGAATCTCCATACCCACCTTTATCCCTCCAGTAGTCGCCGCCCTGGCGGCCATCATTGTCTCGCCCCATAATGCCGCCCCGGTGGCATATATCGCCGGGGCTATCGGCACCCTCCTAGGAGCTGACATCCTCAACCTGGGAGCCATCCGCCGGCTCCAGTCCCAGGTGGTGAGTATTGGCGGGGCAGGCGTCTTTGACGGTATTTTCCTGGTAGCCCTGGCCGCGGCCTTGCTGAGTTAACCTTTCCCCGGCACCGGCATAAGATCATTATGGAACCCGTCTTGTAGGGGGTTGCAAGGGTGTAACCCCGGTGGGCAACGTCGTCCGTTGAAGGGCAGGGTTCTATTTAAAGGCATTTCCGCAATGCCTGCTGGGGGGATTGCTATGTGCGGAATTACCGGCTGGGTGGATTGGGAACTGGACCTCACCGGGCAAAAAAACATCCTGGAAGCCATGACCGCCACCCTCGCCTGCCGGGGACCGGATGCCGCCGGCACCTGGGTGGCACCCCGGGTGGCCCTGGGGCACCGCCGCCTGGTCGTCGTCGATCCCGCCGGGGGCGGCCAGCCCATGGTTCGCCGCCGCGGCAACCAGACCTTTGTCCTTACTTATAACGGCGAGCTATACAACACCGGGGAAATCCGGGAGGAACTTTTGAGCCGGGGTTATACCTTCCGGGGCCACTCGGACACGGAAGTATTGCTGACGGCCTACATGGAGTGGGGTGTAGAGTGTGTCCGGTGTTTCAATGGTATCTTTGCCTTCGCCATTTGGGACGAGGCCAGGGAACGTCTATTCCTGGCCCGGGACCGGTTGGGAGTAAAACCCCTTTTTTACGCTACTTTGCCCCATTCTTTCCTTTTTGGTTCGGAACTGAAGGCTCTCCTGGCCCACCCGGCGATAAAACCGGAAGTGGATGCTGAAGGCCTGGCCGAGGTCTTCGTCCTGGGCCCGGCCCGGACACCGGGCCACGGGGTATTTCATAATCTGGCCGAACTTAAACCCGGCTATTATATGACCTACGACCGGCAGGGACTACGCCTGCACCAGTACTGGGCCCTGCAGAGCCATCCCCACACCGATAACCTGGAGACAACCATCGCAAAAGTACGCCAGCTGTTGCAGGATACAGTGGAACGGCAACTGGTGGCCGATGTGCCCGTTTGTACCCTGCTCTCCGGCGGTCTGGACTCCAGCGCTGTTACCGTCTTTGCCGCCCGGGCCTTTCAGGGCCGGGGGCAGGGCCATATCCATACCTGGTCGGTAGATTATATTGATAATGACCGCTACTTCCAGCCCAGCCATTTCCAGCCCAACCCGGATGCTCCCTGGGTAAAGCTGGTCTCGGAACACCTGGAAACCATCCATCACTACGTTTATATCGACACCCCGGAACTGGTTGACTCCCTGAAGGCTGCCATGCGGGCCCGGGACCTGCCGGGCATGGCCGACGTGGATTCCTCCCTATTGCTCTTTTGCCGGGAAGTAAAGAGAGAGGCTACCGTTGCCCTCTCAGGGGAGGCTGCCGATGAGGTCTTTGGCGGTTACCCCTGGTTTCGCAGTGAAAAGGCCCTGGCCGCGAACACCTTCCCCTGGAACCGGGCCGGCCAGGAGCGTATCCGCCTCCTCTCCCCCGAATTAAAGGCTATGGTCCGGCCGGAAGAGTATGTGGCCAGGCGTTACCGGGAAGCCCTGGCGGAGGTACCCGCCCTGCCGGGTGAGGAAGCCAGGGCCGCCCGTCTGCGGGAGATCTCTTACCTGAGCCTGACCCGCTTCATGCCGGTACTCCTGGACCGCAAGGATCGTATGAGTATGGCCGTGGGGCTGGAGGTGCGGGTGCCCTACTGTGACCACCGCCTGGTGGAATACGTCTGGAACATTCCCTGGGAGATGAAATTCGTCGGCCAGATGGAAAAGGGCATCCTGCGCCGGGCCCTGGCAGGTATATTGCCCGCCGAAGTAATCAACCGGCGCAAGAGCCCTTACCCCAAAACCTACAACCCGGCCTACCTGGAAGCCGTCCGTAACTGGATGCTGGATATCCTGGCCGACCCCGCTTCCCCCCTGCTGCCCTTTATTGACGTAGCGGCGGTTAAAGCCTTGACCCAATCCCGGGAGGTTTTCAACCTGCCGTGGTTCGGCCAGCTCATGAGCGGGCCCCAGCTCTTCGCCTACCTGGCCCAGATTGACACCTGGATGCGGGAATACGGGGTATCTGTACGTTAAGCTCCGCGCCTCCGGGGTTAATAACCGGCTCAAAAACCCCCTTGACAAAGGTCCGGGCATGGGTATAATAAAGTCCAAGCAAGCAGTGTAGTTTGCCCAAATGGGTGAAGAAGCCCCCGTACCTCAGGTACGGGGGCTTCTAGTTTATCTCCCCGTATTTCAGGCCTGCCTGGCCGGTAACCTGTTCGGCAGGGGCCGTGGTGGAAAGGTGGTGAGGTTTACTGTAACAAATTTGGCGTGGCTTTAACCTCGGTAGCACCCTGTCGGGCTGGATATTCCTGAAATGGGAGCCCTTGCTTACCCTGACTTCATGTTGACCTTTGGGGACACTTATATCGCTGAAGCGGTATCGACCGGGCAAACTGCTTACGACAAACGGCGGCGGGAAGTACCGGTTCACAATTAGATTGGAGGTGCTGGACAGTGAAAAAAATCGAAGCCATCATCCGCTCGTCGCGCCTGGAGGCCGTCAAAGAAGCCCTGGGTAAGTACAACATCCACGGCCTGACGGTCACCCACGTCCTGGGATGCGGCCTCCAGCGGGGCCAGACGGAATATTATCGCGGCAACCTGTATACCGTTAACCTGTTACCCAAGGTAAAACTGGAGATTATCGCCCTGGACAATCGGGTACCGGAGATAGTGGAGATAATCTCCCGGGAAGCCCGAACCGGCGAAATCGGGGACGGTAAAATCTTTATCTACCCCGTGGAAACCGCCATTCGCATCCGTACCGGTGAACAGGGCAAAGACGCCATCTAACTATTTATCCAGCCATTCTTCCTTCATAAAATATTACAGGCCCGGGCAACCCCGGGCCTGCATTTTTTTAAAGAGCTAAAAGCCGGTCTAAAAAATTAACTCCATGGTAGGAAAAATGTATGAGGAAAAGGAAGAGTGTAGCTGCAACAGCCCCTTGCTTTTAACTGCCCTTACGTTGAAGTTCTACCAGGCTCATAGCCACGGAATGGGCTTTGTTTTTAATTTTGCGGGTATCCATGGTTAAAAGCTCGCCGTTGCGGACTATAATTTTTCCGTTAACGATGGTTGTATTGACGATATTACAGTTGCCGCAACAAACTAAAGCTACCACCGGATCATGACAACCGGTAAAGGCGATATCGTCGAGGTCTATGAGGACGATGTCGGCGGCTTTATCTATTTCAATACTCCCGGTATCATCCCGTCCCAGTACCGCCGCTCCTCCCCGGGTAGCTATTTTAATTACCTGATAGGCGGAAAGTCCTTGATCACCATAATATAAATGGTTTAAAAGATAGGCACGCTTTACTTCTTCCCACATGTTGGAGGCATCATTGCTGGCGCTACCATCCACAGCGATACTCAGCTTAACTCCTGCTTTTAAAAGTTCACTGCTCCGGCAAAAACCGCTCCCCAGCTTCATATTAGATGAGGGGCAATGGGCGACCCCCGAACCGGACAGTCTTTTCATCTCCACGTCATTCAGGTGAATAGCATGGGCGAACCAAACATCGGGCCCCGTCCAGCCCAAATCTGCCATTAGCTCTGCCGGCCGGCGATTGTAGTTCTCCAGGCAGTATTTCTCTTCATCTTTCGTTTCTGCCAGATGGGTATGTGGAGCATTACCTGTTTTTCCCGGGCCAAATCCCTGGCCTGCTTCATGAGATCCAGGCTTACTGAAAAAGGTGAGCAAGGGGCGAGGGCTATTCTCAGCATGGCATAGGGCTCTGGTTGATGGTATTTTTCTATCAGCCTCAGGGAGTCTTCTAAAATGACATCTTCTTTTTGGACAACGGCATCGGGGGGCAAGCCGCCCTGGCTTCGGCCTTTGGACATTGAACCCCGGGTTGCGTGAAAGCGAATTCCCAGCTCCTGGGCTGCCTGAATCTCGCTATCAATTAGATTACCAGCCTGGCCCTCTGGAAAGACATAGTGATGATCGGCCGTCAGGGTACAACCAGTGCGCAACAGTTCACTCATCCCAACCAGGGCTCCATAATAAACGGCTTCCGGCGTTAGATGGCGCCAGAACTGATAGAGGCCGGTAAGCCAGGAAAAAAGGGGCATATCCTGTACTTCCGGCAATCCCCGGAAGAGGGTTTGGTATAAATGGTGATGGGTATTTACCAGGCCCGGTATGGCTATCATGCCATTCCCGTTCAGGGTAGCTACTTGATGGTTTGTCTTTAAATTTTTACCCAAAGAAACAATCTTCGGCCCATCGATTAAAATGTCGACGTCTTTTAAGACTTCGTCTTGATCATTGCAAGTAACTACATAAGAAATGTTTTTTATTAATAATGCCATTAACCGTTCTTTACCTCCTGTAGTTGATTTCGGATTACTGCTCCCGGCTCTGTAATTGTTGGCGTTTCTGTTTTCCCCACCCCCATTTAAGGAAAAGACGAATCAAGGCGTCAAGGCATAATAAAGGGGTCTCTGGATTAACCTGTAAAAGTTTCGTCAACTTTGCGTCAGCTACCATAGGGACAATTTCAATCGGGATCCGGTCGATACAGAAGGCTGCCGGGTTACCATCAGCTAAAAAACGCTTTTCGACAACAAGGATTTTTCCCCCGGGTTGATGCCCAGCTTAATCGCTTCATTATTCTCCTCTGGTGATTATACAATCTTATTCTCCCTCGTAAGCAAATTCCTGCGAACCCTTCTAAAAAATTTTTTTCAGGTGCCGGCCAATGCCGGGACTTGTAAAGTAGAGGCTGGCTCTATATAATACAGGCTGGTTTTAATGTAAGGAGATGGCTTGCATGTTTTCCCTGCTGATTAAGGGCGGCACGGTTGTCGACGGTACCGGTCGCCCTCCTTTTCGGGCCGATGTAGGTTTGCAAGGAGCAAAGATCGCCGCCCTGGGCCTGTTTGATGGCGTACCCGCGGGGAAGGTCGTGGATGCCACCGGCCTGGTAGTTGCACCCGGGTTTATTGACTTTCACAGCCATGCTGACGCCGAACTCCTGCGGGACCCGGAGGATCGGGCCAAGCTGGCCCAGGGAGTCACTACCGAAGTCATCGGTAACTGTGGTATGTCCCTGGTCCCGGGGTCCCAGGATACCCGTCCCCTCCTGGCCGCGTATACCAGCCCGGTGCTGGGGGAGATCCCCCCGGATTTTCAGGCCACCGGCCTGGCTGAATACCATTCCCTCTTAAGGCGCCAGGGAATAGCTGTCAATGTTGCCACTCTGGCCGGTCACGGTTCAATCCGCCTGGCGGTCATGGGTATGGCCGATCGCCGTGCCCCAAGGGCTGAGCTGGAGGAGATGTGCTCCCTCCTCAGGCAGGCGATGGCGGAAGGCGCCTGGGGCCTGTCCAGCGGTCTCCTCTACCCGCCGGGATGTTATGCCCCCACTGGGGAGTTAATCACCCTCTGCCGGGTAGTCCGCCAGTACGGTGGTTTTTATGTCAGCCATATTCGTAATGAATCCGACGGTGTCCTGGAGGCGGTAGAGGAAGCCCTGGAAATCGGGCGGGAGGCCGGTGTTCCCGTCCACATCTCCCACCTTAAAGCCTGCGGCTCCCGCAACTGGCCCAAAATACCCCGGGCTTTGGCCCTGCTGGACGCTGCCCGGGCTAAAGGCCAGGACGTAAGCTGGGACGTCTACCCTTATACTGCCGGTTCCACCACTGCCGCCTCCCTGCTGCCCCCGTGGGCTGTTGCCGGAGGCACTGCCGCCCTTCAGGAACGCCTGCATTCACCGGAGGTTCGCCAGGAAATTAAGAAAGCCTGGCAGGAAGGCTTGCCGGGCTGGGACAACATGGTCAGTTCCCTTGGTTACGACCATTTAATAATTAATGCTGTGAGCCACCGGGAAAATAAGGACTGCGTGGGCCTGAGCCTGGCGCAAATCGGCCAACAAAGGAGTCTGGACCCAGGTGACGCCCTGCTGGACCTGTTACAGAGCGAAGGTGGTAACCTGGCCATTGAAACCTACCACGCCTGCGAGGAGACCCTGGGAATGATCTTGCAGCACCCGGTAACGATCATCGGCAGCGATGGGATTTATTCCGGCGAACATGCTCATCCCCGCCTATACGGCACCTTTGCCAGGGTTTTGGGCCGTTATGTCCGGGAGCGAAAACTCCTCTCCCTGGAGGAGGCCATAGCCAAAATGACTTCCAAACCGGCGGCCAGGCTCGGCCTCCGGTACCGGGGGCGGGTAACGCCAGGCTATTATGCCGACCTGATCCTCTTTGACCAGGAAACTATTGCCGACCGGGCTACCTTCCAGGAACCGGCCCGGACACCTTCTGGCATCAAGGCTGTTATCGTCAACGGGCGGGTGGCCTACCAGGAAGGGCGGTTTACCGGCGAACGGGCCGGAATTATTCTCACCAGTCATACTACCGGTGTTTAGCTGTCATGTCCATAACCCACCTTGAATCCTCGACGGCACCAAAGATAAGAACAGGGTTTACTTATTAAAGAAATAAAGAAAGGGCGGCAGGTTTTCACCTGGCGCCCTTGCCGTATTACCCTTAACCCGGCAGGCAGATATTCTGACCCACCTGCAGGTTGTAGGGGTTAATATGGGGGTTTAACTCTAATAGTTTTTCTACCGTCGTCCCGGTGGCCCTGGCTATACTGTAGAGAGTATCACCGGGTGCCACCTGCCAGTAAACGCCCGACGGGCAGGGCTGTTCATCCAGCAAGCAGAGGACCTGCCCTATTTGCAGGTTGTAGGGATTAACACCGGGATTTAATCGTTCCAGCTCGGCTACCGTAGTTCCTACCCGTAGGGCTATGAAGTACAGGGTGTCACCTGCTTCTACCCGCCAGTAACGGCCGGATGGACATGGTACCTGCTTCTGGCCCACGCATAATCACCCCTTGCAGGTTTCGCTCCCTGCATCTTATGCGCGGGTTCAGCTAAAGGTACCTCCCTTACTCCCGGTCCAGTTTAAAGTGACGGTGCAGGGCTTGCATGGCCCGGGTCAGGTGTTCTTCGTCAATGATGCAGGATACCTTGATCTCTGAAGTACTGATCATGTGAATATTAATGCCTTCCTCAGCCAGGCAGGCGAACATGTCGGCAGCCACGCCGGGATTGGTGATCATACCGGCGCCGACGATGGATACCTTGGCCACCCGGTCGTTAGAAGTCACCTTGCTGGCACCAATTTCCTGACGTACCCTTTCCGTTACCTCAACCGCCTTCTGGAGATCGTCACGCCCTACGGTGAAGGCGATATCATTAATCCCGTCCCGCATGGCGCTCTGGACGATCATATCAACATTGATGCTCTCTCGGGCCAGGGCTACAAAGAGGGTCCTGGCGATGCCCGGCCGGTCGGGGACGTCGTGCAGGGCTATCCTGGCTACGTTGCGGTCACCGGCTACGCCGCTGACGACCATTTTCCTCTCCATTTCCGTCACCTCTTTGACCAGGGTTCCTTCATGATCATTAAAGCTTGATCGTACCTCGAGGACGACATGGTTGAGTTTGCTAAACTCTACCGACCGGGGTTGCAGCACCTGGGCACCTAGACTCGCCAATTCTAGCATTTCATCGTAGGAAATAACCGGTAATTTTCTGGCCTCCGGCACCACCCGGGGATCGGCCGTATAAACGCCGTCCACATCGGTATAGATCTGGCAAACGTCGGCCTTCAGGGCGGCGGCCACGGCCACGGCCGTTGTATCGGAGCCTCCCCGGCCCAGGGTCGTTATCTCGCCTTCACAGGTCTTGCCCTGGAAGCCGGCTACAATAACGATCTTGCCCTGTTCTAATTCCCGGCGCAGGCGCTCGCAGCTCACTTCCATAATGCGCGCCTTGGAATGGACGTTGTCGGTCAGGATGCCCACCTGGGGGCCGGTCAGGGAGATAACCGGTTCGCCAAGCTCGTGGATGGCCATGGCCAGGAGGGCTATCGATGTCTGCTCCCCGGTAGCCAGAAGCATGTCCATTTCTCTGGCCGGCGGGTTGGGGCTGATCTCGTGGGCCATGGCGATGAGATCGTCGGTCATATCGCCCGGAGCTGACACAATAACGACCACGTCGTTCCCGGCGCGTCGGGTATTTACTACCCGGCGGGCTACGTTTTTGACCCGTTCCGGGCCGTTAACGGAAGTGCCGCCGTACTTTTGGACGATGAGGGCCATAGTAACCTCCTCCGGAATCTCAAATGACTACTGCCCCGTGGTTACAAGGGACCAGTTCTTTGACGGTACATTTTACCCCCTTACGGGCGAAGGCCGCGGCCATAGCCGGTCCCACCTTCGGTTGCCGGCCGCGGCAAAAGGCAATTACCGTGGGGCCGGAACCGCTCAGGGTAACAGCCAGGGCGCCGGCTTCCCGGGCAGCTGCAAAGACCTCGGCCATCCCGGGTATTAGGGGTAACCGGTACGGCTGATGCAGTTTGTCGACCATCATCCTGCCCATGAGGTCCAGGTCTCCGGTAGCAACGGCGGCCAGGAGCACGGCTACCCGGCTGATGTTAAATACCGCGTCTTCCAGGTCTACTTTAGCCGGCAGTACGCCCCTAGAGATCCGGGTGGAAAGGGTGAATTGGGGTATTGCAACTACGGTGACTAAACCTGGCGGTAGTTCCAGGCGCCGGCATATGACCTGTTCCCCGTCCCTGGCGGAGGCTACCAGGCCGCCTAAAATAGCCGGGGCCACGTTATCAGGATGCCCCTCGAGGGTTGTGGCCAGATTTACCAGCTCAGCCGGGCCCAAAGGTCCTCCCAGTATGGCATTGGTTCCTACGATAGCCCCGACCAGAGCAGCGGCGCTGGACCCCAGGCCCCTGGCCACCGGGATGGAGTTGTGCATTTCCAGCTTCAGGGGTACTGGCGGCCGCCCCACCTTGGCAAAGACGGCCCGGGCGGCCCGGTAGGCAATATTCTCCTGGCCCCGGGGTATGGTACCCTCCCCCTCGCCGGTGATGATAATCTCCGGTGAACTGGATTCTTCAATTTTAAGCTCATCAAAAAGATTAAGGGCCATGCCCAGGGTATCAAACCCCGGTCCCAAGTTGGCCGTCGTAGCTGGTACCCGTACCAGCGGCATATTTCCCATGCCCCTTTATTTTTTATGACTTTTTTATAGTACGATCTCCAGAACCCTGGCTTCATCCACCGGCAGGGAGATGGGCTCGCCTACCTGTTTGATGGCGATGTTGGGATCTTTAAGGCCATGCCCGGTGAGGACGCACACCACCCTATCATCCTTATGGAAATAACCCTTTTTAGCATACTTGAGCACCCCGGCCAGGGAGGCGGCGGAAGCCGGTTCGGCGAAGATGCCTTCCGCCGTTGCCAGCAGGCGCTGGGCTGCCAGGATTTCGTCATCACTCACGCAATCGATAAACCCGCCAGAGTCTTTAGCTGCCCGGACGGCCGGTTGCCAGCTGGCCGGGTTGCCGATGCGGATGGCCGTGGCTACGGTTTCCGGGTTCGGCACTACTTCTCCCCGCACAATGGGTGCTGCGCCTTCGGCCTGGAAGCCGATCATCTTCGGCAGGGTATGGCTACGGCCGGCCTGGTAATACTCGTTAAAGCCCTTCCAATAGGCAGTGATATTGCCGGCGTTACCTACAGGAATGGCCAGGTAATCCGGAGCCTCCCCCAGCACGTCGCAGATCTCGAAGGCGGCCGTTTTTTGCCCTTCAATGCGGAAGGGATTGATGGAATTAACCAGAGTAATGGGGTAACGGGAGGTGATGTTGCGCACCAGGGTCAGGGCATCGTCAAAATTGCCCTGGATAGCTATGACCCTGGCCCCATAAAAAAGGGCCTGGGCGAGTTTTCCCAGGGCGATATTGCCCTCAGGGATCAGGACGCTGCATTTTAAACCACATCTTGCGGCATAGGCCGCTGCCGAAGCCGAGGTGTTGCCCGTGGAAGCGCACATTATGGCCTTGGAACCGTTCTCCATGGCCTTGGCGACAGCCATGACCATGCCCCGATCCTTAAAGGAACCGCTCGGGTTGAGGCCTTCATACTTGAAGTATAGTTTTAGCCCCAGTTCCCGGGAAAGGTTCCCGGCGGCAATCAGGGGGGTATTCCCCTCCTCTAAAGTAATCAAGGGAGTCGCCTCCGTCACCGGCAGGAACTCCCGGTAGGCACGAATAACTCCGGGCCAGTTCACCTGGCTTCTCCTCCTTCTACCCTTATTACGCTGGCTATCTCTTTGACCACCGGCAGGCTGCCTAAAACCTCCAGGGCTTCCCGGACATTCTTTTCCCGGACGCGGTGGGTAATAAGCACCAGTTCCGCCAGGTCGCCAAGCATCCGTTCCTGGATGACCGAGGCCAGGCTGACTTCACGCTCGCCGAAAATCCCGGCAATGGTAGCCAGGACTCCCGGTCGGTCGACGACTACCAGGCGGAGGTAATATTTAGTAATAATTGCTCCTATCGGTTTTAGGGGTTTATCATAAAAACAAGTGCAGGATATCCGGCCCCAGTCGTGATGCTGGAGGTTACGGGCCCCTTCAATAATGTCCCCGACAACGGCGCTGGCAGTCGGCAGGGAACCGGCTCCGCGGCCGTAAAACATCGTCTCGCCCACGGCGTCGCCTTCCACGAAGATGGCGTTAAAAACATCGCTAACCGAGGCCAGGGGGTGATTCAGGGGTACCAGAGCCGGGTGGACCCGCACCTCGATCCCGTCCTCGTCTTCCCGGGCGATGCCCAGGAGCTTGACGGCATAGCCCATATCCCTGGCGTAGTTGATGTCATGGGACGACAGGCGGCCTATACCCTCCCGGTAAACCTCCGGGTAAGTAATCCGGGTACCGAAGGCTATGGAAGCGAGGATGGCCATTTTACGTGCGGCATCATCGCCTTCAATATCGGACGTAGGATCGGCTTCGGCGTAACCCAAGGACTGGGCTTCCTTTAGAACGTCGTTAAAGTCGCGGCCTTCGCGGCTCATCTTGGTCAAGATATAGTTGGTGGTACCATTAATGATGCCCATGACCTGACGAATCCGGTTACCCGCCAGGCATTCCTTCAGGGGGCGAATAATGGGTATCCCCCCTCCTACGCTGGCTTCAAAGAGGAGGTCGGCCCCATGGGCGTCGGCGGCATCAAAAAGCTCCTTGCCATAAAGGGCGAGGAGATCCTTGTTGGCCGTAACCACACTTTTACCCCGGCTTAGAGCCTGGAGGATGTACTCTCTGGCCGTCCCGGTACCCCCCATGACCTCGACGATAATAGGGATATCTGGATCACCCAGGATGGTATCCGGGTCGGTTGTCAGCAAGGCTGGATCGACTGCCACCTGACGAGGGCGGTTTAAATCCCGGACCAGGATGCGTTTAATATTTAAAGGCTGGCCCAATTTCTGGGTAATGATGGCTTTGTTCTGCTCCAGCAACCGGACCACACCGCTGCCAACAGTACCCAGGCCCAGAAGGCCAAGATTGATTGGTCCCAACACTGTTTCACTCCCCTTATACCCCTCAATTTTACCGTATAGCAGTCAGATGGGCAATACTTTTTTAAGCAGGCATATTCACTGTCCTATGGACTTGTTTCTTCTGTCTTTTTGCTAAAGGCTTCCGGGCTCCGGTGGTTCTTGGCAGGCAAACCATAATTGGAAGAACTCACCTTTCAAGCGGCCAGGTCCGGGCGCAACTCTTTCAGAAACGGCTGGATAATGGCTGCCAGCTGGTTAAACTCGATTAAAAAGGCGTCGTGGCCATAGGGGGAATCAATCTCTGCGTAACGGGCATGGCCGCCGCCGTCGTTAATCATCCGGACAATCTCCTGCACCTGATAGGGAGGGAAAAGAAAATCGCTTGATATGCCTATACCCAGGCAGGGGCAGGGGAAATCCCGCCAGACTTCATTATAGCTTCCCCGTCCCTGGCTCACATCGTGGAGGTCTACTGCTTTGGTAAGGTACAGGTAAGAGTTGGCGTCGAAACGATCTACCAGCTTCCTCCCCTGGTAGGCCAGGTAGCTCTCTACTTCGAACTGCCCTTCCAGTTGGAAGTATTTCCGGGGGTCCACCAGGTTGCGGCCAAATTTCATGTTCCAGGAGGGGTCGCTTTTATAAGTAATAATCCCGATCTGCCGGGCCAGGGCCAGTCCCCGCCGGGGCCCGGCAGTGCCGTAATAATTGCCTCCCTGCCAGTCGGGGTCGGCGTAAATGGCTTCCCGCTGCACGTGGTGAAAGGCAATCTGCATGGGAGTAGTCCGGCCGCAGGTGGCAATGGGAATAATGGCGTCCAGCATCTGAGGATAAAGAAAACCCCACTCCAGGACCTGCATCCCGCCCATGGAACCACCGATGGCCGCCACCAGGCGCTTGACCCCCAGATAGTCAAGGAGGATTTTTTGTGCCCGTACCATATCGCGGATAGTGATGGCCGGAAAATCCATCCCGTAGGGCTTGCCGGTGGCTGGATTAATGCTGGCCGGCCCGGTGGTACCATAGCAGCTTCCCAGGACGTTGGCACAGACAATGAAATAGCGCCTGGTGTCCAGGGCCCGGCCCGGCCCTACCAGGGGGTCCCACCAGCCGGGATACCTCTCGTCCGGAAAATTTCGGCCGGCGATATGGGCATTACCGGTAAGGGCGTGGAGGACCAGGATGGCGTTATTTCCGGCCGCGTTCAGTTCCCCATAGGTCTCATAGGCTATGGTAAGGGAGCCCAGCTGGGCCCCGCTTTCCAGGTGGAGGCATTGCGACCATTCATAAAACCTGGTTGTTACAATACCGACTCCATCCATGCTACCGGCTCCTGTTTAATGCCTGGTCCAGGTCGGCAATCAGGTCTTCTACGTCCTCCAGGCCCACGGAGATGCGGACCAGATCTTCGGTAACACCCGAGGCCAGCTGTTCCTCCGGTGTCAGCTGCTGATGGGTGGTACTGGCCGGGTGAATGACCAGGGAATGGGCATCACCCACGTTGGCCAGGAGGGAGAAGAGTTTCACGCTGTTGATAAACTTCTTACCGGCCTCCTTGCCGCCCTTAATACCAAAGGTCAAAATGGCCCCCGCTCCTTTAGGCAGGTATTTTCGGGCCCGTTCGTAGTAGGGATGGCCGGGTAGGCCCGGATAGCTCACCCAGGCGACAGCCGGGTGCTCTGCCAGCCAGCCGGCGATCCTGGTAGCATTTTGGACGTGGCGCTCCATCCGCAGGTGCAGAGTTTCCAGTCCCTGCAGGAAAAGGAAGGCATTGAAAGGACTTAAGGCCGGTCCCAGGTCCCGCAAGAGCTGGACCCGCGCCTTGACGATGTAGGCCGCCGGGCCAAAGGACTGGACGTAACTGAGGCCGTGATAACTGGGATCGGGTTCTACCAGTCCGGGAAATTTACCGTTATCCCAATTGAATTTACCGGAATCGACAATTATGCCGCCAATGGAAGTACCATGGCCGCCGATAAACTTGGTCGCCGAGTGCACGACGATATCGGCTCCGAATTCAAACGGACGGCACAGGTAAGGCGTGGCGAAGGTGTTATCAACGATTAAAGGAATACCAGCCTCGTGGGCGATGGCAGCCAGGGCCTCCAGGTCCGGCACGTCCAGCTTGGGATTGCCCAGGATTTCCACATAAAGGGCCCTGGTCCGGTCTGTAATGGCAGCCCGGAAATCCTCCGGTTCGGCGCTGTCGACAAAACGGGTTTTAATACCAAACTTGGGCAGGGTTGAATTAAAAAGACTGAAGGTGCCGCCGTAAAGGCTGGTGGAAGCAACAATCTCCTGTCCGGCGGTGGCGATATTAGCTATGGCCAGGGTGATGGCCGCCTGGCCGGAAGCCGTTGCCAGGGCGCCGACACCGCCCTCCAGGGCAGCCATCCTTTTTTCAAAGACATCGGTAGTGGGATTCATAATCCGGGTATATATATTACCTTCTTCCCTCAGGCCGAAGAGGGCGGCGGCATGATCGGCATCCCGGAAGACATAGGAAGTAGTCTGGTAGATAGGCACGGCGCGAGCTCCCGTAGCCGGATCGGGCTCCTGGCCGGCTTGAACGGCCAGGGTGGCAAAACGATACTGGTGATTGGTAGTCATTTTACTTCCCCTCTCCATGATTAACTTGCTGGCTGCAGGGGAATAAAAAAACCTCTCCGATAAGAAGAGGCACTCAATTCTTACCCCCCTTATCTCTCAGGGCCTTCTGCCCTGCAGGAATTGGCACCTGTCGCCCCCGGAGAAACCAGGAGAGCGGGTTGCCGGGCTTCATCGGGCCAGTCCCTCCACCACTCTCGATAAGAGTTTCATTCCTTTATTAAGTTCAAGCCAGCTTGTATAAAATATAAACCCTGGTTCTGGCAATGTCAAGTTTTTTTCGTTAACCCTCCCGCCAGGCAGCCTCTACCTGTTCCCTGACGTCTTTCAGGTGGCGTAACATGGCGGCAGCCGCCCCTTCGGCGTCCCGGTGGAGAAGGGCCTGGACTATTTCATAGTGCTCATCTACCGAGCGCTCCCCGCGGCCGGGTATGGCCAGGCTGCGGGAGCGACTGTCGGCCAGGAGACCCAGAAGGCTATGCATCAACCTTACCAGAACAATATTGCCGGCAGCCTGGGCCAGGCGGTAATGGAAGTTGCTGTCGTGCCCGGCCAGGAGGGAAAGGCGACCGCTTCGCAGCCGCCCCAGTTGTTCTTTGGTAGTTATAACCATAGAAGCCAATTCCTGTATATCACCCTGGGTACCCCTCTCAGCCACCCAGCGAGCTGCCTGGGGCTCAAGGACCTCGCGGACCTCAAAGAGATCAAGGACGGTTTCCCGGTTTACCGGCAGGTGACTGGCAAAGCGCTTTAAGTATTCATCCGGGTCCTGCTCGCTGATAAAGGCACCCTGGCCGTGGCGGATGCTCACCAGGCCTTCGGCGGCCAGCATTTTTAAAGCCTCTCGGACGGAGGTCCGGCTTACCCCCAGCATCTCGGCCAGTTCCCGCTCCGCCGGCAGGCGGTCGCCGGGGCTCATCTTGCCTTCAAAGATGCTCTTCTTTATTTCATCTACCACCCGGTTATAAACGCTCTTCGGGTTGCGGTTGATAGGTTGAAAAAGTCTTTCTGTCGATGGGTCACGCACGGTCATCGCTCCTACCCGGGGACAAGTGGTCATACCTCAAGCCTAAATTGTAGCATATCCCGGGTAAGGGGTAAATAGCCTCCCCGGCGCGGCCTTGCAAAACGGCCTTTATTCATTTTATGCCGCCCTTCTTATAGTTTATATCAGACCTCAACTGCTATGGGTTTAGTTTACATCGGTAGCTATTCTGGCAGCCCGTTCATGCCGTAGCCAGCGGCGACAGATGGCCACCCCTTCCCCGGCTTCCCGGACCCAGGCGTCGGCGCCGACGTACTGGCAGACGCGCTCATTGACCAGGCCGCCGATGAGGACCTTGACCGGGGCCATGCTTTCCACCAGGTGCATCAGGTGAACGGTACGGCGCATAGCCTCAAAGGAAGAGGTCAGCAGGGCCGAGAGACCAAGGACCCGGGCCCCGGTCTTCTGGATTAGAGTTAGAAAAACGTCAGGCGGTATATCCACCCCTGCGTCATAGACCCGGAAACCCTCGCAGCGCAGCAGGGAGATAGTGATATTTTTGCCGATGTCGTGAATGTCCCCTTCAACTGTACCAAAGACAATATCTGCTTCGGCCGGTTCCTGCCTATCTGCCAGGGGTACTTTCAGAAAAGGCTCGATAAGTTTTAAGGCTTCCTGGAAAATCTCCGCCGACATGACCAGATCGCTCAAAAAATACTCACCGCGGGCGTAAAGCTCGCCAACTATATTCAAACCCCGACGGCATTCTTCTACAATTGCCAGGGGCGGTTGTCCCACCGCAAGGCTGTGGCTGACAAGCTCCAGTACCCTTTTTTCTTCCAATTTTCCCATAGCCTGGGCCAAGAGGCTCATCCGGTCCACCTCCAGATTTTTGGTGTAAATTAGAAAATAGGCGACTGGGAGCTTAACTGGTACCTGTCGCCGCGGTACAGGCACCATCCCCACCCCACCGGCCTTTCCGTATTATCAAAAAGAATTTGTTCCAGTAAAAAAGCTGGCGTTCCCGGAGCAACGCGCAGGGCACGGGCTTCTTCTTCATTTAGAACTGTTGCCTGCAGGGTCATCTGACTGCTTACCGGCAGTACCTCGCCATGTTTTTCCACCATTTCCGGTAGAGCCTGGTACTGGAGCTCATTTTCAAGGATCGGCCGACCACGATCATAGCGCAGGTACTTACGGTCGTAGGCCATCGGCTCGCCGTCCGCCAAGAGGGAGCGGCGAATGTACAGGACCTTCTCTCCTACCGGCACCTGGAGTTTGGTCGCGGCCTTTTGCGGGGCTGGTACCACCCTGGCCTCCATGAGGCGGACGCTGGAGACTAACCCCCGGGCGGCCATCTCCGTATGAAACTCCTCCATGACGAAAACCGCCCGGTCGAGGCGGGGGCGCGAGACAAAAGTACCCTTCCCCTGTTCGCTGTAAATTAACCCGGCCCGGGCCAGTTGACTCAGGCTGCGACGTACCGTCATCCGGCTGAGGCCGTATTTTTCGCTCAATTCTGCCTCTGAAGGGAGAGTATCGCCGGGACGGTATTGACCCGATCTAATCTGCTGTTCAAGTATCTGCGCTAATTGATAATAGGGCGGGATGAAAGAATTTTTATCGATGACCATTTTTTCATTTTTCACCTGCCTCTGGGTTCCTGAAAACTCTAATAGATATTTCTTGCCGGGGTTCCACTTTTAGAAAGTCGTCCTCCCAGGGACCCTGGATCAATCTTTGCAGGTAAAGGCTGTTCCCCTGATATACCTCATAAGTCAGTCCCAGGTTTGCAGCCAGTTGCCGGGCCATCGCCAGGGCCGCAGGGTGCAACAACCGGGAAGAGGCAGCGGAGGCCGGCTTAACCTGCCGGTCCACCCCGGCGGAGCGGGTGCCCTGCCCGAAATCGGTCTTGATAAAAACCACGTTTTGGTAATGACAATAAAGCTGTTTTAAAATCCAGCGCCCGCGCTCTTCTCCGTAGCGCTCCAGGCAACGCTGGTATTCCCGGACCATATTTTCTTCCCCGGCCAGCCATCCAGATGATAAAAAGTAGGTACCGGTCGGCCAACGCGCCCTTGCCGCGACGGATCCTAAAAGCAAAGGAATGCAGTCATCAACTTTAGGTATGATGACGGGGCAGGAACCAGTACGCAGGCCGTCCAATGCTCCGCCGCAGAGCCCATAACCCAGGAGGATAAGATCGTAGTCATTAGCAGCGTTAATAGCTTCCTGAAGGGCCTGCCGCAATCGTTCTGGAGAACGATGCAGGCCCTGATCGAGGAAAAGCAGATCCTCACGACCGGTGGCCAGAGAGAGGAGTTCGTCTTCCATGACCCGGCAGGCGATAATCAGGCTGCGCAAAAAATTGCCTCCTCTTAGACTAGGGTTGTGCCAAATCAGGCGATTATTGGTTGGTTTCTTGCGGGCTTGGGAGTACAGGCTTCCGGCTCCGGATGTTTAAGCTAGCCAAAATTGGTGCTCTGTGGCTTAAGAGGGGGCTTGCTTTACCACCAGGCATCCTGGTAACGGCCGTCACTAGAATTATAGATCAGACGGAGCCAGGTTTAAGTATCCCGGAAGCGCCGAAAAAGGGCAAGACGAACTACTGTCGCGGTAAAATCGGCATGGGTAGGGGTTTAGGAGTAGCTGCCGAACTCCCTGGCAGACTCAATTAACGCCCGCAGGTTTTCCGGCTTTATATTATCGATTGTCGCTCCAGAGCTCAGTATAAAACCTCCATCCTTACCGGCAGTTTTTATCAGCTGCTTGCAGTATTCTTTTATTTCTTCCGGTGTTCCAAGGCTTAACAGGGTAATGGGTACATTCCCGGCGATACACGCTATATCTCCCAGAATTTCTTTAGCTCTGGCCATATCGGTATCATCAAACAGCCATACTGTTTTTCCCTTCGGTAAATCGCGAATGACTTCTAAACGGGAATTATAGCTGCCTTCGGCAAACAGGAAGGGTACTAGCCCTTCTTCAATTAAGCCTGTAATAACTTTCTTTAACGTTGGCCAATAAAAAGTCCTGTACTGCTTATCTGACAGAAAACCGTCAGCACCTTTATGGAGGGGCATAAATACCAAGGGATGGCCGGCAGCCTTGGCCGAAGCCACCCCCATCCTTATGGCGAGGGGGGTAACGGCTTCAAGGGCCTCCTGCAGTTTCTCTGGTTGTCTATACATATCCAGCATGATCCCATAAGTGCCTCTAAGGGTGTCGCCGATGATATCAAAGGGAGCCTTGCTAACCCCACCAAGAAAGGCAGGAAACCCCTGCCCTTGCAGCGCTTGATCCACGGCGCGCAGCATGCCCGCCCAGCGACGAACCTCATTACCCGCTGCAATAAAGGCCCTTAAAGCCTCCTGGACCTCGGGCAACCCGAAGGGCAGAAAACTGCCGCAGGTCATCACTATTTCCACGACGTCGGTGAGGGGGGCTAATTTCTCTAAGGGTTTAAGTGCGCCAAAGATGCGGGGAAGGTAAATCCTAACCCAAAAATCGGAGGGATCTTGTATCAATGCATTATATTCATCGGCCTTCATGTACTCAGCCTCGTGGCACTGATAAGATGTATCCGGAGGGGTACCGTGACCCGGCCATTTATATAATTTATAGTCGAGGATTTCAAAAAATCTGCCCGGCGGATCCAGGAAGAGGCCTAAATAGGCATCCGGTGCAAAATCCAGAACATATTTCTTCCAGGCCGCTGCCGCTCTATCATAATCATACATTGCTTCCTTAACCGTCATTCCGCCGTAGTAAGCAGGGAAAAAACCGGTAATTGGGCATACCGACACTCGATCCGGCACCTTCTGCAATTGAATAGCGGATTTCAGCCGGCTTACCCTTTCTTTATAACCCTTTTCTGCTTCCGGGCTAACAAACGGGAAGCCCCGTCCCGAAAGCCATGAGGCGAACATTTGCTCCTGCTTTTCTTCCGGCGTCATTAATTTCCCCCACCCGAAAAGCTGCAAGATCTATAAACATTTTACAATTAAATTATATTTAAGGCAATGCCTGCCTTTAACATAAGAACACATTAGTAGACGCCCTGGTTTGGCGTCTACTAAATTTTCTATAGATGTTGCTCGAAATTTAGCTATCTTTTGTATCCTTCCGGGCTTTAAAGCCTAGTTCCGGAAGAAATAAAGTCACAGCGCCAGAAATTAACATACAAAAACTACTCAAAGCAAATAACATGTTATAATTCTGGCCTGCTAAAGGGGCGATAATAAAAGATGGAATGAAAAATGCACCGATAAGTTGGAGGGTAGCGATGATTCCTCCGGCGCTTCCGGCATATACAGGGCCTATTTCGGGTAGTAACATGGGGAATGCCATAAGTAACGGTGCGATGATGCCCGTCAAGATTCCGGTAAGGGCAAGCAATGCCCACATACTCACTCCTGGAAGCACAAGCCAGGAAGTGTACATAACAAAAGCTGCCAACAAAGCCACAGGTGCCAGGAATGGCTTGATCTTACCAGTATAGTCGGAGATTACCGGGCCTATAATACTGCCAATAATATTTGTAAATGTAACAATAGAGGCTATCAAGCCGGCTTCTATCGGGTTCAATCCCCGCACCTCATGGAGGGCATTGGGGAGAAAGCCAGAAAATGCTATGGTTGCACCCATAAAAAACATCATTACTACGCCGACCATCCACACGTTCCTGCTTCTAGCAGCTACACCAATATACCTTGTAACAGGCATGAACGGCAAATCAGGTGCCCCCTCTGGCTTGGCCTTTATAAACGCCATCCATAAAATCCATACGCCTGTCATGAGGAAACCTGCAGTGAGAAAAGCGCTTTTAATTGTTGGAAACAAGGCAGAGGTGGCTAAAGCGATACCCATCCCGGTATAACTAGCCGAAAAATAAATTCCCATAGCGGTTCCCATTTGCTCTTTAGGAAACCATGCGCCAAGCAGTTTGGAGGCATTGGCGTTCAAGACAGCTGAACTAATGCCCGATAAGAACATTAAAATAAACAATTCCTTAAAATCATGAGCTGAATACCGGAAAAAGACTCCTAATATGGAAAAAACAAACCCGCTGGAGACGATTGCCTTCACACCAAATTTATCTGCCAATGCTCCTGCCACAAGACTAAGAAATACTGCTGATAACATGGGAGCTGAAAAGATCATGGCAAATTGCCTTGAGTTAAGCTTGAAAAGCGGAATAATCTTATATGCCAGGGCAGCGACCTGAAACTGAGTGACGACCCCGACAAATATAGCAAACCACATTACAATTAGAATTACCCATCGATATGGAGATAACAATGGCTTAGAAACTTCTTTCACCAGGTATACTCACTCCTTATATATCCTTAAATTAAACCTGAAAACTTTAAAAATGTTCCCCTATGGAAATTATCAGCTAATATATCATTTGGATTAACAAAGAATGGGGGCCATTTTTCAGGCCCCATTCCTTTATCGTTGCCAACCTTCCGTGCATTAACACTATGCTCCGAACACTTCCGCCGCCACTTTTACTCCATCGGTGGCCGTGGTGGCATAATAGTCCGCTCCTACATAATTCTTCACGGTTTCGTCTATATAGTTGCCTCCAATAACCACCCTCGTATCCAGACCTGCACCCCGGATCGCTTCGATGGTTTCTTTCATCGCCTCCTGGCAACTGGTTAAGAGCACGCTCATGCCTACCAGGGGCGCCTTCGTTTCCTGCAGGGCTTCAACAAACTTCTCCTTCGGTACATCCACTCCCAGGTCGACTACTTTATACCCCGCCCCTTTTAGCAGCATGATGACTATATTCTTGCCCAGGTCGTGGATATCTCCCTTCACTGTGCCGATCACTATGGTTCCTTTGTGTTCTCCACTTTCTCCCCCCAGGTGTGGTTCTAAAATATCCATGGCGCCCTTCATTATCTCGCCTGCCATTATTAATTCGCTCAGAAAATACTCGCCCGACTGAAACCGGTTGCCTACTTCTACCATGCCTTCCTGGAGGGTTTTGACAATCTCCAGGGGCGCGACTCCCCCTCCCAGGCGTTCTTTTACCTGCGCGAGTACCTGTTCTTCTTCTAGTTCTGCCATTGCCTTTGATAAAGTGTCTGTCAGCATAAAGACCTCACTCCTAATTCTAGAGAATTAAATATCTCTGCGGGCTACCGCTGTACCCAGAACCAGATAAAGGCGTAGGCAAAGGCCTCGAGTTTCTCCCACTCTTTTTTTACAATCTCCTCATTGCCGGGGATTTCCCCCAGCTCTTCCCTCTTAACCTTCCACGGCACGCAAGTACCGGCTTCCGGAACAAAGGCTATTTGCATTTTGTCCGCCATTGACTATCCCTCCTCTTTTAGTAAACCCCGTATTCTCTTGCTGCTTCGAGCATCGCCAGGATGTTTTCCCGCTTAGCATCACCCAGAACGACCCCGCCCGGTGCAAGGACAAAGCCACCGTCACAGGCCAGTTCATCAATAGCCTGCTTCACACAATCCTTCACTTGTGCCGGCGTACCGTAAGTCAGAAGCGTAGTGGGAACGCCACCCCACAGGCAGAACTTACCGCCGAGAATTTTCTTCGCTTTTTTGGCATCAGTATTATCAATGATAAAGACGATACTTTTTTCGGGCAGCTCGGCTATCTTCTCCAGGTACGGCGTCCAGTCTCCTTCGGCGAAGAAAAAGGTCCTCTTCCCCTGCGCCCAGAGGCCCTCGATAACCGCTTTCCAGGACGGCCAGTAGAATTTTTCCCACTGTTCCATGCTCAGGAACGGGTACGCCCCGCGATGAAGGGGGGCAAACACAGGCAGAGATGTATCGCCTGCTGCGGTAATCCTGGCATAGGCGATATTATGGGGTACGATCGCCTCGCAGGCGGCTAAAACCTTGTCGGGCCGCCGACGAAGGTCCAGCAAGATCCCTTTCATCCCCCGCAAGGCATCCCCCAGAGTATCAAACGGGGCTTTGGTCATTCCCGTCACATAAGGTACTATACCATATTCTTTTGCCAATTTTTCACCTTTTATAGCCGCGTTGGCATTGGCCATGGCAAATCCCGCGGCGCTCTTAATTAATGCCACCGTAGCCCGGTATGACCCCGGTTCGGCAAACTCCTCACTGATACGGGGTAAAAATTTAGTAGCCAGCCATGCGGTAGGATTGGCGATAAAATCGTCATAGTCTTCGGGTTTCATGTACTCTTCTTCTACATACTGATAACCTACGTTCGCTTCCAGTCTGAGGCCGGGGAACTTATAGTATTTGGAGCCAAGGGCATCAAACATGGGTGGCCACCATAATAGGAGGGAGCCATACATTATATCAAAATCAAGATCTTTAATAATATTGCAGATAATTTCTGTTTCTTTATCGAAATCATAATATGCTTCTTGAATAGTGCTATCTGTGTACCTAACCACCCATTCGCCCAGTGGAAAAACAACCGGAACCTTGTCGGGCTTACCGCATTCCATGGCGGTAGCGTAACGATTAAATCTCTCTTGATAAAGCTTTTCCTTATCGCTCATGTTCTTATGCCTCCTTTTACTTATATACCGTCCCTCTAATAATGCACTACATCAGTTCTTGCTTTCCTTTCTCCTGCTCAACCGTATTACTTCACCCCCTAAATTTGTATTACTTTAATCCGCTAACAAATCTTTACGATATGCCTTTAAAAAGTTCTTGCCGAAACGGTCGTTACCCAGCAGTAAATCGGTGGTGGTGACTGCAGTCATGATTTTTCCATCCAAGGGATCGAGAATGGCCGCGTCCATGCCGCTCGCCATACATATTGTCAGGAAGTAACGGTTGATGAGCTTCCTCTTCGGCATGTTAAACGAGATGTTGCTTAAACCGGATACTGTCTTCACTTTAAATAACCTCTTGATTTCCCTCAGGCACTGGAAAAACATCACCGCGTTGGTGTGGTTTACGGCCAGGGGGAGAACCAGCGGATCGATATACAGGTTGCTCAAATCATAATTCTTCCTGCTCAGGGTCTCTATCAGTCCCTCAGTTATCTTGATCCTTTCTTCAGCCGTTTTCGGGATACCATTGTCGTCAACCGTCAGGCCGATTACCGGGCACTGGTATTCGAGTACAAGTGGCAATACTTCTTCCAGCCGCTTTTTTTCCATGGATATGGAGTTGATTATCACCTTGCTCTTATCGCCCTTGACGGTCTCCAGACCCTTTTTTATTGCCTCCCCTGCTGTGCTATCAATGCATAAAGGTACATCAGTTACTTCTTGCACTGTATGCACAAGCCACTCCATATCGGCCACTTCGTCACAGTGGGCGGTATTTAGATCCAGGTAATCTGCTCCCGCTTCCGCCTGCCTGCGGGCCAGGTCCTGCACGGCCGCGGCGTTTTTGTCATTAATGATTTGACGGACACTGGGGATCGCGCTATTTAGTTTTTCACCGATGATTAACATTTCCTGTACCCTCCATGTATTTGGTTTCAGGCGTTTCTACGGAAACTATTCCTCATGCAGGATAGCTACCCAAGGTTTTTTGCAATAGAACCGTTTAAAGCCACCCCTCGTATACCGGTCTATACATATATTCTACTTATGTTTGATAATTCCTGCTTGAGGAAACAAAAAATTTTATAGTTATTATGCGCATACTTTCCTCCCTGTGGTAATAACACCGCAGGCTTCCATAATTAAAAAAATAAACCGGGTTTTTCCCCGGCTTGTCTTTAGCCCAACCTAAATTATAATGCAGATCAGCCCGCCGCCACCGTCATTGACTATGCGCTCCACCGTCTCCTGGAGTTTGACCTGGGCGTTTTCCGGCATGCGGTAGAGCTTGCTCTGGATGCCCTCCCGGACCAGGTCGCTCAAGGATTTGCCAAAGACGTTGGTCTGCCATATCTTCTGGGGGTTATCCTCGAACTCTTCCATGATATACTTAACCAGATCCTCGCACTGCTTCTCGGTGCCGATGATGGGCGTCACCTCGGTGGTGATGTCGGCGCGGATGAAGTGGTAGGACGGCGCCGTGGCCTTGAGCCGTACCCCGGAGCGGCCGCCCTGTTTGATAAGCTCTGGTTCAGCCAGTTCCATCTCATCTTCAGTGGGCGTCACTACACCATAACCGGTATTGCGGACCTCCTGGATACCGTAGGCGATCTTATCCCACTCTTTCTTGATGCCGGCCAGTTCCCGGAGCCAGCGGACGATATCCTGATCACCGCTGATGTCCAGGCCGCTGATTTCCCGCAAAATCTGATGGAAAAGGCCCTCACGGGTGCCCATATCGATATGGGCCGTGCCTGTTCCCAGGTCCATATCCTTCAAGGCGACCCGGGAGACATATTCATTCTCCCCGAGCTTTTCAATGGCGTTGTTGATATCCCGCAGGCGCCGGACTTCACCCACCGCCTCCCGGACGGCATTCTCCAGCTGCTGTCGCAGCCAGTGTTCGCTTTCTAGTTCGTCCACCCAGCGCGGTAAGTTGACATTGACCTCGGCCACCGGGAATTCGTAAAGGGCTTCTTCCATGATATGCAGGATGTCATCTTCCGTTAAGTTCAGGCAGTCCACCGGGAGTACCGGTACGTCGTAGGTTGTTTCCAGCTCACCGGCCAGGGCTATGGTCTCTTCCGCCAGGGGGTGAACCGAATTGAGCAGAATGACAAAGGGTTTGCCCAGTTCCTTGAGTTCCCAGATAACCCTTTCTTCGGCATCAACATAATCCTGCCGCGGTATTTCAGTAATACTGCCGTCGGTGGTTACGACAACGCCGATAGTAGCGTGGTCGGTAATGACCTTGCGAGTCCCGGTTTCGGCTGCCTCCTGAAAGGGTACCGGGTGTTCAAACCATGGCGTCCGCACCATCCGGGGACCTTCATTATCCTCATAGCCCAGGGCCCCCGGTACGGTGTAGCCAACGCAATCAACCAGCCGGACCCGCATCTTCAACCCTTCGCGAATAGCGATTTCTACCGCTTCATTGGGGATAAACTTGGGCTCCGTAGTCATTATCAGGCGACCGGCGCCGCTCTGGGGCAATTCATCCCTGGCCCGGTCACGATCATTAGGGTTTTTAATGTTCGGTAGTACCAGCTTTTCCATGAACTGCGTGATGAAGGTTGATTTGCCGCTGCGTACCGGCCCCATGACACCCAGATAAATATCGCCACCGGTACGTTCAGTTATATCCCGGAAAATGTCCCGTTTTTTCACCCCGTATTCTCCCTCCCCAGGCCTGAAATTTTCCGTTCAAAGTCAACTGGCATGTTTTAACAGTACATGTATATGATTCAACGTAGAAAATATAACCCAAAAGAAATTTTTTTGGGCCAACCTCGCTGGAACCTTTTAAGAATATATTCAGGCAGCCACACGAAAAGAACCGGGAAAGGCAGGAATATCGGGGTAAAAATAAAAGACCCGCCTGAAGGGCGGGTTTCCAGCAATGACCTTACCAGTCGCCTGACTCCACTTCATGGGTCCGGGGCCGTTCCATCAGGGCGGCGACACAATCGCCCACGGGTTTACCCTTATAAAGCACCTGGTAGATCTCTTCGGTGATGGGCATTTTGATGCCATGCTGGCAGGCCAGTTCCCGAGCCGCGGCCGTGGTCCGGACACCCTCCACCACCATGCCCACCGCGTCCAGGACCTCTTCCAGGGATTGACCCTTGCCCAGGAGGATGCCGGCGCGGCGATTGCGACTGTACATGGAGGTGCAGGTTACAATCAAATCGCCGATACCGCTCAAACCGGCAAAGGTCAAGACTTTGCCCCCCAGGGCGACACCCAGGCGGGCAATCTCCGCCATACCCCTGGTCATCAGGGCGGCCCGGGTATTATCACCCAGGCCCAGGCCGTCGGCCATGCCGGTGGCCAGGGCAATGATATTCTTTAAAGCTCCCCCGAATTCTACACCTATAATGTCAGGGTTGGTATAGACCCGGAAGGTCGGGTCCATAAAAACGTCCTGGACATATTCGGCCGTCTCCCGGTCAGCAGCAGCAACCACAACCGTAGTCGGCAGGCCACGCCCGACTTCCTCAGCATGACTGGGGCCGGATAGAACGGCTACCCGGTCCAGGCCTTCTTCAACCAGAACCTGGGATAAACGTTTTTTCGTCTCCAACTCCAGGCCCTTGGCTGTATTGACAACAACGGTTCCCTTAGGCAAAAAGGGTTTGAGAAGCCGGGCCGTCGAACGGACGGCATGGGAGGGTACGCTCAAGACCACCAGCCCTGCGCCTTTGACAGCCGCAGGCAGATCGGCCGTGGGAATAATCGTCCCAGTTAATCTCACTCCCGGTAGATAGGTTTTGTTTTCTCCAGTTTCCCTTAAAGCCGTCGCCAGTTCCGGCCGCCGGGCCCAGAGGTTGACCCTGAAGCCCTTATGGGCCAGTAGTACGGCCAGGGCCGTCCCCCAGCTGCCGGCGCCAAGAACGGCTATACTTTCCTTCACTTAGCTTCGCTCCCCCAGTTTGTGTTCGGTACCTGCCAGCAGGCGTTTAATGTTTGGCCGGTGACGGTAGATTACCAGGGCTGCCGCCACAAAGGTAAACAGGACGTAGGGCCAGGGGCGGTGAAAATATATTACTAAAAAAGGCGCTACGGCTGCAGCTACGATAGACCCCAGGGAAATGTAACGGGAAAAGATTACTACGGCCAGCCAGATTAAAAAGGCCCAGAAGAGAGCCAGCGGGGCCATGGCCAGCAGGGCCCCGGCGGTTGTTGCCACCCCCCGGCCTCCCTGGAATTCCAGAAAAATAGACCAGTTATGGCCGACGATGGCCATCAGGGCCGCCAGGATGACCAGTACCGGACCGCCTAAGGCCTGCCCCAGCAAGACAGCCAGGACACCCTTTAAGGCGTCGACCCCCAGGACCACCAGGCCGGGAATAGTACCCATGGTTCGCAGGGTGTTGGTAGCCCCGACATTACCGCTACCCCGCCGCCGGATGTCAAAGCCGTATAAATAACGACCTACAACGTAGGCGGTGGGAATGGACCCAATCAGGTAGGCCACTACCAGGGCCAGCAGCCACATCAATTTCCCCTCCCTCACCGGCTTTAACGTTCCCTGCCGCGCCGGAAAATCAAACGGATTGGTGTACCTTCAAAACCGAAGGCCTGTCGCAACTGGTTTTCCAGGTAGCGCTGGTAAGAGAAATGGACGCCTTCGGGGCGATTAGTAAAGAAGACAAAGGTCGGCGGCTTAACCTTAACCTGGGTAGCGTAATAGATCTTGACCTCCTGCCCTTTCACCGAAGGTGGCGGCGTCAGCAGCACCGCCTCCCGGACGACAGCATTCAATGTTCCGGTAGCAACGCGCCGGTTGGCCGCTTCGCCAACGGCGTCGATGGTCATCAGGACCTGGTCTACCCGTTGACCTGTCAGGGCGGAGATAAATAATACCGGGGCGTAGGCCATAAAGCTGAGCTCCTGCCGGACGGCTTCCCGGTAATGGTCCATGGTCCGTTCATCTTTGGGCACCAGATCCCACTTGTTTACTACTATTATAGTCGCCTTGCCCTTTTCGTGCCCATAACCGGCAATCTTTTTATCCTGTTCCGTCACGCCCTCGGTACCGTCCAGGATCACCAGGACGACATCGGCCCGTTCCACGGCCCTCAGGGCTCGCAGGACACTGTAACGCTCGGTGGGTACGGTAATCCGGCTCTTACGTCTCATACCGGCAGTGTCGATGAGGATGTATTCCCTTTCGCCACGGCGAATGTATGTATCAACGGCGTCCCGGGTAGTTCCTGGCAGGTCGCTGACAATCACCCGTTCTTCTCCCAGCAGGCGATTTACCAGGGAGGACTTGCCCACGTTCGGCCTCCCTACTATGGCTACCTTCAAGGCGTCCCCTTCTTCGCCGGCGGGTACTGCCGGCAAAAGCTCCACCACCCTGTCCAGGAGGTCGCCGGTATTCAAACCGTGGGCTGCTGAGATGGGCACAGGGTCACCCAATCCCAACCGGTAAAACTCATGGGTCACAGTGGGGTCACTGAAGTCTTCGACTTTATTGGCTACCAGGATCACCGGCCGGTCAGAACGGCGTAAAAGAGCGGCTATCTCCTCATCATCAGCCGTGATTCCCGTCCGGCTGTCTACCAGGAAGATGATTACGTCAGCTTCCTTGAGGGCCTGTTCGGCCTGGCTCCTGACCCTGGCCACCAGGGGGTCATCCTGGTGGGTGGCAATACCTCCGGTATCTACCAAGGTGAACTGGCGACCGCACCACTCGGCGTCCCGGTACAGGCGGTCCCTTGTAACCCCGGGAGTATCCTCGACGATGGCCACCCGCCCGCCGGTGATACGGTTAAAAAGGGTTGATTTGCCAACATTAGGTCGACCGATGATGGCAACTATTGGTTTAGGCAATAAGGATTCCTCCACAAAATACCATCTACTCCTGTTGGTGGGGATATATCCATCCGCAACTCAGGCGGCACCACCAGGGAACGAAAAATAACGTGCTGGCCCTTGTTTGAAGCGGGGGTTGGAGCGAAGAATTCGTTATAGGCAGGGAGGGCGGGTTTTACCCGGCGCTGGTTGCTCCGCTATACCTCTAATATCCCCGCTACCAGTCCTTCCCCTGTAGCCGGGATAATCTCTACCCGTACTCCTAATTCCCTGGCAAGCATTGCTGGCGTCCGGTCGTCCAGGAAAACCGGTGCATCGCTTTTCAACATAACGTCCGGTAGGATAACCAGGCCCTTCTTTTCCCGGGCCCAGGAGGCGGCCTCCCCCAGTTCGGCCAGTAGATCCTGGCCGGTGAGGAGCCCGGCTACAGTCACCTTTGGCCCGAAGAAACGATTGGGTACCGCAACCACCCTGGCCTCCAGGTTGGTGACCCCCGCTACCAGCCGTTGAACCAGCCTGGTCAGGAGAGGAGCTATCAGGACCCCGGTGGCGACGACTACCCGGCGCGGCCCGGTCAGGGCCCGCGGGATTTTCTTGACCGCGACTTCATACTCATCCAGAAAGAGGCGGGTGATACCGATGCCGTTCTCTGTCTGGGGAAAATCGTCATAATAAGCCGCCGCAGGCAGGGGTATCCCTGCCAGGAGGTAGAGTTCATCGGCCCCGTAGACCAGGCCCCGGCCAAAGCTTTGCCGGAAGCTGGACTGCCATTCCTCTATTCGGGTCACTATTTCCCTGGCCTCGCCCGGGGTTACCCGCCTCAAAGGAAATAGCCCTTCTCGCTCTGCAGTCAGGCCCACCGGAACCACGGCGATGGACTGTACCGCCGGGAAAAGCCGGCTTAAGTCCTTGACCGTGCGCTCCAGCTCCGGGCCGTCGTTCAGCCCCGGGCAGAGGACAATCTGGGTATGCATCTGGATACCGCCTGCGGCCAGGCGACCAAGCTGGTCCATGATGGCTCCAGCCCGAGGGTTGCCCAGGATATGCCGCCGCAGTTCCGGATTGGTGGTATGGACGGATATATAGAGGGGGCTGAGGTGCCAGCGCAGGATATAATCCCAGTCCCCTGGTTTCAGGTTGGTAAGGGTGATAAAATTACCGTGTAAGAAGGAATAGCGGTAATCGTCGTCTTTGATATAAAGGCCCGGCCGCAGGCCGGCGGGCATTTGATCGACGAAGCAGAAGAGGCATTTGTTGGCGCAGTGGCGTAGGCCGTCAAATGTTGGACCGGAAAACTCCAGTCCCAGGTCTTCGCCGTAATCCTTTTCAATATCCAGCAGCCAGGTCTCGCCATCAGCCTTTTTTATTTCAACCTGGAGGTTTTCATCGGCACAGAGGTAACGGTAGGCAATGAGGTCGGGCACAGGTTCTCCATTGATGGCTACCACCTCATCGCCCGGGTTAATTCCTAGCTCAGCGGCAATACTATCCGGCCGGACGGCAATTATCCGGCCCCTCTTAGTGGGCAAAAAAACTCAGCTCCCCGACTCGCTTCATACTTTCGCCTTAATTATCCAATATTTTACCCCAGCCGTCAAGTTTTTGCCTGGAACCGGGTCCTAATCATGGGTGCCAGAGCCGGGCTGCCTGGGTCCCCGGTAACTCGCCGTCTGGATTCTTTTGCCAGGGCAACCATGGTGGGGTAATCACGCCTGAGACTCCAGCATAATAACCAGCGGCCCGGTGCTGCCAGGTGGGGGTAGCGTCGGCAGAAGCCGCCCAGGCGCCATAGCAGCGAAACCCGGCGGGATACGTCCACCCATATTATTTCCCCCTGTTCCCGGCCCATGATCCTAAGGAAAGTCGCCACCGCCCGCCGGGCCGTCTCGCCGTCGTGGCCCACGGCTGCCGTATATACAGACGTGCCGGCACTGTCACGGCCCAGGTAGCGCAGGCTACCCTGACCTTCAGGGGCATCAAAATGGGGGAGCTTTTTTAATTGCCTCCAGTCAGGTAAATAGGCCGGGGTAAGCCAGCCCAGGTGTAGGGCAGCAGCAATCACCCCGGCATGGGTGCCGCTAAAACAGGCGTAAATGACCATCATCTCCTGTTTCCCTCCCACAGAGGGCGATGCTGGTCGACAAATTCGACCAGCTGGAAATAGGCACGCCTGGTGCCCAGGATGACTATGGGCCGGCCGGGGATGGTCATACCCAGGCGACGGGAAGTAAATCCTCCCAGCACCATTAAACGGTTTACAAAAGGGGAGGTATTGAGGAGGAGCAATTCCTGCCTGGGCAGGCCCAGGGCTGCCGCCAGGTCGTAAAGGAGGGCCTCGAAACGGCTACCCAGGTTCTTTTTACCGGCGGCATAAACGTTATTACCGTAGGGGTCAATACCCATGTATTTTATTTCCCCTTCTTCCCCCCGGCTCCGGGCATCAAAATACGGCAGGGACATGAGTTCCGCTGCCGCAGGTAACCGGTCGCGGGGCAGCAGCCCCAGGTGGATGGCTGCTGCCGTTACCGAGGAATGGGAACCGCCAAAGCAATGGTAGATAACCTTCATCTCAGTCCTTTTGCCAGTCGGCCCGCTCGTCATTGGCTTCCAATTCCCGAGGGGGGACTGGCGCCAGTTCGACCGCCTCCCTTTCCCGGCCTGTTATTTTGTTCCGGTCAACTCCGGGTTTGCGCAGCTGCCGCCAGCCCAGCAGGTTAACCCATTCTATAGAGGTAAACTGCTTCACCCGGGCAACGGCCTTCTCCCAGCTACCGGCGGAAATCAGGAGAAAGGCACCGCCACCGATTACAAAGGCCAGGAGGACGTAGAGGACTCCCCTCCAGTCGGCGGCCGTACTGGGCGTACGGGCAGCAGCGGGCCGGGCGGCAAACCCCAGGACCGGCGGCACGACGTCGGCAAAAAGGGTGACGCCCCGTTCTGCTTCCTGCAGCGTATTGGTATGACTACCTGCTTCCAGCAATATCGCCCTTGGCGAGAGGTCCTGGTTATAGCTGCCAGCGCCGATGAATATCCCCCAGATTAAGCCGGGATAACGGGCATCGGCTGCTGCCTTTAGTCTTTTGGCATAGTCCAGGTTGGCGCTCATGTTTTGGTTTTCCCGTCCCACCACCAGGCGGACCATAGTTACATCCTGGCCGTTGATGGTCCGGCGGTAAAAGGTTGGATCCGGTACACCGTCCCGGTGGATATCAAATAAGGCTGCCGCTCCCCTCTGCATTAAGGACATGGCCGTCCGGCGGGAGCGCCGGTAGGCGCCGTCATCATGGGGGGCATGGGAGGTCGTGTCGTGAACGACCGTCAAGCCCAGGCTGCGTAAACGATCAGCAAAAGCGCTCCCTACCCTTAAAACGCCACCGTTCCCGGGGATACTCTGGCTACCGTCGGAGGGAACGTAGGATTCATCATCATGGGAGTGATATACGCCAATTATCTGGCTACCGGCAGCCTGGACCGGATTAGTTCCATCGCCGGGCATGGTTTGGCCTGCCTGGGCGGGAACCCCGGTATCCTCCTGGGAAATCTGCTCCACCCCTATTTCCCGGCAGATGCCTTTATTACCTTCAATGCGAATTACCCGGTAACGACGGTTATCGGCTGAGATAAATTCATCGTGGATATATATCCGGCGGGCCATCATATCCAGGACCCGGCCCTGTTCATCAACCAAGATTGAATATTGCCCGGTGGTGTGGTTCCCCGGCAATAACTCGGCCAGGCTGAAGACACGGACAGCCGTCCCCTGCTGCTGGCTCCGGGTATACACGACTCCTACCAGTACCAGGGCCAGGACCAGCAGGCCCAGGCTACCCCGGATTCGCCAAGACCGGCTGGCTTTACCCATTACCCTCGCCCCCTTCATTCCTGAGGCCATCTCGATTTATATCTATATCAGCCGGCGTACGTTTCAGGGATGGCCCTTTGAGCCCGGCAAGCAAGGAACGGGAATGACCTGCCAGCTCCGGCCCACCCTGCATCCTTTCCCGGACTTCACCGATCAATTCTGCCAGCAAGACCGCCACTACGGCGGCCATAAAGGTGGCATCTATAATCCCGGCCCCGCCAAAGGCCACTGTCCCCCGGAGACCCAGGCGCAGGTAAAAGATAAGGTCGATTATATTCAGGAATAGCACCCCCAGGATGGCGCCCACAAAAGCCGCCCGGCGGGAACGGCCGACCAAGTAGGCGACGAAGCCTGCCACCAGGGGGTAATAATAAAGAGGATCCAGGAGGTTAAGAGCGTAGACATTCCATGCTTCCCTGCCGCGGGTAATGTAGGTAATGCCGAAGAGGACGACGGCGGTGATAACAGCTCCCAGCAAGGCCCGCCCCACTTCCCGGACGCTACCGGCGCGGTAGAGAATATAGATGGCCAGCCCCAGGGGTATTAAGGCCCCGCCGACGTTTATGGAGGTAACAACGCGGCTGCTGGTCAGGGGGATGTTTATAAAGCTGCCCACGATCATGGCCACAATAAGGGCCAGGGCCGTGCGATCATTTAAATAAAGACGATCCAGGACCCGGTGGGCCAGACCAAAATAGACCAAGCCAAAGACGAGTACCAGCAATAAGACGCCAATAGTATATCCCGTCATGGAAATCCTCCTTTCAAGGATAGATTTCCCCGCCAGGATAAAAATATACCGAAAGGTTACTGGCGCCAACCATGCCGGGCCAATAGAAAACCCGGGCTTATAATCGCCCGGGCTAATGGCGTTGCCTACCCTCCAGCCAGGCCCTGGTCTGGCCAGTAATAACTACCGGTTTGGTAGCCAGTTCAGCCGGGGTGGTGCAGCCGGTGAGCAAGCAGATGCGTTTTAAATCCTCCTGCCACTGCAGGATCTCTTCCGTAAGGGCATCTTCACCCTGTTCCAGGAGGATTTTCAGGAAGTACCCAGCCGCCCCTACAATTTTTGCCCCCAGGGCCAGGGCCCTGGCGGCGTCCAGGGCGCTGCGGATGCCACCGGTGGCTACCACCTCCACTGGAAGGCCCAGTTCCCTTATTTCCAGAATGCTAACCGCCGTTGACAGGCCCCATCCAGCCAGGGCCGCGACCGACCGGCCCCGGCGCCTTTCCTCAATAGCCGCAAAGTTGGTCCCGCCCCGGCCACCGACGTCCATAATACGAACCCCGGCCTGGTATAGTTGCAAGGCTGTTTCCCGAGAGAGGCCAAAGCCCACTTCTTTGGCGATAACAGGTACACCCAGGGTGTTTACCATCCCCCTGATGTTCTCCAACCAGCCCCGGAAAGCACGATCACCCTCCGGCATTATCAATTCCTGGGCGGCATTGAGGTGTACCTGCAGGCCGTCAGCGGCAATCATGGCCACGGCCTCCCCGGCGTCCGCCGGCGAGTTCCCGGCACCAATATTGGCCAGGATTAACCCGTTAGCATTCTCCCGGCGGACAATGGTGAAGCTCTCCCGCCATTCTTTATTCTCAAGGCCCGCCCGCTGGGAGCCTACGGCCAGGGCAATCCCCGTCCGCCTGGCCACCCGCGTCAGGGCGGCGTTAATGGCCAGAGTCTCCGGAGGTCCGCCGGTCAGGGCATTAATAATAAAAGGGGCGGCCAGGGTTTTCCCCAGCCACCGGCAGGTAAGATCGATATCCGACCAGTTAAGTTCGGGCAGGGCCTGATGAACCAGGTGCACGTCCTCCAGGCCATTGCTGCCCTTACTATCTTCCTGGAAAAAACGCAGGTGCTCCAGCTTGCGCCGGCCCCTACCTATATATTCTCTCTCGTTCAAGGAAAGCTTCCGCCCTTCGCAGGTGGCGTCATTGGTTTGTAGATTGATTCGCCTCAAAGAGATCGCCAAAGAGATCGCCTAACTTAACCCCGCTCTCGTTCTGATTCTCGGCGGGCTTTTCGGCCGGTTTGGCCTGTTTTCTGTTCTTCTCCCGGATGGCCTGGCGCAGGCTGAGGCTCATCCGCTGGGCCTGCTGGTCCACCCCCAGGACCTTGACCGGGATGATATCGCCGATACTGACGACATCTTCCGGTTTATCGACATGGCGGTCGGCCAGCTGGGAGATGTGGACCAGGCCTTCAATACCCGGTTCAACTTCCACAAAGGCACCGAAGGGAGCCAGTCGCAAAATCTTACCCTCGACAATGGTCCCTACCGGGTAGCGCTCGGCCGCCGTATCCCAGGGATTGGGTAGGAGTTGCTTGCGGCCCAGGGAAACCTTGCCTTCTTCGCGGTCGATGCCCAGGATCTTGACCTCGATCTCCTGGCCTTCGCTCAGGGCGTCCCGCGGGTGTTCCACCCGACCCCAGGAGATTTCGGATACATGGAGCAGGCCATCGACACCGCCCAGGTCAACAAAGGCACCGAAGTTGGTCAACCTCCGGACAATACCCTTGCGTACCTGGCCCACCTCCAGGCTGTTCCAGGTAGCCTGGCGCTGCTTTTCATATTCTTCTTCCAGGATGGCTTTCCGGGAAAGGACGACCTTATTCTTGCTGCGATCGAGCTCGATTACCCGCAGGCGCAGGGTTTGCCCCAGGTAGGCATTGAGGTCTTCCACATAACCCCGTTCCACCAGGGAAGCCGGCAAAAAGCCCCTGACGCCCACGTCTACCAGCAGGCCGCCCTTGACGACCTCGATTACCTCACCCTGGATCTCTTCCCCGCTGGCCAGGTGTTCCTCCAATTTTTCCCAGGCTACCCGGCGATCGGCACGCCTCTTGGAAAGTACGGGGTGTCCCTCTTCGTTCTCCGGCCGTAAAACCATGACGTTTATCGTATCGCCAACGGCTACCACCTCATGCGGGTCGGTTACGTTACGATGGGAGAGCTCGTTCAGGGGGATAACGCCTTCGGATTTGCCCCCTACATCTACCATCACTTCGTTATCGGTGATCTGGACGACCGTACCCGCAACGACGTTGCCGCGGCGTAGTTCTGGCATCCTTGCGGTTATCTGCTGCATCTCATTTCTTTGCTCTTCAGGGGTTCCAGTCTCCCCTGGGGCTACCCCGGGTCCCTCCTGCCCCCCGAACGCGCCGGACTTCGCGGCCTCAGCCGCCGGGGGTTCTGCCCCGCCTTCAGGTCCGGTAATTGCCGGGTTACCTTCCGGCTCAGCCGGGGCTACCGGTTGCCCGGAGGCCACCGGTTCTTGAGTGGTTACCGGCTCCTTTTCTTCTTCCGGAACCATAATTTTTTCCTCTCCAGTCAACATTCCAACTACCTCCTCAATAATCCACGCTGGGGTCGAAGCGCCACCTGTGACCCCGACCCTCCGGGTATTTATGAACCACTGGCGACACAACTCCCCGGCCCTTTCCACATGGTAAGTAGGCGTCCCGGTAGCCCGGCAAAGTTCGGCTAAATGCCGCGTATTGGCGCTTTCCTTACCACCGACGACGACCATTACGTCTACCTGGCGCGCCAACCTGACTGCCGCTTCCTGACGCTGGTGGGTGGCCTGGCAAACGGTATTGTGTACTACCAGAGTATCCGTATTGGAACGTAAAGCTGCTGCGACTTCTTCCAACCTGGATTCGGGCTGAGTGGTTTGGGCTAAGACCGCCCGCCGGGGATGGAAGGGCAAGGCTGCAGCCGCTTTTTTATCAGGAACTACCACCGCCCCCGGTCCGGCCCATCCCAGCATTCCCTGGACCTCAGGGTGGGCGGCATCGCCGACGATAATCACCTGGTAACCTTCGGCGGCCATTTTTTGGGCCAGATGCTGGGCCCTTTTTACATAGGGGCAAGTAGCATCAATTATCTCCAGCCCTTTATCCCGGGCCCGGACCAAGGTCTCCGGTGTTGTCCCGTGGGAACGGATCAGGATCCGGCCGCAGTTGACTTCATCCAGGGAAGCCACCGGCCGGACTCCCTCCCGGGCAAGCTGATCCACCACCTGCCGGTTATGGATGAGCATGCCCAGGGAAGCCACCGGTTTGGGGGCTTCTCTGGCCTTTTCTACGGCCCTCTTGACGCCGAAGCAAAATCCCGCGTAATCAGCCACAATCACTTCCATAATAAAAACATCTTCTCCTGGTCAGGCTAAGAATTAGTTTGCTGACTCCAGGCAAACATTATTTACATTTCGCGAAAAAGGCGCAAAATCCTGCCTCCCGCTAAAAAAAGCTGGCCTTTAAGCCAGCATTTTCTTTACTTCCTGGTAGGCGGCTGACGTCAGGTCCTGAACTTGCTGGGAAGTGTAGTTTCTCCCGGAGGTTGTTATTTTCAGGGGACGGCCAAAGGTTATCTTGATGTGGCCGCCGCGAAAGACCCGGTCGGTATCTTTAATGGCCACCGGCAGGAGTACGGCCCCGGTTTTAAGGGCCAGTACCGCCGCCCCGGCCTGGAAGGGAAGTAAGCGGCCGTCAGGACTGCGGGTGCCTTCGGGAAATATACCCAGGACCTGGCCCTGGTGAAGAATCTGCAGGGCGGTTTTCAAGGCCGCACGGTCCGACTCGCCCCGGCGAACAGGGAACGCCTGCAGGCCCCTTATAATGTACTTGAAGATGGGGATATGGAAAAGCTCCTCTTTGGCCATGAAACGTACCATTCGCGGAAAGGCAACGCCGACTACCACCGGGTCCAGGTAGGAGACATGATTTGCGACGATAACCACCGGCCCTTCGGCCGGTATGTTTTCCTGGCCCCGGACTTCCCAGCGGCATATAAAGCGGAGAAATAAGTAGCAGACAAATTTGGCAAACTGGTAAAACAACTGGCGGATCCTCCGGAAATAGCTTTGCCATCGGCTGGCATTGTTTGCGATTAGCGGCCGGCACTTATCTTTCCGAACGCGTTTATAAAAGGATTACCTGGAAAGCCACCCTTTTCATTCTTCGGCTTCACCAGGGTGCCGCGCTCCCGAGCCAATCCCTTGCTGCAAACAAATACCCGCATATTATTCTTCATTCACCGGCGGTATTGCCTGAGGGGTACGGATGTCTACCCCTGTTGCCCGGTTACTGCTATCAATGACATGATCCGGGCAACTACATCCTCAACCGACATCTGACTGGTGTCGATAATGATGGCGTCAGGCGCCGGTTTTAAGGGAGCTACCTCGCGCTGGCTGTCCCGGGCATCGCGCTGGCGGATTTCTTCCATTATCGTTTCCAGGTCGGCCTCCTGGCCGGAGGCCAGGAGTTCCTGGTACCGCCGCCGCGCCCGTTCGGCCAGGCTGGCTGTGAGGAAGAATTTATAGGGGGCACCGGGCAGGACCAAGGTACCTATGTCGCGGCCATCCATGACCACCCGGTTGGAGGCTGCCATTTTCCGCTGCAGCTTCACCAGGCACTGCCGCACCCCCGGCACCCCGGCCACAATTGATACATACCGGGAGACCTCGGACCGGCGAATGGCTCTGGTGACCTCCTCACCGTCGCAGTAAACGGCTATACCCCCTTCGCCCCTGTCTTCCAGGCGAATGCTGGTACCTTCAGCCAATTCAACCAGGCGCCGGCTGTCTTCCAGGTCTATCCCCAGGCCCAGGGCCTTCCAGGTCAGGGCCCTGTACATGGCACCGGTGTCGATATATAGATAACCCAATCTGGCCGCCAGGAGTCGGGCCACGGTACTCTTACCGGCTCCTGCCGGGCCGTCGATGGCAATATTACCCTGCATTTTCTCAATCATCTTCTTCCTTCACCATAACCCCCAGCCTGGCCAGATCGGCAGTAAAGCCGGGATATGATATAGCGATACATTCCGCTCCCCTGACCTCTGTTGTACCTTCAGCCACCAGGCCCGCCATCGCCAGGGCCATGGCCAGGCGATGATCCCCGTGACTGTCAACCACCGCCCCGCGAAGGCGGCGTACCCCCTTGATCCGGAAACCATCGGGCCGGGCATAAATCTCCGCTCCCATGCGGGCCAGTTCCCCGGCCACCATGGCAATGCGGTCGCTTTCCTTCACTTTTAGCTCGGCGGCGCCACGGATAAGGGTTTCCCCTTCGGCCAGGGCGGCGGCCACCGCCAGGACCGGTATTTCATCGATTAACCGGGGGATCATGGCCCCGCCCACTTCCAGGCCGTGAAGTCTGCCGGAGGTCACCCGGATTGACCCGGCAGGTTCCCCAGCTGTTTCTTCCCCGGGGATTATTTCAAGTGGCGCCCCCATTGCCGTCAGGACGTCGATAATGCCCGTCCTGGTGGGATTTAAGTTTACTTTTTCCAGTGTAAGGGCGGCCCGGGGGTGCAGGCAACCGGCCACCAGGAAAAAGGCGGCTGCCGAGATATCACCGGGCACGTTAATGGTCAGAGGTTTAAGGGGTTTCCGGCCCCTGATCCTCACCCGCAAGCCCTCAACCCGGAGGTCGGCCCCGGCGGCCCGGAGCATCCTTTCGCTGTGGTCCCGTGAGCGGCAGGGCTCGGTAACGATGGTTTCCCCGGAGGTGAAAAGGCCGGCCAGGAGGAGGGCCGATTTAACCTGGGCGCTGGCTACAGGCAAGGTGTACGCCAGGGGTTCTAACTTGCCGCCCCGGACACTTAAGGGTGCCAGTTCCCCATTCTGCCGGCCCCAGATTGCGGCCCCCATCGACCTCAGTGGTCCCGTAACCCGGCCCATGGGTCGTCGGCGTAAGGATTCATCGCCATTAATTACACTGTAAAAGGGCTGCCCGGCCAGGACACCCAGGAGAAGGCGCATGGTCGTCCCGGAATTGCCGGCATCGAGAACCGTCTCCGGCTCCTTAAGGGAATCTAACCCCCCGCCCCGCACCACTACCCGGCCCCCGTCCGGTCCTGCAATGTCTACCCCCAGGGCGCGCAGGCAATTCAAGGTACTGAGGCAGTCAGCCCCCGCCAGGAAGCCGTCGATGACAGTTGTACCTTCGGCCAGGGCGCCGATGATGGCCGCCCGGTGGGATATGGATTTATCCCCCGGCGGCTGGATATTCCCTTCCAGGGATGGCGGGGGTTGAATAATAAGCCGCATCTTTTCCTCCGCAAAAGCTAGGTTTCTTTTCTCAAACTACCAGGAATAACCCGCGGTGTCAAGCATTTTCCAGTAGTCGTACATTAATCCCGGAATTTTGTAATATCTCCAAGGCCCTGGTGGCAGCAGCCGCCGTGGTAAATCCCAGGCGGATGCTGCCGCCCTCCCCTTCCCGGACGCGGAGAATTTCAATATCAATGATATTGATGCCGGCATCCCCCAGGGAGGTGGCCATGGCCCCGATAACCCCGGGCCGGTCGGGGACGGTAACCACCAGTTCATGGAGGGCCGGGAGGAGGCCTTTTTGCCGGGCCGGTACCCTGGCCCGTAAGGCCCGGGCCTCATTGAGGACGGTTTCCAGGCCGGTGGCGTCGCCCGCGCGGATCATCTCTTCCAGGGCGTCAATCTGGCAGCGCCAGGATTTTAAAAGCGCCAGGATAGCCTCCCGGTTGTAGAGAAAGATATCCCGCCACATCACCGGGTCACCGCCGGCGATGCGGGTGGTATCCCGGAAACCACCCGCAGCCAGCATTAAGGCCAGGGGGTGCTCCCGGGCAAGTTCCCCGGCAGCCTGTACCAGGCTCACAGCCAGGAAGTGGGGCAGGTGACTGACACCGGCTACGATCAGGTCATGCTCATCGGGGTCCAGGGTGATAACCCGGGAACCCAGGGATTGAAATAACCCCTCGAGGCTTTTTAAAGCCCTTGTGTCAGTGGCCGGGGTCGGTGTGAGGACATAAACGGCATTCTCCAGGAGGTAACCATCGGCGGCGGCAATGCCGGCCCGTTCGGAGCCAGCCATGGGATGCCCGCCGACATACCGGGCCCGATCCCGGAAGATTGCTTCGAGATCCCGGACTACCGCCCCCTTAACGCTCCCCGTATCGGTGACGATGGCCTCCGGGTCGAGGAAGGGCACGATACTTCCTGCCAGGGAGCCCAGGGCACCGACAGGAACGGCCAGTATGACTACTTGCGCCCCCTGGACGGCAGTTGCCGGGTCTGCTGCCGGGCGGTTGATGGCCCCCAGGGTCAAGGCCGTCTCGATAGTCTCCGGGTGCCGGTCATAACCGGCCACCTCTTTTACCCCCCTTTTGCGGAGGGCCAGGCCCAGGGAGCCGCCGATGAGCCCCAGACCGAGGATAGCCACCCTTTCTATCCCGGGACCAGATTTGCTACTGGCCACTGGTCCCACCCCCATCGCGGGCATAGGAACCGAGAATTGATAATAAAGACGTTTTGGCTTTCAGGCCTACCAGGACCTCCCTTAAAGGAGGCTCCGTGGCCCTGCCCTCGCAATCAATAAAAAACAGGTACTCTCCCAGTTCCTGTTTGGTGGGCCGGGATTCAATCCTTGTCAGGTTAATGCCTGCTGCGGCAAAATCCTTTAAAATGGCATAGAGGCTTCCCGGCCTGTTGGCCACTGCCGCTACCACCAGGGAGGTTTTATAGGGTCCTGGGAGGTGGAGGTTTTCCCTCCCCAGGACCCAGAACCGGGTCTTATTATCTGGGTAGTCTTCAATACCGGCAGCCAGAACCGGCAGCTGGTATACCTCGGCGGCAAAGTTAGAAGCGATGGCCGCCAGGTACGGCTGTTGCCGGGCCTGATCGGCAGCGGCAGCCGTGCTGGTAGCCGGCCGGGTTATGACTCCCGGTAAGTTTTGGGCCAGGTAATGGCGGCACTGGGCCAGGGCCTGGGGGTGGGACCAGACCTCCCGGATTGTGGCCAGGTCCCCGGCGCGGCTTATTAAACAGTGGTGAACGGGGAGGACGACCTCCCCGATTACCTGGAGTTCCGGGTTTTCCAGGACCAGGTCCAGGGTGAGGTTGACGGCCCCTTCGATGGAGTTTTCTACTGGTAATATGGCTGCCGCAGCCTGCCCCTGGAGGACAGCGGCCAGGACTCCCGGTAAATCGGGGCAGGCCAGGAAGGAGTCCTGGCCTGCCCTCTGCCCCCAGATGGTTGCCGCCTCGTGGGAGTATGTCCCCCGGGGGCCAAGATAAGCTATTCCTTTCATACGGCCTGCCGCTCCAGTTCACGCCCGCTGGCGGTGATGATGGGCCGGATCTCCCTGACCAGGGCGGCGAACTGTTCCGGGTCCAGGGACTGGGAGCCGTCGGAGAGGGCCTCCTGGGGTCGGGGGTGTACCTCAACCATGATCCCATCGGCCCCGGCTGCCAGGGCGGCCCGGGCCATAGGGGCCACCATAAACCGGCGCCCGGTCCCGTGGCTGGGATCGACAATTACAGGCAGGTGGGAGAGATGCTTTACCGCCGGTACCGCGCTGAGGTCCAGGGTATTGCGGGTATAGGTCTCAAAGGTGCGGATACCTCTCTCGCATAAAATCACCCGGCTATTGCCTGCGTTGAGGATGTACTCGGCAGCCAGAAGCCATTCTTCAATGGTGGCTGCCAGACCGCGCTTTAGGAGGACGGGTTTGTTTGTCTGGCCTACGGCCTGCAGGAGGGCAAAGTTCTGCATATTGCGGGAGCCGATCTGCAGGACGTTGGCAACGGCGGCTACATCTTCTACCAGGTTCTGGTCCATAACCTCGGTGACCACCGGCAGGCCGGTACGTTCCCGGGCCTCAGCCAGGATTTCCAGACCCTTGGCAGCCAGCCCCTGGAAGGAGTAAGGTGAGCTGCGGGGTTTATAGGCGCCGCCGCGGAGCATGGTGGCCCCCGCCTCCCGGACAGCGTCGGCAGCCTCCAGGAGCTGGTCACGGCTTTCCACGGCACATGGCCCGGCGATTATCTGCACCGCCGCGCCGCCTATGGTCCGATTGCCTGTTTCTACCACCGTATCCTCGGGATGGAAATCCCGGCTGGCCAGCTTATAGGGTTGCAAAATGGGGACAACCTTCTCCACTCCGGCCAGGGCCGTTACAGTTTCGGCCTTTAACCGGGTTTTATCGCCTATTACGCCGATTATAGTCCGTTCTATACCCCGTGACAGGTGCACCTTGAAACCCTCCCGTTCCAGGTGACTGATAACTCTCTGCTCTTCTTCGCGGGTGGCTCCGGGTTGCATGACTATGATCATGGATTACCCCCCTAAAAGCAAAACGTCACCCCCGCCAGGAGTGACGTTTTTTGCTAAAGTCAATTCTCCTGCCGTCCTGCCGTCCTACCATTTTAGATAACCCTGCAGTGTTATCCTACTGTACTACATTTAGACTATAGCATAGCTGCCCCCTCCTGGCAAGGGGCAATCTGGTTATTCTATAAAGCGTGCCGGAGCCTTTCTACCAGCCGGAGGGCGGCCGGTAAGCCTTCTTGATACAGGACGTCGACCAGGGCGCTGCCGACAATAATGCCGTCGCCCATAGGGGCCAGGAGCCTGGCCTGGTCGGGACTGCCGATGCCGAAACCTATTCCCAGGGGCAGGTCAGTTACCGCCCGCACCCCTGCCAGGTACTCGTCTATTCCCGGCGGCAAGCCTTCCCGGACGCCTGTTACCCCGGTAAGGGAAACGCAGTAGATAAATCCCCGGGCTGTGGCGGCAATCCGGGCCAAACGTTCCCCGGGGGTCGTCGGGGCCACCAGGGGAATCAGGGCCAGCCCCGCCGGTTCCAGGGTTTGTCTTAAAGGTGGGTTTTCTTCCAGGGGCAGATCGGGTACAATCAAACCATCCACCCCGGCAGCGGCCAGATCGGCAGTTAACCGTTCCAGTCCATATTGCAGCAAAGGGTTATAGTAGCTCATGAGGATCAAGGGGACAGCCAACCCCGAGCGCAGGCTCTTTACCAATTCCAGGATTTCGGGCAGGGTTACCCCGGCGGCAAGGGCACGCTTGCTGGCAGCCTGGATGACCGGACCATCGGCCACGGGGTCAGAAAAGGGTACCCCCAGCTCAATGAGGTCCACCCCGGCGCCAGCCAGTTCCCTGACAGCTTGCCCGGTAACCTCCAGGGAAGGGTCGCCGGCACAGAGATAGACGATGAGGGCTTTGCGTCCCTCTTTTTTCCGGGCGGCAAAGGCAGCAGTTATTCTTTCAACACCCATGGTTGGAGCTCCCTCCCTTGAGGATGGCGGCCACCTGCTGGACGTCTTTATCTCCCCGGCCGGAGAGGTTGATGATCATAATCTCTTCCGGCTTTAAGCCGGGGGCCATTTTCATGGCCAGGGCTACGGCGTGGGAGCTCTCCAGGGCGGGGATAATACCCTCTGTACGGCTCAGGAGTTGAAAGGCCTCCAGGGCTTCAGTATCAGTTATAGCTGTGTAGGTAGCCCGGCCACTATCTTTGAGGTAGCTGTGCTCCGGCCCGACGCCGGGGTAATCCAGGCCGGCCGAGACAGAATACACCGGCTCGATCTGGCCGTTTTTATCCTGGACCAGGTAACTGTAGGCACCCTGAAAGACACCGGGGCGACCCGCGGTTAAAGAAGCGGCGTGGCGGCCGGTCTCCAGTCCCAGCCCGGCGGCTTCAGCGCCCCACATTCTGACCCCCGTTTCTTCGAGGAAGGGGTAAAAAAGTCCCATGGCATTACTGCCCCCGCCGACGCAGGCTACCAGGTGATCCGGCAGGCGCCCGGCTGCGGCCAGGATTTGCTCCCTGGCCTCTCTGCCGATGACAGATTGGAAGTCCCGTACCATCATGGGGAACGGGTGGGGACCGGTCACCGAACCAAGGAGGTAATATGTGGTGCGGACGTTGGTAACCCAGTCCCGCAGGGCTTCGTTGATGGCGTCCTTTAAAGTGGCGCTACCGGCTGTCACCGGGACCACCCTGGCCCCCAGGAGTTCCATACGAAAGACATTCAAGGCCTGACGGCGGGTGTCTTCGGCACCCATATAAACGACGCATTCCATATCCAGGAGGGCCGCCGCTGTAGCCGCAGCCACCCCGTGCTGGCCGGCTCCTGTTTCAGCAATGAGGCGTTTCTTGCCCATACGCCGGGCAAGCAATGCCTGGCCCAAGGCGTTATTTAACTTGTGGGAACCGGTATGATTTAAATCCTCCCTTTTCAGGTAAATCCTGGCCCCGCCCAGGTGACGGGTAAGGTTGGCCGCGTAATACAAGGGAGTCGGCCTGCCGGCGTATTGCTGAAGATAATACTGAAGTTCCTTTTGAAATTCTTTATCCCGGGAGGCTTCCCGGTAAGCCTGTTCTATCTCTTCCAGGGCCGGCATGAGGGTTTCGGGTACAAACCGCCCGCCATAGGGGCCAAAATGACCCTGTTTATCTGGTAATGTCATCAAAAATCCCCCTTCAATCCCGTACAGCAACTGCTGGCGGTTGGGCGCACATGGTGCTCCTCAGCTTTCCTCACTGCCTCCAGAAAGGCGGCTATCCGGGCCGGGTTTTTACGGCCGTCCACTTCTACCCCGCTGGAGACATCGACGGCGTAAGGGTGTACCAACTGAATGGCAGCGCCGACATTCTCAGGGGTCAGGCCGCCGGCAAGAATTACCGGTTTACCACCCGTTGCTGCCCCCCGTACCAGTTCCCAATTAAAGGTCGTACCGGTACCCCCGGCTTTTCCCGGGACCCAGGCGTCCAGGAGAAATCCCTGGACCTCCCGGTAAGCCTCCAGGCTGGCCAGGGAAGCGGCGTCACGTACCCGAATGGCTTTAATCAAACGCTGGGAAAGACCGTGACAGTACTCGGGCGGCTCGTCGCCGTGGAGCTGCAGGACATCCAGGCGGCAAAAGGAGGCTATCTCCATTAGGCTATAGCGTGGTTCGTTGACAAATACACCAACCGTGGTGGTGAAGGGTGGCAGCTTGGTGATTATCTCCCGGGCGGCTTCCGGCTTGATCGCCCTGGGACTCCTGGCGAAAACAAAGCCCAAGGTGTCTACGCCCGCGTCGAGAACCATCCGGGCTTCTTCCCAATCCCGGATGCCGCAGATTTTTACTCTGACCACATTCTTTTCCTCCACCCAAAAAATGATCGGAGCTAGATAGCAAGCCGTAGTTCGGCCATCTTAGCCATAACGTCCCCGGCTGTCATCAGGGCCTCGCCCACCAAGATGGCATCCACGCCGGCGCCGGCCACCAGGGCGGCATCGGCCCGGCTCCGGATGCCACTCTCGCTCACTACCACCGGTCCCCGGGGAATCATGGATCGCAGGCGTCCGGTCGTTTGCAGGTCAACCTTGAAGGTGTGCAGGTCCCGGTTGTTAATCCCGATAATACCGGCTCCTGCCCGGAGGGCTACCTCCAGTTCCGGGGCCGTATGAACCTCGACCAGGGCTGCCAGGCCTAACCTCCGGGCCAGGTCCAGATATTCCACCAGTTCCGCAGGTTCCAGGGCAGCGACAATCAGTAGGATGGCATCCGCTCCCAGGGCCCGGGCCTCATAAATCTGGTAGGGATCAATGATAAAATCCTTGCGCAGAAGGGGCAGGGTGGTTACCCGGCGCACCAGGATCAGGTACTCAGGGCGACCCCGGAAAAACCTCTGGTCCGTCAGGACGGAGATGGCCGCCGCCCCGGCGGCTATATAACTCCTGGCCTGACCTTCAGGGTCAAAATCCTCCCTGATAAGGCCCCGGGAGGGAGAAGCCTGTTTTAGCTCAGCTATAACCTTAAGCTCGTTTCCCCGGCGCCGCAGGGCGGCCCCGAAGTCCCGGGTCAGGGGCATGGCTGCCGCTGCCTTCTCCAGGTCCGCCAGGGGGTGTTGTTCCCTGGCGGCCGCCACTTCCCGGCGTTTGTAGTCCAGGATCTCCGCCAGCATCAGGCAGCCCAGCTTTCCACCCAGGCCACCATAGCCTGGAGTTTTGCCGCCGCGGCGCCGGAATCGATACTTGATTCGGCCAGGGCCAGGGCTTGCTGGAGGGTGTCAGCGGCACCGGCTGCCAGGAGGGCGAAGGCGGCATTAATGAGGACGACGTCCCGGGCCGGGCCCCTGGTACCGGAAAGGACGGCGCGGGCAATGGCGGCATTGTCGGTGGCTGTACCCCCGGCCAGGTCGGCAAGGTTCGCCCGTGGCAGGCCGACATCTTCCGGGGTAAAGGTATACGTCCTGATCGCGCCTTTATCGAGGCAGGTTATCTTGCTGGGTCCGGTGATAGTTACTTCGTCCAGTCCATCGCTACCGTGGACTACATAGGCCCGGCGGCTGCCCAGGCGCCCCAGGACGGCCGCGACTGTTTCCGTTAAATCCGGGTCGTAAACTCCCACCAGCTGGCAGGGAGCGCCCGCCGGGTTAGTCAGGGGCCCCAGGAGGTTGAAGGCTGTACGAATGCCGATCTCCCGCCGCGGTCCGGCGGCGTATTTCATTGCACCATGAAAAACGGGAGCAAAGAGGAAGGCCATGCCCACTTCATCCAGGCAGCGGGCAACGGCGTCCGGAGGCAGGTCGACTTTGATCCCCAGGGCTTCCAGCATGTCGGCGCTACCGCAACGGCTGGAAACTGAACGGTTGCCGTGTTTGGCTACTGCTACCCCGGCGCCGGCCACGACGAAGGCCGCGGTGGTGGAAATGTTAAAGGTTTGGCGGCCGTCTCCCCCGGTACCACAGGTGTCCACAAATACCGGGTGGCTAGTGGTAAGGGGAATAGCCCGGCGGCGCATGCTGCGGGCAAAACCGGTTATCTCGTCTACCGTTTCCCCTTTAAGGCGCAGGGCGGTGAGGAAAGCGGCAATCTGGGCCGGGGTGGCTTCGTCCGCCATGATTATGTCCATGGCTTCTGCGGCCTCGGCTTCGCTCAAGTGCTGGCCGGCTACTACTTTGCTAATCTGGGCTTTCAACACTAAGCTCAACTCCTCTCAAAAATACAGTAATTATTTATCCAGGCTGACTCCATTTTCTTTACTTCTGGTCCTCGCGAAGGGGCCAATGGCCAAAAAATTCCTTAGCAGTTGCTTGCCCACCGTTGTCAGGATGGACTCGGGGTGAAATTGGACACCTTCAACTGGTAACTGGCGGTGGCGCAGGCCCATTAGCTCGCCGGTTTCGCTCCGGGCCGTCACCTCCAGGCAATCCGGCAGGGTCTCCTCATCGACGATTAAGGAATGATAGCGGGTAGCTGTAAAGGGGTTGGGCAGGTCCCGGTAAATTGTTTTACCATCATGGGTAATGGTAGAAGTCTTGCCATGCATGAGCCGTCCGGCCCGCACTATCCGACCGCCGAAGGCCTGGGCAATGCTCTGGTGGCCCAGGCAGACGCCCAGGATGGGTATCTTGCCGGCAAAGGCGGTGATGGCCGCCAAGGAGATACCGGCTTCATTGGGCGTGCAAGGGCCGGGGGAAAGGACCAGGTAATCGGGGTTTAGTTCAGCAATCTCCTCCAGGGTTATGGCGTCATTACGCCGTACCACCACCTCCTGCCCCAGTTCCAGGAAGTACTGCACCAGGTTATAGGTAAAGGAATCATAGTTATCAATCATTAGCAGCACGGGTGCCCACCTCCGGCTTTTTTAATACCTGCAACAGCGCCCGGGCTTTGTTCAGGGTCTCTTCATATTCGGCTTCCGGGTCGGAGTCGGCGACAATGCCCGCCCCGGCCTGGATGAAGGCCCGACCCCGGGCAAAAACTATGGTGCGGATGGCAATGCAGGTATCCAGGTTGCCATGGAGACCCAGGTAACCTACGGCGCCGGCATAGGGTCCCCGGTTGACCGGCTCCAGTTCGGTGATGATCTCCATGGCCCGTACCTTGGGAGCCCCGGTCACCGTACCGGCGGGGAAACAGGCCAGAAGGGCGTCCAGGGCACTCCTGCCAGGAGCCAGGCGGGCGGTAATGCTGGAAACCAGGTGCATGACGTGGGAATAATACTCCACCACCATCTGCCGGGTCACCTGCAGGCTGCCCGGGACGGCTATCCTTCCCACGTCGTTCCGCCCCAGGTCCAGGAGCATCAGGTGTTCGGCACGCTCCTTCTCGCTGGCCAGGAGTTCCGCGGCCAGGGCCCTGTCCTCGGCAGCAGTCCGTCCCCGGCGCCTGGTACCGGCGATGGGGCGATAATCGATTGTTCCCCTTTCCACCCGCACCAGCATTTCCGGCGATGCGCCTACCAGTTGCACCTCCGGGAAGTTAAGGTAAAACATATACGGCGAAGGGTTAAGGGCTCGCAAGTGCCGGTAAACGACCAGGGCGTCCTCCCTGAAGGGCAGGCTCAATCTCTGGGAGAGGACCACCTGGAAGATATCGCCGGCGGCGATATACTCCTTAGCTTTTGTAACCATCCCGGTAAATTCCTGTCGGGTCACGCTGGCCTGCCAGGAGACCCCTTCCGGGACCAGTTGCCCTGCTGCCGGCGGATACCCATTCCGGTACCCGCCAGAAGATCGCCCGAGTTTTTCCAGAATTCCCTTGACCCCGGCTACAGCTTCTTCATACCCGGCAAGGGCATTCTCCCCGCCTCGCCCCAGGCAGGTTATCCTCACTGTCCGCAGGATATGGTCGTAAACCAGGTAACAACGGTGGAGGGTCAGGTGGGTATCTGGTATTTGCAGGTCATTACCGGGCCCCGGGGGCAAAGCCTCCAGTTCCCGGACCATATCATATCCCAGGTAGCCTACCAGGCCGCCCTGAAAGCGTGGTCCCTCACTAGGTGGTAGGGACAGGCTGGCCATTAAATTGTTTAAAGCCTTGAAGGGTTTTTCTTCCAGCAACCTGGCAGTGGCGTTATTCGTGCTTAAATAAGCCTTACCACTCCTGGCGGTGAAGGTCAGCAGGGGATCGAAGCCAATGAGGGAATAGCGGCCCAGGTTTTCCCCGCCTTCGACACTCTCCAGTAAGAAGCTGTCCGGACCGCCGGCGAATTTTAAGTACAGGGAAATGGGAGTTTCTGTATCGGCAAGAATCTCTGTCCAGACAGGAATATAAGGGGCCTTCCGGGCCAGGTCCAGGTAGGTTGCCCGGTCAGGGTGAAACACTGCTTTCTCCCTCCCCAGGGGCAAAATAAAAACCAGCGCTCAAAGATGAGCCCTGGTAAAACTTTACCCTTAATCAAGCTCAACTCTAAGCTAAACTCCACTCTGCTCAACTCGCCTCAACTGTATGCGATTGTTATTATAAGAATAACATGGATGGTAAATACCTGTCAATACTTTTATTGCAGATCCGGGCGCAATTGACTCGCCCGGCCAAGGTAAACATGCACCGGTTGGTGATCACTGTAGGCATGGATTAACACCCGCACTATTCCCGGCTGGCTTCCCGGTACAGGTATCTCCCGGGCGCACATCAGGGCCACATCCAACCAGCCCAGACGGCGGGCGGCTTCAGCCGGGAAGGCGGCATCAAGATCGGGGGTCACGGTGAAAATGGCGCTGATAATATCTCCTCTTTCCAGGTCGTTACGGATAACTATCTCCCGTAATAATTGTTCTGTTGCCGCAATAATTGCTGGGGCCGTATTCTCCTCGACGTCAACGGCCCCGCGCAGGCCCCTTACTTTTTTCCCTCCGGGTCCTTTCTCCATGCCAGCCCCAGGCGCTTCCTGCCCCACCGGCTCAGTCATGCTACCCCTCCTACCATACTGCTCTGTTTACAGGCTCCGGCAGCCGCCCTTTTAGACAGCCCGGTGCCCCAGACCGATGCCGACTTCATCCAGGTGCAACAGGCCAATGCCGAAAAAGATGGCTACACTCAAATGATCGTGCCAGCGGGCAATACCGATTTTCCCCCCCACATTCAGCCCGATGGCTTTGGGCATAATCTGGGAGAGGGCTTCCCGCGTCGCCCCGGCAATGGCTCCTTCTTCCTGGTGGGCCTCTTTAATGACTCCTTCCCTTTTGGCGGCCACTACTGCCCGTTCAATGATTTTCTGGACAGAATTAATAAATTCGCCCCCATAATCCACGGCCGCCGTAGATATGCCGCCGGCTGCATATTCCTTTTTCAGCCGGGCCTCCTCCTCCCGGCTTTCCGAAAGGGCCATTTTAATGGCTACTGCCGCTACCTTTTTACTGCCGTACTCCATGATTGCCTCCACCCATTTATACTTGAATTGATTATATTACATCATGACCGGCATCGCAAGAAGATTTGCGGTCAAGCAAAGAAGCGCTTTTAAAAGAGCGGCCGCCTCCACATAATAATGTCAGGTAGTTTAACCCCCCAAAAACGTTTTCCTATCCAGGCTTACTTTGACAGCACTTTTCCGGCCTGCTAAGATTAACGGCAATGCATCGAGCAAATTTAAAATGCCTAATCCCGGAAAAGCGGGAACGGGGGACCCACCAGAGGGGTGAATCCCCGCCCTCAGTAAGCTTTATTACTTTGGGGTACCAAAGCTATTCAAAGTATGAAAACTGAGGGCGGGGTAGGGCTTTTCTCCGGCCCGAACCCGGCAGCTAACCCCGTCGGCAGGAAAGGAGATGGTACCGTATGTCCAATAGGCAAAGAACCAGCCTGGATCCGTAAACAGGGGAGGGCTGGTTTTATTTGTTATTTCAGGTTCATTAACGCTGGAGGAGGGTATTATGGCCACGGCAACAGAAAAATTGGAGCTCCGCCGGGAGGTTACCGTGTGGGGCTCCTACATGTGGGGTTACGCGGATGTCGGTGCCGACATTTATGCCGCCCTGGGACTGGTTATGCTCTGGGCTAAAGGTGCTACCAGTCTGGCCTTCGCCTTGGCCGGTCTGGTTTACATCATGATCGGCCTGGCTTATACCGAGCTTGCCGCCGCTTACCCCGTTGCCGGCGGTGGCCAGTTTTTTACCTTGCGCGGGCTGGGTGATTTCTGGGGTTTTGTAGCCGGGGCAGCTTTGCTCTTGGACTACACCATAGATATCGCCCTTTTTGCGACTGCTTCCGCTGGCTACATCAACTTCTTTCTGCCTTACCTTTTCGGGGTCAATATTGACTCTCTGGCCGTCAGCATCGGTCCCCTGCACCACGTCAACCTGGTGTGGATGGCAGAGGCCCTGGCCCTGGTGTTCTTCCTTATTGCCCTCAATATTCGCGGTATGAGGGAATCTTCTTTGCTCAATGAAGTCCTGGGTGCTATTGATATCTTGACGGAATCAACCATTATCGTCTTTGGGTTTCTCTTTGCCTGGCGGCCGGAACTCCTGGCCCATCAGTGGGTGACTCAGTTCCCGACTTTTAAGGAATTTGCCTATGGCTCCTCCCTGGCTATTATCTCCTTTGTCGGCCTGGAGTCTATCTCCCAGGCGGCCCAGGAAACCAAACGGCCGGCGACTGTCGTTCCCCGAACTTCTGTCGGCCTGATCTTTACTGTATTCATTTTCGCCACCGCCTTTTCTACCATGAGCCTGGGAGTCCTACCCTGGCAGGATATCGCTAAAGCCGTCGGCGATCCGGTGGCTACCCTGGCCCATGCCATCCCCTTTATTGGCATTATTGCCGGCCCTTTTGCCGCCCTGCTGGGGGCTACCATCCTGCTCATTTCGGCCAACTCCGGGGTCATGAGCGCTTCCCGGTTGACCTTTGCCATGAGCCAGTTTAATTTTATCAGCGACTGGTTCAACGCCGTGCACCCTCGTTACCGGACTCCTTACCGCACTATCCTTGTCTTCTCGGGCATTGGTATCCTTCAGTTAGTTCTTTCTTTCCTGACGCCCAATGCTATGGATACCCTGGGTAACATGTATGCCTTCGGGGCTACCACAGGCTATATCCTGGTTTTTATTGCCCTGATTAAACTACGCTTCACCGATCCCTATGCACCCCGGCCCTATAAAGTGCCTTTAAACATAAAGATAAATTATCGTGGCCGGGTGGTGGAGTTCCCCATCCTGGGGGTAATCGGTACCCTGGGTATCAGCACTATACTCTTCGAAGTCATTCTTACCCATGCCATTGGCCGTATCGCCGGGCCGGCGTGGATTATCCTCTGTTTCCTCTACTACGCTTATTATCGCCGGAGCAAGGGCTACCCCATTTTCGGCAACATCCCCCGGGACTGGGAAGCCCAGCAAATAAAGGTCCTGGAAGCGGCCGAAGAGTACGACCTTCTCGAGGAATACAAGCAGGCTCTTGCAGAACGGGAACGCCTGGAGGCTAAGGCCCATGTCAAGTGAGATTAAAACCCTTACCTGGCGTGACTACTACCAGATGGTTACAACCCTGGCCATGTTGTTCCTGGGACCGGCTATCTGGATCCGTGCCCTTTCCCATCCCAGCCCTATGGCCTGGATCACTGGTGCCGGCTTCCTGGGCCTGGGAATTTACCGGTCCCTGGCCTTTACTCGTTATTTCATCCGGCGGCGTAAGGAGGCCCGGATATGAATAATATCCACAGCAACCCCCTGGGTGTTTTTCTGGCCCTCGCTTTTATGGTCAGCATGGGCCGCCTTTTCTGGTGGATGCTCCATGTGCCGCCAGCTGTTCCTTATGAAGTCGCCCATGTCACCAGGACTGTCGGAGCCGTCAAGCGTATCCTGGTACCTTTAGTAGACAGTGAATATGCCCGCCGGGCGGTTGAACTGGCCTGTCGCCTGGGGACGGAACAGAAGGCTGAGATTATCCTGCTCGCGGTGCTGGAAGTCCCGCTGGCCTCTCCCCTGGGGATTGCCCTGCCGGAAACCGAGGCCCGCTTAAATAATATTCTGGCCCAGGGCACGGAGATCGTCAATTTCCATCACTTGCCCTGCCGGACCAGGATTATCCGGGCCAGGACGGCCGGGACCGGCATCCTTCAGGCGGCGGCCGAGGAAGAGGTGCAATTAATCGTCATTGGCGTCCGGCCCAGGCGCCAAGTCGGCCTCCTGGGGAGTACCTCCGAATGGCTGTTGCGCCGGGCCAATTGTGAATTGCTAATCGATCGCCAACCTGTGTAGGGGGTGCTTTGATGAAGGTTATTATCATCGGTTGCAGCCGCCTGGGGGCCATGCTGGCCACCAGCCTGGCTGGGGCCGGTCATGAGATAAGCGTCATCGATCCCAAGGCTGAAGCCCTGGAACGCCTGCCCCACGATTTTCCCGGCCAGGTCTTCCAGGGAGTGGGTATTGACCTGGAATTACTCGCCAAAGCCGGGGCTGATACTGCCGACGCCCTGATTGCCGTGACTGATCGCGACAGCGCCAACCTGGTCACGGCCCAGGTTGCCAGGGAGAAGTTTCATATTCCCAGGGTTATCGCCCGGGCCTATGATCCCCGGGCGGCAGAGGCTTACCGGGCTATGGGCCTGGATATCTTCTGCCCGACAACCTTTGGTATTGATTATGTCATGGGCCGGCTGGGGGGTGCCGAATAATGTATGTTGTCGTTGCCGGAGGCGGCAAAATCGGTTTCAACCTGACCAGGACCCTCCTGGATGGCGGGCAGGAGGTGCTGCTAATCGAAAAGGATCTGCGCCGCTTTCGCTGGCTGGAGGATCACCTGGGCCAGGTAGTCCTGCATGGTGACGCCACCGAGGTGGCCACCCTGGAAGAAGCCGGCGTCAAGCGAGCGGATGTAGTGGCGGCAGTTACCGGTTTTGACGAGGATAACATCATGATCTGCCGCCTGGCGCAAAAGGTTTTTGGCGTCAAGAGGGTTATCGGCCGGGTAAACAACCCGCAGAATGAAGACGCCTTCCGCCTGCTGGGAATCAACAATATTATCAATAGCACCCGCCTTATTTACAGCCTGATCTTGCAAGAAGTCGATGCCAGCGGGCTTATCCCCCTGCTTACTTTGAAAGGGGGCAAGGTGGAATTTGTGGAAACCGTGCTGCTGCCGGAATCGCCGGCCGCGAATACGGCCGTCAAGGATCTTATCCTTCCGGATCAATGCTTGCTCATGGCCATCCTCCGGGAAGAGGAGCTTATCTTCCCCCGGGGCGATGTCGTTTTACTCCCCGGCGACCGGGTCATTGCCGCCGCCAGGGATGATGAGGTAGAAGCCCTCCGCCGGTCTCTCCTGGGTAGTGCTTAAAGCGGGATTGTGGCCTGCCCCGGAAACCTAGCTCTAATAAAAAGCCCTTGTCTCCCAAGAGAGAAGGGCTTTTTTCCTTTTGATCAGGAATTACGCGCCGGCAGGCATGCGCCCCCTAAAGCTGCATAAATAAGGGGGCAAAAACCAAGGAGACAATGGTCATTAGCTTAATAAGAATGTTCATGGCCGGGCCAGAGGTATCCTTAAAGGGATCACCCACTGTATCTCCATTGACGGCGGCAGCGTGGGCCGGTGAACCCTTACCGCCGTACTGGCCGCCCTCAATATACTTTTTGGCATTATCCCAGGCACCACCGGCATTAGCCATCATGACGGCCATCAAGAAACCCGTCACCGTGGCGCCGGCGAGAAGGCCACCCAAGGCCTCCTTACCCAGGCCGGGGATGAGACCCACGGCCAGGGGTACCAGAACGGCGAGTAGGCCGGGAACAATCATTTCCTTAATAGCGGCTCCGGTGCTAATAGCCACGCAGCGGGCGTAGTCCGGCCGGGCCTTGCCTTCCATTAAGCCGGGAATCGATTTGAACTGGCGGCGTACTTCTTCAATCATTTGGAAAGCAGCCCTACCCACCGCTTTCATAGTTAAGGCAGCAAAAAGAAACGGCAGCATACCACCTATGAAGAGACCGCCGACTACTTTGGGGTCGGTCAGGTCAATGGCGGTAATCCTGGCAGCAGCTGTATAGGCCGAGAATAAGGCCAGGGCCGTCAGCGCCGCCGAACCGATAGCAAAACCCTTACCAATGGCAGCCGTTGTGTTGCCGACGGAGTCCAGGGCGTCGGTTATCTTACGGACCTTTGGGTCCAGTTCCGCCATTTCGGCAATACCGCCAGCATTATCGGCGATAGGACCATAAGCATCAACGGCCACAGTAGTGCCGGTGGTCGAGAGCATGCCAACCGCCGCCATAGCAATACCATAAAGGCCGGCGAAACGGTAAGAAGCGATAATGGCAATGACGATGACCAGGATAGGCAAAACTGTGCTCAGCATACCGGTGCTTAAGCCTTCAATAATGTTGGTAGCTGTACCGGTTTGGGAAGCCTTGGCGATCTCTTTTACAGGTTCGTAATCCCCTGAAGTATAATACTCGGTAATCCGGCCAATCAAGACTCCGGCGATGAGGCCGGCGATGGTGGCTGCAAATACGCCTGTAGAAGTGTAACTCATAGAGCCAGCGGTGAAGTGAGCCGGTAATAACCTAGTAGCCAGGAAAGTACCAACAATGGCCAGGATACTTGCCACCATGGTACCGGTATTAAGAGCCTTCTGGGCATTGGCCCCTTCGCCCGTTTTCACGAAAAAGGCACCGAGAATGGAGGATACAATGCCGATAGCAGCAATCATTAGAGGCACCAAGGTGCCATTAGGAATATTCAGGGCTGCCGCCAGGGCAATACCAGAAATAATCGAGCCGACATAAGACTCAAAGAGGTCAGCACCCATACCGGCGACGTCGCCTACATTGTCACCAACGTTATCAGCAATAACGGCTGGGTTCCGGGGATCGTCTTCAGGAATACCTGCTTCTACTTTGCCGACCAAGTCCGCACCGACATCGGCGGCCTTGGTGTATATACCGCCACCGACTCTGGCAAAAAGGGCTATAGAACTGGCCCCCAGGGCGAAACCATTAACTATACTCGGGTTTTTAAAAACATAATTAATAATCCCGAGACCCAAAAGGCCCAGACCTACCACCGCCATCCCCATAACCGAACCGCCGGAAAAGGCTATGTCCAGGGCGGCATTGGAACTGTGACGGGCGGCATTGGCCGTGCGGACGTTGGCCCTAGTGGCAACCTGCATACCTATGTACCCGGCGCCAATAGAACAAAGGGTACCGGCGACATAGGCAATAGCTGTTGCCGGTTGCATGCTTTCAGCACCCCTAGTCATAAAGCCGGCAACTACAATCAAGGCCGTCATGCCAAGGACAAAAAAGATTAAAGTTCGGTATTCCCGCATAAGGAAGGCCATGGCGCCTTCATGGATGGCGACAGCGATTTCCTGCATCCGTGGATTCCCGGGATCTGACCGATTAATTTTATTAGTAAGGTAAAAGGCAAAAAGCAAGGCCACTATCCCTGTCAGTGGTGCTAAAAGCTCCATAAGACCGCCTCCCCAAATTTAAACTTAACCCCTCTTGTTATTACCTAAATTTCCCTTTTAACCTCCCAACTGTTAAAATCCAAGAATGGCCCTGGAGAAGCCCCGGGGCCATTCTTCTATGGCTTCCGGAATTCTATTTCTTCAACCAGGACATCATTTCCCGGAGCTGGTCGCCGACCTGTTCGATGAGGTGTTCACGTTCCTTCTTCCGGAAAGCGTTGAAGCTGGGGCGCCCGGCCTGGTTTTCCAAGATCCATTCCCTGGCAAAGACACCGTCCTGGATCTCCTTTAAAATAGATTTCATAGTTGACTTGACATGGTCATCGATCAGCCGGGGTCCCCTGGTGACATCACCATACTCGGCCGTGTCGCTGATGGAGTAGCGCATGTACTTAATGCCGCCCTCATACATCAAGTCGACAATAAGCTTCAGTTCGTGGAGGCACTCAAAGTAGGCAATCTCCGGCTGATAACCGGCCTCGACCAGGGTTTCGAAACCGGCTTTAACCAGGGCAGTTGTCCCCCCGCAAAGGACGGCCTGCTCTCCGAAGAGGTCGGTTTCCGTCTCTTCTTTGAAGGTGGTCTCGATTACCCCCGCGCGGGTGGCACCGATGCCCTTGGCATAGGCCAGGCCGATTTCTTTGGCCTTACCGCTGGCATCCTGGTAAATGGCAATCAAGGCCGGAACCCCCTGGCCTTCAACATAGGTACGGCGTACCAGGTGCCCGGGACCCTTGGGGGCAACCATGATTACATCGACATCGGCCGGAGGTACAATCTGGTTGAAATGAATGTTAAAGCCATGGGAGAACATCAGGACCTTGCCGCCCGTCAGGTAAGGGGCGATCTCTTCCCGATAAACCCTGGCCTGGGTTTCATCCGGGAGGAGGATCTGGATTATATCAGCCTCTGCGGCTGCTTCGGCTACCGTCTTTACCTCCAGGCCGGCAGCCTGGGCTGCGGCCCTGGATTTACTCTCCGGGCGCAGGCCAACCACTACGTCCAAGCCGCTATCCTTTAAATTTTGAGCCTGGGAGTGTCCCTGGCTGCCATAACCCATCACGGCGATTTTTTTGCCCTTCAGGACGTTTAGATCTGCGTCCTGGTCATAGTATACAACTGCCACTTTGCTCCTGACCCTAAAAAAGCCGGCCAGGAATTCACCTCCTGTATATTGTATTAAATGTATGATATTCGCACCCGTTGCGGAAATTCCTGCCTATAAAACAAAAATACTGCTCACTTTCTATTAGTATTCGATCCCCTTGCGGGCCTTAATCCCTTTTGCGTAAGGGTGCTTCACCTGGCGCATCTCCGTGACCAGGTCGGCGGCGGCAATTATCCCGGCCGGGGCATTGCGACCGGTCAAGACCACCTCTATCCTGGCCGGCCGCTGCCGTAAGAAATCCAGGACCTCTTCTTCCTTTAGGAGGCCGAAATAGAGGGCATTGTTAATTTCGTCAAGGATCAATATATCTACCTTACCGCTGAGCATTATTTCCCTGGCGCAGTCCAGGGCTGCCGCCGCTTGTTCATAATCTTCAGGCCTGGCGCCGCCCCGGTGGATAAAACCTTTTCGGCCGAAGGTTTTAACCTCGATTTCCGGTGCCAGGCGCTGGAAAGAGCGATGTTCGCCATAATCAGGCGTCTTCATGAACTGGATGATAGCGACTTTAAAACCGTGGCCCGCCGCCCGCAGGGCCAGGCCGAAGGCGGCCGTGCTCTTGCCCTTGGCATCCCCGGTATAGACCTGAACCAGTCCCTGTTCTAAACCAGCCAATTTTACCATTGCCTCCTATCAGCATTTATCACCATTCTATCATGCCTGGATGGCTTTGGCGAGGAAAAACAGGCCAGGGGCTATTTTTTTAAACCTACCAGCCGGTACAATCGTTCGACTTCGTGGGGGGTGAGGTGGCGATAGGTGCCGGGTTTTAAACCTCGAAGGGTTAAAAAGGCCAGGCGGATCCGCCGGAGGCGCAGGACCGGGTGACCGACCGCCGCCAGCATACGTCGCACCTCCCGGTTCCGGCCTTCCCTGAGGGTTAATTCCAGGAGGGCGCTATCTTTCCCCGCCCGGCACAAATTTACCCTCGCAGGAGCTGTAGGGCCGTCTTCCAGCTTGACACCGCAGCGTAAATGCTGGATAGTATTAGCATCGGGTATACCCCTGACCAGAGCCAGGTAGGTCTTCGTTACCCCGTATCTGGGGTGGGTCAGGCGCAGGGTTAGCTCGCCGTCGTTGGTTAGCAAGAGAAGACCCTCGGTGGCATAATCCAGGCGGCCCACGGGATATAATCTAGCAGGTATGCCGTGCACCAGGTCAGTGACCTTGGGCCGTCCCCGGGGATCGGAGACGGTAGTTACATAACCGGCCGGTTTAAACAGGAGAAGGTAATACTTTCTCTCCGGCCCGGTCACAGGCTGGCCGTCGACAGTCACTTTATCCTGTCCCGGTTCCACCTGGACACCCATAACTTTTATGACCCGGCCGTTTACCCGCACCCGCCCGGCACGGATAAGGTCTTCGGCCCGGCGCCGGGAAGCCACCCCGGCCAGGGCCAGGTACTTCTGCAAGCGCATAATCATCCTCCGAAGGGAAAAAAGTCCTGCTCTCCGATACCTGCTTATTTGCTGGCGAACTTCAAAATGAATAGAAAAGAGGGGCTTCAAACCGGTGATCCGCAAGCGTTATTATTTATTTCTGGCCGCCTTGATGGTTATAATTTTTCTCCTGGTGGCTACTGCCATCGCCCTGCCGGAAGTCCGCTACTTTGATACCTGGATTCTTGTCAGGTTAATGGCTTACCGTAGCCCCCTGGCTACTATTTTCTTCAAAGTAATTACTTTCTTCGGTACGTCCATCTTCTTCTACCTGGCCACGGCCGCCCTGGGTATAAGCTTCCTTTTAGGGCGTGATTACAGGGGCTTCTGGGTCCTTATGTTTACCATGAACGGCGCCTGGGCCCTCATGGAGGGGCTAAAGGCCTTTTACCATCGGCCCCGCCCCGCCCTGGGTCCCCTGGAACCCGCACCTGGCTTCAGCTTCCCCAGCGGCCATGCCATGATGGGAACCGTCTTCTTCAGCCTGCTGGCCCTGGTACTGTTACAGAGGCTCCCGTCCCGCTACCATCCCCTGGTAGCCAGGCTGACTATTTTTTTCCTCTTCTTGCTGGGGCTCAGCCGCCTTTACCTGGGCGTCCATTACCCCACCGATGTGCTAGCCGGTTATGCCGCTGGGCTGGCAGTCGTTTCCCTGTACCGCCTCTGGTGGCCACGATGAGTTATTTCGGAGGAGCCCATCATGGGGGCCGACACCCTCGCCACGAACAATGAAAATGTAGGCTGAGGCAAGTGGTTGGAGGGTACAGGCGGAGGGCGACTTGGTTCGAGGCGTCAGATACTTACGCGAAGCCGAAGCGAGGCGGCGGTGAACGGGATGGGGATCGTAACGTGGCTTCAGGAACGAGAAGTACCACGCCCCGTTATGATTGATCAAAGAGATAAAGCCAAGCCACCCCCGCCGCCGCGCAAGGCTGAGCGCGAAGTTTGCTAGCCGAGAACCACCGGAGCCCGCAGACTGTACCCTCCAGCCTGTAGCAAAGCGCCTGCCAACAGTAACCATTTTGGGCAGAAGTCTATTTTCCGAGGAGGGCAAGGGGCGTGACAAGATTGCATCTTACCATCAACCATTATAATTCCCCTGTCGGCATCCTGACAATCGTAACCAGCCCTGCCGGCCTCTGCCGGCTGGCCTTTGCAGCTGAGCCTGCCGCGGTTACCTCTACTTACCTGACAAAAGTATTCCCCGGCGTTGCTATTACTACCGGTGAGCAGGACAGTCTGGCCCGGGAAACCATGGTCCAGCTGGATGAATATTTCGCCGGCCGCCGCCGGACCTTCAACCTGCCCCTGGATCTTCACGGCACCCCCTTCCAGCGCTCTGTCTGGGCGGCCCTGCTGGAAATCCCCTATGGTACCACTTGTAGCTACAGCGACCTGGCCCGGGCTATCGGCCGTCCCCGGGCTACCAGGGCTACTGGACAGGCTATCGGCAGCAATCCGGTGGGGATTATAATCCCCTGCCACCGGGTAATCGGTAAAAACGGCCGCCTGGTTGGTTTCGGCGGCGGCCTGGCAGTCAAGGAGTGGCTGCTGGGGTTTGAACATAGGGTTAACCAAACATCAGGTGGCAAATAAACACGGCCGCTATTAAGCTGGAAATATCGGCAATCAGCCCCAGGGCCAGGGCGTAGCGGTAGCGCCTCACCCCCACAGAGCCGAAGTAAACTGTCAAAACATAGAAGGTTGTGTCTGTGGTCCCCTGCATGACCGAAGCCAGGCGGCCGATGAAGGAATCTGGTCCATAGTTGCCGATCAGCTCGGCCGCTACACCCAAGGCACCGCCGCCGGACAGGGGCCGCATAACTGCCAGGGGTAACACTTCCCCGGGAATGCCCACCAGATGCAAGACCGGGTTCAGGGCCCGGGCAAAGAGGTCCATGGCCCCGGAAGCCCGGAAAATGCTAATGGCCACCAGCATCCCTACCAGAAAGGGGATAATTTTGATGGCCACCTTGAAACCGTCTTCCGCCCCGGCAACAAAGGCTTCATAAACAGCGACTCCCCGCAGGTAGCCGTAGGCCGGGATTAAAAAAATTACCAGGGGAATGGCCCAGCGGGAGACGGCAAGAACAGCTTCCGTCACCTCCCTCACCTCCGGTTATCGCCATAGAAGCGGCGGAAAACACGGTCAAAAACCACGGCCATGACCATACTGAACCCCGTGGCCAGGATGGTGGGACCGACGATTATTGTCGGTTCGGTGCTGTCGGCAGCCGCCCGGATGCCGATGATGGTCGCCGGGATAAGGGTTATGCAGCCGGTGTTTAGCCCCAGGAAGGTGCACATGGCCGGGGTTGCTTCCTCCGGGCGAGGGTTCAGGGTTTGGAGTTCTTGCATGGCCTTAAGGCCGAAGGGGGTAGCGGCGTTGCCCAGGCCCAGGATATTGGCGCTCATATTCATGATGATGGAACCGATAGCCGGGTGATCCCTGGGGATCTCCGGGAAGAGGTAACGGGTACAGGGACGCAGGAGGCGGGACAGGAGGGCTACAAGGCCAGCCTCTTCGGCAATCTTTAAAAGCCCCAGCCACATGGCCATGAGGCCGATAAGCTCGAAGGCCAGGGTTACCGCCGTCTGGGCTGCTTCCAGGGAGGCATCGGTAACTATCTCGATATGCCCATTTAAAGCAGCTACTACTATACCTGCCAGGAGCATTAACAACCAGATGAGATTGACCACCGGCAATCCCTCCATAAATTACCTCGGTTAGTAAGATTTATGAAGGGACTTGCCTTTCTAGAACCGCAACCAGGGCAGGTTGAAGACTGTTAGGAAGGCTTCCAGGAAGCCCATCCACCAGGGCCGGGGGGCTACGTCACCGGCAGCTATCAGGTCCACACTTACTTCCTGGTCGTGGGAAGTGAAGATTATCCGCCCGATCCTATCCCCCTTCTTGACCGGCGCATTGAGGTCGGGATTAAGTTCCACCCGCTGCTGCCAGGTCCAGGTCTCATTCTTTGGCTCGACCACCAGGACGTCATCGGCCGTGACGGCAGGTATATTTGCTGCTATGCCGCCGCGGACACCGGCCAGGGCTACCTGCTGGCCGGCAGGCATTAACTTCACCTGGTGAAAGTTATTAAACCCGTAATCGAGGATGGCACTGGTTTCCCGGTACATATTGGGGGACTTCATGACCACGGCGATGAGCCGCCAGTTATCCCTGGTGGCCGAGGCCACCAGGACCTGCCCGACCGGGGTAGTATAGCCGTTCTTTACCCCATCGGCACCGGGGTAAGCATAATAGCCCCATAGCAGGCGATTTTCATTGATCAGCAATCGCGGCCAGGGTTTGCCGGCCCAGGGGATAATCCGCTGGCGGGTAGCGACAATCTCCCGAAATTTAGGATTCATCATGGCGTAACGGCCAATAAGGGCCAGATCGTAAGCCGAGGAGTAGTGGTCCGGAGCTGTCAGACCGTGGGGGTTAACATAGTGGGTATCCCGGGCCCCAATCTCCTGGACCTTCGCATTCATCATGCGGGCAAAGTTTTCAACACTGCCACCGATATGCTCAGCAATGGCCACGGCGGCATCATTGGCCGAGCGCAGTAGCAGGGCGTAGAGAAGCTCCTCCAGGGTCAGGGTCTCCCCTTCCTGGAGATAAATAGAACTCTCCGGCGTCTCGGCGGCATTTTTACTGGCAATAACCTGGTCGTTCAAGTTGCCGCGCTCCAGGGCTAAAATGGCCGTGGTAATCTTGGTGGTACTGGCCTGGGGCCTCCGCTCATGGGGATTCTTGGCCATAAGGACCTGGCCCGTCCGAAAATCCATTAATACATAACTCTCGGCCTGAATGTCCGGGGCAGCAGCCCGGCCTGGTTTAATAAAGCTAAGGAAAATAAATAAAAAGATCCCGGCAGCAAGGAACCGGGGGCCATACTTCTTGAACAAGAGTGAAACCCCCTGTAAAACTTACTCCGGGAGGTTTATATTCGCCCTGGCAGGGCCTTTTCCCTGCCAGGGATAGAAATTTTATGTTTACTTATTCTTCCGCATCCTGGGGTCGGAGAACCATTTTAGTCCGGACCGTGGTCGGAGTGCTGCTGCCGTTAACTTTACCGTTACCCTTTGCACTTTTCCCCTTACCCAGGAGTTCCTGGATCTTTTCCATCACCTGGGGGGCGACATCGATCAGGCGGTCGACGACGGCGTTACCGTCAACAGGCAGCAAGCGCACCTGTTCTTTACCTACGACCAAAAAACCCACCGGCTGGACAGAAACCCCGGCGCCACTGCCCCCGCCGAAGGGCAGGCTTTCCTTACCTCCCCCGCCGCCGTCGGCGGTACTTGATTCATACTCCGACCCACCGGCCGCAAAACCGGCCGTTACCCGGGACACAGGAACAATGACCTGGCCGTCCTGGGTTTCAATGGGGTCCCCCACTACCGTATTCACATCGACCATATCTTTGATGCTTTCCATGGCTGTTTTCATCAAGGCTTCGATGGGATGTTCGGGCATTTTTGCTTGCTCCCCTCGCCTGCCAGATTATACCCAGGAGTAATCTTAAAGACCGTAAACCAGCGCTTATAATATGTCCCAGCCGAAAGGTAAATATGCAGTTAAAATCAAATAGCAGGCCCGGTGCGTTAAAACGCGGCCTTACCAGCAGCTCCGGTTGTTGAAAATCCAGGCGCGCCCGGCGCTGTAAATTCTGGTACAGTAAAGCCAGCAGAGCCCAAGCACCACCGTAGGCCAGGGCAGTCGTGGCCGGTTCCTCCATCCCCAGGGTTAAGAATACCCGCAGCCGCTGGCAGGTCACCTGCCCGAAAAAACGACGCCAGATGTAACCAAATCTTCTTAATAAACCCAGCCAATAGGCCAAGCGCCCCTTGACGATAAAACCAATTACCCCACCGCGGGTCCGGGCTTCATCCCCCGGATGCTCAACCTCAACCTCCCCTGCACCTATAGTTCCGGTACCGCCGGCCTGGAGCAGGGTTTTCAGGTGCAGGGGGGGCCATCGCGCCAGCCAGGCCTGGATAGAGGGAATTTCTACTTCCCACAGGCCCCAGTCCCCTGAAAGCTTGACCTCCAGCCAAAGGCGCTCCTCCTGATTAGCATAGCGATAAGCCACCTCCAGGCGTACCGGGACCAGGAGTAAAACAACCATACCCACCAGTAAACCTGCCAGCCAGGACCAAAGCATCCCGCCACCCCCGGGAAGAAGTGTGCAATTATTCTTCCCCAGGATGACCCGGTATACTACCACGACCACCTGCTTCACGGCTATTTTCCTGACTCGCGGCAACATCCTCCAGGGGAGGCAATTCCTTTAAGTCCTTTAAACCGAAAAACTCCAGGAATTTGGGCGTGGTACCATAAAGGATGGGGCGTCCCGGGGCCTCCTTGCGGCCAACCTCCTGGACCAGGCCCCGGCTAATGAGGGTATTTAAAACGCCATCGACCTTGACTCCCCGGATATACTCCATTTCCGTGCGGGTTACCGGCTGGCGGTAGGCGATAATGGCCAGGGTCTCCAGGGCGGCCCGGGATAAGGCCGGCAGTTCCGGGCGCAAAAGGGCCTCACAATAGCTGGCGAACTCGGGCCGGGTGCACATCTGATAGCCACCGGCTACGGCCCGGATCTGCAGGCCCCGTTCTTCCCGGGCGTAGAGTTCCTGTAATTCAGCCGCCAGCTCATCGACATCTCCGGGTTTAACGCCCAGGCAGGCCGCCAGGGAGTCTACCGACACCGGACCGCCGGCGACAAAGAGCAAACATTCCAGGGCAGCTCTCAGGTTATCACTGAAAAATAAAGGCAAGGATAATCACCTTGCTCCTGGATGCGGTAACAACCGCACCTCGATATTGCCGAAATTAACCTCCTGGGCCAGGGCTACCCGGCCCCGCCGGGCCAGTTCCAGCAGGGCCAGGAAGGTCAGGGCTACCTCCATCCGGGTGGGCCTGGTACTCAAGAGTCTGTCCAGGCTGAGGGTTTTTGCCCGGTAAAGGCTGCGCAAGATATGGCGTACCTGGCCCGCCAGGGTAAAGGCCAGCCGGGGTATGAGCCGGGGTTCCTCTGGTTCCTGAACCTGCTCCTTACGGGCCAGGACGCGCGCCATAGCCCGCGCCAGATCCAGGGGTGTTACGCCAGCCAGGGGGTTGATGCCGGCCAGGGCCCGCTCTACAGCCTCCTGGTCCCGGGGCCTGGTAAAAATAAGGGCACCGGTAGCGGCCAGTTCGGCCAGGTGTTGGGCCGCCTCTTTATAACAGCGGTAAGCCTGCAATCGATCCGCCAGGGCCCGGGCCGGGTCTTCCCCCTCTTCTTCCTGCTCCCCGGCCGCCGGGCGCTGCAATAGGAGCCTGGCCTTCAGAGCCAGGAGTTCCGCCCCCAGGACCAGAAACTCGCTAGCCCACTCCAGGTCCAGTTCCTCGACTTCCTGCAGGTACTCCAGGTACTGGGCCGTTACTTCCGCGACGGGGATAGCCTGAACGTCGATTTCCTGGCGTTCAATGAGAGTGAGGAGGAGATCCAGGGGGCCCTGAAAAACATCCAGCCTTACATTACCTAGCATCCGCCCCACCCCGGCAAGTCAGCTTCCCCTGTACCCCCGGACAATTTCCGGGTGAATTCTATCATATAAAGGCCAGGCCGCTGGCAGCAATAATTAGGTTAAGGACCAGGTTGACCAGGGGGCCCAGGATGCGGCTGATGATTCCCGTAGCAATGAGGAGGAGTAAGATCAAGGTGCCGTAACTCTCCAGGCGATAAACAGCAGCTCCTCCTTCGGGCGGGAGAATCCCGGCCAGGACCCGGGAACCATCCAGGGGCGGTACGGGAATCAGGTTAAAGACGGCCAGAACAACGTTGTAGCCCACCAGCAGGTTTAAAAAGGTCTGGATCCAGATGCCACCCAGATCCAGCCGCAGAAAAAGATGCAGGAGCACGGCTGCCAGATAGGCCAGGACCAGGTTCATAAGGGGTCCAGCCAGGCCCACCAGCATCATGCCCTTACGCCGGTCTATTTGAAAGTAAAAGGGATTTATCTGTACCGGCTTGGCCCAGCCAAATCCGGCTACGATAAGTAGCAGGGTTCCCAGGGGATCCAGGTGGGCCAGGGGATTTAAGGTTAACCGCCCCTGATTTCTGGCCGTGGGATCTCCCAGAAAGTAGGCTGCCTTCCCGTGGGCATACTCATGAAAGGTCAGGGCCATCAGGATGGCTGGAATACCCAGGATTAACTGGGACAAGCTCTGCAGGTGCATGGCCGACTCCTTTCCCACCAGGTAGGGCCCAGCCCGGCAACTGGCTCCACCCGGCCTGGGCCAGGGCAAAGATCAGCGCCTCCGGGGCCGGGCGCGACCCGGTCATCATTTCTCCCGGGGGCAAACCCGGTTCAGGTCCAAAACAGCCCCCTTGCTGTAAAACCCTGGCAGCGTTAATTACCCGACGACGCCTGCGGCCCCAGTTCAGGTGATCCAAAACCTCCTCCAGGGCTGCCAGGCTCAAATTAGCCGTGGCCGTTAAAAAATACACCAGGCTGGCGTCAGGGGGGTGCTGGCCCAGCCACTGCCACTGGCGCAGGAGTTTCTCCGCCCGGTAACCGGCAGCTACATCCGGGGGACCGCTCCCCGGCAGGCCCCGCCATCCCAGGGCCAGCAGGGCTTCCCAGGCAGCAACCGGCCGCGATTCCTTGAGGAGCAGGATAAACTCCTGCCAGAAACGCCGGGGTGATACCAGTTCCAGGTAGCCGGCAGCCAGGGCTTCCCGGGCTAGTTCCCTGGTCTCACTGGCCAGCTGGAAATGTAACCTGGTTCCCAGGCGTACCCCCCGCAGGATACGGGTGGGATCGTCGCGGAAACTCGCCTGGTGGAGGACCCTTATTTTACCGGCAGCCAGGTCGGCCCGGCCGTTAAAGGGATCCCGGATCTCCCACAGGTCCCGGGCCGTTAATGGCAGGGCCATGGCGTTAATGCTAAAATCGCGCCGGGCCAGATCCTCGGCCAGGGTGGCGGCCTCGACCTCCGGCAGCGCTCCCGGCTCGGGATAATACTCCTTCCTGGCGGTGACCACATCCACCCGCTCCCCGGCCCAGTAAATGGTAGCCGTCAGGAAGCGCTCGTGGTAGACCAGGCGCCCTCCCAGTTGCCGGGCCAGTTCCCGGGCCAGGAGGAGGCCGTTCCCCTCGACCACCAGATCCAGGTCGACATCCGGCCGTCCCAGCAAGAGATCCCGGGTCGTACCCCCTACCAGGTAAACTCGCTGGCCCTTGAGGTGGGCTATTTTCCTGGCCCGGGCCAGGATGGCTAGCTGGTGCTGGTTAAAAAGCTTCCGGTAGGGAATCATGACAGTACTGGCCTAGCGAGGGCAGGCCAGGCGGGCCGGGATCACGTCGTTACGGATCAGGTCGCTGTAATCCTCCCGCTTTATAATCAAGTCGGCGACGCCATCCCGCACCAGGACGGCTGCCGGCCGGCCCAGGCGGTTATAATTGCTGGCCATGGTATAACCATAGGCCCCGGTACAGGGCATCAGGAGGATGTCGCCCCTCTCTACCGGGGGCAATTCCGCTTCCCAGATCAGCATATCCCCTGATTCGCAGCACTTCCCGGTGACGGTTACCTTCTCTGTAGCCGGCATACCGGCCTTATTGGCCAGGATGGCCTCATACTTCGCACCGTAAAGGGCCGGGCGAATGTTATCGGCCATCCCGCCGTCAACAGCCACATACTTGCGGACGCCGGGGATCTCTTTGATGCTCCCGACGGTGTAGGCAGTGCTGCCCGCCGGCCCGACAATGGACCGACCCGGTTCGACCAAGACTCGCGGTTGGGGCAGGTTCAAGCGCCGGGCTTCCTCCCGGACCCGGGCCAGGATGGTTTCCGCATAAGCCCTTATCGGCCGGGGTTCGTCACCGGTAGTATAGTATATGCCAAAGCCGCCCCCGAGATCCAACTCGGCGGTTACCAGCCCTGTCGCCTCCTTGACCGCAGCAGCCAGCTCCATCATCACGGCTACGGCTTCATTGTAGGGCTCCAGTTCGAAAATCTGGGAGCCAATATGGCAGTGCAAACCCATGAACTCGATCCCCGGTAACTCGCCGGCCCTCCTGGCAGCCGCTAGTGCTTGGCCCCCCGGCAGGGTAAAACCGAACTTGGAATCAACCTGGCCGGTGCGGATATAGTCATGGGTGTGGGCCTCAATTCCCGGGGTGACCCTCAGGATTACCTTGGCCACCTGGCCACGCTCCACTGCAAGGCGGCTTAACAGTTCCAGCTCTGTAAAGTTATCGACCATGAACCTGCCTATTCCGGCCTCCAGGCCCTGGCAGAGCTCGGCATAGCTCTTGTTGTTACCATGAAAATAAATCCGTTCCACGGGAAAACCGGCCGCCAGGGCGGTGTAAAGTTCGCCGCCGGAGACAACATCCAGTCCCAGCCCTTCACTGGCGATGATCCGGCACATGGCCGTAGTAAGAAAAGCCTTGCCGGCATAGATAACCTCGGCCTGGCCGCTGCCGGCGTTAAAGGCCCGATAAAACTGGCGGCAGTTGTCCCGGATACAGTCTTCATCAAAAATATAAAGGGGGGTGCCAAAGTCACGGGCCAGCTGGACAACCTCACAGCCGCCGATGACCAGCCGTCCGTGTTCATTTATCGCCATCGTTCCCTGCAAGTGCATTTAATTACCGGTTGCTCCTTTCACCAAATATATCTCCATTTTACCCGAGGCGGCAGCTCCTGTCTAGAAAATTTAAGGGAACCGCCTCCGGTTCCCTTAAAATGCTCCCCCTCCGGGCTAACTGGCCCGGGGCAGGGCCAACAACTGGTTATATGCCTCCAGGGTATTTCGGGCCATCACGGCGGTAGTAAAGTTTTCTTCTACCAGCCTGCGGCCGTCCTGGCCCATGGTCCTGGCCACCTCCGGATTACGGAGAAGGAAAGTGGTATAGCGGGCGAGTTCCTCGTGATCCCCCATAGAGACCAAAAAGCCGTTATATCCGGGACGAATGATCTCCGGCATGCCGCCGGCGCGGCTGACGATGATAGGCCTGGCCGTGGCCATGGCTTCCAGCATGACCAAACCAAACGGCTCCTGGAAGGCCGATGGGTAGAGGCAGACCTCGGCCCCCTGGTAAACAGCAGGCATCTCCTGCCACGGGAAGAAACGGATGAAGACATTTTCCTCCAGGCCCAAGCTGGCGATAAGATCCTGGAGAGAGGCTACTTCCGCCGGCTGTTTTTGGCCCCAGTCAACGGTGTTGGTGGTACCGGCCAGTACCAGGAGAACGTCGGGGATTTCCCGGCGGATGAGATCCAGGGCGCGAATGCTGACGTCACAGCCCTTGGCCCGGCTCATCCTGGCCGGGTGGAAGATAATCCGCCGTCCCCGCCATTCCGGATAGGAGGTATAAAGGGCCTGCCTGTCCTCCGGGGAGGGCGGCCGGAAGGTATTAGTATCTGTGCCATGGTAGACAACTGTCACCCGCTCCGGCGGATAGCCATTAACCACCAATTCCTGGCGTATGTAGTGGCTGACGGCAATAACCAGGTCCCAGCCCCTGGCCAGGCTATTCATCCTGGTCCACAGTTCGTCATCCCACACATTATGGGCCGTGAGGACCAGGGGCCAGCCGTGACGGCGGCAAATTTCCTGGAGACTGGCCGCGTGTACATAGCTGAAATAGTGAAAGTTATGGGCGTGGACCACATCCGGCCGCACTGCCAGTAAAAAGTTTTCCAAGAGTTCCTTGATCTCCCCGGCCCTGGCCTCAATAACTGCTGGAGTAAGGGAATTTAGATCCAGCAAGGGCGAGCGCTTAATTACAACTCCCTGCCAGCTTTCCTCCACCGGGGTACCGGGGGCTGTGGCCGTTAGGAGGCTTACCTGGTGCCCCTGCCGGACGAGGTAAGGGCACAGGAGGACTAGGTGGGATTCCACTCCCCCGATGATCGGCGGGAAAGCCCAATGTAACATGGCAACACGCATATTACTTCGCCTCCTTAAAGAATTTTATAATCGGGGTAAGATACCACAAATATTTTATCTATAATTACCCGATAAAGTCAAGGAAGGACAAACCCTGGTGGCTTCTTCAGGCCTCAATGATAACTTTGAGATTTCCTTCTTTCTTTAAAAGGTTGGCCATAACCCGACCATCCTTTTCCTCAAAGGCCAGGTCCAGACGGCTGCCGGCTACCGCAAGGTTCCTGATCTCCACCCGCCGGGTCCCGGGCAGCAACAGGGGGCGGGAAATAAAAAGGCTCTGCTCCCTCAACTCCAGGCCCAGCAAGTGGTGCAGGAAACTGAAAAGGCTGCCAACTGCCCAGGCCTGGGGATCACAGGCTACGGGATAGCGCACCGGGCCGCTTAAACCCCTCCGGGTAAAACCACAGAAGAGCTCCGGCCAGCGGCGGTAATTAAAGTGGGGGCTGGCGGCGAAAAGGCCCGCAGCCAGGCGTGACAATTCATCCAGGCACTGGTAACGGCGCAGGCCGGCGGCGATAATGGCGTTATCATGGGGCCAGACCGAGCCATTATGATAGCTCATGGGGTTATAGGCCTTCTCTCTTTTACTCATGGTACGAATACCCCAGCCGGAATAGAAATCTGCAGCCATCAAGCGCTGGGCAACCCTCCTGGCCCTCTCCGGCGGGAGAATGCCGGTAAAGAGGGCCTGGCCCCCGTTGGAAACCAGGGTGGTCAAAGGCCTCTTCTCACCATCCAGGGCAAAAATCAGATATCCCTCGTCTTCCAGCCAAAAATCCTGGTTGAAGCGCGCTTTCAACCGCTGGGCCCGTTTCTTCAGCCCGGCGGCGGTCGGTTTATCACCCAGGAGGGACAATAAATGGGCGGCTTCAGTGAGGGCCAGGTAGTAGTAGGCCTGGACTTCCACCAGGGCAATAGGACCCACGGGCAGGCGCCCTTCCCGGTCGACTACGGCATCCCAGGAATCCTTCCAGCCCTGGTTGGTAAGACCTGCCGGGGACTCCCGGAGATATTCCAGGTAACCGTCGCCATCCAGGTCGCCGTAACGCAGGCACCAGTGCAGGCAGTTGCGTAAAGGGTCAGCCAGTTCCTGTAACAGGTCGTCATCCTGGGTCCACTTGTAGGTGGCGGCCAGGAGAATAATAAACCACAGGGTGGCGTCTATGGAGCCGTAATAAGGGCTATGGGGTACCTCCCCGCATCCGGTCATCTCCCCCCGGCGCAATTCGTGGAGGATTTTTCCCGGCCTTTCCTCCCGCCATCTATCCACCCCTTTGCCCTGGTAGCGGGCCAGGAAACGCAGGGTCTGGCGGGCCAGGGCCGGGTTTAAAATGAGGGTCTGCCAGGAGGTAATCAGGGAATCGCGGCCGAAGGGGGCTGTGTACCAGGGTATCCCGGCCGCTATGATCCCGCCCTCGCCCGGGTAATCTATTTGCAGGGCCTTGAGATCGGTGACGGCCGTCTGGAACATGGCGTTGATGAAGCTATTATCCGTCCACACCCTGGTCGACTCCCTTTGCCACTGGTGGTAGGCGGCTGCCTGTTCAATGGTGGCCGCTGAAAAAAGATCGCTGATCTTGTTACCAGGTGTTGTATTTCCTGCATCCAATTCGATCTTTAAATGCAGGTAGATCTTTTTTTGGAGCGGCAAGGTAAGTTCAAAGCCTACTTCGGCCCGATCGTGGTGGCCGGTGATAGAGGTTGGCACCGGTTCAAAGGTAATGTGGGTGGTACGGATCAGGTTATCCAGGCCCCGGTAAGCCAGGACCAGCCCCTGGCGTCGTACCTCGACCGGTAACAATTCCCCCCGGCGGCGGCGCTGGCTGCCGCGAACCTCAAATATATCCCGGAAATCGGCAGCCAGGTTAAAACGAAGCATTAACTTAACCGGGAAGGGATTAAAATTTATTAAACGCAGGCGTTGAAAAAAGGCGCCCTTAATTAACCGTAGCTGGCGAAGATGGATGGTCTGGGCCGGCACCATAGTGCCGTCGGGTAAATTGAAAACGGGATTGGTAAGTTCAATCTGGGCAAAGTGGCTGTCGCGGATGGAAGAAGATAGAAATACAGGTCGCTGCCCGGCTACAAGAAATTCCAGGTGGCTTAAATAACGGGTATCATTGTAATAAAGGCCCAGGTTACCGTTACCCCCGTCCAGAACCGAACCATCGGGCAGGGAGATGAGAAAAATCCCCCCTTCCTTCAGCACCTCCGTCGCGGGTTCAACAACACCCGGGTTATTGCGCAAATCGAGCTCTGTATCGAGCATATACTCCCCTCCCTTTATTAAGAATGGATTCGGCAGGTATCCTGGAATATCCTTCCGGGAATAAATGGACACAAAATTTGCATTTTGTTCCTGGCGTGATATAATATTTATATATCCTGAAACGCTGAATTGCGGTGTGCAGCCGTAAGCGGGGGACCCAATTTCCCGGGGTGAATCTTGCCGGTTATACCGGTGGGTAGGGCTAGACGTGGCCCGAATCCGTCAGCTAACTTCGTAAGCGTGAAGGGAATACCGCCGGTAAACGGTGTAGTTTTCCATTACGTTTATGGTTTATGCTGCAACCCCGGATTTAAACGGGGTTTATATTTTATATTTTATTTACAGGGAGGGGCTTATTACCGGTAAATAAGTATTTGAGGTGAGGAGGAGGTAGGTAAAATGTCCCAAAAGCAGCCTGCTAAAATTGTCATGGTTTCCAACCGAGGTTCATATAATTTGCAGGCAACCCGGGACGGTATCCAGGTTGTACCGGCCATCAGCGGACTGGTTTCGGCCGTGGAACCCTTCTTAAGGGAAAAAGGTGGCGTCTGGGTTGCCTGGGGTGGCTGGGAGGCGCCCCAGGAGAACAGTCCCGGTTTACGTTTACCGGTACCCGAGGGTAATCCGGCCTATACTTTTCGTGAAGTTCCCCTTACCGCCGATGAAATCAACCTCTATTACCATGGCTTTACCAATAGCGCCTTGTGGCCCCTATGCCATTACTTTTTAGAAAAATGTCGTTATGAAGTCCGGGAATGGTCGGCGTATGTCGATGTTAATGCCAAATTTGCCGCAGCCACCCTGGAAGAAGCCGGGGAAAGGGATACAGTCTGGGTAAATGATTATCACCTGGCCCTGGTACCGGCCCACCTCCGCCACCGCAGGCCCCAATTAAAACAATTCTTCTTCTGGCATATACCTTTCCCCCACCATGACCTGCTGGCGACCCTACCCTGGGCAACCCATATCCTGCGCGGTCTGCTAGGAACCGATGTCCTGGGTTTTCACCTTCAAGCCTACGTTGACAATTTTTTGCAGGCCGTGGCGCACATGCTGGGAGCCAGGGTCGATTTTGAAGCCGGTATTGTCTTCTGGGAGCAGCGGCGCATTCATGTTGGTGCCTGGCCTATGGGCATAGATTATCAAGCCTTCCAGCGCCAGGCTGCCAGTCCAGCCACCATGGCCAGGGCTCAAAAACTGCGGGAACAAATTGGTGTCGAGCGCCTGGCGTTAAGCGTGGAGCGCCTCGATTATACCAAGGGCATCCTGGAAAGGCTCCTGGCGTGGGAACGTCTGCTGGAAGAAGCCCCCGAATGGCGCGGCCGGGCCGCCCTGATCCAGGTCGCCGTTCCCAGCCGGACAGCTGTACCGGCCTATCGTCAGTTAAAGGAGCAGGTGGAAGCCACTGTAGGCCGCATCAACGGCCGTTTTAGTGACGGCAACTACCAACCGGTATACTATTTCTGGCGCGGCCTCCCCCGGCGGGAGCTGGTAGCCTATTACCTGGCAGCCGATGTGATGCTGGTCACACCCTTAAGAGACGGCTTGAACCTGGTGGCCAAGGAATATGTAGCTTCACGGCGTGATCAGACCGGCGTCCTGGTCTTGAGCCGTTTCGCCGGTGCCGCCCAGGAATTGAAGGGTGCCGTCCTGGTGAACCCCTATGACATCGACGGGATGGCCATGATCTTTAATACGGCCCTGGGGATGGGCCGGGCAGAGCAAAGCAAAAGGTTGCAACTGTTACAGGAAAGGGTACGGCGCCATGATGTCCACTGGTGGATGAATTGTTTTCATCAGGCCATGCCGTCAGGGAAGGAGAAACCGGTGATGTCTCCGGATCAGCTGGCAGCTAGGGTACAGGAGTACCCGGAACTACTGCTGATGTGCGACTACGACGGCACCCTGGTTCCCCTGGCCCCCAGGCCGGAAGATGCCGTCCCCGACCCCGGCCTCCTGAAATTACTGCGGCAACTGGTTTCCCGGCCAGGCTTACACCTGGCCGTTATTAGTGGCCGTCCCCTGGCCGACCTCCGCGACCTGCTGCCGATCCCCGGACTCCTCCTCGCCGGCCTGCACGGGGCCCAGGTAGCCGGACCAGAGGGACCTGTTATCAACCTCCTCCCCCCACCGCCGGGGAAAAACCCCTGGCCGGAAATTTTTAGCCTGGCCCGGCAACTGGCGGCAGGTGTTCCCGGCCTTCTTGTGGAAAATAAAGGCGAAGGGGTGGCCCTCCATTACCGGCTGGCCGAACCCGATGCCGCTGCGGGAATCCTGGAGGAATTCCGGCATGCCCTGGAACCCTTTTTACAGGATGGCCTGGAACTAATCCCCGGCCACAAGGTACTGGAGGTTCGCCGCCGGGGCGTAAATAAAGGCCTGGCAGTAACCTACTTCACTCGCCGCTGGCCTCGGGCCTTCCCTGTATACCTGGGCGACGATCGTACCGATGAGGACGCCTTTGCAGCCCTGCCCGGGAACGGCCTGGCTATAGGCGTCGGCCAACGGCAGTCAGGCTATGCCCATTATTTCCTTGCTTCACCGGCAGAGGTTATCGAGTTTCTCCAGCTCTTAAACTGTAGCCGCACCTAATCTTTATAAAAGCAACGGTAAAGTAGGTAATATTTCATTACCAGGGACATATGAATAGACGTGAAAATAAGAACGAGGTGATATCTTTGACCAGGATTCAGAAAGCTATCATTCCCGCTGCCGGCTGGGGTACCCGTTTCCTGCCGGCCACCAAAGCCCAGCCCAAGGAAATGTTACCCATTGTTGACAAACCGGCCATTCAATTCATCGTCGAAGAAGCCGTTAATGCCGGTGCGGAGGATATCCTGATTATCACCGGTAAAAATAAACGAGCCATCGAGGACCACTTTGACCGTTCCCTGGAACTGGAGAACCTCTTGCGGGAAAAGGGAAAGGACGAACTCCTGGCCCTGGTGGAGGGGATTGCTGAACTCGCCGATATCCACTACATCCGCCAGAAGGAGCAACTGGGCCTGGGGCACGCCGTTTACTGTGCCCGCAAATTTATCGGCCAGGAACCCTTTGCCGTCCTCCTGGGGGATGATATTATCGTCAACTCCCCCTCCTGCCTGGAACAGATGCTCGCCGTTTATGAAGAAGTCGGGGCTACCATAGTCGCCGTCCAGGAGGTGCCCCGGGAGGAAGTAAACCGTTACGGTGTCATTGACCCCCTGGAAGTCGACGGCTCCCTCATCCGGGTCAGGGACCTGGTTGAGAAGCCGCGCCCCGAGGAAGCCCCTTCCAATCTGGCCGTCATTGGTCGTTACATCCTGGTGCCGGCGATCTTCCCTCTCCTGGAGAAAGTAAAACCGGGCGCTGGCGGCGAGATCCAGCTGACCGACGCCCTGCGCCTGCTGGCCCGCCAGGACCGTGTCTATGCCTACCGTTTCCAGGGTAAGCGCTACGACATCGGTGACAAGCTGGGCTTTCTCCAGGCCACGGTGGAATTTGCCCTAGCCCGCCCGGATCTCGCCGGCCCCTTTAGCGAGTACCTGGCCGGCATCATTACTTCCACTGCGGACAAGTTGCAGGTTGCCGCCACCAGGGAAGGATAAAAATGGGGTTGACTGACATTTAAACCCTGGTCCAACCGCGACCTAGACCTAGACGGCTACAGCATTGCTCCACTTGCCACAGCGGTCGCCCCAGCGGGCCAGGACCTCTTTTCCTTCCCTTAATTCCACCACTTCGCAGTGATTGGCACACCCCCGGCATTCAAAACCGCCGGTCCGGAAGTCCCTTTCGGTAAGCTCAAAGCCCCGGAAAGCGCTCGTTTTCGGGCGGGCTTCCCGGGCCAGGAGGGCGGCCCCGTAGGCGCCCATAACACCATAATGCTCCGGGACGATGACCTCCGTCCCCAGGGCGCGACTGAAGGCCTGGCGCATACCGGCGTTGGCCGCCACCCCGCCCTGGAAGACTACCGGCGGCAGGATCTCCTTACCCTTACCGACGTTATTCAGGTAGTTGCGTACCAGGGCCTCGCACAGGCCGGCGACGATATCATCCAGGGGGTGGCCCTGTTGCTGTTTATGGATCATATCGGATTCGGCAAAGACGGCGCAGCGCCCAGCGATGCGCACCGGGTTCTTGGCACCCAGGGCCAGGCGACCGAAATTCTCGATGGGGATCCCCAAACGGGCCGCCTGCTGGTCCAGGAAGGAACCGGTGCCGGCGGCACAGACGGTATTCATGGCAAAGTCGGTGACTACGCCCTGGCGCAGGATGATTATTTTAGAGTCCTGGCCGCCGATCTCCAGCACCGTTTGGACACCGGGTACGACCTGGCTGGCAGCTACGGCATGGGCGGTGATTTCGTTTTTGACGACATCAGCCCCTGTCATGACGGCCGCCAGGCCCCGGCCGCTGCCTGTTGTGCCGACGCCAGCGACAGTCACCTCTCGGCCCAGGGTAGCCCTAATCTCTCGTAAACCCTCCTGGATGGCCGGGATAGGCTGGCCGCGGGTACGAAGGTAGACGGAGGCGAGTAAGTTACCGTCTATATCCAGGGCAATGACGTTGGTGCTTACTGATCCAACGTCGATGCCCAGGTAGATAGAGGTCAAATCGGATCAGCTCCTTTCAGCAGCTTTCCCCATTACGTTATGTTGCTTCCCGGGGAGGGAATGTTCTCCCGGCGGGCTTTGTTACCCCGCTCTCACGCCCTTCTGCCGCCGGAGCATGTCGACAAAGGCTTCCAGGCGCGTCTGCAGGCCGGCTTCGCCGGTTTGCTCGTCCAGGTAGATGGTCATCACGGGAATGCCGGTAGCCTGCTGCACGGCCGGCATGACGGAGTGGGCGACGATCTCCGGCATGCAGGTTAGAGGGGCCAGCTGGATGACGCCGTCACATCCCCTGCGGGCAAAGGTTACCGTATCTCCTACCGACTCCCAGCCATGGCCGCCGACGAAGTGGTTTAAAAAAGGTGGAGCCGTCTTTTCCGGGTGATGTCCCGGTAGGGGCAGCAGGCCCTTGAAGAGGTTGTCATTAATCCAGCGGCTGAGGAAGAGACCACGGACTACTTCTACTCCCAAGGCCCCCAGGCGTTTCTCGATATCCAGGTTGACCAGGGGTTCCAGGACGGTATAGATCTCCCCCACAATGCCTACCCGGATCACCCGGACATCTGGTTTCAAGGGGAGGGCAGCCAGTTCACCTTTTATTTCTTTAACTACCCGGTTTACTTCCTTACGACTGCCGGCGGCATCCAGTTCCTGCAAGGCCCGCCGGAAAACGGCATCAGCCAGCCCGGTCTGGGCTTCCCGCGGTCGCAGGCGCTGGACTTCCTGTTCCAGGGCGTCGACGGCACAGGCCTTCAGCCAGGCCATAACGACCCCGTGGACGCCATCCTGCCAGGGACGGCGGTTTAAATACTTAATCTTATCCCAGACTTCGTTAAAATGGACGTCCGGAGGCTCAAAGACGACCATTTCATACGCACAGCCCAGGTCCCGGAGAATCTCCCTCTGCACCTGGCTGTAATAGCCGATCCGGCAGGGTCCTACCCCGCCGGCCATGACGATGGTATCGGCCCCCAGCTCTTTGGCTTCCAGGTAGTTGCCCAGGTTGACTTTCAGGGGCAGACAGGCCGATTCCGGGGCATGGCGCACTCCCAGTTCCAGGGTGCGACGGGTACAGGGGGGTGGTACTACTACCTCCAGTCCGATGCCGGTCAGGGCTGCCTTCAACACCAGCCAGAGATGGCCCATATGGGGAAAGGTTACCTTCATGCCGGACGCCTCCGGGCCAGCATATCCATAAAGGCCTCCAGTCTGGTTTCCACGCCAGCCTCGCCGGTATGCTCATCCAAGGTTAATAGTAAAAAAGGCTTACCATGCCGGTGGGCATAGCGCTCGGCCAGGTCGCCCACCAGGGAATCGGGACCGCAGCCGAAGGCTGTAAGGTGAATCAAACCGGCGACTTCCTCCTGCTCCATCAGGTGCAGGGCTGCACCCATGATCTTGCGACCAAGGGTCCAGTAAAGGCGCTTGGGCAACCGGCGGCAGGCGGCTTCCCCCAGTTCAGGTGCAAAATTTTCCGGTAAGATCACCCTGCCACCAAGGCGCGTAACTTTACCGGCAATATCCATGCCCAGATAGCGATCGTGGAGCAGGTAGTTATGGCCAACCAGCCCCACCGCCAGGGGAGGCTGACCCCCGGGGGTTATGCCTTCCTTCTTCCCAGGAGAGAATTCCCTGCCTTGCTCCTGCTGCCCAGCCAGCCAATCCCGGTACCTGGCCCGGGCTATCTCCCCGGCCCGGTAAACTTCCCTCCCCCTGGAACCGATAGCCCGGGCCGTATCCCGGATGGCGGCCTTGAGGCCTTCCTCCGGCCGCCGCGACATGTCGACCGTGACGTCGATCACCGGCGGGCAGTCTTTAATAGCTGCCCGCAACATATCGGGCAGACCCATGAGTTTGGGGCAGATAAAGCTCTTTTGCTCCACGCTGACCAGCCTGGGGACAAAGAGGGCCTCCACCCGTGGCGCCAGCCAGGCGGCATGGCCGTAATAAACCTTCACCGGCAGGCAGGCTTCGGCAACGGCCAGGCTTATCCCCAGGTCCATTATCTCCCTGGTGGTGGGCGGAGAAACTACCACCTGGGCGCCCAGGGCCTGGAGGAAGGCTTCCCACCAGGGGGCGTAGTAATAATAAAAGAGGGCGCGAGGCACCCCCAATCGCCACTGCTTAACCTTCACTACCATCATCTTCCTTTTTCTTTTCAAGTTCGGGCCAAATGCGTTTCTCCTCTTCCTTTTTCTCTTTAAGACTGCGTTTTAACGGTTTGCGGGCCGGAGCCGGATAGGGTTGCCGGTCCATATCCAGAAGATGCATTGCTTTCGACCGCAGTTTCAGTAAAGGAACCGGTGGACGGACCAGGACGTCCTTCAGGGCGCTGGCGTTAAAGGGTATCAGGGGCCACAGGTAGGGCAGGCCGAAGGACTTTGTGGTCAGCAGCAATAAAAAGATACCCATGGTAACGGCCACAAAACCGGGCAAACGGAGCAGCCCCACGCCGATTAACAGAGCAATCCGTACCAGGGTGTTGGCCATCCCCAGTTCATAGCTCGGGGTGGCGAAGATACCCACGGCGGCAATGGCCATATAGAGAATAACCTCAGGGTTAAAGAAACCTACTGCCACTGCGATCTGGCCAATCAGAACGGCGGCAATCAAACCCAGGGCGGTAGCCAGGGAGGTGGGGGTATGGATGGCCGCCAGGCGCATTAAATCGATGCCCAGTTCGGCAAAGAGAAACTGCCACACCAGGGGAATGTATCCCAGCTGTTTGGGGCCGATCCAGGCCAGGTTCGGCGGGAGTAGATCGTGCTGCAAAGCGGCCAGGAGCCATACGGGAGGCAGAAATAAAGAAAGTAATACTCCGATAAAGCGTACCACGCGTAAAAAAGTGCCAATAAGGGGCGCTTGGCGAAACTCCTCGGCGTGCTGCAGGTGGTGGAAAATAGTCGCTGGCAGGATCATTACGCTGGGGGAAGTATCCACCATGACAAGTACGTGACCTTCAAAGAGATGGGCGGCAGCTACATCCGGCCGCTCGGTGTAGCGTACCCATGGGAAGGGATTCCAGAAGCTCCCCGGGCTAATAAACTCCTCCAGCGATTTCTCCGCCATGGGCAGGCCGTCCATCTTTATGGCCTTGATTCGTTCTTTAATTGTATCTACCAGCCGCGGGTTGGCGATATCTTGAACATAAACGACGGCCACATCAGTTTTGGAACGACTACCCACCTGAAGGATTTCCGTCCGCAGTTTGGGGTCCCGCACCCGGCGACGCAGGAGATTGACGTTAAATAACAGGGTTTCGACAAAATTGTCGCGGGAGCCGCGTACCACCCGCTCCAGGTCGGATTCCTGCGGATTGCGGACCGGGTGGTTCCGGGCATCGAGCTGGATAACCTTTTTAAAGCCATCTATAAGGATGACAATGCCCCCGGACAGGATTTTATCAACGACTTTATGCAGATCGTCCAGGGCTTCGACCTGCAGGTAGCTAATATACTGGTTTAAGATCTTGGTATATGCGTCGGGGGTTACGTCCTCACGTTTCAGCTTGGAGAGGGAGGTAAGGATATATACCAGGACATCCTCCCGGGCCATACCATTAATATAAAACATAGTAGCCCGGCGCCCGGCAATGGTTATATCCCGCCTGATAACGTCAAAACTCTGCCCAACGCCCAGTTCCTTCATAATCCAGTTATTGTTAACATCTAAATTGGGATCAACTTTTACAATGTCGCCGGAAATGGTCATTACTTCATCCCCTTAACTTCTTAACCGCGCGGGTTGAATATTATGGCCATGACATAATCAAAGATGACAGCCGCGGCAATACCCACCGCCCCTGCCGTGACGCCACCGCTGAAGGCGCCGATCAGGCCCTTGGCCTGGACGGCCTCCAGGGTGCCCTGGGCGAGATTATGACCGAAACCGCTAATGGGAATGGTAGCCCCGGCTCCCCCGATCTTCACCAGGGGCCTGTAAAACCCCAGGGCGCTTAAGATAGCGCCGCCGGTAACGAAACCGACCAGGATATGGGCCGGCGTCACTTTGTAGGGTGTCAGGTCCATAATTAGCTGCCCCACTAGGCAGATCAGGCCGCCCATAATAAAGGCCATCACGATACTCATTGGATCCCGCTCCTCCAAAGATAGGCTTCTGGTAAAAATGGATGCCAATGCCATCCGGCTTGGGATCTGGAGGGTACAGCCCGGCCTCCGGTGGTTCTCGGCTAGCAAACTTAGCGCTCAGCCTTGCGCGTCTGGGGTGGCTCGACTTTATCTCTTTACTCTTTCATAACGGGGCGTGGTACTTCTCGTTCCTGGAGCCACTTTGCAATCCCCATCCCGTTCACCGCCGCCTCACTCCGGCTTCACGTAAGTATCTAACGCCTCGAACCAGTCGCTCTCTGCCTGTACCCTCCAGCCCTCCTCAGCCTTCGATAACCACCCCGTGGCCGATACCGGGGATGGACTCGCCCTGCTGGGTTGCCGTAGTGCTTAAGAGCGCCCCGGTGCCAACCCCCAGGATACGCTTGTAGCGGCCTTCATTTAGTTTACCCATCAGGTGGCCGGCAAAAACCACTGCCGAGCAGGCGCAGCCGCTGCCGCCAGCGTGGGTATCCTGGCGTTCATGGTCATAGATCAGGATGCCGCAATCACTATAGTTTTTGGAGACATCATATTTCTTTTCTCCCAGGAGTTTGGTAGCAATTTCATGACCCACCCGGCCCAGGTCACCGGTAATAATCAGGTCATAATCAATTGGGCCGCGGCCGGTATCCTGGAAGTGGCGGACAATGGTATCGACGGCCGCCGGGGCCATGGCAGAACCCATATCGTTGGGATCCTTGATCCCCACATCCAGCACCCGGCCGATGGTGGCGTGGGTGATGCGGGGCCCATTACCCACCGGAGCCATCAAAACTGCACCGGCCCCGGTAACGGTCCACTGGGCTGTCGGTGGCCGCTGTATTCCCTGCTCGGTGGGAAAACGGTACTGGCGCTCGGCAGTATCGTAATGGCTGCTGCAGGCGGCCACTACATGGTGGGCAAAACCACCGTCGATGAGCATGGCTGCCAGGGCCATGCCCTCATACATGGTGGAGCAGGCCCCGTACAGGCCCAGGAAGGGTATCCCCAGGCTCCTGGCTGCGTAATTGGCAGAAATGGTCTGGTTCAATAGGTCGCCGGCCAGGAGAAAATCGATATCCTGGGGTTTAAGCTGGGCCTTAGCAATAACCATTTTCACGGCTTCTTCCAGCATTTTGCGCTCGGCCTTTTCCCAGGTTTCCTCACCGAAGTAGCTGTCATCAATGACCATATCAAAGGTATCTCCCAGGGGACCCTCCCCCTCCTTGGGGCCGACAACCGACGCCGTAGCTACTATCACCGGTGGGTTGGCAAACTGCAGGGTATGTTGCCCCACCCTCTTCGGCGCACTCAAAGTATTCCACCCCCGTCAGGTCAAAAAGTAAGCAATTAAACCGATTAAGACTGAAACGATAAAACCATACACTAGGACCGGGCCGGCGATGGTGAACATCCTGGCGGCTACTCCAAAGACGAAACCCTCCCGCTTATACTCCATAGCCGGGGCCACAATGGAGTTGGCGAAACCGGTAATGGGAATAATCGAACCGGCGCCGGCGATTTTACCGATCTCATCGTAAACCCCCAGGCCAGTCAAAAAAGCTCCCAAAAAAACCATTATTATGACCGTTGCTGAAGCGGCATCCCGGGGGTTTAAACCGGCGGAGGAAAAGGCAAGGGTAATAATCTGCGCCAGGGCCGAGATAAGCCCCCCCACCCAAAAGGCGTTCAGGGCGTTGACCAGGACATTGTGTTTCGGCTTGACACTATCAGCCAGCCGCTGGTAGGCCTGCTGGTCGTATGTTTGCTTTTGCTGCATCACCTGTTCTGCCAGGGTCAGGGGTTTTTTCGGCGGCCCCGGCTGTTTGGTGCTGTCAGCCATTACCTTCACCTCGATTTTATCGTTCTGCTATATTATCGACCGGCGTCAGGCCTCTTTATACACTAAAAGCCAGTTTGCTGGTTAATTATACCAGCAAACTGGCTTTATTGAAATTTGAACTGGTGTCAATTTTAACCTTCAATTTCCCAGAGCCTGCAGGGGTGCCGGGATGCGGCCGCCGCGGCGCACCAGGGCCGCCGGACTATAGGTGTTGACCTCCATCACCGGCGCCCGGCCTAGGAGACCGCCAAATTCAACCGTCTCGCCTGGCTTTTTCCCGGGTGCGGGAATGACCCGGACGGCTGTAGTTTTATTATTAATCATGCCGATGGCCGCCTCATCGGCGATAATGGCGGCTATGACCTCCGCCGGGGTATCTCCGGGGACGGCGAACATATCCAGGCCCACCGAGCAGACGGCAGTCATGGCTTCCAGCTTCTCAAGGCTTAGAGCACCGCTCTCCACGGCCCGGATCATGCCGTTATCTTCGCTCACCGGGATAAAGGCGCCGCTCAGGCCCCCCACATAAGAAGAAGCCATGGCGCCGCCCTTTTTGACGGCATCGTTGAGTAAAGCTAGGGCAGCCGTAGTGCCGTGGGCGCCGCAGCGTTCCAGGCCGATAGCTTCCAGAATCTCGGCCACGCTGTCGCCCTGGGCGTTGGTGGGAGCCAGGGAGAGGTCGACAATGCCGAAGGGTACTCCCAGGCGCTTTGAAACCTCCCGCCCCACCAATTCCCCCATGCGGGTCACCTTGAAGGCCGTATTCTTGATAATCGTCGCCAGCTGGCCCAGGTCGGCCTCGGGGTACTGGCGGATTGCCGCCAGCACAGCCCCCGGACCGCTGATGCCGACGTTAATTACGCATTCCGGTTCTCCGGGACCATGGAAGGCCCCGGCCATAAAAGGATTATCTTCGGGGGCGTTACAAAAAGTAACCAGCTTGGCGCAGCCCAGACCCCCACGGGAGGCTGTCAGGCGGGCCGTCTCTTTAATCAGGTGCCCCAGCCAGGTAATGGCGTCCATATTCATCCCGGCTTTAGTCGTCGCTACATTGACGGAAGCACAGACACGTTCAGTTGTGGCCAGGGCTTCCGGCAGGGAGTTAAAGAGGGCCCGGTCGCCGTGGGTGAAACCCTTATGTACCAGGGCGCTGAAGCCGCCGATAAAGTTTACGCCGACTGCTTCCGCCGCCCGGTCCAGGGCCCGGGCCAGGGGGGTGAGGTCATCCTCTCCCGAAGGTTCACCTACCTGGGCAATTGGTGTAACGGCGATGCGTTTATTAACGATGGGGATGCCATAGGTGGCCGCCACTTCTTCTCCCACGGCTACCAGGTCCGATGCCAGTCTGGTGATTTTATCATAGACGCGACGGCAGGTCTCCTCCAGGCTGGCAGTAGCGCAGTCCCGCAAGCTGATGCCCATGGTAATAGTCCGGATATCAAGATTTTCTACCTGGATCATGCGAATGGTTTCTAGAATTTCTTCCGGTGTAAAGGAAAACAGGCTTGGCATCGTTTTTCCTCCGAATATGGTTAGATGCGGTGCATGAACTTAAAGACGTCGGCCCGCTGGATGGTGACCTGGACCCCCAGGTTCTTCCCTTTTTCCTTTAGTTGTCCCTGGAGTTCGTTAAAAGCAAGGTTTTTTTCTTTTAAGTCTACAATCATAATCATGGTGAAAAATTCCTGTAAGATAGTCTGGCTGATGTCCAGGATATTTACATTGGCCTCCGCCAGGACGGCGGTAATACCGGCCAGGATGCCTACGTGATCGCGCCCCAGCACAGTTATGATCGCCCGTTCATCGTTAATCATGTTTCCCCACCTTTAACCTTTCTAGCCTTTTTGCCGTTCTTCCAGTACCATCTCTACTTCGACCCTGTCTTCCGCCAGCCAGCCCCGGGTGAACAGCGCCAGGCCGCGGAAGAAATCTGTACGGGCGGCCCGCTGGATATCGGCGGTCAGGGCCGGCACCCACTGCTCCAGGTGTTCCTCTAAAAAGCGCCCCTGTCCGGCGAGGAAACGGTCGGCATCCCCGCCGGACTGAATGCTGGCGGCTGCTTCCCGACAGAGCCGGGCCATAAACTCCAGCTCCAGTCCCAGGTGGTCGTCTGGCTCCTGGTTCTTCTTTCTACTCTCCAGGCCAAACGAACGGTAAAACTCCCTCACAGCCAGGGTTTCCTCGCCGAAGAGGAGGTGTTCCTTGGAGCGGTAAACCGACTCCCAGGGCGGCGCTTCCAAATGGCCCGGGCCGACAAAGAGGCGGTTATAGTCTCCCTGGAGTTCCTGCCGGTAAGCCTCCAGGTCCTGCCGGCGGGCTTCCAGTTCAGCCTGCATCTGCCGGCACCCAGTGATCAGGTCTTCATTCTGGCTGCTGGCTGCTAATTCGACCAGAAATTCTTCCCCGACCAGGGCTGCCAGCAAATCCCGGGCCGGCCCCTCCTGGTAAATTCTGGCAAGGAAACTATAAACCAGCTCCCGCCCCTGGTGCCATTCTGCTAATAATTCCTTTTCCATAATATCTCCTTTCCGGAAATGTAGATATCCCTGCCAGCCTACTTTACCGGCCGAGCATTACCTTAACCTGGAGGGCGGTATACAGGTTAACCTGGACATCAATCCTGCGCAAGTCCTGGCCCAGGAGTTCTTCTATTTTTTTTAAACGATAGCGCAGGGTGTTGACGTGGATAAACATGTCCTCGGCCGCCCGGTTATGATCCCCGGAGGCATACAGGTAGGCAGCCAGGGTTTCCATGAGATTGGTATTATGCTTGGCATCATATTTCTGGATTGCACCCAGGGTTTCTTCGTAATAGTCCTCCAGTTCCTGTTCCCCCTGGTTAAAGATCAGCCGCAGCACTCCGAGTTCATCAAAAAAGGTCAAAGTACCCCGGCGCCGCAGGAGGCGGCTGATCTCCAGAGCTACCTTGGCTTCCTGGTAGGCCCGGTAGAGATCGGTGACATCTTCGTAAAAGCGCCCTGCACCGGCGGAGAAGGTCCTGCCTTCCAGGTGAGCGGCAGTCGACTTTTGCAAGGATTTAATCAGCCCGGCAATTTTTCCTTTATTAACCCCTAATTCATCTGTAACCACCGGTATCAAGAGGATTAGCTGGTCACCGCGATCAGCAAGGATAATCTCCGGCGCCTGGTGTTTCAGGTGATATTGCATTAACTGGCGCCACCGTTCCCACAGGGTTTCGTCCCTTTCCTGCTGGGCCTGACGGTCCAGGGATAGGACCACCAGTAAATGGGGACGGGTTAAATCCCAGCCCCAGAGGCAACCCCTGTTGACCATGGCTTCCCGGTTTGGTAGATTATTATAAAGAATATCCTGGATGAATTCATTCCGGTAACGCCTCTCGGTTTCCTGGGCTATGCGGGCCCGGGACATCTCAATCATGGCCGCCAGAGCGGCTGCTTTCAGGGGCTCCCGATAAGGGCGCCAGTCTTCGCCCACCTCCAGGAGAAAGAGGTAACCATACAGCGTAACCTCACCAATTGGGAGCATGAGAAAGGGGGTTCCAGTACCGGTCTTCTGTAAACGGCCGCGGTAAAACGCCCCCTCTACCGTCTCCCTGGGGAGTTCCACTAGCAGGTAGTCACCAAAGTGCAGGGTCTTACTCGGCAGCGCCTGGCTGGCGAGGATACGCAGGGTTAGGTCGCAGATTACAACCGGCCGCCCGCTAACCTCCGCCAGGTAGCGGGCAATGGAGACCAAGCCCTTGCCCGCAGCAGCCATTTCCAGAAAACGGCGCCATTTTTGTGGTTCCATACAAAAATCACCGTTAATTTTTGTATTAACCAACAAGAAAAAACCTTTCCTCTTCCTCCGGAGCCTTCAGGCGCAGGGTGGGTCTGGTGATGTTGACGTCAGCCAGTCCCGGTACCCACCTCTCTCCCAGTTCCTTGCCTTCATCTAGTTGTAAAACCTGCAGGGCTTTGACGGGACAGGCTTCAACGCAGGCCGGTGGCAGGCCATTATCTATTCTCTCTACACAGAGGTCACACTTTTCGACTTTCCCTATTGTCAGGTTATAACGGGGCGCCCCGAAGGGGCAGGCGCGGACGCAACGGTTACAACCGCTGCACCGCCCGCTGTTATGCAGGACGATGCCGTCCCGGCGCTTGTTGTAGGCGCGTGCGGGACATACCCGGAAGCACTCGGGGTTTTCACAATGATTGCAGGCCAGGGAGAGATAATATTCCTGCCACCGGCCCTTGACCCGGCCAGCAAAAGCCTGCACCCGCCGCAGGGGAAACCCGGGACCCTTCCAGTTCTGGCAGGCCCCCTCACAGGCCCGGCAACCGATGCAACGGTTCAGGTCCAGGAAAAAACCGACTCGCATCCCCTGTACCCCCCTCCGAAAATGCTTATCAAGTCATTGTGCTACCGGGTAGGACATGTTCCCTTCAGGCGCTGCGTGGTGACTACAGGAAACCTGCCCGCCAGTCTTTACGCCACCGGGGCGATATTGACAAAGGTGTCATAATAGGCCAAGCCAGGGCCGCTGCTGGTGATAGTTCCCATATCAGTGGCCAGGGGCGGGGTAAGGTCATTGATAACCTGGCCTCCGGGCAGGGGACGCTGGTGGCAGAGGATAGTTTGCGGTGGCACCAGTTCACTTATGACCACCGGGATTATAATCTCGCCCCACTCATTGTAAAGGCGGGCCTGGCTGCCGCTATGCAGGCCCTGCTCCCGGGCCAGCCGTGGATTAACCAGGGCCAGGGGTTCCGGTACATCACCAAGATTATAAAACTGGGAGTTCAGGCCGGCGCTGGTGTGGGGGGTCAGGAGACGGTAAGGGTAAGCCTCTGTACCCGCGGCTGCCGGCTGGTAAACCGGCAGTGATGGCAGGCCGGCTGCCGCCGCCCGGTCTGAATAGATTTCATACCGCCCGGAAGGAGTGGCGAACCGTCCCCCGGCCCAGGGATTGGCCGGTAGCTTTAATTCCCTGGGACCGTCCAGGAGATCACGGTAATGGTTTATTCCCAGCAACCGGTAAACCTCCGGGTTAAAAACCTGCTCCAGCCACTCTTCTTCCGTCCAACCGGAGGGAAAAGGACAACATCCCGGGCTGATTTGATTTAGAACCCTGGCCAGGTCACTCACCACCTGGATATCGGAACGGCATTCTCCCCCCGGAGAAACGGCCGGTTCATTGATTCCTATCCAGCGATGCCAGTAGCTGGGAACAACGTCCCAGCTTTCCAAAAAGGTCGTCACTGGCAGGAAGACGTCGGCCGCCCGGGCCGTTTCGGTCAGGAACTGGCCACTTAAGACCACCAGATCCAGATTCGCTAGGGCCCGCTGCAATTCTTGCGTTGTGGCGTTTTGCGCCAGGGGATTGGCGTTTGCCAGAAGGGCCATTTTTACTGGCGGGCTGTCGGCTTCCTCCAGGCCCCGGGCCAGGTCATAAACTGGTATTTGCCTCTCACTGCCGGCAGGGCGCATCCACTCCGGCCAGGAGGTAGTAAAAAGCTCGCTTGCTACCGGGCTGGCATAATAAACACCGCCGCCTTCACGGCCCAGGTTTCCGGTCATGGCCGCCAGGGCGTTGATGGCCCGGATGTTCTGGCCACCGTTGATGTGGCGCTGCAGGCCTATGCCTATCCAGATGGCTGCAGGGTTGCCGGCAGCATATTCCTCCGCCAGGCGGGCCATTAGCTCTAGCGGTACACCAGTAGCTGCCACCAGCTCCCGGGGGTCCAGGCCAGCCAGATATTCCCGCCACTCCGGCCAACCCCGCACATAATTTTCCAGGTAGTAATTATCTACTAACCCTTTCTGCCATAGTTGGTGGGCCAATCCTAAAGCCAGGGCGCCGTCGCTGCCGGGTTTTATCTGAACATAGAAGTCGGCCCGGGCCGCCGTGGCTGTAAAAATAGGATCAATAACAACCAGGCGGGCACCCCTTTCCCGGGCCTCGTAGATATATTCCATCTGGTGGACTGCCGTCCAGGCCGGGTTGGCCCCCCAGAGCAAGAGGTAACCCGCCCGGGCCATGGCTGCCGGGTCGGGGTGGTTGTGGGCGCCGTAACCATAGACCATGGCGTCCAGCCCGGCGCTCCAGCACAGGGACCCTGACGCTACAGTCACCTCTCCCAGGCTGCGGGCCAGCCAGTTCCATGCCTGGTGCAGGAGACCTATGTTACCCGAATTGCTGTAAAAGAAGACTGGCAAAAAGGAACCCCAACGACCCTTTAACTCCAGCATTTTGCCGGCAATGAGGGTCATGGCTTCGTCCCAGCCTATCCGGCGCCAGTTGCCTGAACCCCGGGGCTCCTGCCGTAAAGGGTAAAGTACCCGGGCTGGATGATGGAAAATATCCAGGTAGCTGTAGCCGAAACGGCAGAGGTGTCCCCGGCTGTAACCATGGGCCGGATCGCCGGCTAGTTCCTTGATTTTTCCCCCTTCTACCATGGAAATAAGGCCACAGGTGCTGTAACAATTCCGCGGGCAGATATGGCGATAAAACTTTGCCGCCATTAAGCCCCGCCCCTTCTGGCTGCCACGCCGGGGAGCTCACGGCTTAAGGTGCAGCGCAGGCATTCCATTGCTGTAGCGCCGGCCTGGAAGGTTTCTCCACAGCTGGCGCACCGGTGATTTGTGACGATAGCCAGGGTGCAGGTTGCCCCGGCTGCCATGGCCTCCAGAGGCAGGTCCTCTCCCCAGGCCAGGCTGTGCTGGGGGCATACCGCCAGGCAAAGGCCGCAGTGGTTGCAGCGGGATGGGTTAAACCTCAACTCCCCTTCCGTCAACTCCAGGGCCCCGGTCGGGCACAGCCGGCTGCAGATATTGCAGAGGTAACAGGGACCGGTTACTTTCAGGGCAGCCAGGGGCAAGCGGGCCGTTGCCGGGTAACCCCCTGCCGGCCTGGCCTCCTCCAGGGCCTGCTGCAGGATAAGGGCCCGTGACCTGGCATTCACAGCCTGGGGAGATTGGGAGAGCGGGGTAATTTCTACTCCAGGAATTTTGATCTTGCATACCAGGGAGCGGAAGAATTCGCGTCGGCCCATGACCGCCGGGACCGGGCCACCGGCCCTGCCAGTTGCACCACCATGAGCCGGGGCTGGCTTGAGATACCCTCCCCGGATCAGGCGCTCCCCGGGCAAACCCATAGCCCCCAGGGCCTGCTGGGCCCAGGCGAAAGAAGAGCGGAAGAGTCGCTCTCCCTTGTCCCCCCAGGGGCAGCCGGCACACTCTTCCGGGAGGTAGCGAAAACCTACTTGCCCCCTGACAGCCAGGGCGAGGATTACCTCCGGAGCGACGGCCCCCAGGCAGGAAGCTATTATCCAGCCATCCCGCCGGTGGTCTGCCAGTCCCCGGTTGCAGGCAAAGAGGGCTTTGCCGGTGGCGACTATACTCTCCCGCCCCCGGGCCAGGAAAAAGGAGTGGGTCCGCTCTGGATCCTCCAGGGCCCCCACAGGACAGGCTACAGCGCAGAGGCCACAACGCTGGCAATCCTTTATCCCGGGCCGGTCGTTACCCAGGTCAACACCCTTTACCGGGCAGACTTCCTGGCACCGCCGGCAAGTTACCCGGGGTGACTTCCCCCTGATACAGGCATCTCCCTGCACTCGTACCTGTCCCAATCCCGTCAGGGTAGCGGCGATAGTCTCCAGATCCAGTTTCCCCACCCCCCTGCTTTGTATAAAAGCGAGCTTTTAACGCCCGCTTTTAACTATTAATTAATATTATCGTACTTTCAGGTCCAGCGGTCAAGGCAACTGTCGACCCGCGCCCGCTTAACCTGAAACCTCCTTGACCTTAGAACTGGCCGATTGTAATACTGACGCCGGTGGCATAGAAAAGATAGCGGCTGGCAAGTTCGGCCAGGACGAGGAGCGCCAGGGCACCATAGAGCCATTGTCCTGTCAGGAGCGACCCCTTTTCGCCGTATGCCCGCAGGGCCAGGAAGGTAAAGACGATCCCCCCGAGCACTGCCAGGGCCTGGCTAAAGATCAGTACTGGTGCCGCCCCCAGGAGTAAGCGGGCCGTTTCTTGGGCCGCCACGGGACCGGCACTCAAACTAGCCAGGTAGGGGGGCAGGCTTAAAAGCTGCAAGGCCACGCCGATGACCGTCAGGATGCCCGTTATTTTTAGCATGCCTTGCTGGCCTTCTTGCCGGTTCCGGTAGGCCAGGACGGCGTAGAGGATGGCCCCCAGCACCAGGGCCGTAGTGTAAAAGACTAGATGGGTATAGGCTGTCTCCCATGCCGGCAGGATGGTGTGGACATATATGTTGGCCATACTGATAAGGGCCAGGATGCCGCAAAAGCCCGCCAGCCAGCCTGAAATCGCTTTAACCCCTTCGCCGGCCTGGGTCCGCAGTTCTAAATAATAATTCACCAGCCACAGGACGAAGAAACTTGCTGAGAAAAAGATCTCCCGGCTTAGCCATGAAGTCTTCAGGTTAAAGATGGCCCGTGGCGCTCCGAGGGGACTGCCCAGGTGTCCCAGAGAGACCACCATGCTGGCCGCCATGAGAATGCCCACCCACAGGAGAACCGGCTTAAGCCCTTCCCTCTGCTTCAAGTTCAATGCCTGGGCGACGACCATTAACCCTACGCTCATCTGAGCCAGTAAGGTAAAAAGCACCAGCGCCCATTCTTTACCCATCAGCTTCTCCTCCCTTTTCTATTTCCCCAGGGCTGCATCCCGGTGGGGAGTTATTAAAATTGAAGGTTTAGTAGTGTTGGGGTCAGGCAGGCCTTTAATCTGGTTGGTACCGCCGTATTTCTTTTTGAGCTCGTCCAGGGGGCCGAAATCCAGTACCCGCATGGGACAGGCGGCTACGCACGCCGGTTGTTCCCCTTTGGCCAGGAGATCGCGGCAGAAGTCGCACTTCCCTACCTTACCGATCTGGGGGTTATACTGGGGCGCCCCGTAGGGGCAGCTCCAGACGCAGTAGCGGCAGCCGATACATTTATTCTGGTCGACGAAGACGATACCGTCCTCGGGTCGCTTTTGCATGGCCCCGGTGGGACAGTTCTTAACACAGGGCGGGTCCTGGCAGTGGTTACAGCTCAAAGAGATCCAGTAGGCATAGACGTCGGCTCTAAAGGCATTATTGCCGGTTTCCGTATAACCGCCCCCGGCAATCTCACGGACACGCCTGAATAGCTGCCCTACCTCCAGGTCGTTTTTATCCTTACAGGCTATCTGGCAGGTAAAGCAGCCGATGCAGCGGTCCTGCTGTACATGAAAACCTAGTTGACCGGCCATATTTTTCTCCTCCGTTCTCTTTCTTACCTCTCCCGGTACCGCCAGGGAGGCAGGGCCTGCCCTTTAAGCTTTAGCCACCTGCACAAGGTTGGTATGCTGGGGGTTGCCGTGGGCCAGGGGCGTGGGATGATATTTGGTCAGGGTGTTGATGCAGCCCCGCTGGTCCACGCCGTTACTATCCGGTGTCCACCAGGCACCCTGGGGGATGGCCACCACCCCGGGCATAATCCGTGGCGTTACCTTTACCGGGATTATTAGCTCCCCGCGGTCATTGAAAACCCGCGCTTTATCGCCGTCCTTCAGGCCTCGTTCGGCGGCATCCCGGGGGTTAATCCACATCTCCTGCGGGGATGCCTCTTCCAGCCAGGGCACGTTGTCAAAGGTTGAATGAACCCGTCGCTTGTAGTGGGGTCCGATACACTGCAGGGGATATTTAGCCCGCAGGGGGTCCTGGGGACCTTCCCAGGCCGGGATATACTTGGGGATGGCCGGGATTTCCTTGGGGTTGTTCATAGCCCACAAGCGCGTTGAAAAAATTTCGATCTTACCCGAAGGTGTCTGAAAGGGATTGTTGGCCGGGTCCTTAATCTGTTTTTCATAGGCTACAATGGGGTCTTTGGGTGCTATTTTGTAGATACCCTTACGCCGGAACTCCTCAAAGCTTGGGAAGTTGGGGTCCTTTTGCCGGGCAACGTTAACTGCTTCCCGCAGCCAATCCTGCTCGCTTTTACCCTCGGTGTACTGGTCGCCAAAGCCCAGGCGTTTGGCCAGCTCGCTACAAACATCATAAAGGCTGCGGCACTCGTACATGGGGTCAACAACTTTCTGGTGATAAATGGCATAACCGATACCAGAAGCGAAGGTAACAATGTCTTCCCGCTCGAAGTGGGTTACATCCGGCAGCAGGATATCGGCAAACCTGGCACTGGGCGTCATGAAGACATCATGAACAAGGATGAACTCACATTTCTTCTCATCGGCCAGGATTTTAGCAGTCTTATTAATATCCGAGTGCTGGTTAATAAGGGTGTTACCGCCGTAATTCCATATCATCTTGATATCCGTCGAAAGCTTATCTACGCCCTTGACCCCATCGGCGGCAGTCAGTTCATGGCCGCGTTCAATAGCCTCCGGCCACATAAAGCAAGGGATCGAAGCTTTAACAGGGTTTTGCCCGGCCGGCATCCAGCCAACTACTACCCCGTGCCCGCCGTTACGGAGGCCGGGTCCGCCGCCGCGAATGCCGATATTACCTGTCATTGCCGCCAGGACTGGCAGGCCCCGTACTGGTTGTTCACCGTAGGCATGGCGTTGCCAGCCAAAGCCCTGCAGGAGACAGCATGGTTTTATGCTGGCAATCTGCCGGGCGAGTTTGATAATGGTGTCCCGGGGTACACCGGTGATGGCTTCCGCCCATTCCGGCGTTTTGGGAGTTTTATCTTCGCCCTGACCCAGGACATAGCTCTTGTAGGAGTTGCCGGGCGGGATACCAGGAGGCATATGCTCCTCGTCGAAACCCAGGCAGTACTTATCCAGGAAGGCCTGGTCATGGAGATTTTCATTAATCATTACATAGGCCAGGGCGTCAATGAGGGCGTTATCCGTAGTCGGTCGAATGGGAATCCATTCGTCGGCCAGGGTCACGGCCGTGTCGGTATAACGGGGATCGACAACAATTACCCGCGCCCCCTTCTCCTTGGCCAGGCGCAGGTAATAATGGCCGTTGGCCCCGCCCAGGCGAGTCTCGCCAGGGTTATCGGCAAAGAGAACGATAAGTTTGGAGTTTAAAAGGTCATCGGGGCTGTTACCTTCTACCGTACCAAAGGTATATGGAGCGGCATAACTGAAACAGGCCGAGCTATAGGTGTTGTAATACCCCAGGTATCCACCGAACATATTGAGGAAACATGGCAGGGCGCCACCAAAGGCCGGCGTAATCCAGGACTGGCTGACCTGGCCATAAACGCCGGTAGCATAATTGATATAGATCGCTTCGTTACCATAGTTGCTTTTGATTCGCTGTAGCTCTCTGGCAATAGTATCCAGAGCCTCATCCCAGGAGATCCTTTCAAATTTGCCTTCTCCCCGTTTACCTACCCGCTTCATGGGGTATTTTAACCGGTCGGGGTGATAGAGGCGTTTCCTCTGGGAACGTCCCCTCAGGCAAGCGCGGACCTGGGGGAAATCGGGGCTGTCGTTTCCCTCCTGATCAGGGGAAAACCAGGTTACCACCCCGTCTTTAACATGGGCATACAGGGGACAGCGACCACCACAGTTATGCACGCAACTGGTGGGGATAATAGTTTCCCCGGTCGCACCGGTAGCACCGCTGGCGACGGCCCCGGCCTTTTTCTCCCACATCAATGTCGTCAGGGCTGCGACCCCACCGGCAGCAGCCGCGCTAAGGGTTAAAAACTTACGCCTGGAGATGGGCTTGAGCCACAGTTTGGTGTCCTCAGCCATACTGCCTTTCCTCCTTTTTTAAACTGCGTTAACAATCACAGCGTAGGACCATATATTCTTTCAGCCACGCTTCTTTCCCTTTGGCCTGGGCACCAAAATTTCACCCCCCTTCTGTCCAACCGGAGAGGAGCCGCCTGTCCGGTCCTTAAAGTCAAATATCGGTTTCCGCATCAAATATTTCCGGGCGCGTCAGTTCGACCTTCAATTTCCGCAGGTAGCTACCATCCTGGCGTTTCTCCATTACGCTGGTCGAAATTCCCACCTCAATGTCGAGTCCCGCCAGCTCTTTAACCTTGCTGATATGAAATTCAAGGAAATGGTATTGCTTATTGAGGGTATACTGGTGGTAATTAATTTTCTTAAATACTTCCAGCACCCGGGGAATGTCGTCTCCAAATACCTTGGCCGATTTGTAGAAGTAATCCCGTGGTGAGAAATACAGGAAGGCATCTACTTTCTGCCCGTAGTTTTGCTGGTAAATCTGGCCGGTATTTTTATTTTCCAGGGAGCAATAGTGAATGCCCAGCTGCAACCCCTTCTCCAGGGCAAAGTCTATCAGCTCCAGGCAATCCAGCTCGCTCCCGGCTACCGGCAGGCCCCCGCCGTACCAGTAATTGTAAAGCACCCGATAGGGTGGATTCTTGATTTTATACCCCCTTTCGTTATATATATCCACATTATTGAAAGGAAAGCAGAACTCCAGCAAATTTATGCCAAAAATGCCTAGGCGATCCAGTTCCAGTAATACTTCCTGCATAGGTTTCCTGGTACCGGGCAGGACGGGCATTTCCACCATCACCCGGGGAATATACTCCCTGGCTAAGGCAATATGCTCGTAGGTGCGCCGCCGCACCCCTTCCGGGTCATGCAGCCTGATGCTGAAGCGTATCTCGTCCAGGCCAGTTCTTTGCAATTCCGCCAGCATCTCTTTGCCGGCCAGATCACCGGCCGTATAGAGGCGGGTATAAACGCCGGGAAATTTTTCTTTGGCGGCGCGGAAAAAAGCCAGGGTTTCTTCTGGATGAAGGAGAGGTTCGCCCCCCGTCAGAGCCACGTGTTTCATTTCCTGGCCGGTTCTTTGGAGATACTCCAATTCTGCCAGGCAATCCCTCTGATTATGGGTGTAATACTCGTAGCCTTCCTGGTTCGGGTTAAAACAGAAAAAGCAGTGACGGTGGCACTGAAGGGAGATGAAAAAGGTCAGGCTCCCCACGCCCTTCTGGCAGGCCAGGCACGCCGGGGAAATACCGTTGATATACAGGCTCTTGGCGTCGTTGCGGACTACGACGCCCTGCCGGCGCAAACCCTCTATTCGCTGCCGTGTCTCTTCCCGGTAATCCTCCCGGGCGACCGCTATGCCACTCCCCTGGATTTGCCGCATAAAATCCTCGTAGATCCTCGTGTACATCCCCGCGTACTTCGCCAGGTCGGGGTTTCTGATGCCCGCCAGCGTCTCCCTGCTGATCTCGATAAGCACAGGCGTACCCCCTACTGATGGCTACCGGAACCCTGGGGTTGATAAAATTGCGGCCTAGCTTATTTCCTGGCCTCATCTGCCGGTTGAATGGTTATCGAGGGATGGGTTATGCTGGCGTCCGGCAGGCCCTTGACGTCCGCCGTGCCGCCGTATTTCCGGCGCAACTCCTCAATATCCCCGAAATCCAGGGCGCGCATCATGCAGGCGGCGACGCAGGCTGGCTGCTCGCCTCTGTCGATTAAATCCGCGCAGAGGTTACATTTGCCCACCTTACCCTCGGAGGCGATATACTGCGGGGCACCGTAAGGGCAAGACCAGACGCAGTAGCGGCAACCGATGCATTTGTTCCGGTCCTGCATGACAATCCCGTCTTCCCTTTTATAGAGGGCGCCGGTAGGACAATTCCGGACACAGGGTGCCTGGGCGCAGTGGTTACACCCCAGGGAGATGTGATAAAACCAGGGGTGTGGAAACTTGCCGCCCTCTACGGTATAGACCCGGCGAAAGAGCACCCCCACCTCCAGGTTATTTTTATCTTTACAGGCTACCTGGCAGGTCTTACAGCCGATGCAGGCAGTCATGTCGTAGTAAAACCCCAGTTGAGCCATAATCCCGCCTCCCTAAAAAACGATGCGCAGGGGCCACTTGTCATCAGGCGGCAAGGGCGCCCCAGTCCATTTTTCGACCTGAACATTACACGAGTTCCAGCCTGAGATACCCTGGCCCGTAGGGATGGCGCCGCAGAGGATATTATCGGCACCGGCTTTATCGATACCCGTCTTTTCGTCCATCTCCACCCAGGCGCCGTGGGGGCAGGCGACAACGCCTGGCATTATCCGCTCCGACAGATGTACCGGGCGCAGGGTCTTGCCGTGGCGGCTGGTGATCAGGATGGTGTCTCCCTCTTTAATCCCCCGCCCCACGGCATCGACTGGATTCATCCAAGCGTGGTTGAGAAAGGCCTCTCGCAACCAGGGAATATTGTCAAAAACGGAGTGGGACCGCCGGAGATAATGGGGCGTAATTAGCTGCAGGGGATAATCCCCTTTCACCTTTTTGGCCCAATCGGCAAAGGTGTCCTCATAACCCTCCCGGGGAGGGTTGTAAGTTGGTATGGGCCTGATTTGCGTCCAGCCCTTATCCTTCACCATCTTGGCCAGGGCCTGGGAATAAATCTCCAGTTTGCCGGTCGCCGTCTTTAAGGGGTGACCCTGGGGGTCCTCCCGGAAGTCCTTCAGGGCGATAAAGCCCAGCTTGTCCCCGGGTTTCCGAGGTACCTGGTAAATACCTTTCTCCTGGAATTCCTGCAAAGTTATCCGGCCCTGCTGGGGCGCGCCCTGGACGCCCCAGGCGGCGATGTCCGCTGCCGTAATGGTCAAAAGCTTCTCAAAGCCGGAACCGTCCTCCTTCATTACCTTTGCCCCGGCCAGCTGGTTGAAGAGTTGCTGTTTGGGGGATATTGGGTAAGCCTGCCGGGGGTCAAGGCCCAGCCTCTTGGCCAACTCAATGGCGATCCACTGATCGTCCCGGGCTTCATAAAGGGGTTCGGTTATCCGGGTGTAATAGATCAAGATCTCCCGGTTGCCGGTAAGGAGTCCTCCTTCCCGTTCCCACTCAGTAGTCACCGGGAGAACGACGTCAGCATATCTGGAGTTTGTTGTTAAAAACTGGGAATGGGAAACGACAAACTCCACCTTGCGATGGGCCTCAATACCTTTGGTCATCCCGTCCCGGGTCTGCAGGGTGGCGCCGCCGCCGTGGTAAATCATCTGGATATTGATCTCCCGGATATCGTTATAACCGGCGGTGTATTTACCTTTGAGAATTGCATCCCAAATCTCGCTGTCATTGATGCTGTCGGCAACCGGGTTTTTAATGCTGGGCAAACCGTTGCTGCCGGGGACAACTAGGGGCGGCCCGCCGTTACTGGCGCTCTGATGGCAGCTGACGCCCGTCATTCGGCCCGGCTGGCCGATGTGGCCCGTCATACAACCCAGGGTCATGAACATCTGCGGCCAAGAATCACTATTATGGACCCTGGCTGGCGCCCAGCCGGTAAGAAGGGCGACCCTTTTAGTAGTGGCGATTTCCCGCGCCAGGCTGCGAATCTTCTCGGGGTCTACGCCGCAGATCTCCGCCGCCCACTCCGGCGTCTTGGGTACACCGTCATAGGTCCCCAGGACATAATCTTTAAAATTCTCTTTGGGGTCCGCCCCTGCCGGCATGTGGTCGGCATCGAAACCAATGGTACAGCGGTTAAGAAAATCCCAGTCGATTAACGGGTTGGTGACCGGGTCGTCTTCTTTAATCAGGGTATAGGCCATACCCAGGAGCATGGCGTGGTCGGTGGCCGGCCGGATGGGGATCCACTCCCCTCCCAGGACCCTGGCTGCTTCGGTGTAGATAGGGTCGATAAAAATGAATTTAGCTCCGGCCTTTTTGGCCTGCAGGTAATTATAGGTAGGGTTGCCCAGGCTGCTCCAAGCCGGGTTGGCTCCCCAGAGGACAATGAGCTGCGAATTCCGCAAATCAAAGCGGTCGTTGTGGCTGAATTTATAATAACCATCCGCCAGACCGATGATGTCACCGGCGTAACGCCAGGAACCCCACGAGGTAGTACCCCAGTGGGATACATAGCCGCCGTAGAGGGCCAGGATATTACTAATTTCATTGCCGCCGCCGACAAAAATAGCCCTGTTACCGTATTTCTCCTTGATCCGTTTTATCTCGCTGGCTACAATGTCCAGGGCCTCTTCCCAGGAAATACGCACCCATTCGTCCCGGCCCCGGAGTTCCTTATTGCCGCCGCCAGGTTTCCAGTGCTTACGCTTCATGGGATACTTCAACCGGTCGACGCCAAAGGCCTGCTTGCGCTGGGAACGACCCCGGGCGCAGCCCCGCTGCTGGGGGTAATCAGGGGTGTCGGGATGGGTATCGTCGGTCTTTTGCCGCACTACCACCCCGTCAACTACATAGGCTTTATTCAGGCAGCGGCCGCCGCAGTTATGCCAGCAGGCGGCGGTAAGCCACTGCCCCTCCTTACTCGCCAGTTTGGCCGCCTGTGCCTTGGAGACTCGGGTGAGCCCGTTGGTGCAACCCGACAGGGTAAGGGCTGCCGAGGCAACGGCCGTCGATTTCAGGAAAGCCCTGCGGGTCATTTTGTATTCCATGGCTTTTTCGATGAGATTACTCATGTTTCCCTCACCTCCGGTAAAGTCCCTCGAAGCTTACCTTGTTACGCCCTCTCAGGCAATCGCCTGCAAAATTTCTGCAATGGCCTGCCGGTCCAGGTAGATAAATCCCTTCAGCAGGCTGGCCATTCCCTGGTAAAAATCAGTAGACGAGCTATGCATTACATCCCCGGCAAAACGGGGCACCCATTTCAGGAGGTGATCAGCCATAAATACCTCCTGGTCTTTAAGTATTGCTTCAGCTCCCGCAGTATCCCTGACGGCCACCTTCCCCGCCACCATTTCGCTCAACCTGAACATGAATTCCAGTTCCATCCCCAGGTGGTCATCGGCCTCCTGGTGATAGTTCCTGGGGATAAAGCCATACCTAAGATAGATGCGCCTGACGGCCAGGGTTTCTTCCTGGAAAAGTAGGCGCTCGTCGTTTAGATAGGCCGATTCCCACGGTGGTGCCGGGAGTTGGTAGGGACCGACAAACATACGGGTATAATCCCACCGTAGCCTCTCCAGTTCTTCACCCCGGGCGTCCGCCGCCAGGGAGGTATACCTCTCCAGGTATTTATTTACCTGGTCCACCCCGGCCCCGATTTCCTGGTTATCTTCGGCAAAAGGAAACGAAAGGATTACTTCATCCCGCTCCAGGAGGTCGATAAACTCCCGGGAAGGCTCCTGGATAAAGGTGTTGCGCAATAAGTTATAAGCAAACTTCCTCGCCTCGCATAGAATCTGAATGCCTTCCCACTTCATTGCCTCGTCGTTGGTCATGGGCCGCCCTCCTTTCGCGCTTTTTAACTGTACTAACGTTCACATGTTTAAAAAGAACTTTACTTAGTTCGTGCATGCAAGTATTTCAACGTGCCTGGCTTCCTCCCCTTTGTCGCCCACCTCAAATCTGGCCGTCCTCATTTTGTACTGATATACAAAAGTACCGGACCTGGCTAACTGGCCGGAACCGGCTGAAGTTATAAAAAAATCTTAGATACTTATGGTAATAACCTAGTTTTTGGTAAACCATCCTCCGGCAACCATCATAATATAAATTAGACATTTTTAGGGGGGAGGCCCATTATGACTGCCGACCAGCAGGGCAACCGGGGAATCACCGTGCGGCCAAAGGATGATAAGGTGGAAAAACAAGCCTTTGCCTATCAGCTGGCCCGGGCCTATGTGCCCTGGCAGCGTTTTACCAACCGCTGGGAGCCGATGGAAGGCCTGACCCGGGGGACAATTTTCCCCGAACTCTACCAGCCCTACCAGCCCCGGCGGACACCTTAAAACAACCAGGCGGAGGGAAAACCATGGATCCTAAGCGCTTAAATCTACTTAAGAAGGTTATGGCCCTGGAGTTTACCTGCGTCGATTTTAACCTGTACCTGGATACCCATCCCGAGGATTACCGGGCCCTAGCTGAATATAACGCTGCCAGCGAGGCGCTGGCAGCAGCTAAAAAAGAATATGAAGCCCTCTATGGCCCCCTGACCAATTACGGCCATTCGCCCAGTCCCCAGGCCTGGCGCTGGATCGAAGAACCCTGGCCCTGGGAAACAACCTTTTAGGCGGAGGGATTATAGATGTGGATTTATGAAAAGAAGCTGGAATACCCTGTACGCGTCGGCGGCCCCAACCCCCGCCTAGCTAAGGAAATAATCACCCAGTACGGCGGGCCGGATGGGGAATTGGCCGCTTCCCTGCGCTACCTCACCCAGCGCTACACCATGCCCATCCCTCAAGCCAAAGGAGTACTCACGGACATCGGCACGGAAGAGCTGGCCCACATGGAGATTGTCGCCACCCTGGTCTATAACCTGATTAAGGACGCTTCTATCGAGGAAATAAAAAGAGCTGGCCTGGACGACTACTATGCCGACCACGACCGCGCCCTCTACTTCGTCAACGCCGCCGGCGCCCCCTGGACGGCCACCTACATCCAGTCTAAGGGCGACCCTGTCACCGACCTGCATGAAGATATGGCCGCCGAACAAAAGGCCCGCTCCACCTATGAATACCTGATCCAGCTCTCCGATGACCCCGATGTCAGCGATACCTTAAAATTCTTACGCGAAAGGGAAGTCGTCCATTTCCAGCGCTTCGGCGAGACGTTAAACCTTGTATACGATTACCTGGAGCGTAAAAAGTATTATTAAGCGGGGCACCTCGTTTATCCTGTCTTCAGGAAGGAGCGCGCCGGCATAGGCCGTAGCGTGGCGCTCCTACTGTCCAGTTTGCCTGGTCCCTGGAATCAGGAAGACCTGCGCTGGCAGACCTTCCTTTGTAATCCTTGTCCCGTATATATGGCCGCCAGGTCCTGGCCGGAGCCAGAGCCCTGTGGCGAAAAAAATGCCCGGCAGGGTTCCCTGCCGGGTGCTTTGCTGCAATTCATTTACTTTCTCCAGCTCGATAGATCAACCAGGACTGCGAATCTCTTTAACCACAAGAGTTTCAATCTGATGGACAAGAGATTTTACTTCATCAAACCAGGGAGCAACAATATCGGCTTCAAATTTAACCAGGTCGGCATAATCAGCTTTCTGGCGGGCATCAAACAGCCTGTTATATAATGTTCCGGCCGAAGGGTTAACCAAACCAGCTTTAACGATCTTCTGGTGGAAAAGTGAACGGATACCTGAATGTTTGGCTGACGAGTAACCCTTGGCAAGGAGAATGGCAGAAACGGCGTAGAAACAGGCATAATATAACCGGTTAACGGAAGTACGTATATGGCCTTCCGAAAAAAGCAATTCCGCCTCGGCTATAGCTTCTTTAGCGCGTTCCATCCTGTATAGGATTAACTGTTTAATTTCTTCTTTCACAGAACTATCCCCTCACGTTTTACGTTCTGGGTGAAAGGCATGGCCTGGTATAGAGGGGAATTCCACTCCTGTTCGCTAAAAACCGCTATAGATAAAGCTACTCCTGTCTCTAACTCCAGCGGATAAAGTTTCTCGCGGATCGCATCTTCCAGGTGCCAATTAGCAAGTCCTTTCGTAAGGATTAATACGTCATAGTCTGAATCGGGTTCAGCATCCCCACGAGCCCTGGAGCCATATAGTATTACTGTGGCCCCGGGAACAACTTCGCGAATAAGATCACGGCAGCGTTCTAATAAGCGTTGTTCCTCATCGCCTGGGTTGTGGCGAATGACTCGGTAGCTTGTCGGGTTGCTCTTGTCCTCAACGGCCACGTTAGTAATCACCCCTGCCACTATTATACACTATGACTACAACTGCATACTAGTATTTTCAAACTTAAGATAGTGTCAGATAGTGTCAAGCCATTGTAGGATTTTTTTCGAAATAAAGCTGCATGTATTAAGGCTCGCAGTGCCCTGGTCAGTGGACTTTGTGGCCCGTTTAATATGGGCATATTATGGAGCCTTGAGGATAAGCTGTTCGGTAGTACGCATCCGTTTAGCAGCCTTCACAATATGGCTTTCCGTACCACCGCTGATCCTTGTTGCCTCCCCTTCGATGGGATTGGTGCCATCCTGGGTTGGCATCAGCAACCAGCAGTAGGCCTCTTTCACCCTCAGGTCGACAGTTTCGTCGCTTCGTTTTAAACTCTCGCTGGCCTGGCGGCGCTGGTAGGCATCCAGGTTCAGAGCTTCAGTGTCATCAACCACAGACTTCCAGGCCAGATACCGGCGCGTTTCCTGTTCCAGGCTTTGTAGATAATCCCTGTAAGGAGCAACAAAGGCCAGCATATTACGATAAATACGCGGGGAGCTGCCACGGTTGTTCAAAATCTCTTCAGCGGCTGCTATAGCTTTGCTGTCCATTTGCCCTGCTTTATGACTATAAGCTGGCCCCAGCACCACCAGGCGGGCACCCTGATCGTCGGGTACATCTAGAGACGAACTGACGCAGCTATGTACTCCCTGAAAATCAGCTCGTTCTTTAAATCCCTTTAAACGGCGCTCAATTTCCAGTTCCAGTTCATCGTGTGATATTTGCTAGGCACGATCCTCTACAGTTCGCCTTAAGTTTGGCGGTAAATCATACCAGTAACGCTGATTGCTGGTGTATAAATGGGTAAGTTTGTCTTCCATCCGGCCCAGGGCGTCATTAAAGACATCGGTTCGCCGTTGGCCTCCAGCACTTTTTCATAGCGGGAGAAGATGGCCATGCCCGGGCCAATGGCGGTAATCAAAACCGCCACCGGGTTGAGATCGCTGGCCTGGGCTTCCAAGCCCAGGCGCTGGGCTTCCAGGGGAATAGACCCACCGCCGCAAAAGGGGTCCAACACCGGCGGCGGATTACCCCCGGTAGACTTTAAAATCTCTTGCCGCGCCGTATCAAGCACTTTTTCGTTGTTGGAGTTCTCCCATTTCACCAGGTCTTCGATAATGCGAAACAAGCGCCGGCGCTCTTTAGCTTGATCTTCCTCAGTAGGAAACTCCTCCGGACGGCTCGAGGGCTCGTCCACCAGGGAAGCAAAAAGTACCGCCCGGCAGGTGGCTAAGGGTTTCCGCGACCACCATAAATGTAACGTTGAGGGATGGCCGTGACGGATAGACTTTTCCCGGGCGGACTCTTTATTAATGGCCTCCAGGGGCAGGGCCACTTCGATCAGCTTTCTTTTAATGTGATAGTGGCGCCCCTTTTAAGCAACTCCTCTTCCTGCAGGCGTTTCTCTAAACGTTCACGCCTCCGCTTTAATGACTGATAGATCGCCTCCGGTGACGAGGCCAGGCGCCGCTGCAGAATGGTCAGGGCAAAGCCGACGGTACCCTTGCGTCCCTCATTCTCCAGGGCATCGGAGCGGTTAAATTCTTCCCGGACGTAATCGGTAACTTCTTTATAGAGATAAGCCTCCATATCAGAAAGGGTATAATTTACTGTATAAGCTATCCGTTCCGGGAACAGGGGCCTGCCGTCAAACTTAAGTAACTCTTCTTTAACCATACGACGCATAAGGTCGGATGTGTCCACCGCATGGACCCCATCCCGGAACCTGCCTTCAAACCGGTCCCCATCAAGGAGAGCCATAAATAGCTGGAAATCCTCTTCTTTACCATTATGGGGCGTAGCCGTAAGCAGGAGGAAGTGGCGTGTAATCCGCGATAATAACTGCCCTAACCGGTATCGTTTGGTATATTTAACTTCACCACCAAAAAAGCTGGCGGACATCTTATGGGCTTCATCAACAACTATCAGGTCCCAGTCGCTTTGCTGGAGTTTAAACTGCAGGTCTTCATCACGGGCCAGCTTATCCAGGCGAGCGATGCAGAGGGGTAATTCCTTGAAAACATTCCCTGTCCGGGCAGCCTCAATCCGGTCGTTGGTCAGGATCTCAAAGGGCAAAGAGAACTTGCGCTCAAGCTCGTCCTGCCACTGTTCTACCAGGTTGCCAGGGCAGACGATCAGACAGCGGCATAAGTCGCCGCGGATGAGAAGTTCCTTTATAAATAAGCCGGTCATAATGCGGGGTAAGACCTAATTTAACCGATCAATTTAGACAAAAAAGACAGGGTATAAAAAGTAGGATTGGCCTTTCTTACAGAATGTGGTATCATATGGGTGAGGTGTTGTGGGTGTCGCCAGAAGTCAAGGAGGTTAATTTAGTAGAAGAACACCTTGAATTTTTAGGAACGTTGGATGCCATAGGGTCGGGGGCCCGTTACCCTAAAGACCTTGCTGCCGCACGAAAAACTTATTCCCGTAACGTTGCTCAAGATTATCTTGTTAAAACAAAGGAGATACTGGAATGGATAAAGAAAGACCAGATATTCAAGCAATTATAGAGCAGTTTGCTGATGCCCTAAAAAATCAAGGTATCCAGATCGACAAGATCATTCTGTTTGGCTCCCAGGCCAGAGGCGATGCTAGAGAAGATAGCGACATAGATTTATTGGTAGTATCATCCGATTTTGCTCAAATGCCCCTGTATCGCCGCTATGAAGTGCTGGGCAAAGCCCTGGCCAGGGTAATGCAGCCCATTGAACCCCTAGCCTGCACTCCCGAAGAAGTGCAGGTGGAAAAACTGAGCAAGGCCAGCTTCCTTTACGACGTCCTGGCCCGGCAAAAAACCGTAGAATACCGACTTTAAACAAATGCGGCAGGCGCGCTTTGGCGTTCCTGCCGTCATCTTATTGGCCCTCGCATCCCGGCAGTCGACGATAGCCAGAGAAACGGAGACCAGGGGTAGCCACGTCCTCCGGCCTTCCCGGTCCTGGCTATAGAAGTTGATAATCATTGGCCTCCCCGCTACAGCTAGTATGCAGTTAAACCTGGCCCATAGCTGAACCGAACCGGTGGGTACACTGGAGTTCATGGATATCGGTCAAGATCCGGTTTAAACGCGTTTCTTCGTTATATTCCAGGATTAAGGCCGGCGGCGAGGGCAACAGGGCCAGGGCTTCCCGGATAAGCCGCCAATTAATGCTTCCCATCCCTATGGGCAAATGCTCGTCAGCGTGCCCCCGGTTATCATGGAGGTGCAAAGCCACCAGTTTTTCTCCTAGCTGCCAGATCACCCGGGGTATGTCCCAGCCGTTCAGGAAGGCATGGCCAATATCCAGGAGGGCAAAGATTCCGTCGATCTCCCGGAAAAGATTAACGTATTCCTCGGAATCGAATAGCTGGGTAGGGCCCAGGCCGATGTTTTCTACTGCCAGCCTTATCCCGGCCTGCCGGGCGCTTGCCGCCAGTAAAGGCAGGATGTTTTTTACCCGCTGGCGGGTCCCGGCCGGATCATAAAGGGGACAGGTATAGGCATGGGTATGGATGACAACATGTTCGCACTCCAGTTCGGCAGCTACTCCAAAGAATCTTTTATAGATATCCAGGGTCAAATCCCGGATGGGCGGGTATTTTTCCGAGGCCAGGTTAAGGTCGTAAAAGGGGGCGTGGAGACTCCGGGGATTATTATACCCCCGCAGGAGGGTCCTGGTGAGGTTGAGGCCGTTTTCCGGGTCTCGCCACTGGGGTCCTTCGGCAAAGATCTCCAGGCCGGCACCGGAGGCCAGTAAAGTTTTGATATCCAGCGGCCGCGTCAGGGGCAATGTACTTACAAAGACACGGCCATTCCAGGAAGTCATGGGTAGATCCTCCCCCCGGGTACAGGTTAACTCTTACCTTCGATTTTACTACCGGTTTATAAATATACTGCTAAGGGCCGGTTAATTTCCTGTTAAACCTGCCGGAATTATTTCTCTTCCATGGGATCAGGCAGGAATTTTTTCATAAACCGCGAAGAATCATCAAAAACCCCTTTATTTTAAAGGAGCAGCTTATGTTAAGAGGTAAATTAAAGCTGATAATTGTTTTCCTGTTGGCCTGCCTGGCGGCAGGCGGCGGGTTCCTTGCCGCCAGGCTGTTCTTTTTTCCTCCTGTATCTGGCCAGGAAACGGGGTCCACGGATACCGGCGGGAGTCAGCCAGGGACCCTTAATATTTTACTTTTAGGCACCGACGCCCGCCCCGGCGAAAAGGTGGGTAATACAGACACCATCATCCTGGCCCACTTTGACGGGGAGAGGCTGGCCCTGTTGTCCATTCCCCGCGACACCAGGGTAAATATCCCCGGCCACGGGGTGGACAAGATCAATGCCGCTTATAGTATAGGCGGTCCCGATTTAACAACCAGCATCGTAGCAGACCTAACCGGTGTGCCCATATCCAAGTACGTCTTACTTCGCTGGGACGGTTTCATTAAAATAATCGATCTCCTGGGGGGGGTGACGGTGAATATCCCCAGGGATATGTACTACTATGACCCGGTTGACGGGCCCCAGTATAAAATCAACTTGAAGAAGGGTCTCCAGCACCTGGATGGCCACCAGGCCCTGGCCTTTGTCCGCTTCCGGAAGGAAGCCCTGGGTGACATTGACCGTACCGGCCAGCAGCAGGAGCTCATCAAAGCCCTGCTGGAAAAGGTCCGGCAGCCGGGTACGTTATTAAAAATGCCCCGGCTGCTGCCTGAGATCTATAAGAACGTCGAAACTAATATGGGCCTGGACGAAATGCTAACCATGGCCAGGGCAGGCTTGCACCTGAAAAATATGACTGTTGTTAGCCAGACCCTACCAGGGTATTTTCAAACTATAAATGGCATTAGCTACTGGGGAGTGGATCCTGCTCAGGCCCGGCAGGTAGCCCAGGCCCTGTTTGAATACGGGCAAACAACCAAGCAGGTTGTCCTGGACGCCCCGGCTTCCCAGACATCCAGCAACAGTAAGGGGACAACGTCTACCTTTAAGGCCGATACCAGGGGAACCTCTACCAGCAACCGTGTATCATCCCCACGCCCACCCGCTGTAAAGGATATCATCATAACAACCCCTACTCATGATAAAGGTTCAAACCGTACGCTGTCGTCTAATAACCCGCCCTCCCAAAAAGCAGGTACAGGTATAACTACCAACAATGGCAAGGAACCGCCTGCCAGTGGAACAAAAAACAGTAATACTGCGAACCCTGGTAGTACTTCCGGTTCAACGCCAGGCAATGGGCCGGGTAGTACAGATAAATCGGGTTAACGGAAAATAACTCCTGGCAAGTAAAAGGCCTGCCTCTAGCTAAAAGGCAGGCCTTTGGGCTCTTATTCCAGGTTCAATCTATCCCCAGGACCCGCCGGGCTTCGGCCAGGAGAGCCGGAAGGTCAGGCAGGGGACGGGGTTTCCCACGCCCTGCCGCCAGGGCGATCCGGTTGAGGGCCCGCCAGCGTTGCTGCATGCGGGCATGCAGGGAGGCAACATAATTCTCCAGGTCGTTATCTATCCAGTCCCGGAGGTAACTACTGGCGTACTCGCCGGAAGCGGCATCCTGAAGTTTGTAATAGGCGGCGTTGGTGCCCCGGGCACGGCCGCTGGTGGTATAGGGCAACCACCAGGGCCGGTAGGGTTCATCGCTGTTGTCGCTCTGGAGGAAACGAATCTGCCGGTTATCGCTGAGTACAGCCAGGGCCGGTTTTAACCAGAAGCGGGCACCGGCACTGACGTACAGGGAGCGACATTCTCCCAGGAGAAGCAATTGCCACTGGGTAGACCTGGCTTGCCTCAGAAAGGCCTGGCCCTTTGGCGAAGGCAGGCCCTCGAGCTGGAGGATGGCTGCCTCGCCGGGGGTGAGTTCGCCTTCCAGGGCCCGCCGCGCCGAACTAAAATCCATAGGTTCTACCAGATCCATAGTTGCCCCTTCCGGGGTTATCCCCTCGGGGGTTGCCCCACCGTCAGTCCTGACGACCGGAGAAGTCCTGGCAGCCCGTAGGCCCAGGGCAGGCAAGGCAGGTGCGGCTTCGAGGAGGGCTTCTTCCATAGGGTTTCCGGCCTCCGGCCCCTGCAAGACCAGGACAGCCTGGTGGACTTCCGGTTCCAGTTCCGGTCAGAGGACATCCTTCCGTTCCTTCCAGGTTGGGCCAAGCTTGGCGGTCACCCTTTCCAGCTGTGATTTAACAGTACCCTGCTGGATGCCGAGGACGGTAGCGATCTCCCAGCGTTTCAGACCGGCCCGGGCCAGGAGGGCTATCTGCAGTTCCAGGCGTGAGAGCGTCAGGCGAGCATCGATTCTTTCTTTGACCACTTTGCCCACTCCTCCGGAAAGGTTGGCTGGCGGCGTCTGATAGTACAGCGACGTCGTTGTATGCATTCGCTGCCGATCCTGGAAGATCCTTGTCAAAAATTTGCTGCAAATAACGGTCGAAGAAAAAAACCATCTACCCGGCAGGAAACATACTGGTAAAAGGAGAATAGTTATTTATAAAAACCCAATAGTTACCCCGGGGGTGCCCTTAGGGGCTGAGAAGTGCCGCAGCACTAACCCTTGGAACCTGATCTGGGTCATACCAGCGTAGGGAAGTGGGGACCGAAGTTGCCGGAGATCACCTGCTTGCCGCAGGTGATTTTTTATACCAGGATTTAAGGAGGATGAGGTCAATGACGCAACTGGAAGCAGCCCAGGTGGGCCAGGTGACGCGGGCGATGGAACAGGTGGCGGCCCGGGAGAAGGTGCGTGTAGAGGACCTAATGGCAGAGGTAGCCGCCGGCCGGGTGGTGATACCGGTCAATAAGAATCACCATAAACTCCAGCCATGCGGTATTGGCAGGGGGTTAAGGACCAAGGTTAACGCCAACCTGGGTACCTCCACGGACTACCCGGATATCGCCGCCGAGTTGGAGAAGCTCCAGGTGGCCCTGGACGCCGGGGCTGATGCCGTCATGGATCTAAGCACCGGCGGTGACATTAACGAATGCCGGCGCCAGGTCATTGCCCGCTCGCCGGCGACCGTCGGGACTGTGCCCATTTACCAGGCTACGGTGGAGGCCCAGGAGAAATACGGCGCTCTGGTAAAAATGACCGTTGACGACCTCTTCCGGGTTATCGAAATGCAGGCTGAAGACGGTGTTGATTTTATTACCGTTCACTGCGGTGTCACCATGGAGGTAGTTGAGCGCCTGCGCCGCGAGGGCCGCCTGGCGGATATCGTCAGTCGGGGCGGATCTTTCCTGACAGGCTGGATGCTCCATAATGAACAGGAGAATCCCCTCTACGCCCATTACGACCGCCTGCTGGAGATCGCCCGGCGCTATGATGTCACCTTAAGCCTGGGCGACGGCCTGCGGCCGGGTTGCCTGGCTGACGCCACCGACCGGGCCCAGATCCAGGAGTTGATTATCCTGGGAGAGCTGGTGGATCGCGCCCGGGAAGCCGGTGTCCAGGCCATGGTGGAAGGACCCGGACACGTACCCTTAAACCAGATCCAGGCTAATATCCTCCTGGAGAAACGCCTTTGCCACGAAGCGCCCTTCTACGTCCTGGGACCCCTGGTCACTGACGTCGCGCCGGGATACGATCACCTTACTGCCGCCATCGGCGGCGCCCTGGCGGCTGCTGCCGGGGCCGATTTTATCTGCTACGTTACCCCGGCCGAACATCTGGGCCTGCCCACCCTGGCCGATGTGCGGGAAGGAGTGATCGCCGCCCGCATTGCCGGCCATGCCGCCGACCTGGCCAAAGGCCTTCCCGGGGCCTGGGAATGGGACCGGGAGATGGCCCGCGCCCGCAAGGCCCTGGACTGGCAGCGCCAAATAGAGCTGGCCCTGGACCCGGAAAAGGCCAGGCAGTACCGCCGGGCCCGCAACGACGAGGGGGCCGTTGCCTGCTCTATGTGCGGTGACTTCTGCGCCATGCGCCTCGTCGGAGAGTACCTGGGGAAACCGTCAGAAACGTGTTAAGGACGTTCATATCCCTTGGGATAATTCAGGGCGCTCGCCTGTATTACAGGTGGGCGCCTTTTCTTTAAAGTATATCGCTAATGTTCTTCAGGCAGGGCCCTTCCTTTACCGCCCGCACCTTCCTTTCCGGCACAATGCCGGTTGCCTGGAGCAGGTAGAGGGCCCGGCCGGCTTCAGCGGGGTCCAGTTCCAGGGCCAGGCCACAGAGGGAACTCAGCTCCCGGGGCACGGGGATCAGCCGGCCCCTGAGGCCGGCCCCCTGGACAACCTTTTCCGCCCTGAGGGCGTAGAAGGTGGAAGGAAAGGTCAAAAGAACCAGTTCATTCACCCTGCATGACCTCCATCAGTTCTTTGATTGCTGCCAGGGCGGCATCGATTTCGGCAGCGGTATTAAAAAAGCCAGGGCTCAGGCGCAGGGTGCCCGTCTTAAGGGTGCCGATGGTTTGGTGGGCCAGGGGGGCGCAATGGAGCCCCGGGCGGCTGACAATATCATAGTGGTCCGCCAGCCAGGCGCTGGCCTCCCCGGGAGAGAGGCCGCGGATATTTAATGAAACCACCGGTACCCGCTCCCCCGAATCCGTGGGGCCATAAAGGGTTACCCCCGGCAGGCGGCGCAACCCCTCCAGGAGCCGGGCTGTCAATTCCCTGGTATGGCGGCGGATATTGTCCAAGCCCGTCTCCCGGATAAACCTTACCCCCGCCCCCAGGGCGGCTATGGCCGGGGCATTGACGGTGCCGCTCTCATACTTATCAGGCAGCACCTCTGGCTGGGTGAGGAGTTCGGACCTGCTGCCTGTCCCGCCATAAATCAGGGGCCGGACGGTATCGGGGTAACGGATATAAAGCCCGCCGGTCCCAGGTGGGCCCAGCAGGCCCTTGTGGCCGGTGAAGGCCAGCAGGGTAATCCCGGCCGCCTCCACATCCACGGGGATTTCCCCCGCCGTCTGGGCCGTATCCACCAGGTACTGGAGATGATGCCGCCGGGCGATCTCCCCCACTTCGTTGACAGGTAGGATGGTGCCGGTTACGTTGGAAGCGTGGGTCAGGCAAATCAACCTGGTCCGGGGGCCGATGGCCCTTTCCACATCTAAAGGATTGAGGCGGCCCCGGGCGTCGCAGTTGACGATGGTATATTCGACCCCCTTATCCTGCAGGGTATGCAGGGGCCGCGCCACGGCATTATGCTCCAGGCTGCTGATAACCACGTGGTCTCCCGGCTCCAGCAACCCCTGAAGGGCCAGGTTGAGGGCTTCGGTGGCGTTGGCTGTGAAGATGACCTGCTCCGGTTCGCGGATGTTAAAGAAATCCGCCAGGAGTTCCCTGGTCTCCAGGACCGCCCGGCCGGCGTCCAGGGAGGCCCCGCCGGCGCCGCGGTTGACGCTGCCGCTGAGATGGCGCAAATAAGCGTCGTGGGCCTGGTAAACAGTCTCCGGCTTGGGCCAGGAGGTGGCGGCATTATTGAGATAAATCATCAATTATTCCTCTGCTTTCTCCTTCCACAGCCCGGGCTGGGCCGGGGTTGTTATCCTTTTATATTATTCTATGTTGTTCCTGCTTGCCCTGTATCCATAGTATGCCTTTTTGTTATAGTTTTGCCGGTTAAGAGTAGCTTTTTTAACCCCGGTCTAAAAACTGTGCCCGCCGGCATAAAGTTTAGAGACAGAGAAACACTTGCCGGAGGGAGGATCATGTTAACTGAAAGCATGGAGGACTACCTGGAAATGATCTATCGGATAATCCAGGAGAAAGGGTATGTGCGGGCCGTCGACCTGGCCGGAGCCCTGAATATCCAGCCCTCGTCTGTCACCCGGATGATCCAGAAGCTTCACGAAGGCGGCTTTGTCATTTATGAAAAATACCGGCATATCGCCCTGACCGATAAGGGAAGGCGTACGGGTTATTTCCTCGTTTGGCGCGACGAGATGTTAAAAGACTTCCTCACCCTCTTCAACGCCCGGGTAGGGGTTGAGGAACAGGTTGAAGGCATCGAGCACTATATTACCCCGCCAACCATGTGCCTTTTCCGCAATCTGGTCCAGTATTTCCGTGCCCATCCTGAATACCTGGATGAACTCCTGGCCATGAACCGCCTCAACAAGTATCCTGAAGGGGAAAGGCTGGAGGACCTGAGGGCCTGGTTATTCCGCCACAGCAGCGACTAACGCCGGCCCCGGGGCGGGCTGCAGCCACGTCTTCTTTAGAAAAGGCCAGCCAGGTTTGCCAGCGTCTTTACCAGGAAGCAGGCTAAAAGTCCCATGGCGGTAGGGATTAACGCCGCCAGGAGGGGCCATTTAAGGCCCTTAGTTTCCTTATATATAGTCAGCAGGGTGGTAGTGCAGGGCCAGTGCAGGAGGGAAAAGAGCATCATATTCAGGGCGGTGACGGTGGTCCAGCCGTGGCTGGTGAGCACGCTGCCCAGGGCCGCCAGGCTATCCAGGTCGGTGAGCATGCCCGTCGCCAGGTAACCCATCAGTAAAATGGGAATGACGATCTCGTTGGCCGGCAGGCCCAGGATGAAGGCCAGGAGGATATAGCCGTCCAGGCCTACGACCCGCCCCAGGGGCTGCAACCACCCCGCCAGGTGGGCGATAATACTGACTCCCCCCACGTGGATGTTGGCCAGGGCCCAGGTGAGGGCCCCGGCTGGGGCGGCAACGACGACGGCCCGGGCCAGGACGAAGAGGGTGCGGTCAAAGACGGAACGGACAATGACCCGCAGGACCTGGGGCGGCCGGTAGGGGGGCAGTTCCAGGGTAAAGGCAGAGGGAACTCCCTTTAGGATCGTCCGGGAGAGGAGCCAGGAAGTGAGAAACATGAGGAGGATACCCAGTAAAACAATCCCGGCGACACTGAGGGCGGCCACGGCTGCCCTGCCGGACGGAGCGACAAGGCCGCCTAGAAAAATGGTGGCCAGGGCTATCAGGGTCGGAAAGCGGCCGTTACAGGGAGCGAAGTTATTGGTCAGGATGGCGATTAAACGCTCCCGGGGCGATTCGATAATACGACAGCCGACAACGCCGGCGGCGTTGCAGCCGAAGCCCATGCACATGGTCAGGGCCTGTTTCCCGTGGGCGCCGGCCCTGTGAAAGAGGTGATCCAGATTAAAAGCCACCCGGGGCAGGTACCCCAGGTCTTCCAGCAGGGTAAACAGGGGGAAGAAAATGGCCATGGGAGGCAGCATCACAGAAACCACCCAGGCCAGGGTACGGTACATCCCCAGGACGAGGATGCCGTGCAACCAGTCCGGTGCCCCCAGTCGGCCAAATAAGCCCGACAGGATATCCTGGAAACCGAAGAGGAGTCGGCCCAGGAGCGCTGAGGGGTAGTTGGCACCGCTAACAGTAAGCCAGAAAACGGCAGCCAGCAGGATCAGCATTAAGGGATAACCCCACAGCCGGGAAGTCAAAACGGTATCCAACCGCCGGTCCCAGTCACGGCGCGGGGAAGGGTTCTTTTTAATGACCCGGGCAGCGATGCCCTCCGCCCGGGCATAAAGGGCAGTAACAATCCTGTCCCGCAGGTTTTCCTCCAGCCCCTCCGTCAAGCTCCTGGCCTGGCTTAAGAGCCGCCGGGTTTCCATATTAGCCATCAGGCCGGCACCCCTTTAAGCTGCAGCTTAACTTCTAGTTGGGAGACAGGGATTCCCAGGTGTTGCTTGAGCGCCATCAAGATCCCCTCATCGCCCTCCAGCAGGCGCAGGGCTACCCAGCGGGCATTAACCCGCCCCTTAAGCAGCGGCCGCAACTCCCTTGCCAGCCGGACGGCAGCCCTTTCGATGTCTTCATCGTAAACGACCGGGCGGGGATCAGTAGGGATGGTCCCGGCGGCCACCCCGGAAATCGCTTCCTTCAATTCTAAGAGGCCTTCACCGCTGCGGGCCGCCGCCGGCACCACCGGCACCCCAAGTTCCCGGGCGAGGGCCGGGACGTCGATCTCTATATTTTTGCGCCGCGCTTCGTCCATGAGGTTCAGGCAAACTACCACCCTGGTTGTAACTTCCATCACCTGGAGGACCAGGTTGAGGTTTCGTTCCAGGCAGGTGGCGTCGACGACCACGGTGGTGACGCTGGGGTTACCGAAGCAGATAAAATCCCGGGCCACCTGTTCCTCGAGGGAAGTAGCCAGTAAAGAATAGGTCCCCGGGAGGTCCACCAGGGTAAAGGTCTCTTCCCGGTGACTGTAAGTGCCCCGGGCTAGGAGAACTGTTTTTCCGGGCCAGTTGCCGGTATGCTGTCTTAAACCTGTAAGGGCGTTAAAAACCGTACTCTTGCCGGCATTGGGGTTACCAGCCAGGGCGATGAGATAACCGGTCACCCCTGGCGGGAAGAAATCTTCCCGCAGGTCATTGTCATTGCGGCCCGCGGCCCGCTTTGTCAGTCCCACTCTGACCACCCCTATCTTAAACCGGCTTTACCAGGACCTGGCGCCCCTCTTCTCGGCGTAAAGCGATGGTCGTCCCCCGGACCCAGAAAGCCGTGGGATCGCCGCCGGGGCTGCGGCGCAGGACTTCCACCCTAGTCCCGGGTACCAGGCCCAGGTCAAGGAGGCGGCGCCGGGCAAGGCCCCTGGCCTGCAGCAATACGACCTCACCAAAAGCACCCGGTTCCAGGTTGCTGAGACTGGTAATTGACCTACCAGCCATGACCACACCCCCTGTTAACCTTTTACTTAAATGCCTGCTTAAAGTCGGGATTCTTGTTGCCGGCAACTTAGATCTTTGCCTTTTTCTTAAACCCTTGCCGGCAGGCAACTTTCTGGTATTAGGCTATGTCGGCCGGGGGCCGGGTGTTCCTGTCCTAAAAGAAAACCGCCCCTTAAGGGCGGTTATAATGGACCATGGCGATAGGACTCCGGGTTAAGATAGGGATTTTTAAAGCCTTTCCAGGTGTATCTGCAGGCTGTCCCACAGAGCCCTGACGGCTCTGGCCGCCGCACCCCTTGAACAGGCCGTCAGGGGCACTGCATTTACCAGGGCCCTGGCCACGTCTGCGTCAAAGGGGATTTTCCCGGCGATGGTGATGGCGGCATCGTGGCAGTAGGCCTCTATTTCCCTG